>CAJPNP010000064.1 GCA_905372025.1 uncultured Treponema sp. | reverse complement strand
CGGTAAAAATTATCGGTGACAATACATATCAAGACGCAAATGCGGCGGTAATCGACCGCTGGATTGCGGAGGGCTGGGAATGGGGAAAACCCATTGATCATCAAACCTTTGTGCAAGCGAAAAACGGACAATGGTCTATAGTGTTGACGCCGACAAAACCGGTGCTGCACGAATTGCACATCCCCTCATTCATCGCGATGCGAGCGGTAAAGTAGAGGAGGGCAAAATGGCAAAGAGCGGGAAAATAAACAAAATCTATGCCTGTTGGATTTACGTGAGCGATTTGGAAAAATCAATCCGTTTTTATCAAAACATCGGTTTTGAACTCAAATTTATTGACGGTAATGCGTGGGCGGAATTCGATATGGGAGAAACCTCTTTTGCCCTTTTGCAACGCCCTGCGGAAAAAGGTGCGGTACGGCCTGCAAAAACACGCATTATGTTCGAGGTAAATGACATCGAAGAAATGCGGCAACATTTGATTTCTCTCGGCGTCAAATTGATCGGAGGCGTCAGGGAAGAACCTTACGGCAAGCTGCTGACCTTTGAAGACCCCGACGGGCATTGGCTGGAGTTTTTTGAAAACAAGCAGGCTTGAGGAAACGATCGTATCGTTTATAAACAAATATTATCGAGGTGCTCATGGTATTAAGAAAATATGAAGCGCAAGATTCCAAAATCATTTGCAGCTGGATTAAAGATGCAAAGCAGCTTTATCAATGGTCTGCCGACAAAATAGGGCGCTTCCCATTAAACGGCAATGAATTGAATGAATACTATGCTTCGATGAACGGCGTACAGTCTGTCATTCCTCTTTGTGCCATTGACGAATGCACCGTACTCGGTCATTTGTTTATCCGCTACCCAAATAAAGACGATAAAACACTTGTGCGCTTCGGTTTTATTATACTTTCGCCTGAAAGCAGAGGAAAGGGAAACGGAAAGAAAATGGTAGAGCTTGCAATAGAATATGCAAAAAACGTTTTGCATGCTTCAAAAATAATATTGGGAGTGTTTACGAATAACGAACGTGCACGGCTTTGTTATGAAGCCGCCGGTTTTCAACCCAAAGGAGAAACTGCAACTTATACCATGCCGGACGGCGTATGGGAATGTATTGAAATGGAATTGAAAATTTAACTTTGAGGTCGGTTATGGACATTCACGATTTTTGGAATGCGGTATTACAGCAGGACGCCGGACGTTTACGCCCCTTTTTTGCAGATTCGGCATATATCAACTGGCACTGTACGAATGAGCATTTTACAGCAGAAGAATTCATACGCGCGAACTGCGAATATCCGGGAACATGGGACGGTACAATTGAAAGAGTAGAGCGCATCGGTGATTTAATCATCACTGCCGTCAATGTATACAGCACCGATAAGGTAAATTCTTTTCATACCGTGTCATTTATAAAATTAAAGGACGATAAAATTATTTCAATGGATGAATATTGGGGCGATGATGGAGTTCCGCCGCACTGGCGATTGGAAAAACGGCTGGGCTCAAAAATACATAATTAATCGGTATAGGAGGTCTGAATGGACACATATAAAAGATTGTTTAAATATACGCCGGAAAAAATACATTGCGTGTATATTTCGGCGTTATGCGCCGTGCTGGGCGTCGCTTCTCAGATGGGGGCATTTTGGTTTTTATGGAAGTTTTTATACGCGCTTCTGGTTACAAAAAACGTTACGGACGGCTCGATGTACGCAACGGTGATCGTTTCGCTGTTGGCGGGCTATTCGATTGTGTACTTCGGCGCTTTGTGGGCATCGCACGTGCTCGGCTTTCGGCTCGAATCGAATTTGCGCAAAACCGCAATCAAACATTTGATGAACGCATCGTTTGCGTTTTTCGATCTGAACCCGTCGGGAAAAATCCGGAAGCTCATAGACGACAATGCGCAGGAAACGCATATGCTGGTTGCGCATTTAATTCCCGACAATATTTCCGCATTGTTTACGCCGATTTTTATGTTTATCATCGTCTTTGCGGTCGATGTAAAGCTCGGTTTTTTGCTCCTCGGTGTTGCGCTTATCGGCGGTGTACAGATGATGTTTATGATGGGCAATAAAAACTTTATGCAGAAGTATCAAGCGGCGTTGGAGCGGATGAATGCGGAAGCGGTCGAATATGTGCGCGGTATGCAGATTGTAAAAATCTTTAAAAGCACCGTCGAATCCTTTAAAGCATTTTACGAAGCGATTACCGGCTATTCCGATTTGGCATACAAGTACACGCTCAGCTGCCGTTCTCCGTATGTGATGTTTCAAGTGCTGTTTAATCTGTTTGCCGTCTTTACGATTCCCGCCGCCATTTATTTTATGAATAAGGGCGCTGACGGAAATTTCATCATTGCAAAAATCGTCTTTTTTGTGTGCATTGCCGGCATTCTTTTTTCGGCATTTATGCGCGTGATGTATGTCGGAATGTACAACTTTCAGGCAAAAAGCGTTGTGGATAAGCTCGAAAATCTTTTTGCAGACATGGAAAAGGATAACCTTGAACACGGCACGGAAGAAAAGTTTGACAACTTCGGAATCGAATTTAAAAACGTTTCGTTTGGCTATACCGACGAAAAGATTTTAAAAGACGTGAGTTTTACGTTGGAGCCGAACAAAACCTACGCGCTGGTCGGTTCGTCCGGCGGCGGAAAATCAACCATTGCAAAACTTATTTCCGGTTTTTACAAAATAAATTCAGGCAACGTTTTAATCGGCGGAAAGGATATTTCTTCATATTCAAAAAATGCGCTCATGCGCAGCATTGCCTTTGTGTTCCAAACGTCGAAACTTTTTAAAACGAGCATTTTTGAAAATGTCAAAATGGGAAACAAAGATGCAAGCGATGAAGATGTCATGAATGCCCTTAGGCTTGCCCGCTGCGAAGACATTTTGGCAAAATTCCCCGAACGTGAAAAAACGGTTATCGGTTCAAAAGGCGTACACTTAT
>CAJPNP010000063.1 GCA_905372025.1 uncultured Treponema sp. | reverse complement strand
GAGTTTGAAAAAAAATGAAAAGGGTATTTTGTCTTTTATTGTTTTGTTTGCTGTCGTTTATTTTGTTAGCACATGAAAATAACGGAGCTATGAATATTGAAAAAACGAAAGAAATAATTTATTCGCATGAAGAATTTAAAAGATTTAAAAACGATTCTTTTGACCTAATATTATTAGAGGACAGCAAGTTTTCTTTGCCTCCCTATTCAATTGTATTAAGTATATGGAGATGGAAAGAAATAAATGAAATATTTATGTACTATATAATTATAAAAAATGAAAAAATAGAAAAAAAAATTGGATTTGCAGATCCTATAGAAAAGTATGATTTAATGCCAGCATTTAATTCTTCAATTTTTTTTAAGCAGATTTCGATTTTTCAGTTATTAAATTTTTATTCTTTTCATTATGACTTCAACCATGACGGAACTGATGAGATATTATCATTTGTTCAAAGAAATATAACAGGATATATCCATTGTATTATATATTTAGTTGATATAAATCTAAAAGGAACAAGAGCCTTTGATATTTGTAGTTTTCCTTATTTTTCTATATATCCGGAATTCATCAATTATAAAGTCCGACAAGGAATAAAATTCTATAACAAAGATGAGTGGCAATTCTACTACTATGATCGCATTCAGCAAAAATATGTACGAGATGAAACGGCGTCGAGTGAAGAGCTCGAACGAATTCACGGCAGTCCCGACTTTTTTGCGGAAGCGGGCATAGACTACACCAAACTTGAACGTCTGCTTATACCGGCAGACCTTGAAGGATTTTCCAAGCCCGCACTGCGTATTTGGCGAAATGCGGTATATGCGCGGCACGGCAGAACGTTTAAGAGCGAAGATTTACAGGCATTGTTCAACGAATACGCATGGTATAAGGCGGATAAAAATTACACAGACGCCAAGCTTACCGACACGGATAAAGCGAACATAAAACTGATAAGCGAGTTTGAAAAAAAATGAAAAAGGTAATTTGTCTTTTATTGCTTTGTTTACCGCCGACGACCATTGATTAAATATGATTCAACGTATTATACTTGTATCGAGTAAGGAGATTCTCTTATGGCTGAAAAACAAGAACTTGAAATAACGATTTCGGAAAACGGAGAAGTCGGCATTAACGTACTCGGAGCAAAAGGAAAAAATTGTATGGATATGACTAAAGATTTGGAAGATGCTCTCGGGCTTGTGACAAATCGTGAAATGAAATCTTCTTATTACGAGCAGGAAGACGATAATCGCATCCGCAGGCAAACGGGAGACGTACAATGAATAATAGCATTATATTTTATTTACCGTTGGGGCTTGAACATGACGGACGAGTGTATCGAAAAGGCAGCATGCATCTTGCAACAACCGCCGATGAACTTGCCGTTCAAACCTCGGATGCCGCAGGGATGAATCCCCGCCATAGAGATCTCGAATTATTGGCACGGGTCATTGATGAATTGGACGGATTGAATCCTATAACAAGCGAAATATTGGAAAATCTATATGAAGCCGATTTTTTATATTTGCAGCTTATGTATAAAAATTTTAACGGAGAAGCCGAAACTCAACCTGTGATAAGCTGTCCCGTTTGTGCAAAAGAATTTACGGTTTCTCTTGAACGTTTATATGAAGATATGGAAATATACAAACAGGAGCCTGTAAAATGAGCTTTTACGGGCCTGCAAATCGTCTTTTTATTGAAAACACGCTGCGGTCGGGGCATATTGATGACAGCGTCATACAAGGCTGCGAGCTGAACGATTTTTGCGCCCGTGATATTTTATGGCATAAAACCGATATTGAAGACGTTCATGCAGACAACAGTACATTCGCGTATGTACGATTCGATGAAAGTACCTTTATCCGCTCGGGTTTTATATCGTCGTCTTTTAACGATTGCAGCTTTGATACGGTAACATTAAGCGGACTGACTTTAATAAAATCGGTATGGAAAAATGCATTTTTTACCGGCGGAAGCATACGACAGTGTACGTTGGTACGTGCCTGCTTTACGAACATGCAAATCGCAAACAGCGTACTGTCCGATTTTGAAGCGGCATATGCACTTATTGACAATTGTTTTTTTCTTAACAGCACTATAGAGCTTAACTACGGTAACGGAGCAAACGGTTTTTCACTTTCGCGCTTACGGCATTGTATTTTTTATAACTGCCGATTTAAAGGGTTTCCGTTCCGCGGTTCACAGCTTGATGATTGTTTGTTTTTTTATTGCCATGGTGAAAGCGGCGAAATGGAGGGAACATGTATGATAAATCCGAAAATTGAACAGACGCGTAAGTCGCTTATAAATATCGAGCGCGAACAGCTTATCGATATGCTGGCATTATCTTTAACGGAAGCAAAAGAGCCGTCATCCGTTGCAACCGGTGCAAAACCCGAATTCTCCAACTTTGCCCAAGCCATACAATATTTAAAAAGGAATTTCGACTTTACGGAACTCGACCTGTTTACTACGGAAGCCGATTTAGTATACGTTAATGCAGCAGACAGACGTATACTGCTGAGCGATAAAAATGATATAATTCGACATGAAAGCCACGGTGAACCGAAAACAACCGATAAAAACGGTTTTCAAACGGAAGACCAAGCCGAGCCTTTTGAAAACGGTCCCGGCAGATTTTCTCATTTGGAGTTTTAAATGGCAATACGTACGATATTTAAATTTACGCTGCCCCGCGGAAACGGTATACAAACCGAAGCGGGAAGAAAAGTAAGCGGCAGTATGCGTTTGGTTAAAATAAAAGACTTACTGCAAATTGAGCGGGACGGAGAGGTTCAAAGAGCGACGGGTGCCTTTTATGTTGTGCTTCTTGCTAAGGTAATAACCGAACTCGGCAATGAAAAATCCGTAAATCGCAAAACCATCGAACGCTTGGATCCGATTGATTTTACTTTTTTGGTCGATTTTTTACATACAATCAATCATCAGGTTATTAAACATATACCCCTGCAATGTCCCGAATGCGGGCACCGCTTTTTGGGAGAGTATATGCAGTTGGGGGAAGCATAAGCCGCCTGTCTGAGTCCGTTTACAGAGAGGCGGCCGATATTGCATATCATTTTCACTGGAATCGCAGTGAAATATGGAATATGAATAAGCGGGAAAAAAACATGTGGCTTGCACAGATTAACAGAATACATCGTGAAATGAGAAAAGAGCGGGAATCGGAAACGGCTGAACAGACGGCACGTGTAATCGCCGCCTATAAAGAAGCACAACTGCCCTACCCCGACGCATAAAGGAGGAACAAAATGCTTAAAGAATATCTGTGGTATGTACAGCCGGGAAGATACAGCGCTA
>CAJPNP010000062.1 GCA_905372025.1 uncultured Treponema sp. | reverse complement strand
CTATCCTCCCGGTATACTCCGTATTCACCGTTCCGGTTTTAACGTACTCCAAAAAACCTTTCAGCTCTTTGTCTGCAGCTTTACTGAAAGCTTGTGCATTCATTATAACCTTTTTTGTCCCGTCGCGTAAGGGTGTATGCCGGTCTTCAAGACAAATATTCTCAAATGTATAAATCGGTTTGCCTTTCCCGATAGCATCGAACACGCACATGAAGATAATGTAGCTGTCGTTCAAGGCTTTGTAGTGCTCGCCCTTATCTAAGAATGCAATGTCGATTGCTGCTTGGTAATAGCGCATACGTTTCGGAAGATTGTGTTCATTCGCGACTTGCATCTCTATGTCATAGGATTTGCCGGTTTCGTCTTTTACAAACACGTCAAGGCGGACCGATTTTGCTTCAATGCCGGTTGCAACACTGTTTTGCGGCGACAGATAGGCAATCTTTCCGATTTGCCCTGCCAAAATCATTTCAAGGAATTCTTTGCAAATGCCTTCGTCCTGCATTACCTTACAAAACATAAAGTCATCGGCGATGGTTAAGTCATCAAAGCTTTTTGCCATAATGTACCTCCACCCTTTATTATAGGCGTAGAGAATAAAAAAAGCGTGAAAGAAGAGCTCACAAGGCGAATTGCCTGAATCGGCTCTTTTTTTAGGCCCAGTATCTGAAGCATGCAGTTTTCTTGCCGACTTCCGTTCATACTGAATTCCTAACCGGTGCGCTACTTGACTATTCCCGTAGGGTTTGGTAACATAAAAACAGTTTTTGTTTGGAGGGTTTTCCTTTGGCAGTAAAAAAATCGTCTGCGGAAAAAAGATTTAGACAGAGTGAAGAAAGACGTTTACGCAATAAAGCGGTAAAAAGCGCGGCACGTACCTGCGCTAAAAAATTTACGGCGGCGGTGCAGGCAAAAGATCAAACGCTTGCGTCTGAAACGCTGCGTCTTTTGTGCAAGGAATTGGATACGGCCGGCCGTAAGGGAATTTTGTCCCGCAATTCCGTTTCTCGTAAAAAATCGCGCATGATGAAACTGTACAACGTTTCATTTGCACCCGCAAAGTAATTGTGAAATGCGGGTTGCCTGAAGGCACACTGCTTTCGAGGCAGCCCCCGGTTTAACCGGATGCCGGAGCGAGGTCAGAGGTTTTTGATGGAATCAAAAAAAGTAACAAAATTCGATTTGGTCGAAGCCGTATATCTTAAAACAAAATATGAAAAAAAAACCGTGCAGGCTGTTCTTGAATCCTTACTTGAAAATATCAAATCTTCTCTGAAAGACGGTTCCACGATCGAATTGCGGGGTTTCGGCACCTTTGAACTGCGTTTGCGTAAGGGACGCTCCCGCGCGCGCAACCCCAAAACGGGCGAACAACTTTCGGTCGCTCCCCACTATATAGCGGCCTTTCGTTCCGGACAGGAGCTTAAAAACGCTCTGTGGGAACTGCCCGTTCCCGCAAAAAAATCATGAAAAAAACGCTTGTAAATGTAGCGCTTCTCTTTTCGGGCATTATGCTCTTTATGCTGCCTCAGCCGAATTTTATTCGCGCGGAGGGTTTCCCGCCGTTTGCATACATAGCCTTTGTTCCCGTTTTTATACTGACGAGGCGCTTGAGCTGGAAAAGCGTATGGATGTACGGCCTGCTCTACGGCATAGGCTGCTATGTTACCTTTACGAGCTGGCTTGCAACCTTTCATCCTATGGGCATAACCGTTATTTCCTGTCTGTACGGAATTCAGCTGATGCTCATATTTCCGCTTTTAAAGGCGGCATGGGTTTTGTGCGGAAAGAAAGTTTGGTTTGCCCAATGGATTGTCTGGTGCGCATACGAATACCTTAAAACCAAGGGTTTTGCGGGCTTCAATTACGGCGTTACCGCCTATTCGCACTGGCGCCTTACCCGTCTTATTCAAATTACGAATATTGTCGGTGTGTGGGGCTTAAGCGCCCTCATAGACTTTACGTCGATGTGGATAGCCGATTGCATCTATCCGCTATTCGATTGCGGCAAAAAAGCGTGCGCCGAAAAATCCGCCGCCTTGCACCCGGCATTCGGAAAACTGCGCGAAAAAATGCGTATCCGCCGCGTAAGCGCCTGCCTGTGGTGCGCGGTTTTTGCTTTTTCCCTCATATACGGTATCGCATCCGTCAAAGATTGGAGCGGCTATCCGTCAAAAAAAATCATTCTCGTACAAACGAATACCGATCCCTGGCTCGGCGGCACGACCGCGTACCGGCGCGACTTAACGACGCTCGAACGCTTGACCGATGAAGCTTTGAACGCGCATCCGGACGCCGAGCTTGTCGTATGGCCCGAAACCGCCTTTGTGCCGCGCATACGCTGGCACTACCGCTACCGCACCGACCGCGCCCGTTTTGAACTGGTCGACGAGCTTTTGCATTATATCGATTCTAAAAACATTCCCTTTGTCATCGGAAACGACGACACCGTGCGCGGTTATACGAGGACGGGCGGTTTGGGCGAAGTGAGCTACAACGCCGTTTTGCTTTTTGAACCGAAAAAAAACGTGATCCCGCCGGAACCGCAATTGTACCACAAAATGCATTTGGTTCCGTTTACCGAATATTTTCCGTTTGAAAAGCTCTTTCCGACAATCTACACGCTGCTTTTAAACGGCGATACCCATATGTGGACGCCCGGAGATGAGGCGGTTGTGTTTTCGGCAGGGGATTTGCGTTTCGGAACTCCGATTTGCTTTGAAGACACCTTCGGCTATATCGGCCGCCGCTATGTAAACAACGGAGCGAACGCTTTGGTGAATCTTTCCAACGACGCATGGTCGAAAAGTCTTGCCTGCCAATATCAGCACCTTTCCATGGCCGTTTTCCGTTCGGCCGAAAACCGCATTCCGAGCGTGCGCGCTACTGCGTCGGGGCAAACCTGCCTTATCGATCCGAACGGTACGGTGCTTTCGATGCTCGAACCGTTTACGGAAGGTTATTTGGCCGTCGACATTCCGGTTTTGACAAACAGGGCAAAAACCGTATATACTGTTTTGGGCGATTACGTCGGAATACTGTTTGCCGCCGCATCGTCGCTTTTACTGATTTTGGGACTTATGGAGAACATTGTATGCCGATTTCATACCGACAAAAAGAAGGCGATTTAACCATATTGGGTGCGCAAACCGAACTGAACGGCGTGCTGCACTTTTCCGGAAATTTGGTTATTACGGGGAGATTCACCGGTTCCATAGAATCGGAAGGCAGCCTTGTCGTCGAAAAAAACGGCGTATGTACGGTCGACAGCATAAAGGCCGATTCGATAAGCGTTGCGGGACAAGTTGAAGGCAACATGTACGCGAAAACAAAGCTTGAAATGTTTTCGGGCAGCAAGATAATCGGCGATATTGCGACTTCGCGTTTGCGCATCGCCGAAAACGTCAATTTTCACGGAGAAGTAAAAATGCTCGACGAAGTGCCCGATATGGATATTTTTTCCGTGTCCGCCGCCGAATACAAGCGGATGGTCGATTCTCGCGCCCTCGCTTCGGAAGACGACGATACTTGATAACACAGGGCAACAAACGGGATACTCGGCATTTGTGCGCATTTTGAATCATTTAAATTGGAAAAGTCAAATCATAATTCGGTTCAAAAATCTCCCCCTTTTTAGCCGACAGGGAATCGGTATGATGTGAAATAAATAAAAGTTGGGTACCGGCAAAGGTCTTGTTGTATTCATCGTTTTTTTTGCCTATTTTCGTTCATGCCGAATTCCTGTCGGTGTCCGTATTTACTCACGTAAAAATCTAACCGAAACGGTTTCGGTTACTCAAGTAAAA
>CAJPNP010000061.1 GCA_905372025.1 uncultured Treponema sp. | reverse complement strand
AAACCAAGCACGATCCCATGCTTGCTCATATTTTGGCAAATAATTATGTTGAGGGGCTTATGGAAATTGCACGGCACTATAAAAATGACAGATGGGCAGAAGATATGCTCTTTGTGCTTAATAAGTGTTATTTCAACGGCGTGGAATCACTTTAGTATAGAAGAGCATCTATTTTAGGAGCGTTCAACCGCTCCTCATTTTATCTATCAATATTGAATAAATATTCAATATTGTTCGGTTTTAAAGATAAACAAATATACATGTGCATTATAGATGTAGAGAGGAGTAGATATGACTGAAAAAGAATTGAAAAAACAGGTGACGGGTAAAACCTTTTTGTCCAATGTGCTGCTTGCACTTAAAATAGTGTTTGACTTACTACCGCAGGTTTTATTGGTACTGGTGATAAGCAGCCTATTTTCGGGAAAAGCGGAAAGGGAATATTTTAAAATGATTGCCGGAGGTATTTTCATCTCGTTTATGCTCAAGGCGTGTTGTAATTATCTTGCCGTAAAGACAGCTCATGACAGGGCTTTTAGTACATTGACGGAATTACGGCTTGCCATAATTGAACACCTTAAAAAATTGAATTTAGGCTTTTTTAAAAAGCATACTACCGGCGAGCTTACAAGCATCGTTGAACACGATGTAGAGCAGATTGAAATATATCTGGCGCACGGTCTTCCGGAAATTATGGCGGCAACTCTGCTTCCTGTTCTGGTTTTTATTGCAATGCTTTTTATAGATTACCGGCTCGCATTAATAATGATTACAGGGGTACCGCTCATGTTCCTTGTACAACAATTATCTGCAAAGACCATGCAAAAAAGATTTCAAATATATTTTGAACGAGAAATGCAGATGAGGGAAGACATGATGGAGTACGTAAAAAATATTGCCGTGATAAAGGCCTTTGCAAAAGAAGAGCGTTTTAGCGGCAGGACTTTGGATTCCGCACGCTCTTATGTGCAAGATGTAAAAAAGAGTATGGGTGCCGTTACGGGACCGATGGTGCTTATCGATATTTTTATGGAAGCCGGAGCGGTATCGGTTATGATGTTAGGAAGTATACTGCTGTTACATAACAATATTTCTATCGCTCAGTTTATACTGTCCGTTATTTTATCTTCGGTATTTGTGTCGGCAATAAGTAAAACCGCAACGCTCCATCACTTTTCCATCGTGTTTACTGAAAAGCTTAAAAGTATAGCGGTGATTCTCTGTGCGCCTCTTGCAAAAGAAAAGATCAGCGGAAAACTGAAAACGGGAGATATAGAATGTAAGAACGTACATTTTAAGTATGAAAAAGACGGCTTTGCGTTAAAAGATATTACTGTACAGTGTAAAGAAAACAGTTTAAATGCACTTGTCGGGCCGAGCGGTTGCGGTAAAAGCACGCTTGCGAATCTTATCATGGGTTTTTGGGATGTTGATTCAGGCGTACTCACAATTTCGGGTAAAGATATTTCACGCTATGATACGGACAGCATTTCCGCTCTTATCGGAAGTGTTCAGCAGGAAGTAATTCTTTTTAATATGAGCATCTTTGAAAATATCGCGATCGGTAAGGCGGGCGCTTCCGAATCGGAAGTGATAGAAGCCGCTCAAAAAGCACGATGCCATGATTTTATTTCCACCCTGCCTCATGGCTACAACACAAAGGTAGGAGAGATGGGCGTAAAACTTTCGGGAGGAGAAAAGCAAAGAATATCCATTGCCCGGATGATTCTTAAAAATGCTCCAATTCTTATTTTAGATGAAGCGATGGCGGCCGTAGACAGCGAAAATGAAAAACTTATAAACGAGGCGATCGAAGAATTAAGAAAAAATAAAACGGTCATCACGATTGCGCATCACCTGAACACCGTACAAAATGCGGACAAAATAATCGTTATGGATAAAGGCCGCATACTGGATTCCGGCACACATGAAGAATTGATTTCGCGATGCACCTTTTATAAAGAAATGGTCGAAGCCCAAAACAAAGTAGACAACTGGCGGGTGGGGTAATTTGTAATGGGTAATTAGGCCGGTATCAATTAGCAATTAAATAAGAACAGAAATGTTCGAAAGCGCGAGAATTCGACAGTTCCTAAATTTGATAATTTACTCACTGCCGAATTGAGGAGAAATTATGGCGGATAAACAAGTAGGAGCGGCGTATGCATTATGCAAACTACAAGCATAGGATAATCGGCTTGTAAAAATGTAATTCCACCACTTTGCTGATGATGCCGGTTTCCAAAGGCTGGCGAAGCCTTTGGCAGACGGAAAAGATAGGAGGGGTTTGGGGAGGAAAGAAAACCTGTTCTGTCGGGTTGTCTTTCCTCCCCAAAGGAGAATGTATGTATAAAGAATTATTTGCATTTTTGAGTAAGCGGGGAAAAATCGATGTATGTATTTCTTCTCTGTTTTTTACCTTGTACGGATTGAGCTCCGTGGGGATGTTACTTACGGTGTTTTCGATTTTGTTTAAGATTGCTGCCGGGACTGATGTGCAGGGACTCTACGGGGCTTTTGCAACGCTGATAGGCTTGGTCGTTTTTAAGGGACTTTGCAATATGATTGCCGACTTAAAAAAGCACGGAGCCGGCTTTGATGTGGTGCAGCAAATACGGGAGCGGATGATTGTAAAATTAAAGCTGTTTAGTTTGGGCTTTTATACGAATGAACGGCTGGGAGAATTAAATACGATTCTTCATAAAGATGTGGACAATATGTCCATGGTAGTCGGTCATATGTGGCCGCGGATGTTCGGTGATTTTCTCATTGCTTTTGCGGTATTTATAGGCCTTTGCTTTATCAATCTTAGTGCAGCCCTTGTTATGGCCGCGTCGATTCCGCTTTCGCTTGCCTATCTTTTTTACACAATTAAGGGAGCACAAAAAACGGAACATAACAATAATTCCGCCCTTGCCGATATGGTGAGTTTATTTGTCGAATATGTACGCGGTATTCCGGTGCTCAAAAGTTTTTCGCATAATAAAAGTCTGGATAATGAACTTTTTGAAAAGACAAAAAAATTCGGAGAAACAAGTAAGGCTGCTTCCCGTTTTAAGGCAAGACAGCTTTCGGTCTTTTCGTTTTTAATCGATGCAGGGTATTTTGTTCTTTTTATTTATTCCGGTCTTGCCGCGTTACGCGGAAGCATTGATGTGCTCAGCTTTATGATTATCGCAGTCATTTCAAAAGAATTTTATAAACCTTTTGCAGCGATGGAAACGCACTATATGTATTATGTGTCTGCCGTAGATAGCTATCACCGCTTGGGAAAAATTCTTCATGCTGAGGTAATAGCCGATAAAACGGACGGAGTTACTCCTGCACAAAACGATATTGTTTTTAAAGATGTAGCATTTTCTTATGAAGAAGATGAGTTCAAAATGAATGGAGTAAATTTTTCCGTTCCGGAAAAAACGATGACCGCGCTTGTAGGAGAATCGGGAAGCGGTAAGACGACGGTTACGAATTTGCTGTTGCGCTTTTACGATGTGCAAAGTGGAAGTATTACGCTCGGCGGTGCCGATATTCGGGATATTCCCTACGATGAGCTTTTGGATCGCATCAGCATTGTTATGCAAAATGTTCAGTTATTTGATAACACCATTGAAGAAAATATCCGCGTCGGGAAAAAGGGCGCTTCCAAAGAAGAAATTATCGAGGCCGCAAAAAAGGCAAGGATTCATGATTTTATTATGAGCTTGCCGAAAGGCTATGAAACGGATATTGGAGAAAACGGCGGTCTCTTATCCGGCGGACAAAGACAGCGGATTTCCATTGCACGAGCATTTCTAAAAGACGCTCCGATTTTAATCCTCGACGAGATGACCAGTAATGTCGATCCTGTAAATGAGTCTTTAATACAGGATGCCATTACAGAACTTGCAAAAAACAGAACGGTCATAGTGATCGCTCATCATTTAAGGACTATTCAAAAGGCAGATCAAATCCTTGTGTTTCAAAAAGGCTGTCTTATCGAAAAAGGAAAACACGATGAACTTTTGGAAAAAGATGGGTACTATGCTCGGCTGTGGAAAGCACAATACGGGAGCGGAATGTGCTCTCGCTAAAAGATATTTCGTATAAAACAAGGACAGGTCTTCTCATTCTCGACAATATAAACCTCGAAATAAAAAAAGGAGAATTTGTTGTCATTACCGGAAAAAGCGGAAGCGGGAAGAGC
>CAJPNP010000060.1 GCA_905372025.1 uncultured Treponema sp. | reverse complement strand
TAATTAAATCGTCCTTTACATTTTATTTTAATCAGTATAACACGAAAAGCATATTATGGAAAGAGTTTTCTTTTAGAAATCTTATAATTATGTAATCGATTTAAATCCTTTCAGTGCGCCGGTAATCAACTTGTAAGCAAGAGAGCCGGGCTTGGGAATTTCGGGCAGGTTGTCTTTGGCAAACCAGCGCGCATCGCTTATTTCGTTTTTTTGAATTTGTATGTCGCCGCTTTTCCATTCGGCGCGGAAGCCTGCCATGAGCTGATCGGGAAAGGGCCAGCTTTGGCTTGCAATATAGCGGACTTCGGCAAGTTCTATGCCCGTTTCTTCAAACACTTCGCGGCGTACGCAGTCTTCGAGGTTTTCGCCGGCTTCAACGTAGCCTGCAAGACAAGTGTAAATGTCGGTATTGCGCTGGCTATGTTTAGCCAAAAGCAGTTTGTCGCCCTTGCACACCTGCACGATTATTGCAGGCGAAATCGACGGATAGACGCGCCGGGCGCATTGAACGCACACGCGGGCGGTTTCATCTTCGGCATCTTTCATCGCATTGCCGCAATACGAACAAAAGCGGTTTTTTGCTTTCCAGTTGAGTAGAGCCATAGCGCGGGATGCCAAAGAGGCAAAATCGTATTCAGCCGCAAAAACGCTGCGCAAGGGCAGCCAGCAAAAACGGTCGCTTACGGGAGCGTCTTTTTCGAGGCGAGCCCCCGTATAATCGTAATCGGAATCGTACAGCCAATCGGAGATGCAATGATGACGCAAAAAGTGTTTGAGCACTTCGGCATCGGGCAAAACGGATACGTTGTCGGTATACGCAAGCAGTTTATTATCCGAAAACAAAAAAACTTTTTCCCCGGCAGCTTCCGCCGGATTGCTGATCAAGGGCATAGATACACAATAACATGATATGAGGATTTTTGCAAACCTTAAATAAGCCTAAACAGGAATATTCAGCTTTAAATCCGGTGAGCTGCGGCACAGCAAAGCTTTGTCCGAAACGGTATCGTTGTCGCTTTGAGCGGGAGGGGGCGTAAAAACCGAAATTCTGTTTTTTCCGCGCCGCTTCGATTCGTACAGTGCCCGGTCGGCCTGATCGATTAAATCTCTGACCGTGATTCCGGCCGTTCCCGGAACAAAAACCGAAAGCCCGAGCGAAACGGTAAGCCTCGTCTGTATGCCCCGGCACTCGAAACAATGTTCTTCGACGGCGCGCCGTATGCGCTCGGCAACCAAAAAAGCCGCGTTTTTATCGGTATTGTAAAGCATTACAATAAACTCGTCTCCGCCGTAGCGGCCGGCCATATCCTGACCGCGGATCGCTTCGAAAATGATTTTGGAAACCTGCTGCAATATCGAATCGCCGTATATGTGCCCGTACGTATCGTTGACGTTTTTAAAACAATCGACATCGATCATCACAAGGCTCAACGGCAGATTTTCTGCGGCGGAAACTTCAAGTTTATCGGTTAAAACCGTACAAAAATAATGTTTTAATTTTAAGCGCGTCATAACGTCGACGGTTGACATTTCGATAAGCGTTACGATATTGATTGCATTCGCCGCGAGAGATGCGATGGACATTATGTGTTCTTTTTCGTCTTTGTCGTACAAAGGATATACACCCTGCCCCACGCGTTCGCCCAAAAGCAAAATGCCGTTTAAAGTCGTCCGCTGCCGCATCGGAACAATCAAAGAAGTTTTGAGCGCCTTAAATTGCTGCAGAGGTTCGCTGTTTTCAAACCGCACCGATAATTCGTCGAGCGTATACGGTACGTCCGTTTTATTGAGACAGTCGATAATCGGGTGCGTCGCGGGAATCGAATAAAATACGGGCTGGTCAAGGCACAGCGCGTTGCAGCCTTCTTCGAGTACAAAAAAATCGGAATGGAAGCTTTTATGAATGTACACCGCTGCACCGGAAACATGCATTTGATACATACAGATATACAACAGCGCTTCTATGAGGGTCGGAAAATCGAAAATAGAATATAGGCGCTTGGCGATCTCAAGCAATTGATTGGAGTCGGAAAGCTGCCGTTCAAAGGCGGTAATAAGTGCATTGACGGAAGCATTATGAGGTTTCTTTTTTTGAATTCCAAAAAAGGAGCCTGTTTTTTTTCCCATTTAATATACCAGTTGAGACACGGGTACAATAGTGTAACCGGCCTCCAAAATTGCGCTTATCAGCACCTCCAATTTATCACAGATTGCAATACCGTGACAAGTCCCCAAAGGTCCGCAGGGCAGCAGTACGACGGCTCCGTCGAATAATTCGGAACACATATCGGCAATGAGTTCGGAAGACAAAAGCACGCTCGCGCCGTCTCCTTGTCTGCCGGCGGCGCGATAAGCACACACAAGCTTATCGACAAAGGTATAACCTGCATCTTTTCCGGCTTGCCGTATTAGAGGCGAAGAGCGGCAATAGGGCGCATGCCAAAAAAGACTCAAATCTTTGCCGGTTAAAGCGTAAAATTCGTCTTCGTTGCGTGCAAGACCGCGCCGTATAAAATTTTCGTCTATAATAAAATCGTCGGATAACAAGTCGGCGCTCGTATAAAAAAGAGAAGCGCTCTCGTGCCCTTTTGCGCAAACGGCGCCGGTCGATTCGGGGAAGCGGCGCATAAACTCGCCGTTTATAAAAAACGTTGCGTTAAGTCCGCGCGTTGAAAGGGCGTTCAAAATATACGGAACGCTGTCCTTGCTGTCCAATGCGTCAAAGGCAAGGGCGACTTTTCCCTTCGGCGCTTTAACGTACGTACTCGCGGCAAACAGCGGCAGGTTCCGGCTCGGCCCCTGCAAAAAGCGTACAACCGGAAAATTCGCATAAAAGCCCGAGTTCTTTTGCTCAAATAAAATGCGCGCTCTTGCGTTCATATATTTCCGTTTATGTTCAACGGAACCTTCGGTCGGGCGCCACGTGCGGGAAGTTTCGTCATAGGCAAAAGTGCCTGCGCCGACGCTCATGCGGACGTTTTTTCCGTCCGCATCCCATGAAAACTCGCCTGCGGCCGACAAAAACAAAACGTCCTTTGTGCCGTCGCTATAATTCCACACACGCACGGTTTCGTTCCCGCCGACATACAGCGACGAGGAAGTGCGCCACGCAAACGATACGACTTTTTCATCCGAATAGGATGCTTGAGCCTCCCACGTGTCCGGCGAATAAACGAATAAAGTGCCGTCCGCGCAAAACGCAATCTTTTTTTTGTCGGGCGAAAGCTGCGGTTTTAAAGCGCCGGCCGGAACGCTCAAGCGCGCAAAACGCGCAGCCGATGTGGCTTCGGCCGGCATGTGCAGCGTTTTAAGTATGTATGCGCCGCTTTTACGTTCTCCGTCTTCGGAAAAATATTCGCTCCACACAATCGGCACCGTTTTTGCGGAAGTTGTTGCACTTGCATTCGCATTCGGAACCGCATTTGCATTTTGCACAGTCCAAAAAACGGCAAAGGACGAAGCCGCTCCGCTTACGGGCAAAAAGGCGCAATTGTATAAAGCGTCTTCACGTTCAAGATCGAAATAAAAAATATTTTTGCCTGCTTGAACGACAACAAAACGCATTCCCGTTTCGTCTGTCCAAAACAAATCGTTTTCGCCGTCAAAACGCCACGGGAGACGCCCCGCAATTTTTCCGGTACCGAGAACGGCGGCATATAAAGCGCGCGTATACAGTTCGTTCGTAAAAAGGCTGAATATCAAATCGCCGTGAATATATATGAGTTTTTTCGGCGTCGCCCAGCTTATGCAGGAAATCGTTCCTTCGCCGATCGTGCGGAATTTTTCTTCGGCCAGAGCGGGATCGAACGCATTTTTCGGTTCGATAAAATACAGGCGTTTGTTTTTTTCATAGACGAGAACTTCCGAATCGGGCGACCAGCGCACGGGAATGTCGGTAAAGCTGAAATCGGCTTTTTCGGCAAGCACAAACTCTTTGCCCGTTTTTGTCGAAGCGAGCACCATACTGCCCGAAAGCGCATCGGTTTTGCGGAACAGGCATATCCAATTCCCGTCGGGACTAACCGCCGTTTCCATAAGATTGTCGCGCGCGCGGTTTTGCGGCAGCGGATACAAAGACGAAGTTGAAGAAACGCACTGCAATGTTCCTGAAGAAAACGTGCTTGAATTCGCAGAGCCGGAATCCGTATAGATAAAGACGCCGTCGGCGTTTCTGATTTGAAGGAACTTCCCGTTTTGCAGCGAATCGAGCTTTTGCGGAAAACAGGTCAGCAATTCGGGCGCTTTTTGCGAAGCGGCGGCCGACCATTTTACCGCATCGATTTTTGCCGAATACAGATTTTTCCACGAAAGCGGGCCGCTTTTTATGAGCGCTGAAAAAAGCAAACCGTCGGCATCGTTCAAGTCGACATTTTCAAAAACAACCTGCGCACACGCGGGTACGGCGATTGCATGCAAAATAAAGGCGGCAAACAAAACGCGTAAAGCGGCTTTTAAGCGTAT
>CAJPNP010000059.1 GCA_905372025.1 uncultured Treponema sp. | reverse complement strand
TTTTACGTGATGAACAGCTTTCCGTACGGTTAGATTTAACGTGATGCAATGCGCATACTGTACATGGACGCGTTGTCTGTGGTATACTTAATGTCAAACCTTTACAGGAGTTTTTATGGAAGATCATGCGATTTCGATGGAAAAGATAGTCAGTTTGTGCAAAAGGCGCGGCTTTGTGTTTCAGTCGTCCGAGATTTACGGCGGACAAGCCGGCGCATGGGATTACGGTCCCTTAGGCATCGAGCTGAAAAAGAATATACAAAATGCGTGGTGGAAAGAAATGACCCAGCTGCACGATAATATCGTCGGGCTCGACGCGGCGATCCTTATGCATCCGCGCGTATGGGAAGCTTCCGGCCACGTGGCGAACTTTTCCGATCCGCTGGTCGATTGCAAAAAATGCAAAATGCGCTACCGCGCCGATACGATGGATCAAAAAGCGCTTGCCGAAAAAAAATGTCCCGCCTGCGGCGGCGAATTAACCGAGCCGCGCGAATTCAACCTGATGTTTAAAACGCACATCGGGCCTGCCGAAGATACGGCAAGCGTCGTATACCTTCGTCCCGAAACCGCTCAAGGTATTTACGTCAACTATAAAAACATCATTCAGTCAAACCGCATGAAAATTCCGTTCGGCATCGCCCAAGTCGGCAAAGCATTCCGCAACGAAATCGTAACAAAAAACTTTATCTTCCGCACTTGCGAATTCGAGCAGATGGAAATGCAGTTTTTCGTAAAGCCCGGCGACGACGATAAATTCTTTGAATATTGGCGGAATCAGCGATGGGAATTTTATAAAAAATACGGCGTGCGCACGGAAAAACTGCGCTGGTACCATCACGAAAAGCTCGCCCACTACGCAAAAGACGCGTACGATATCGAATACGAGTTTCCGATGGGCTTTCAGGAATTGGAAGGCGTTCATAACCGAACCGATTTCGATTTAAAGCGCCATACCGAATTTTCGGGTAAGGATATGCAGTACATCGATCAGGATAACGGCAACGAACGCTACATTCCGTATATTATCGAAACGTCCGCCGGCCTTACGCGCAACGTGTTGATGTTTTTATGCGATTCGTACGAAGAGGAAAAGGTTGCCGACAAGGGTAACGATGACGATTGGAGAACCGTCCTGCACTTCCACCCGAAAATCGCTCCGATTACCGTTGCCGTTTTGCCGCTTATGAAAAAGGACGGCTTAGCCGAAATCGCTCAGGAAATTCGCGATGAATTAAAAGAAGACTTTGTTACCGACTACGATCAAGCCGGCGCCATCGGCAAGCGTTACCGCCGTCAGGATGAAGCCGGAACGCCCTTTTGCGTTACGGTCGATTACGATACAAAAGAAGACAAGAGTGTAACGCTGCGTTTCCGCGATTCCATGGAACAAGTGCGCGTGCCCCGTGCCGCTTTGGCCGAGCGCTTGCGCGCGGAAATAAAACAATATTCGCGCAAAGGGCGGTAAACGGTTCGTTATGGAATTCATTCGTTTAGGAAAAACGGATATTATGGTAAGCCGCTCCGCCTTGGACACGGACGCTTTGTTTTCCGCCGTGGAAGACGGAGATGCTTCGGCCGAAGACTTTGCGGGCTTTATGCATGCTGCCTACGAAAGCGGCATCAATTTTTTTTCCGTGAGTGCGCCGCGCGAAAACGTTTTTGCCGCCGATCCGCCTGAAGCTTTTTCAAAGCTGAGCGATTTGCTTAATGAAATCAGAAAAAGCGTTAAACTTGCGTTTATAAGCAGGGCGGCAACGGGGCCGGAACTGGAAAATGACGTTCGGCGCGCCCTTGATTTTTGGCGCATCGATTATTTCGACTTGTGCCGCATACGCGACCCGGGCTTTGTTCCTTCGGCCGGCAGCAGCTTGTACGAAAGTTTGAAAAAACTGCACGAAAGCGGCACAATCCTTCATACCGGTTTTGTGTCGGACAACTGTGCACGCATAAAAGAAGCCGCTGCAACCGGTTTATACGAAGCCGTACAATTCCCGTATAATTTTTTAGCGGGCGAACAGGAAGACTCGTGTGCCGATCTTTGTGCCGAACACGACATCGGCTTTATTGCCGAAAAACCGCTTGCGCGCGGCCTTATAAAAAATGTTCCTCTTGCCTTCGGCTTTTTCCGCCGCAGCGAAAACGCCGTGCCTTTGTGGCGAATCAAAACAGAAGAAGAACTGCAGCGCATTGTGTACTTTGAAAAAAATCCGCCCGTTATCGACGAACAGTTTTTAAAAGACCTCGACGAAGAAAAAAAACGCTTATCCGAAACCGAATAAAAAGCGGCCGGAATTGATTACACCAGCGCTTGCGCTTTACGCAGCCATTCGGCGCCGATCGAGCGGCTGAAGTTTTTGTACGTTTTAAGAATTTTTCGCATCTCGTCAATTACGGCACGGGCTTGTTCCGTTTCTCCGTTTTGTACAAGCGCTTGAACGCAATAAAAGCCGGCTTCAAAGTTTTTCGATTCGTTCCACAGCGAAACGAACTCGCCGAGAAACGGCTTTTCGGCAAGAGAGGAGCGCACCCGCAAATCGAACAGTTTTTCGTCGGTTGACAAAAAAGCTTGTTTTTGCTGCAGTTTTTGCAGGATTTCGGCGGCTGTGCGGACTCCGGAAGAGCCTTGCGCGGCGGTGTTTTGTCCGTCGGCGAAAAGCGCGCGGGCAAGCAGGAAAAGGGTGGGGCGGTCGTCGGCAAAGGGGCCGGTTAAGCACGACTGCAAAAGCGGCACGGCCTTGTCATACTGTTGCGCCTCGATATACGCTTGGGCAAGGGCGGTGCGGTTGCTTACGGTATCCTGATTTTCAAGCTGTTCTTGCAGCTTTTTTATCGCAAGCGAGGGGTTGAACGTGCGTACAATACTTTGTCCCGTTTGCCGCAATTGCCGGCTGTTTAAAAGTGCGGGCAAAAGTTCAACCAAAAGATAGGCGACGCCCCCGACGTATGGAATAAAAATAATCAGATAAATCCAATAAAAGGGCTTGTTCGTTTTTATGCAGTGAATGATGAGCGCAAGCTGCAAAATGTACGGCACGAGGGCAAAAATCATATCAGCCGATCTCCATTATCGACAGGGCGGAATCGGGCATTACGGTGATTTTTTCTTCCGTACGCAGCATAATGCAGTCTTCGGCTTTTACCTCAAGTACTTCGCCCGTGCCCGATTCGAGTGTACCGGAACCCGACAGTATAACCAAACATGCCCAGCCGGATTTTGCCGCAGGCGTGTCGAAGGCGGGCCTTTGCTCATTTGTCAATTCTTTTGCAAAGCATATGCGCCCCTTTACCGTATAGTCTTTTTTTTCGAGCGTAAAATACGGGCAGGTAAAACGTCCGGCAAAGGGTGCAAAAGAAGAAATGCGTTTGTTGTACTCCGGGTTTATAACGTCCAAGCCTTTTTCGATATGCACTTCGCGGCCACGCCCCCAATCGTAGAGGCGGTAAGTTATGTCGCTCGATTCTTGAATTTCCAAAAGCCGTAAGCCGCCTTTTATGGCGTGTACCGTTCCTGCCGGAATAAAAATAAAGTCGCCTTTTTTAACTTGTACGCTTTGCAGATAGCCGTCCAGCGAATTGTTTTCGATTGCTTTTCGCAGCTCTTCGCGGCCGTATTCTCCGTTCAAACCGTATATGAGTGAAGCGCCGGGCTTTGCGTCCAAAATATACCAGCATTCGGTTTTACCGGCACTGTTTTCGTGAATACGGGCGTAATCGTCATCGGGGTGTACTTGCACGGACAACACTTCGTTTGCCTGAATGATTTTTATCAAAAGCGGGTACGAATCACCGATGACGGACGAAAGGTTTTTGCCGCCGATAAATTCGGTTGTCCCGTCTACGGTCGCCTGTCCAGCAGGATGAACCGAGGCAATCCAGCGTTCATAGCCCCACACCCGTTCCGAAATAAAAGCCTGTGTTTTAAACATCAATTTTTTTCCCATAATTGTTCGGGATAATAACCTTCGGCTATTTTGGCGGCGATTTCCGATTTTACAATCGCCCTGTCTTCGGGATAGGTCATACCGAACCATCTTTCGTTTGTCGAATAAAATTTGATTTTTCCCTTGCCCGACGAAACAATAGCGCCCGCAGCGGCGGGAAGCAGCGCTTCGGCTTTTTCGGCTTCATTGTTTTTTGCGATAAAGTCATCCCAATAGGTATGGAACACTTCGAAGGCCGCGTTTGTAAAGCCGAATAAGTTCATGGAGACCGGTTCTTTTCCCGTCAAGCTGAATGTGCCGTCTTCAAGTTCGGTTATAATGTCGTTCCCTTTATAACTTATTTTTGTATTTTCTTTTATCGATTTAAGATAACCGTTTTCAACGGTACATACTCCGCGCGACACGGAACCGGAACGGCTCATTGTGTTTTCAAGCACGTAGCCGACCATTGCGTGTTCGGTTGATTTTTCGCTTTGCGCGGCCAAATGTCCGTGTATCGTGCGGAACGCTTCCCGTCCGTAATAGTCGTCGGCATTGATAACGGCGAAGGGCTCCTTTACCGCGTTTTCCGCACACAATACGGCGTGAACCGTCCCCCACGGTTTTTTGCGTTCGGGAGAAATTTTTGCAAGCTGCGCGCTCGTAAACAGCGAATCCGGATTTTGAAACACGTATTCGGCGTTGAAGTTTTTCGCAATGCGGTCGAACAGGCGCGTCCTGAAATCCTTTTCGATATCTTTTCTGATTATATACACGACTTTTGCAAAGCCCGTTTTTTTTGCATCGTAGGTTGCAAAGTCCAATAAGGTTTCGTTATGCAAACCGACCGCGTCGAGCTGTTTAACGCCGCCGTAACGGCTCCCTATTCCCGCAGCCAAAACCAATAATGTAGGATTCATATAAAACATTCTCCTTATTTATAACTGTTATGACTTATCTTACCAAAATCCGCGCGGAAAATCCAGTGAATTTTTCAGCTGTCAGGGCTTCAGCATGAACTAAAATCAATAAAAGAAACTACCTACTCCCGAAAAGA
>CAJPNP010000058.1 GCA_905372025.1 uncultured Treponema sp. | reverse complement strand
TTGAAGTAACGGCAAATCGCTGTAAGCCCGTAAAAAGTACCGCGGTGGAAATAGGACAAACCATTGATATAACACTTGCCGGATCCCGTCTTGAAGCACTGGGGAATGTAAAGGTTTGTTTTTTCAAAGAAAATGAAGAAATGCAAAAAGAATCTTCTGACGGAACTTTTAAAGAGGATAATCTGATTCCGGGTGATTGGAATATAAAACTTATTGAGGTTTCAGGGAAAGACAAGGTTGAGTATTTAGCAGACAATACCAGTGAGTATGAGATTATTAAAACGAATTATTTTCATATGATTGAAAATGGTATTCCCTGTATTGTCGGCAAAAAGCAGCTTATTATCATTGATTTTTATACGGGGATTTCGGAATAGCTATGTCTGATATAAACGATTTTTATCCTTTAAAAAAAGACGGTTCGTGGCACAACGGAACGCATATAACATGCGGTGCCGATATCGCTACCCTCTTTCCCGGGCAATTGATTGCCTATAGAAATGCGGGCAAAACAATCTATTGCGATAATGATACCCTTAAACAATTGTCGGAACATGAATATAAAACGCTTTCCGAAGAATATAAAAAGCTTTACAAACAAGAAAACAACGTGTACAAACAAACGCAAGAATTTGATCAAAAAGATTTAACTGAAATATCAAAAATATTGGGATTTGAAGCCTCCGCCGATTTTCTTTTATTCAAACACACTCTTTTTATGGGGGAAAACGAATTTGCATTTTATGCGTTGTACATGCATCTTGATGTCGTTTCCGATAATATAACAAAAAGCAAAGAGTTATCCGAAAATATTTGTGTCAATAAGAATACAAGCGACACGGTTACATTCCCCCGCGAAATTATAGCTCAGGAAGGTGGGGCGGACGGAAAAGTTTTTTATCAAAAAGAATATTTTATTCCTAAAAACATAACGGATAAGATTTTAAACGATACACATTTTTTTCTTTCAGGAAATAAATGCTGCAAAATTACGGGAGATGTTCCAACATACAACTTAAGTTATAATAACGAACATGAAACACAAAGTTTTGAACAAGGAACTTATTTTACAATATTGGAATATGCCGATACTAGGCGCTATCCCGATGTGGTTAAAGTTGAACCGCTTTTTATTCCGATTGAAATAAAAAAATGGACGGAAGAACAAAACTCAAAGAAACCGCTACTTCCACTTTCGCTACCTCCTTCTTTAAGGTTTTTTATGTTTGATGTTAAAATTGCTTTTTTATTAAACCATAAACATACGACAATAAAACAATCGCAATCCATATGGTCTACTCAAAAAATAGAATTAACAAAAGTCAACGGTAATGAAGAATGTAAAAGTATTGAATTGAAAAAACTGATGATACCTAATTTTAATAGGAATGAAATCTTTTTACGGGCAGAAGATTATAAACAATATGAACCTTTTTATGTGCGTCTTAAACCTTCCGTCTTTAAGGAAATCTATTATGAAAAAAATCGTACGCTCTATTTAAGAAAACGAGCGAATCTGGATACATATAAAGTACATCCGCAATTAGTTTGTAAAGCGGAATCGAAGGGAACAATACACATAGCCGAACCGATACGTATAAAAAAATCGGATATTGCGGCCGTTTACGAAAAAGACGATATACGGTTTGAAAAAATAAAATTTGAAAAGATAAAAGGAGGGCGATTTAACGCTTATTATAAATATAATGAAAACTTTATAAAGCTCCCTGCCGGTTTTACAGAACTCTTTGAAAACATAACAAAAGATTTTTGCTTTTTGAGAAAAGACGAATTAAAAGAGTTGGACGAGATAAAAGGCAGCGATGCACGAGAAAAAAAATCGATAAAACTGCTTGCAATAATAAAAAATAAGGGCGGCAAAAGTGAAAAAAGCTGTGCGTTTGAACACGAGTGCGAATGGAATAAAAAAACCGACAGTTCCGTTTTAGACATACGTGCACGCTTTATTAGAAAGCGAACGGCAATTTGGGATGAAAACTGCACAAACACAGAACTGCCCGAAGATATAAGGGAATGCAGTTCTTTTACGTATTTTTATCATAGCCAATTCGAACATTTTTTACGCAAACTGCACAAAAAGTATGCCGAAAATCTCATCCTTGCCCAACAGATTGTTATGCACAAATGGATGTACAAACAGGGGAATTTAGGCTTATATCCCGGACTATGGGACAATAAAAAACCGAAAGGCTTTGCCGGCGACGATCAAACTTTTTGCAACCACGCCGTCTTTGAGACGATAATAAGAGTAGACGGCAATTTTACCAACTTTACCGATAGAAAGAATAAACATACCGGAAAAGCCGAAGATGAAATATTCCCGGAATGCCCTACTCCAGAAGAATATGAATACCGAGCCAGCAATTATTGGTGCGACGTATTGGAAAAACAATCGGAAAACAGTGCGAAAACGGGAATATATAAACTGACGGTACAACAGGCATTTTACATGGCGCAATTAGGCTACGCGGTTATTGCCTCATGGAAGAATCCGCTAAAGAAGAATGAAAAACCGAATGAAAATCATTCTCCGCATTTTGTTACGGTCGTTCCGAAAGATTATGAAACACCGTGCCCTTCGTTGGAAGATTTAATGGTCGCCCATGTGGGAGGAAAATATATTGACGCGGAAGGAAGAGAACATGGAAATGAAGAACGAATGCTTATTTCTGCATTTTATGAGCAAATAATTAATGATATCTGTTTTTACTGTAATTTAAAACAGAATTTTATGTAATTTATGGTAAGCGATGGAGAATATTGTATGAGTATTGACAGTACATATGAATATTTTCAAAAATATATTGAAAATGATAAAGATAAATTTGTTGAAATTAAAAGATTAAATTCATTGGCACAAAATAAAGAATTATTTATACTAACATTTATTGATGAAAAAGATTATTTTTGGATTTATCAAGCAAGAATTCATGAAAATGTTATTATATATTATCAATTTTTTTCGAAAACATATTCCAAAAAATTTAATGAATACGGAGTATTTCCTTATATTGATACAATATTGTTTAAGCAAATTAATAAATTTCGCTACCATTTGTCATCTATATTTATTTATGACTTTAATCACGACGGTAATGATAAATTATTGGTTTTTTCAGTTTCAGGAATGGGAGTTTTTTACTCGATTTTATCATTTGATTTTATAAAAAATGTCCGTAGCCATATATTAGAAATTAATGTCCCTTTTCCATCTGAAATTCCGGCATTTGAATTCATCAATTATAAAGTCCGACAAGGGATAAAAATATATATATACAATTATAACGACGGTACCAATATATGGGCATTCTACTACTATGATCGCGTTCAGCAAAAATATGTACGCGATGAAACGGCGTCGAGCGAAGAGCTCGAACAGATTCACGGCAGCCCCGACTTTTTTGCGGAAGCGGGCATAGACTACACCAAACTTGAACGTCCGCTTATAGCTGCAGACCTTGAAGGCTTTTCCAAAGCCGCACTGCGTATTTGGCGAAACGCGGTATATGCACGGCACGGCAGAATCTTTAAGAGCGAAGATTTACAGGCATTGTTCAACGAATATGCATGGTATAAGGCGGATAAAAATTACACCGATGCCAAGCTTACCGACACGGATAAAGCGAACATAAAACTGATAAGCGAGTTCGAAAAAAAATGAAAAAGGTAATTTGTCTTTTATTGCTTTGTTTGCTGCCGTTTATTTTACTAGCACATGAAAATAACGAACAGGAACTTTTCATGGTAAAAGAAAGTAAATTAACAAATATTGAAGCATATGAAATTCTGGCACCTAGTATAAAAAAGGACGAGAGATATATTGTAGATGTAATAGAATTAAAAACTCTAAATCCTTTTTATAAATGTTATATCTTTGTAAGAAAAAAAGAAGATTTATTTACTTTTTATTTTGGATATTCTCAGGGAGAGACTCCAAAATTTTATAAAATTATTGCAGCATCTGAATTGGATTTTGATGAACAAGAAATTTTCCCATACAACGACACTACTATTCTATATAAACAAATAAATAAGTTCCGTTACAGTACCTCATCTTTGTTTATTTATGATTTTAACCATGACGGAAATGACAAAACTTTAAGTTTTTTCTCCGGCGGGATGGGTCTGTCATTTACAATTTCATCATTTGACTTTATAAAAAACGGAATCATCTATCCTTTCTCAGTTGACTTACCGCTTCCGTCTGAAATCCCGGCATTTGAATTTATCAATTATAAAGGCCGACAGGGTATAAAATATTATGGATATGATTACATCAACGATACCTATGTAGGATGGATATTCTACTACTATGATCGCGTTCAGCAAAAATATGTACGAGATGAAACGGCGTCGAGTGAAGAGCTCGAACAAATTCACGGCAGTCCCGACTTTTTTGCGGAAGCGGGTATAGACTACACCAAACTCGAGCGCCCGCTTATAGCTGCAGACCTTGAAGGGTTTTCCAAGCCAGCACTGCGTATTTGGCGAAATGCAGTCTATGCACGGCACGGCAGAACGTTTAAGAGCGAAGATTTGCAAGCGCTGTTCAACGAATATGCATGGTACAAGGCGGACAAAAATTACAATGATGCCAAGCTTACCGACACGGATAAAGCAAATATAAAACTGATAAGCGAGTTTGAAAAAAAATGAAAAAGATAATTTGTCTTTTATTGCTTTGTTTGCTGCCGTTTATTTTGCTAGCACATGAAAAAACAGAACAGGAAACTTTCTTGACTACGAATGAAGCATATAAATATTTAAAAGAAAAGATTGAAGAATCAGATAAAGAATTCGTTGAAATAAAAGAATTAAAAACTTTATTATTCAATGGTGAATTTTTTATTGTAACATTTATTGATAACGACGGCTATCTGAGTTGCTATGGAACAAGAATTTCCAACAATAATGTTGTTTTTTATGAGTTTTTAGCAGAAACATATAAAAAAAAATTTAATGAATATGGAGTATTCCCATATATAGGTACAATATTATTTAGCCAAATAAATAAATTTAGATACTTTTCTTCATCTATATTTATATATGATTTTAATCATGACGGAACTGACGAAATTTTAGATTTTTCTGTTGGAAATAATGTTCTTTATTCTATTTTATCATTTAATTTTATAAATAACACATATAATTGGATATTAACTATTAATGTCCCTTTTCCATCTGAAATTCCGGCATTTGAATTCATCAATTATAAAGTCCGACAAGGGATAAAAATATATATATACAATTATAACGACGGTACCAATATATGGGCATTCTACTACTATGATCGCGTTCAGCAAAAATATGTACGCGATGAAACGGCGTCGAGCGAAGAGCTCGAACAGATTCACGGCAGCCCCGACTTTTTTGCGGAAGCGGGCATAGACTACACCAAACTTGAACGTCCGCTTATAGCTGCAGACCTTGAAGGCTTTTCCAAGCCAGCACTGCGTATTTGGCGAAATGCGGTATATGCGCGGCACGGCAGAATCTTTAAGAGCGAAGATTTGCAAGCGCTGTTCAACGAATATGCATGGTACAAGGCGGACAAAAATTACAATGACGTCAAGCTTACCGACACGGATAAAGCGAACATAAAACTGATAAGCGAGTTCGAAAAA
>CAJPNP010000057.1 GCA_905372025.1 uncultured Treponema sp. | reverse complement strand
CGTCAGTACAATCAGTGCGGCTGTAACGAGCGCCGCTCCTCTTTTCTTCTTGTTGCTTGAGTTAAATCCGCTCATAAAAAACTCCTCTTAAATGATTTTGTTTGCAAAATAAAAAGCGCACCGAAGGGACGATTCTTTTCGGTACGCTTGTTGTGTAAGAGTTTGAAAAGAGAGTAAGTTCCGGCATGGATGCCGGCAGAGTTGTTTGTCTATTATTTGCGGATTTTGTGTTTTGGGTATAGTTTACGCTACGCGAACGAACGAACGAACGAACGAAATTATGGGGCACGCGGCGGTTTTGTCAAGTACCTGGGCGAGAGTTTGTGCGATTTGTGTTACTTTCTCTTGCGCAAAAGAGGCATGATCGTGGAGCGGAATACTGTTTGCGCTGCGGTATTGTTCCATGGGTATTATTATAACCTGCTTTCCGGCAGATTTCAACCTTTGGGGGAGGTTTTTAATTGGTAATGGGTATCAATTAAGTCGGCAATTACCAATTATCCATTACCAATTGGACTACCGCACGGTCTAAAGCTTTTCGATTTCTTCAAGAGAAAGACCTGTTCCTTCGGCTATTTTGGCAATGTCAAAGCCGAGCCGTTTAAAAGCCTTTGCCGTTTCAAGTGCTTTTTGGTATGAACCGTCGGCAAAGCCTTGTTCAAGGCCTTCACTTCGACCTTCTTCCCGGGCGTCCATTTCAAACCCCGACATAAAGCGGTATTCCTGCCGTGCCTGTTCGTTATTCTTTACTGTCTGTATCATCGTTTCGATCCTCCCGGTATATTCAGTATTCGCCGTTCCGGTTTTAACGTACTCCAAAAAACCTTTGAGTTCTTTGTCTTCGGCTTTCCTAAAGGCTTCTGCATTTATTATAACCTTTTTTGTTCCGTCGCGTAAGGGCGTTTGTCCGTCTTCGATACAAATATTTTCGAATGTGTAAAGGGGTTTGTCTTTTCCTATCGCGTCAAACAAGCACACGAAGATAATGTAGCAGTCGTTTAATGCTTTGTAGTGCGAGCCTTTGTCCAAGAATGCGATGTCAATCGCCGCTTGATAATAGCGTCGTCAAAAGTGCACATCCGTGTACACTTTTGACTTACGAGTTTCGCCTGACGTCGAAACGTCGCATCTATTCAGCTTGAGCGGCATCCATGCCGCTTGTTTAGTCCCGGCAAGGACGCCGGGAAAGTTGTGTGTGTGCGAGTTTTTCTTTAGAAAAACTCGTGTTTTCCGATAGACACGGACGTCTATCGGAAAACGGCATCTCGACATCGTAAGATTTACCGGCTTCGTCTTTTACGAGCAGGTCGAGCCGTACCGTTTTTGCTTCGATGCCGGCAGCTACAGTGTTTTGCGGCGACAGGTAGGCAATCTTCCCGATTTCGTTTGCCAAGACCATTTCGAGAAACTCTTTGCAAATGCCTTCGTTTTGCATAACTTTACAAAACATAAAGTCATCGGCGATGGTCAAGTCGTCAAAGCATTTTTTCATACTGTACCTCCACCCCTCATTATAGGCGCAGACGATATAAAAAGCGGAACTTTTCCCTTTAATTCGGTAATCTTTTTACGAGGAAAGAGGGGGCGGCATGAATGGAGAGGCCGATGTATTTATCATAGCCCGCTTTCGCGGACTTTGAATCAACTTCCTCAATTTTGAAACAGCGGTTTTTTTGCCGATTTTCATTCATGCCGAAAGCCTTTTTTGCATAACCGGCGCCTTGTTTTTCCTTCCGATCCGTGTTACCTTATAGTGGGAGAATGCAATGACCGACAACACGCTGTATATTTTGGATTCCTACGCGCTCATTTACCGTTCATATTTCGCTTTTATAAACCGTCCGCTCATAAACGACAAAAAACAAAACATTTCCGCCGTATTCGGCTTTTTCCGCAATTTTTTTAACATTTTGCAAAACTGCAAGCCTTCGTTCGCCGCGGCGGCCTTCGATTCGAGAACGCCCACGTTCAGACACGAAATGTACGATGCGTACAAGGCAACCCGCGCAAAAACGCCCGAAGACTTGCACGAACAAGTGCCCGTTATCGAAGACATTTTGCATGCACTCGGCATTCCCGTTTTGCGCTGCGACGGATTCGAAGCCGACGACATTATCGCAACCCTCGCCTCGCGGTGCAAGGCCGAAAAGCGCGGCTGCCGCATTTTATCGGGCGATAAAGACTTAATGCAGCTTGTCGGGGACGGCACGCTTATGATGAAAAGCGACAAGGCGGGTGGCTGGGAAACGGTCGATGCCGAAGGCGTTCAAAAAGAATGGGGCGTAATGCCCGACCTCATGCTCGACATGCTTTCGCTGACCGGCGATACGGCCGACAATATTCCCGGCGTTCCGGGCATCGGGCCGAAAACGGCGCAAAAGCTGCTCGGCGAATACGGCAGCCTCGACGGGATTTTTGCAAACGCCGAAAAGCTGACCGGTTCGGTCGGAGATAAAATACGCGGCGGAAAAGAAAGCGCATTGTTTTCGAAAAAACTGATTGAACTCCGCACCGACGTTCCCCTCGACGTTTCGCTCGACGACTTGCGCATCGCGCAGCTCGGCTATAAAGAAGCGGCGCACCTTTTAAAAAATTGCGGCGCCTTTGCCGTTGCAAAACAGTACGAGTCGGCGTCGGCGGAAAGCGGTGCAAACGCTGCACACCCGGATGCCGCACCTGCGGGCGCTACGCACTTTTCAACGGCGGAGGCCGCGGGTTTTTCAACCGTGCCGGCGCAAAATGCCGCCGCACGGACTTTTATCGAAGAAAAAGATAGCGAATCGGTCAAGCAAAACAAAGGCGACTACCGTCTTGTCCGTACCGAAGAAGAATTGCGCGCCCTTATCGACTCTCTCCTTGACGCAAAAACCGCCGCCTTCGATTGCGAAACCGACAGTTTAAATGCGCACAAAGCGCGCTTGGCCGGCTTTTCGCTCTGCGCCGAAAAAGGCACGGCTTATTACGTTCCGGTCGAAACGTCCGACATGCTTTTAGCCGGCGCTATGGTATCCAAGCAGGACGCCCTCGCTCAGCTTGAACGCCTTTTTTACAACGCGGACATGACGCTCATTATGCACAACGGCAAATACGACCTTGAAGTGCTGCTTGCAAACAATATGGGAAAAGGCGCCTTCCCTTCCTGCCGCATATACGACACGATGATTGCCGCATGGCTTTTGCAGCCCGACCGCGAATCGTTTAAGCTTGAAGCGCTTGCCGAACGCAAGCTCGGTTTAAAGGGCACCGAGTTTGCCGACATCGTGCCCAAAGGTTCAACCTTTATGGATGTTCCGCTCGAAACCGCCTGTTCTTACGCGGCCGAAGATGCCGATTTTACACGGCAGCTGTGGTCGTTTTTTAAAGAGCGGCTGGAAGAATCGGGATTGAGTTCTCTGTTCTACGAACTTGAAACGCCCGTTTTGCCGATTTTAACGCAAATGGAAATCGAAGGAATCGGAATCGAAAAGGAAAAACTTGCCGCTTTTTCGGTCGAATTGGAAGCCGACATTCAAAAGGTGGAGCACGAAATATACAGTCTTGCCGGGCGCGAATTCAATATTGCAAGCACAAAACAGCTGCAGGAAATACTTTTCACCGAACGCAAACTGACGCCCGTCAAAAAGACAAAAACGGGTTTTTCGACCGATACGGCCGTGCTTGAAGAGCTTGCCGCCTGGGATCCGGTTCCGAAAAAGATTCTCGAATACCGTACGATGGCAAAGCTTAAATCAACCTATGTGGACGCCCTGCCCCTTTTGGCCGACGACAAGGGGCGCATTCACACAACCTTTATGCAGACGGGCACCGCAACCGGCCGTCTTTCGAGCCGCGACCCGAACCTGCAAAACATTCCCGTACGCGAAGAAGCGGGGCGGCGCATCCGTTCCGCGTTTTCGGCCCCGCAAGGACGTCTTCTTGTGTCGGCCGACTATGCTCAAATCGAGCTGGTAATTTTGGCGCATTTGTCGCGCGACCCCAACCTGTGCGCAGCCTTTAACGAGGGAAAAGATGTTCACCGCGAAACGGCCTCGCTCATCTTCGGCGTCGCGCCGGATGCGGTAAGCGCCGACCAGCGGCGTACGGCAAAAACCATCAACTTCGGCGTTATGTACGGCATGAGCGCGTTCCGGCTCGGCAATCAGTTGGGCATTCCGCGCGGCAAAGCTCAAGAGTTTATCGATTCGTACTTTGCCACGTATTCGCATATCCGCGAGTTTATACGCGCGACAATCGAAAAGGCCGAGCAAACAGGATACGTCGAAACGATTATGGGAAGGAAGCGGCCGATTCCCGCGATAAACAGCAAAAACAAAACGGAAAAAGCGGGCGCCGAACGCATTGCGGTCAATACGCCGATTCAAGGCTCGGCCGCCGATGTTGTAAAAAAAGCGATGATCGCGGTCGACAAGGCTCTCAAAGAACGCATTCCCGGCGCAAAACTTTTGCTCCAAGTACACGACGAACTTATCGTTGAATGTCCTGCAGACAAGGCCGAGCAAACGGCGGCTCTCCTTAAAAAAGAAATGGAAGAAGCGGTATCTCTTTCCGTTCCGCTGCGGGTGAGCGTGGAATACGGCAAAAACTGGGGCGAGTTCCATTGAGCATTTTATCGGGCGCTTCATTGACAAGCGGAACACACAACAAGCGCCGCCTTATCGGGGTAACCGGCCCGATGGCTGCGGGGAAAAATGCCACCGCCGATATTTTGTGCGCAAAAGGCTTCACCGTTTTGGACGCGGATGAAATCGCCCACGATGTATTGAATGAACAAAAAGACCGCATTTGCAAACTTTTTGCACACGATGCGCAAAAGGCACTCATTCCCCTCATTGACGGCGAAGGGAACATTTTGCGGAAAAATCTTGCCCGCATCGTTTTCCGCGATCCGCAAAAACTCGCCTTATTGGAAAATCTCATTCATCCTGCGGTAAACGATATTATCGAAAAACGCATTGCCGCTTCGTCTTCGGAATCTTTCGTCGTCAATGCGGCGCTTTTATACAACATAAAAGTCATTAAAAAGTGCGATTGCATTTTATACATCGATGCGCCGTTTTTTATCCGCTTTATGCGCGTAAAAAAGCGCGACAAGCTGAATGCCCTGCGCATTATCGAACGTTTTTTTGCGCAAAGGCAAATCTTTGCTAAATGTAAAAATCAAAATGCCGATATATATAGAGTAAGAAACTGCGGAACCAAAGAGCGGCTTCAGGCAAAAATAGAAGCCGTTTTGCAGTTGTCCGTACACAAAGGATAGATTTTTATGGAAGAAAAACGGATATTATGGATAAGCGCGGCGGTCGGTATTTTTTTGCTGATTGTCATAGGAGCGGCGTGGATTCTCTATGCGCCGCACAAAAACGCCGATTCGGCTTCCATCCTTACGCAGGAACAAAACGAAAACACATGGATTTTAACGCCGCAAGCTTCCGGCTCTGCTCTTGCCGAAGCCCCCAAAGAGGAAGTTCCGGCCCGGCCTGCGGGAACGGCGCCCGCCGTCCTTCCGTCCGATGCGGCTGTTTCAAACGAGATCTCGGATCAGGCAAATACGGTACAAAGCAAGGATCTTACGATTATCAGCAATAACACAACCGTTTTTGCAAAAGACGGGGTTACAACGATAGATTTAACCGCCTCGGGAAGGGCGCCGGAACAGCAAGCGATAGAAGCGCCCGCCGGCAGCGAAAACGCGCGCGACGTAAAAACGGTCGTTCCGGCCCAAAGCGGCAATGAAGTCCGCGCCGACGAAACGGCACAAAACCAAAGCGTAAAACCGGCAACAGCGGGTACACAGAGCGCACAAAGTACACAAACGCAAAAGAGCGCGCCTTCTTCGACCAAAAAGGCGGCCGCCGCAAAACCGGCAAACAGCGCAGCGAAGAACACGGGCAAACCGAAGG
>CAJPNP010000056.1 GCA_905372025.1 uncultured Treponema sp. | reverse complement strand
TAGCGCTGTATCTTCCCGGCTGTACATACCACAGATATTCTTTAAGCATTTTGTTTCTCCTTTATGCGTCGGGGTAGGGCAGTTGTGCTTCTTTATAGGCGGCGATTACATCATTTGCTGCCATTCACGTTCTTTTAGATACTTATCATAGTTACACAATAATTCCAAATATTTTTGTTCAGTCAGTATATACTTTTGCATTTGTATCCATTCTTCAAGTTCTCTATCTGCAATCTCACGTAACTTTTTTTGTTTACTCTTACGTATGTGATATGTGTTCCGTTTTGTCCGTATTGTTACCAAAGGATCGCTGTCATAGATTTCCGTTTGCTCGGCCAGTTCCGCTTCATGTTCAAGTTCGTCTTTTGTTCTGTTATCGGCTAAAGGTTTGTTTTTGTATTGTGCTACATGGGTCAGCTCGTGTGCCAACAAAGCACGTCCTTCTTCGGTTTCCGGTTTGTATGCTCCGTTTCTAAAGTATATGTGATTGGCAATTGTAAATGTAAGCGTATACACCGAGCGGGCATATTCGTCGGCATACGGTCCTACATGGATGATAGCTTCTCCTATATCTTCTTCTCGTTTAAGCTCTTGCGTTTTTATTTGTACCGTTTCGAGCGGGAATGTCCTATCGTTTGAAAAAAGCCTTGCATACATCGCAGTAGGAACGGTATATTCCACATTTGAATTGGGCTCTGCTTTATGATGTATGCTTTGCCTCGTATGGATGACATTCAATACATGCGGGTTTTGCTGTATTTGATCGATAGCAAGAATAAATACGGTACGTATGATGTTGCTATGCTGCTTGGCGCTTGGGTATGTATTGTGTGGTTTTGCCATTGATATACGCTCCTGTTTTACACAGATATTACTCAAATACCAGGTACTGTATGCATAAATCCTTATATTTACTGCCGCCATATACGTCAAGTATTTCGACTTCAAATGTACGGCCGTTTCCCAAAGCACTGATATCAAAGGTTTGTTCGGTTTTTATATCTTGTACCGTCAGTTTTTTTGATTTTTTAGTATCAGTATTTGTTACTTTTATTTTCTTTACACGACTATTTTTTTCATAATAATCGGGATGGTTTGGATCCTGATAACCGTTCATTATTTTTAGGGTTGTCGGATTTTTATGCTCAAACTCTTTTATTGAGATTACATCTCCTATGCCGGAGCCATTTCCGCTTGCCCATGGAAGTCCGTCCTTCTGCTGTAGGTGTTCGGGTTCGTAAGTTGTACTGCCTTCGGTTAGATATGATGTAGCGTGATACGCTCGGTCTAATTTACAGAATAGATATGGGAGCAAAAAAGAATTTACATCATTTCTTAAAAGCCAAAGAACACAAATCTGATTTATATCCGTGCAATAATAATCCTTTGCAAATTCATATTCACTTTCCAAACCCTCATAGGAATATTTTATTTCATATTTATTATCATCAGTTAATTTGTAAGTTTCATTACCATCAACATTCTTTTCATAAAATATTCCGTTCCTTAATATGTACCGGGTGTTGAACAAAGAATACTCATTGTTTCTTCTTGAATAAAAAACTTCTTTTATTTTTTCCTTATTACTGTAATAATAACATTCTTCCAAATCTGAGGAATAACTAATCGTACCAAGCATTTTGCTATTATAAAATAAATTCCAAATATCTTTATCTTTTTGCAAAAAGTAAGTTCTTTCTTCATTCCGATCTTTGCTGTAATTAATATTTTTTTCAGATATATCAATTTTAAAAGTACCATCTTTTTTTTCACAGTTTACATTGAATTCCTTATCCCATTTTTTATCCAAAACTGATTTGCTTGCAATTTTTTTTAGATACATGTCCTGATCAAAATAATATTCATCTTTAGTTACTACTCTAGGTTCACTTTCATACTGATACGATCGGCCTTCTCCCTTGATGAATCCCTGTGCCGAAATAACCCCTAAAAATGTCATTAACATTGATAAAATAATATTTCTTTTGCTTTTCATGCTATTTGACCTCCAGTTCTATATAGCCTTTCTTATTAAGGTACTCTTGCAATATTTTTACAATAAGCAGAACGTCAAGATTGCTAATTCGAATGCATCCGAGCGTAGTATCTGTATATTTATTTGAACCTTTTTGATTATCTAAACTTGATTCTGACCAGCCGCCACCGTGTATCAAAAGACCTGAATCTCGTGTCTTTATAACTTTACCATTCTTATCTGTCTTCTTTCTCCATTTTTTCTTTCGTTCCTCATCTATATATTCTTCCCATGCTTCTACATAACGAAAAGCATCTGTTCTTATTTTATATGGTCCATATTCGGAATTTATTCTCTCTCCTTTACTATTCTTTTCAGCCTGTTTTTCGAAAGCTGTGATTTTCCAATTACCTTTAGGGAATTTTCCTGGAATATAATCAACAGGAGTCGTTCCATCATCAGGCATTGTTTTCATCTCAATTTCTTTCTTTTCTGCATTTGTAGCCGCCTCTGAAGGAAATACATTATTTCCACTTTTTGTCGGCCATTGTCTTTCTTTCTGATTATTACTAGCCATAATCACAAACAAGTTTTCGGTCTTTCCGCCGGCTGTGTATGTAAAAGTCAGCTCGCCTTTGCTGTCATCATAAACAGCCTTTACCGTTACGTCTTTGTAATCCTGGATTGTGAGGAAGTCAGAAGGTGTCATTCTTTCAAAATATTTCTGTTTCTCTATCCATCCTTCTTCTTTATTGATATAAAACAAGCCGTCATCAAGCATTATTGTTTCTATCATTTCTATTTTTTTTGCATTGTTGTAGTCTTCTTCTCCTGCAGCTTCAAGTAAAGATCGTGAAAATCCGCCTAAATCTGTCCGCCTTTGAACCGTTTTTTCAATTTGTCCTTTTTGATTTATTATTTGTACATAGGCTGCATTTTGTCCATACTCAACGCGAATAATTGCATTATCTTTGTTTTTATAGATTTTCCAAAAACTGTCGTCATTTATAACAGTATCCGCCGCACTAAAGTCCACTCCCAGACCGTATAACTGCGATACTTGCCGGCTTAAGTCCACCATTTCATCAAGTTCGCTGTCGCTTAAATTGTCAAACTCTTTGTTTTCATATGCGGCACTTACCGCTTTGTTGTATGCTTCTGCTACGCCCAGTAACTCCATTGCTTCAGCAGAATAATTGTCGTGGTACACGCTGTATTGTTCTTGCAGAAAAATCAATTTTCCCTGTAAGCCGAACATTGTTTCGTGTATTGCCTTTATTGCAGACTCTCTTGCCATTTTGTACTATCTCCCGTTTCGCAGCTTTTCTTTTTTTTCTTCGTTTAATTCCCGTGCGATTTTATATAAATCCCGCTCGGAAAGCTCTTCATTCCCCTGCGCGTGTCCTATGTTGTGGAAAGGGCTTCGCACAAAAGCAGGATCTTCTTTTGCCAACAGTTTTTTATCATGCTCATAGTTGGCGTTTATGCGTGCCATACGCAGCTTTTCTTTGTCGGCGGCGGACAGGGCAGGCGAGTGCTCTGCTGTGCCGGTGGTGCTGCTGTGCGTCGTGTACTCTGCTTATGTCTTTTCTACCAAAATATTGATACATACATCGCTATACGTAGTGCCCTCATATACGTCCATGATCGTTATGACAATATCTCCACCTCGTGTTTGATTTTTATAATCTTCGTCCGTATACATGACTATCGTTTGTAAATCAGGCGTATCTTTTAAATCGACATATTTTACAATACCGGTTTTTTTATACTGAATTTTAAGTTTTTTCGGCCGTGCATTTTTTGTCCACAGTGCTCTGTTTTTTACCGAAACATACCCCGAACCGAGTATCAAAAACTCGCCGTACATATCGTGTATGGTCAAAGTTGCGCCGATGCCGTTTTTCCCGCCTGCAGGTACCCACGGCAACAGGATTTCGGTCGAAAGGTTTTCAACCGAATACACGGTCTTTCCTTCGCGCAGCTCCGAACTTGCGCGTATTTTATCTCTTTTATAAATAACAAACGGCTCTATTGCAGCTTTTGTATGCTCCGCCGAAATTACCAGTTCTCCCGTCTTTGCATCGTAAAAATAGCAGGCTTGTTCATTCGAAAGCAGTAAAAAATATCGCTTCACACCGTTACCGCTGATGGAAATATACGGCAATCCCTCTTCATAGCTCAATTCATAATGATATGTGCCGTCTTCAAATATTCTGAGCTGTCCAATTTCATTACGAATGAGCAATTCATTTTCAGAGATAAATCTAAAACCTGCAAAATCCTGAGTCATATATAAAATTCCGATTTCAGGAGTAGCAAATATATACAACTGCCCAATGATAAGATATAAAAGTATGTAAACGTATTTTTTCATTGTATTACCACCTTTATTGTATCTCCGTTTGTTTCTCCTATCTTAACGGTAGTATAAAAATATCGTTAATACAAGTGTCTTGATATTTTTCTCCCGGATATACGTCTTTTATGATGAGTTTGATCGTATCGCTTGCTGCGAGTGTCCTGTCTTTTAGCAAGTCCTGATATTCGCTCGTATCTTCGAGGCGGACATCTTTGTAAAAGGTATTATTTATATAGACGGAAAGTATTTTCGGCCGTGAGTTGGCATTGTATAAATCGGGGCGGGAATAATCGACATAGCCGATTGAAATAAATATTTTTTGTTTGCTGAATACTTCGGCATATGAATTGTTTTTTTTCAATGAAAACTCAAGCCGTTCTCCGATACCCTGTTCTTGTACGCCCTCACACCATGGAGCGCCCCATACCATACGTTTTTCGGGAAAATTACAGCCCATATCGTTTATCGAATAGCTTTTTGTTTTTTCTTTTAAAAATGAACTTTGTTTTGCTTCGGTATCGTGCACATGATATTCCCACGTATCGTATGCATTTTTTGCGCCGTACAAACACGTACCGTCTTTATTAAGCAAAACGAAAAAATATTCATTCTTAAAAAATACGGCTTCCCGCTCCGTACCGTCGCTTTTTTTTACTTCGAATTTTTTACCGTCAAGTGAAATATACTGTCGGTCGGATTCCGTATATCGTATATACGGTACACCGTTCTTTTCGATGGTTGAAAATGTGATTGTCTGATCATAGCTGTTATAACGGCTTCCGAGTGAGCGCTCTTGTATATGCAGCGTATTTTCATTGAGATAATATGTTGCATCCTTATCGCCTGCGGAAAACGTATATACATCGAATCCGGCAAATGAATTATCGTTCGCCGACCGGTTTTCTCCCGCATAGGCGGTCATTATAAGAAGAGCTGAAATCGAAAAAAGTATTGACAGCAATTTTTTTGGATTCAGCATATTCATCTTACCGGCGGAACGCGCATATATACTATTCCGCTCATTGCGGTGTCGTCGTATTTGGTTCCCTTGTAAACGCTTTTTATTTCAAACGAAACGGTACCTTCCAACATGCGCGCAAGTTGTAGTATCTGCGGCTCTGGGCTGTCTTTGAGCGTTATCGTTTCCGTAAACGTTCCGTTTCGGACAATCAATTCTTTTATGCGTGAATTCTTCAAATATAAATCGGGGCGCGCGGAATCTATAAACCCGTTTAAAAATAAAAACGTATCGGAACCGAAAGATACGTTAATAGTTTGCATTTCGCCGATGCCGCCACCTTTTGCGTCTTCGACCCAAGGATTTATTTCCAAATAATACCGTTTGTTTTCCCGATTATAGGAGACCTTTACGCCGTCGATTGTTTCGCTCAAAACCGAATTGAATGATTGATGCTGCGGCTGAAACAAAAACGGCGCCGTATAGCCGCGCACGATATCGCTGATAATATATTTTGATCCTTTTTCAAAACCCCATAAACAGAGCGTTGAATTGCAATCTTTCAATATGCAAACCTCTCCAGAACACAATACCAAATATTGCCGCGCGCCCGTATGTAAATATAAAAAGCCGTCTTTTTCGGTAAATGTATACGGAGCGGTGTAGAGTATCGGTTGCGCCCGGTTTTCTTCATCGCCGCTGAAAACCGGTTCGGTAATTTCAAACGTGCCGTCCTTAAACAAAAAATAAAATCCGGGGTTTTTCAAATCGATAAAGTACCCGCTGTAAATATAGGTTTTATTTTCGAATGCGTATTTTTCAGCCTGAAGACTTAACAAGGAGAAAAGAAAGAAAAATATAAAAAAAT
>CAJPNP010000055.1 GCA_905372025.1 uncultured Treponema sp. | reverse complement strand
ACACAGTACGCAAAGCGGATCAAATTATTGTGCTTGACGAAGGACGTATTGTGCAACGGGGCACTCATGCCGAACTTATGCAGCAGGACGGACTATACCGGAGATTCGTCGGCATCCGCGAAGAAGCAATCGGATGGAAGATTGATCGGAGAAATATATGAAATATAAAAAAGCTGAAGTTCGACAGAAGCGAAACCTTAGGAATGGGCGGCAGCAAATGTGACTTTTGTTTTCATTCTAAGACAAAGACCGTGAAGAGGTTTTAAACTCAAATATTTTTAAACAAATCGATACTTTCCTGTTTTGCTTTCTGTCATTTTAGATTGAAAATTATTGGTTGTTATCATATAATAAATAAAGATTGAATATCCGGTATACGGGTTACCCGTTATTGTTTTGATTTAAAGGAGCTTATATGAACTTAAAAGACTGTATTGAAGAAATAATTAAACAAAACTTTTCTTCAGGAGATTATTTTGATTCACATACAATAATCAATTTAGTCTTACAAGAACCTGAATATTATCTTGCATATCTTCAGGAATTTCATAACAAATATTCAAATTGTGATGTTGCACAGTTCCATGGGATGATTGCAAAAAATTTAATTGGTGCTTTGAAAACAACAGTAAAAGCTGTTTCAGATTTTGCCGTAACTTTAAATATATATGGTGGAAAGCCAACAAAAAACGAACTTTGGCAACGAATCTAGAGAATATAAAAAAAAAGCACATAATACAGTTTTCAAAGTCGACAAACGAGACTGAGCCGGTTTGCGGTTTAAAACAATGTTAGATGGACGTGCTGTAGTAGTTAATACCCCACGTTTTTCATTTTCCCTTCTTCATTTTCGGCGCCGGTAATTCATCATACATTGCATTAAACAAGCCCGTTATAAATGCTTTGTCATCAACTTCGTCTACTAAAAGCATTTCTTTTGCGCCTTGATACGGCAATTCGTAGGAAGCGTTCGCATATACGCAATTGCCGACGGAACCGCTTTTACCAGTAAGCGGTCATCGTAGATACCGCCTACAATTTTATCTCGATAGTAAATGATAAATTCTCCCATCATTGCGCGATAGCGTATGTCTTGCAATTCCGATAACTGTTCCAAAATAAAATCTAAATATGTTTTACTCGATGCCATAAATCCGCCTTGCGTTTTATTTGTGCTGTAGTGTTTACATGTCCTTTCTAAATTCACGATCTATCGTTTCTTTTATATTTGCTTGGAGTGCGGTAATTAGTTTATCCCGTATGGCTATGTCGGGATGCAGCATATACGAATCTTCGTTGTCCGTGAACAGGCGATACGGTTTTATATGAAGGGCTGCGGCTATTTGTTCTATCATTTCTATGGAGGGGAATTTTTTCCCGATTTCGATTTCTCCTATATAGCTCGTCGATGTGCCGCATAATTCCGCAAGTTTCATTTGAGAAAGTTCTTTTTCTTTTCTGAAGCTCTTTAAGTTTTTGATAAAAATACTTCGTAAATTCATTGTTTTATGCTAAAAGCAAATAAAACTTATTGACAACGCGCTTTTGGCGTATTAATATAGATAGGCAGGTTGTTTTATGTGCTGTCAGCGTATAAAATCAAAACTTGATAGAGGCTGAAAGGAAATAGTTTAAGAGGAGGAATAAATGAAAACTATTAAGACATTTACAATTATTCTAATTGCATTTATTACATGCATCATCGCGGGGTGTGTATCAGCTCCCGCACCCAAAAGTGAATTTGAAGAAAAAACAAATTTAAATATCGTCGTACCAATGCGAGTTTTCACATGGGTAAAAGCCGACGGATCAAAAACGTTTATGGATGACTATGCCGCCGGGAAAATTATATTTGACTATTCTGAAGAAAGTGATTTTATGGTACAAGTAGAAAAAACAGATAATATAATTAGAACAATTTGGGGCAAACAGCTTACCACAATAGACGAGAATATACGTTCGCTTGTTATCACTGCATTTATTTCTTCGTGTTATTCTATTGCTGATAATAAAGACGGAGTTGAATCTGCTTTTGATGTTTTAAATCAAATTTTTTCAGATGCTGCATATACTCCACGCAAAAATTTATTGACGCAAACTCTAAAAAACGGGCTGGCTGCATATCAGGCAAAAACTGATTGGCAAATATATAAAGCTGCACATTTTTCTATAACAAACAATACATTCGTAATATTGAACTAGAAATTTAAATGGCGGATTTTCCCGCCATTTTATTTTAAATTACCGTATCACCCGCATAATCGCAAATGCCACACCGGATAATATAAGCGCCGTAAGCGTCATTGCAATCAGACCCTTTAAAAATCCCATAAAGTGGAACAGATAATCTTTATTACCTTTGCAGTTTTCGGTTCCCGGAAAAATGAACAGTTTTGCCGAAAGCGTGCAGATCATGAGCCAATCCACGACGAGTAAATCGACGGCGTTCCACATCATCGCCATAACCCACAAATGGCAAAAAATTGTGACGAAAGAAACGTCTTTTGCGCCGTAGGTACAGAAAACCGAAAAGATCGCCGTACCGGCAAGCAGCAAGAAAACGCAAACAAAAAAGGCAATGGCGAGCCTTTTTTGATTTACATTCGGCTGCAGTATATGGGCACATTCTGTAACGTCTGCAGGATAATCGTGCGCTATTGTCCAGGGGAATCGGTGAACCGAAACCGCGACCATTGCCGCCCACAAGGCTGACCATATAATGCCATGGATAACGGCCGTGTGTATTTGTAAACTCATAATTACTCCGATGCTCCGACTATCCTTTAAAGTACGGGGTAAGTCAAGGGGGCGACAATAACAGGAGGCAGCGATGCGTATTTTCGACGGAGACAGGAATTCGGCATAACCCACACGGTTACCATCCTACAACACGCAATCGCATAACCGTTGACTTACCGTATTTTTATAAAGTAAGATAAAGCTATGAAACTTATACGTATAACGATACCGTTGCTTACGGCGGCGCTTCTTATTTCTTGCGGCAGCTGCCGAAGCGGCAGCCTTGAAACAAAAATCTCTGCGGGAGAGGGCGCAATGAAACTGACTTGTGCGGCTTTTGCCGACGGCGAAAAGATGCCGACGGAATTTGCAAAGCTCGGCGCGAACCGTATTCCGCCGCTGGAAATCGCCGGAGTGCCGAGCGAGGCAAAGAGCTTGGCGATTATCGTACACGATCCGGACGCGCCGATGCCGGGCGGATTTTACCACTGGACGCTGTGGAACATTCCGCCGGAAACGACATCGATCGGGGCGGACAACGTGCCGGCAAACACCGTTGAAGGCACAACGAGCTGGGGAACAAGCGGCTATAACGGGCCGCAGCCGCCGTTCGGTAATCACCGCTATATTTTTTATCTTTATGCGCTCGACACAACGCTCAGCCTTCCGGCCGGCAGCAAGGTTAAGGAACTGAAAGCCGCGATTAAAGACCATATAATCGAAGCGGCTTCGCTTACGGGCATGTTTGCGGCAAAAGACAACCCCTAAGAGAACGGCTAAAAAAAGGCGGCGTACAGAATTCGGTGCTTTGAATAAAAGAAGGGACAAAAAAAGCTGTCCGAAAATGGAAGTTTTCGGACAGCTTCTCTTCGGCAAACCGGCGCCGGCTTAGCCATTGTATGCTTTAAGCATCCACGCCAATTTTTGATATGCTTTCGTGTAGCCGTTGAACATATCATTGGTCACGCTGTCACCCTCTTTGTCCGCGAGTTCGGCGATTTCTTTCGAATCTTTAATCCAATAGTCGGTGTCGGAAACGAGCGCCTTTATCGTCTGTTCGGTCGATTTGGGGCCGTCTTCCAATTCTTTAATCGTCGCAATCGATAAGGCTTCTTTCATGTTCGAAACGGGATTTCCGCCGAGCGCGAGAATGCGTTCCGCAACTTCGTCGAGGATGTCGTTCGTTTCATTGTACAATTCTTCGAGCTTTGCGTGAAGGGTAAAAAACTGGGTGCCCTTCAAATTCCAGTGCAGATTATGTTTTTTTACATAATCGACCAGTTGGTTTGCAAGATACAAATTTAATTTTTTTTCCAATTCTTTTGTCATAATCATCTCCTGTTAAAATTTTATTTCTATGCAATTCTAAAGAAATGCATTATACTCACTATATTTAAAATACGGAAAAAAAATGTAATCGTCAATAAAAAACCACGGGAAAAGATTATGAAGATATATAGACAGAAAAAATCCGGCGCAATAGTTCTTTGGCTGCTTATCGCGGCACTTTACGCGGCTGCGATTTTCGGCCTTGCATATATTGTGCGGGAGGGGATCAAAAATTATACGGCTTTTTTTATTTTAATCCCGCTGTTTTTATCGGTGCCGCTGGGGCTGACTTTTTTTCTTGCCGGTCTTTCGCGTACGTATTTTGTATTCGAAAAGGATTTTTTTGAATATCACACATGGAGAGATTCGATTATAATTCCCGCAAAAAATTTACGCTTTTTTACATTCGACAGCGGTCTTTTAACCGTTTATTTTGTACGGGAAAATCTCGTGTCCGTTTCTAAATTTATTCACGGCGAAAAAGCTGTCCGGGAAAATCCGGCGGAAATGCAGCTCGCCGTAAAAACCGACGGCGAGCTTTTTAAATTAGCCGTTCCTTCGATCGGTCTTTATGAACACGGCGAGCGCATACTTGCGTGGTTTTATGAAAATCTTCCGGCATATGTAAGCGGGCAAAGGTATAAGGATCTCGACGAAATCGAAAAAAAATACACGGGTATTGAACCCGATGCCGTCAAAACGCTTTTAACAAAAGCGGAAAAACTTTCGAAAATCCTCAATTTGATAGGAATCGTTCTCGGCCTATCGATTGCTTTTTTCCGCGTACCGTATCGGTTTACGGTATCTTTGTGCGTACTGTACCCGATTTTTTTTCTTTTTATCCTATATTATTCGGACGGATGGATTCGGTTTGATAAAAGAGGTAATTCGATTTATCCTAGCGCATGCCTTGCAGTGATCGGTCCCGCTTTCGGGCTCGGGTGGAAAATGCTTTTGCTGTATGATGTTGCCGACGGAAAAAAGCTGCTGTTATTTTCGGTTTTATTTTTCGCCGCCTACCTCGTGTTGTTTATCGCGCTGCAAAAAGAATATTCTTTTAAAGACGCGTATACATACGGGGCGCTCGCGCTATATTCCGTTTTCTTTTTTATGTACGCTTTTGCGGGAACGGCGGCGGTAAACTGTGCGTTCGATTATTCGGCGCCGACTGAAACCGTAATTATAAAAAACAAAAAGCCGGTACCGGTACAAATGCACGACGGCTTGCTCGGAATAAAATGGTATTACAGCGTTAATAAATAAAAATGAATAAAACCGCATTTTGAATACAGCCCGTGCGCGTGCAAAGTTTTTATGATATAATACACGTCTATGCAAACAAAAAACAAACCGAACTTTGCGTCGGACTATCTGGAAGGCGCTCATCCGGCGATTTTGCAGCGTCTTGCAGAAACGAATTCGGAGCAAACTTCCGGCTACGGAACGGACGAACACTGCGAGCGCGCACGGAACCTGATACGAAAAGTTGCGAACAGCCCTGACGCCGCGGTTCATTTTCTTGTCGGCGGAACGCAGACGAACGCGGCGGTCATCGACGCGTTTTTGCGCCCGTACGAAGGAGTCGTCGCGGCGGACACGGGACATATCGCCGTACATGAAGCCGGCGCAATCGAATCGGGCGGCCACAAAGTACTCACGCTTGCAGGCATTGCGGGAAAGCTTTCGGCCGAAACGCTTAAGCGGTATCTGCATGATTTTTATGCCGATGAAAACAGAGCGCACGCGGTTCAGCCCGGCATGGTCTATATCTCTCAGCCGACCGAATGCGGCACGCTTTATTCTAAAAAGGAACTGTCCGAAATTGCCGCCCTATGCCGCGAATATGCGCTTGCGCTTTACATCGACGGGGCGCGGCTTGCCTATGCGCTCGCCTCCCCGAAAAACGACGTAACGCTTTCCGACCTTGCGGCCGTTTCGGACGCTTTTTACATAGGCGGGACAAAGTGCGGCGCTCTTTTCGGCGAAGCGCTCGTCATTCCCGACAAAAACCGCTTACCTCATTTTGTAACGACGATAAAACGGCACGGCGCGCTGCTTGCAAAAGGCAGGCTTTTGGGCGTTCAATTTGAAACGCTGTTTGAAGACGATTTGTACTTCCGTATCGGGAGCAATGCGATCCGCGCGGCAGACAAAATCCGCTTATTCCTCGACACTCACGGTTTCCGGCAGTATTTCGCCTCCCCGACAAATCAAATTTTTATCGTTTTGAAAAACGAAGATTACGC
>CAJPNP010000054.1 GCA_905372025.1 uncultured Treponema sp. | reverse complement strand
GCGAGTTGCGAGTTGCGAGTTGCGAGTTGCGAGTTGCGAGTTGCGAGTTGCGAGTAATTATGGGCGCGCATCGGCGCGTGTCAAGTACTCTGTTCATGCGTGTACTATAGCATATGCACATAAATTCGGCAAGCTCAAAACCCGCGTTCAGTTTGCTGGGTTCAGTATAAAGTTGCCGTATTCGTCTTTGATAACCGTGCGTATGCCCTGCATGGGTTTCCACTGCACCGAAAGGGTAAAATAGGGTTTGTAATCGTATTTTTGCACGCCGGGCGAAACCTGTATGATGCGCGGCTCCACTTTGAATTCCGACTTCAAAGTCCAATCGTGTAAATCGTGCTCGAGTTTGATATTGATGTGTTTCAATTTAAAGCCGGAAGAAGCGCGCTTCGATTCGTCCCAAAAAGCGAACGAATTCCACAGGTCTACAAAGATGTTGCGTTCGCCCGGAATCTCGGGCGTAAAGCCGATCGCCTTTTGCATGTAGCGCAGCAATTCTTTGTTACGGCTTTCCGCGCTGAAAGTCAGCGTAAGAAAATCGTTTATTTTAAGCGCAAGCGACGGGCTGAAGCCGAAATAGCTGTCAGTCGGCTTTACGATGTTCCACGACAGCGCGCTCGATACGGAGGGCTTTACGCTGACGGTTTTTGTTTTATTCGTAAATTCGGCCGACGAGGTATTGAGCGAAGCGCTCAATGCATACGGCAAAAACTTTTTTTTCGACGAAGCGACCCAGCCGGTTGTCGTGTTCAGCGTATACGAATACGTGTACAGCATTTCGTAAGAAACGCGGAAATTGCGCCATGATAAGGCAGTGTCAAAACGTTCGGGATGCTTGTCGTTTATATTATATTCGAAGCGCTGCGCAAAATTCAGCTTGTTTTTGTTGTCTTTGCCAGCGCGCGTTTTTTGAAAAAGCGACCACGAAGACGATTGCACCAAAGGCGTAAAATACCATTGGCCGGTACGCAGGTCGCGTTTTTTGTACCCGGCTTCCAGCGAAGTGCGCCCTGGCGGAAAGGCGAATTCGAGCTTTCCCGTATACGAATCGACCAACGGCGGAAGGTTTGCCTGAATGCTGAAAGTTTGCGAAAAGGCGTCTTCCTGCGCGGACAGGGTTACATTCACGTTGTGGCTCGTAAGCGTTTTTTCGTCCCACTTGGGCGCATAGTAGGTCCATTCGGGCTTGTCCGCCGTGCCGGTAAAGGAGCTTTGCAGCAATTTTACGCCGGTGTTCCAGCTGACGGAAGAATTTTTAAAAACGGGAAAAAACACAAAGGGCTTTAAGGTCAGCGCGTTTGTATTCGTAATGTCTGCCTTGCGCGAAGCATAATCGTTCAACACGATTTTTTCGCGCTCGCTTGCCGTATACTGCGTGCCCGAAAGAATCGGGTGCGTTTGGTACTGCGGCGCAAACGACACGGCATTGGTAAGCGAAAGCGCGCTGCCGTACCAGACAAGGTTGCTATTTATATCGAGCGGCGCTTTTACAGACAATTCCGAAGACTTGGGCGCGGCCAAAGAAAAATCGGTGCTCACGGTGCCCGATCCGCCCGAACCTTTAACGGGGCTGAAGGTAAGCAGCGATGAAAAATTCGGCTTGAATGTGTACGAAAGTTTGTACGTGAACGCTTCATGTTGCGCCGAAGCGGGTTTGGGAATATCGATATTCGGAAGCGTCGCGTCGGCAAAAAGCGGTTCGGCCTTTGCATCCCGCCCGGCGTGCGGTGTGCTTGTTTCCGTTTGCGTCCCGGCATTATCGCCGGAATTTGCACCGGCGGGAGCGAACGTTTCCGGCACACTCATGTGCTTTTGAGCCGCCTGCACACGATCGGAAAATTCGTACTTTTTCCGTTCTTTCGGCGGCCATTCTAAAAGCGTTCCCGATGCCGAAACCGAAAGCGTAATCGGCTTTATTTGTATCGGATAAAAAAAGTCTTGATTCGGACTGTTGGCATACCAATCGTCGTCGCCGGCAAATTCGCTTTTCGGAGTTTTATATGAAGAAAACAACACCGACGAATTGAACGACGAAACCGAAAACGAATCGAGCAAAGGACGCAATGAAGTAAGCAAAGGCGTGTACGAGCCTGCAATATTCCACGTATACGACGATATCGTAGAAACGGAAGAAGAATTCGACGAAGATGCGACGTCTTCGACCTTCCCTGCCCCCGAAAAAGCACCCTTTAGAAAAAAGTCTATCCAGTCCATCGATTCTTTGCGATCGGAAAAATCGCGCGCGAATTTCGGATCGGAATACAGGGGAAGCGCAACCGAAAGCGAAAAGCCGCCTGCTTGCGCGGAGGTTTTAAAAGATGCCGCATAGCGGAACGGAAGACGCACGCCGAAAAACAGGCCGAAGTCCGCATGCTTTTGTTTTTGAGAACTGTACGATATGTATTGCGTGTAACCCGTTATCGGATATATCGTATTTGAAAATCCCAAGCGCACGTCGAACGAAAGTGATTTAAAAAATGTATTGAATTTAAAGTCCCCTGCGATGCCGGTCATGCCGCCGAGCGTGCTGTAATAGTCGGCCATAAACTTTAAAAAATACGGCGGCATCGCAGCTTCGGTATTCAAATTATGCAAAACGAGCCCGTTCAATTCCTGTTCGTACAGCGAAGAAGGCTGCATAAAATTAAAGCCCTTGCTGCTGTCGGTTCCCTGAGTCAGTGCTTTGCGCCCCATAAAATACGTAGTCGTCTGCACAAAGTAGCCTTCGCGCGCGCGGTAGCCGAACGACGGATTAAAAAAAAGTTCATCCTTCGGATAATAAAAAAACGGAAAATACATAAGCGGCACCGCGCCCACGTACAAAAGCGCGTTCGCAAATGCAAACTCGTTGCCGGGGAGCAGCCAAATACGGCTCGCCTTGATTTTCCAATGCGGATTTTCATCGTCGCAAAAGGTAAGCTGTCCGTTTTTGAATGTGATGACGTCCGAGCGGTCTTTCGCAAAGTAATCCGAAAATACGATGAGGGTGGAACCTTCCGGCAGCTTAACCGATTCCTGCCGGCGGTGCACCGCTTTGCTGTCGTAAAAGATTCCTTCGAGCGTCGCCGTATTAAATAAAACGGATTGCGCCGTCAGCGTTTGTGTCGAATTCCCCGATTCGAACTGTTCCAAAACGACGCCGCCTTCGGCATACAGCTCATTGCGTTTGCGGTCGAAGTTGATTGTGTCGGCGCGGATAATCGTTTTTTTGTCGCCCTTTATGACCGAAACGACGACGTTGCCCGAAAACTTAATGATTTCGGTATTTTGCTTTTCGTCTTTTACATACGAGGTTTTAAGCGCCTGCTCTATCGTTACGACGGAACTTTGTTCTTCCTGCGAAAATGCCGGAAAAAAACACGCGATAAAAATACTTATGCAAATTCCCGTAACGAAGCGAGGTTTCACCGCGGCCTTCTTTTGCGCTCGAGCATTTCCTTTATATAAAAGCCGGTATAGGACTTTTCGCAGCGCGCAACTTCTTCGGGCGTTCCGCACGCAAGTACGTTACCGCCTGCAAAGCCGCCTTCCGGCCCCAAATCGATAATATTGTCGGCTTGCAAAATCACATCCAAATTGTGTTCGATCATAACGACGGTATTGCCCTGATCGACCAGCCGGTGAATGACTTCCATAAGCTGTTTTACGTCGGCAAAATGCAGACCGGTTGTCGGCTCGTCGAGGATGTACAGGGTTTTCCCCGTAGACGGACGAGCGAGCTCGTTTGCAAGCTTTACCCGCTGCGCTTCGCCGCCCGAAAGCGTTAAAGCCGACTGTCCCAACTTTATGTAGCCGAGCCCGACGCTGAGCAGGGTTTGCATTTTGCGCGCAATGTGCGGAATGTGGGCAAAAAAATCGGCGGCTTCTTCTATTGTCATATCCAAAACGTCGGCAATGTTTTTGCCCTTATAACGCACTTCGAGCGTTTCCTGATTGAACCGTTTGCCGCGGCACACGTCGCAGGTAATGTACACGTCCGACAAAAAGTTCATTTCGATCGTAATCGTGCCGGCGCCTTCGCAGTTTTCACATCTTCCGCCTTTTACGTTAAAGCTGAAACGGCCGGGCTTATAACCTTTCGCCTTGGCTTCGGGAAGAGAGGCGTACAAGTCGCGTATGCCGTTAAACACGCCCACATAGGTTGCGGGATTCGAACGCGGCGTGCGTCCGATGGGACTTTGATCGATGTGGATAACCTTATCGATAAACTCCAAGCCTTCGATCGATTTATACGCGCCCACTTGCAGCGAAGTGCGCATGAGTTTGTTGGATAAAAGCGGAAACAGCACGTCGCTTATGAGGGTCGATTTTCCCGAACCGGATACCCCCGTAACGCAGGTAAATGTTCCGAGCGGAATCGACACCGCGATGTTTTTTAAGTTGTGCTCGCTTACACCGCTTATGCGCAGGCTGTGTAAATTTCCCGTGCGGCGCTTTTCGGGAATCGCCATGGTCAAGGTGCCGGCCAAATATTGACCGGTTACGCTTTCTTTGCACTGCGCGACTTTTTCAGGCGTACCGGAAGCCGTTACGTAGCCGCCGTGCACGCCGGCACCGGGGCCCAAGTCGATAATCCAATCGGCCGTGCGCAGCGTTTGTTCGTCGTGTTCGACGACAATCAGCGTATTGCCCAAGTCGCGCAAATACACGAGCGTGTCGATAAGTTTTTGATTGTCCCTTTGATGCAAGCCGATTGAAGGTTCGTCCAAAATATACAAAACGCCGACCAGGCTCGAACCGATTTGCGTCGCGAGGCGGATGCGCTGAGCTTCGCCGCCGCTTAAGGTCGCCGCCTGACGGTCGAGCGTTAAATAATCCAAGCCGACGTTTTTTAAAAACGTTAAGCGGTTGACGATTTCTTTTTCGATTTGGGCGGCAATTTTTTTTTCGGTTTCGGTCAATTTAAGCGCGGCGAAAAAGTCCAGCGATTCACCGACCGAAAACCGGCACAAGTCGTATATATTTTTGCCGCCGACGGTTACGGCGAGGGCTTCCGGCTTTAAGCGTCGGCCGCCGCAGCTTTGACATTCGCGGTGCGCCATAAGCCGCTCCAAGCTTACGCGCTGAGCTTCCGAATACGTTTCGCGGTAGCGGCGGCGCAAGTCGGCGTACAGTCCCGGCCATTTTTGATCGTACGACGAATAGCCGGAACCGTCCTGTTTTTCGTATACGAATTTTATTGAATCCTTCGAACCGTTAAACAAAATGTCCTTTTGCTTTTTCGTCAGCTTTCCCAAAGGCTCGTCGAGCGAAAATCCCGCATAAGACGCGAGCGCTTCAAGCCGGCAGCGGTTCCACGCGGAATCTGGATTGTAGCCTGCAATGCCGCCCTCATTGAACGAAAGGCTTTTGTCGGGAATAATCAAATCTTCGTCGAATTCCATCTTTTCGCCCAAGCCCGTACATTCCGGGCAAGCGCCGAACGGATTGTTAAATGAAAAAAGCCGCGGCTGCATTTCGGGGAACGAAACGCCGCAGTCGGGGCACGCGCTCTTTTGCGAAAAAAAATGTTCGCTTTCCGCCGCTTTTTCACCCGGAAGACTGCGCGCAACAACCAAAATGCCGTTTGCACTGTTCAGTGCCGTTTCAACCGAGTCGGCCAAACGGCGGCGTACATCGGCACCGATGACGATGCGGTCGATAACCAATTCGATCGTATGTTTTTTTTGCTTGTCGAGTTTAATCGGTTCGTCGAGCGAAGCCATGACGCCGTCTATGCGCGCGCGCACAAAACCGGCCGCCTTCGCATCGTCGATAATTTTTTGGTGTTCGCCCTTTTTCCCGCGTATAACGGGCGCCAAAATCTGAATGCGGCTTCCTTCCGGCCAGCTCATAATCGTATCGATGATTTGATCGACCGATTGTTCCTGAATTTTGCGCCCGCATATCGGACAGTGCGGAATACCGATGCGCGCATACAACAAACGGTAATAATCGTAAATTTCGGTTACCGTTCCCACGGTCGAGCGCGGGTTGCGGTGAGTCGTTTTTTGTTCGATTGAAATTGCAGGCGACAGCCCTTCGATGTAATCGATGTCGGGCTTATCCATTCTGCCTAAAAATTGACGGGCGTAAGCCGAAAGACTTTCCACATAACGGCGCTGCCCTTCGGCAAATATCGTATCGAAGGCTAAAGAACTTTTTCCCGAACCGGACAGCCCCGAAATAACAACCAGCTTGTTGCGCGGCAGTTCGACATCTATATTTTTTAAGTTGTGCTCGCGCGCACCCTTAACAATCAATGTATCGCTTGCAGACATATCGAAAGTATACAGGAAAAAAGCGGTAAATTCAATCGTCGGAACGCCGCAAGCAACGGAGGCAATCGCACCGAAAATATAAGTTATAAAAATATTTAACAGTATAAAAAGCCGCCTCCCGACAGCGTCCTGCCGTTCGACGCG
>CAJPNP010000053.1 GCA_905372025.1 uncultured Treponema sp. | reverse complement strand
TAAAAAAATATTTTTTCATAAATTCTGCCATTCTTAATCAATTTCTACTAGTGTTCCCTGGATTATATTCCCATAATCCAAGCCCCATTCAAATAATAGGGGAATACATTTATTCCAATTTCCATTTGCATTATTTCTTTGACCAACAAAACATCCTTCGCTTCCCCAATTATCAGTATCATGACCTCTCCACGGAACGGGATTATCAATAGTTGTCCCTTCTTTTGAAAGAACTTGCCCTCCTAATGTTATTCCTTTTGAAATCGTAACAACAAATGGTGAATATTCTGATCCCACTTTTGGACCAATAGTAAGTTCAAGTACTCCTGGTGCAATAGTATCTGATAAAATAGTTCTTTCATTGTAGGAACCGATGACACGGGGAAAGAATATGTTTCTTTTGTACTTATATTTATAAATGTGAGTATATCTTTTCCTCGTAATTCTTTTTTTTTATTATTTACAGTTAAGTAACTTTTTCTTTTTCTTGCCAAAATAAAAGTTATGTTGTTTTTTATATTGTTTTTTGAATATATAAAAATATTTATTTCTTCTTGATCAAGTATCTTTGTATTTTTCTTTCCCATACCCCCTTTTCCTTTTGTGTATTCTATAAAATCAGCCGTAACTTTATATATGCCATCTTCCGGGAAGCGCAGTGTATATCTATCTTTAAACAAATATCCAATTGCATATGGTGGATTTAAATTGGTCACCCGTTGAAAAACACCGTTGACCATTTTTTCTACACCCCATACAACATCGCGCTCTTTTGAACCGTCATAAAATCCGGGTAATTCGGAGCATTCAAATATTATATCTTCATTATTCTTATATAAAACCAGCTTTCGGTTTTCAGCGTCGTAGTCTTTATGCCGTGCTCTTATGGTTATACATGTTCCGTCTTTATATACATTAAGGGATTGTATTTTTTTACTTTGTTCCAACTCAAATTGGCGCGCAAGAATTTTACATTTGTCAAGGAATGTTTGAATACCTTCATCGCTCAATTGTGCAAAATAATTTTCTTCCAGCTTTACCAAAGCTTTTTTTGCTATTTCCAAGCCGTCGAGTATCCTCTTGCCGTTTGCATTAACTGTTATACCCGAATCCTTTACGCCCTGTGCCATGTTTATAAACTCGGTTAATACATCGCGGATATGCATGTGTGCCTGTAGTCGTGTTATTTGAGCCAAGCTTCAAAACCTCCGTTTTTTTGTAAATCCATATACGTGGTAAGCAGTTTTAGCTTTTTTTTATCATCACGTTGCATAGCACAGTACTGTTCTATAAGGGTCTCCAGTTTTTCTTTTATCATATTGTGTAACCACGCTTCTTTTGATTTGCGGATTCTAAATGGAACTCCTTGTATTACTTTTGTTATCACAGGATCGCTTTCGTAATATTCGTTCTTTTCCGCATACACGGCTTCATTTTCCAACTCTTTTGTATCCGTATGTTTTTGTATCCTTTTTTCAGAATACTGTGCCGCATGGGTCATCTCATGCGCCAACAATGCTCGTCCTTCTTCGCTTTCCGGCTTGTATGCTCCATTTCTAAAGTATATATCTGTTCCGATTGCAAGGGCAATTACATGCATTGCTCGAGTAATTTCGTCTGCTTGTGCTCCGTAGTGAATGTGCGGTGTTTGCAATTCAGTATCATATTTTCTTTCAAACTCTTTTATTTGTACCGTATCAAGCGGGAATTCTCTGTCTTGTGTGTACAGGTACTCAAAAAATGTTTGTGTATTTGCTTGCTCGGTAAAACCGTCGTTATTGTCTGCTTTCGGAGCAACTGTCATCGGTTTTAAATCTTTGAGAGAATATCCTAAAAGCATTTCAAACCAATCAAAAAAATCCTTGCAGTGTTTATCTGCTGCCAGTACTTCATAGTTTTTGGCGCTCATAGTATATTCCCCATGTCAACGTCATGTTTCAGTGTATCCAGCAGCTTTTGTGCCGTAATGTCGGCTTTTCGCTGTGTTTGCCGGGTACTATCTATATCATCTTCATTCCCCTGTGCATGCCCTATATTGTGGAACGGGCTTCTTATTTTTTGTCCTTACGAAAAAAACTTTTCTTCTGCTTTGTAACTTCAGGTTTCTTTTCTTTTACAACATCCGCGGTTGCGTGCAGTTCACTTATGCAAGTATCATCATATTTTTCTCCGGGATAGACTTCTAAAATCGTTAGTTTTAGGAATAAACATACATTACCTGTTGTATAAGTTCCCACTAAATTAAATTTTTTTTCTAAATATTGTGTCTTCATTGAATCATTAATAAAAATATCAATTTCAGCACTCTTTATTGGTTCTTCTATAGCCTCTGTTTTATGTTGTCCAACTTGTAAAGGTACTTCATATATAGATAGATTTGCTCTTTTTACTCTATTATTATTTTTAAATAATGTTTCTGTCCTGCAAAATCCATTATTTATTTTCAAGGTAAGATTCATTGGTAAATTCTCTATATGGTCTTCATAATTTAAATATTGATAATCACCATCTATGAAAACGATTACCCACTCTCCAATACCATCTCCATTCACCCCTTCAGCCCAAGCTGTCGAAAGGTCATCATCATCCAACATTTCCCATTCATATTCTTTTTCATTTTTCGTTTCTTCAATTAAAACAGAACTTCTCCCTTGCTTCCAATGTATGATATCTGTCCAATAGTTTGTAATAGTATTTTTCGAAATATCATTTCTTTGAGAAAAAAGATTACACTCCATTAAAACAATAAAAATTATAAATAATACTTTTTTCATATATCTTTTTCCTCCAAATATCTAATCCAATGATTCCCAATCTCATATTTACTTTTAGGATATTCTACGAAAGCACCATTTCGATCAGTTCCATAATTAGAATTTGTCCCTTTCTCGAGATTCCCATAAGGATCATGAATTATTAATGCGTCTTTTGTATAACCGATACAAACAACTACATGTCCTAAATCATCTCCATATTTGATATCTACAATTATGGAATTTCCGCTATCTATTTGAGCCAAGATTTTCTCTAGTTTTTTATCTTGATAAAAACTGCCTTTACCAGAATCAAAAGTACCTGAAACCTTTGGAATAACTTTTTTATACATTTCAATTGGATTATCCCACAGGGCTTTTTTCTGTCCATATCCGTAACCTTCTTTCTTAGCGATCTCGTACAGTTCATCTTCCAACTGTTTTGTAGGATCTGTAGGCTTTATACCTTTAGAGGCTAATACCATTGCAAGAGATGTCAATTGACACATTACACCACCGTATACTCTGTTCTCTCCCGTTCCTTCATCGGTTGTATTATCCCTTTGATGAAAATACGGTACGTTCCCAAGAACTTTGCCTGTTCCGTCATCCAGCTCGATTATATTTCCGTTTATTCCGCTGATTCTGCTTCCAAAGACTGCATATATTTCCGGAAACTTATTAAAGGCTTCTTCCTTAATTTTATCCCCTTTATGTTCCGGGGTAATGTCTATTTTTAATTCATTTCCATATATATTAAAATCCGTAAAACTGCGTCTTTTTTTGTCTTTTGTTGGAATGTTCATTCCTGCAGTACTGTCATAATCATAGCCGGCAACTTGCAGCATCATATCTGCTCTTTTTTGTCCTATACCGAGTTTTTCTCCAAAAAACTTTGACCGTCTACCTCCTTTCCATTTTCCATATCCATGGTCTAGCAATTCACCTTTTCTATTAACAAAAACGATATCGTTGCCCGGCGTATAGGAAAGTTTTACTATATTTCCTGCTTCATCCTTTGTTACAAAAAGTCCTTTTCGCTTCTTCGGATTTAAGAAAAACTCCCTCACTTTTTTATTTTGGCTAAAATTCAGTTTTTGATATAATTCTTTTTGCAATTTGTACAAGTCTTCTTGAATTATTCGCAATTCGTCATCGGTAAATGAATGAAGCACTGCCAAAATTCTGTCTTCTTTGTCATTTAAAACACATCTTGCAGCAAGTAACTCTTTTATTTCTTCTAACCTTCCATTTGGTGTATCAGTATCAATTTGGCAATCTTTGACAGAAGTAAAACTAGGTAAGTCATAATACAATGCAAGCAGTTTTGCCTCATTGAACAGTTCTTTAATTCCTTCAAGGTTCAGTCTGTTGTACACTTTTTGCTGAAAGGTGTTTGAGTTTATAAAACCTGCAAACTCATCCATGCCCTCAAAAAGAATGTTGGCTTCAGGAAGCAGTTTCTTTTTATTCCGTTTTGCTTCTTTTAATGCACCAAGATACTCTTTGAATATCTTGGTTACATATTGTTCGGCCTTATATCTGCTTATTGCAGCCATTTTATTTCACCTCGTTTTAATCTTGTTTCCAGGTTTATTAAATAATCCAATTTCTTTTTTTCGTTTGAAATCATCGCATATTCATTTTGTATCTTTTCAACTTCCATTTCTGCAAGTGCGCTTATTTCTCGTTTGAGCTTTGATTTTCTTATTCTTTTGTATTTTCCTTTTATTTTGATTATAATTTCCGGGTCAGGGTTATATTCTTGTTGTACTTCTTTTGCTTCCGCTTCCGCCTCTTTTTCTTCTACAGTTGAGTTCCGATACGCTTCTGTGTCTTTGTTTTGGGCAATATGAGTTAATTCATGTGCAAGTAACTTTCTTCCTTCTTCCGTTTCCGGTTTATATGCTCCGTTTCTAAAATATATAGTGTTTGCAACAACAAGGGCAAGTGCATGGTTTTGCCTAGCGTATTCGTCCGCTGCAGGGCCGTAACTGATTTTCACTTGTTCAATATCAGTATCATTTGTGCGGTTAAACTCGTTTAGTATTACCGTATCAAGGCTGTGTTCTCTGTTATACTCCCAGCTTTTGTATACTATCTGATCAGGTGTTTGATATTCCATAAACTCGGCTTCTTTTTTGGGGCTTTCCGAATCTATCTGTAATTTTAGATAATTCTTTCGGTTGTGCGATTTTGCAAAATTTATGGCTTTTCCGATAAAGTTGTCGATTTTCTTTATAAAAGAATCAGCGGCTTTCAAGAGTTCTGTATACGTATACTGTTTATCCATATTGTCTTTACCACTCATCCATGCACTCCAAGTCTATTTTTTATCTCATCGTTTAAGCTGTTTTCGAACCATGCGGTATCTTTTTTGACTTGCTCTTCATCAAGTTTTTCTCCATCCTCTTCCGCATGTCCTACGTCCCAAAAACGGTTTTTTGCAAAAAGCGGATCACTTTTTGCAAGGGCGGCTTTATCATGTTCGTAGTTGGCGTTTATGCGTGCCATACGCAGCTTTTCTTTGTCGGCAGCGGACAGGGTAGGCGAGTGTTCTGCCGGGGAGCGGGCTTCGGTGCGTCGTGTGTTCTTGCCGTTTGTGGGTGCTTGGGAAGTTGCCGTCGTTGAACTGCCTACAGAATTGCCGGCTGCGTCTGCTGTGCTGGTGGTGCTGCCGTGAGCTGACTGTGCAGCGCCTTGTGTTGCTTGCATAAACGCTGCGTGCTCTTCGCTCTTGCTCACCGTTTTTATCCGTGTACCCGTATAGGATGCCATACGGGCATCCAAGGTGCCGCTTTTCTTGTGTGCTTCGTATACCTTTTGTGCTATAGGATACACGTGAGGCGGTATACCGGTTGTGTGTATCGTAGAGAAGATAGAGTTCTCTTTTACCGTGTATACCGGCTGTATTGTTTTTTCGTACACTTGTTGTGCCGGTATGTTTTGTGCTGTGCTGTTTTGTATTGCCTTTTGTATTAAAGCGCTAAGCTGTGTTTTGGTTAATCCGCTTTTTCTAAAGCGCTCTGACTGCTCATAGGCACGTAAACCTGCTTTGTCTGCAAGGTTGTACGAAACATCTTCTCTTATGTCCAATGCGCAGTATAAATCTTTTGCAAACTCTTGTACGTGTCCTTTGGTCTTCTTAAATGTCTGTTGTACCAACTCTTTTATGTGCTGCTTTTGCCTGTCGTTTGCCGTATCTGTCAATTTGATTGTTTGCAATACAGCAATGATTTCAGCCGGTAAGGTTTGTCCGGTATGCTCATATAACAGAGTCGCTACACTGTTTCCTTGTTGTCCGCCTATAACGATGGGCACGATAGTCTTTTCATTCAGTTGTGCAATTTTTGTTGTTTTACTCAGCGGTTTTTGTGTTTTCGCATATTTTATCAGCGTTTGTAAAGGAACTTCCCGATAGATAATCATATCATCTGTAGCGTTTTGCTGCTGTGCTGCTTTTTGTATGATTTCTTTTATGCTCATGCCTGTGCTTGTTGCAATGTCTTTGTATGCATACAGCACATTTTGTATTGAGCGGTTTGTTTTTTCTTTTTGTTCTTCAGAAATGCTTTCATATAATGAGCTTAGCTCCTGTTCTATCGTTGCAACATTGTCTTGTGCTATGTATTTTTTGTGCACCAACTCCTGTAAAAACTGTTTCCTCTGTGATGAAACGCTTATATCGTATTCGGTTTTTGTGTTTCTTATGCGCTTTTCAAGCTCATCTTCTGCACTGCACAGTGTGTAAAAGCTCGTTTGATAGCCCATAACGACATTTGTTTTTTTACCTTGCAGGCTATCACAGATGCTTTGGGCAAGCTGTGAAACCGGTATATCGCTTGCACTGTGTTTTTTTAAGTATAATAGATGTAATAGAATGCGGTTAAACAGTGCTTCTTGCTCATCTGCGACCTGTAAGGTTTGTATGTACTCAATGTCCGCCGGTTTCGATAACAACGTTTTTAATTCCTCGGTATCGGTTCTGTTAAGCGCTGTGGGTATGCCTTTTTCTATATCAATCGTGCGTATAGCCGGTGTATTCATGCCGCTTTGTGCGGCAGCCCGTATGCTTTTTTCAAGTAGGATTCCTTTGTGCTGTGCCTGTGCTAATGCTTGTTGTGCTTTGTAGCTTTGTATTT
>CAJPNP010000052.1 GCA_905372025.1 uncultured Treponema sp. | reverse complement strand
CTGTTTGTAGAAGCGGTGCGCCGGCATATCAGGCTCGATGCTGAAAACGGCTTTAAGAATGCGATTAAAGAATGTATTCAAAACGATATTTTGAAAAACTACTTGGAGCGAAAATCACGGGAGGTTATGAACATGTTGATAGCCGAATATGATTACGATACCGATATTGCAGTTCAACGGGAAGAAAGCCTAAGAGTTGGCATACAACAAGGTCTTTCCGACGGTTCCCGTCAAAAAGCTCTTGAAACGGCGAAGATACTGAAACAGCTCGGTGATTCCGTTCAAAAGATAATGCAAGCCACCGGCCTTTCCAAAGAAGAGGTGGAAGCGATTAATTAATTGGTTTCGATAATTACAAGTTTCATCCATAATGTCGAATTTCCGCCTGTCGAATCCCTGTCTTGACAAAGCCGAGTCCTTATTATACCGTAAAAGCCGATATGCGTAACACGATAGAAGAATTCAACCCGAAAAAACTTATTCCGCTGTACCGCCGCAGCCTTACCGATTCCGTGTTGCCGTTTTGGCTCAAATACGGTATGGATCCGGTTCACGGCGGCATATACACCGGTTTGGACCGGGACGGAAGTATTTTGGAAACCGATAAATCGGTGTGGTTTCAGGGACGCGCGTTGTGGACATTCGCGCAAGCCTATATGGCGACAAGCTCATACGGCGAAAAACATCCGGAATATTTGGACGCCTGCCGTTCGCTTGCCGATTTTATCGAAAAATACTGTACCGACGAATCGGATGGCAGAATGTATTTTCGTCTTACAAAGGACGGAAAGCCCGTTATCAAACGTCTGCGCTATTTTTTCAGCGAAACATTCGCCGTCATCGGCTTTGCCGCATACGGACGGGCATCCGGTAAAAAAGAATACGTGCAAAAAGCCTTCGACTTGTTGAAAAAAATCGAACGTATCCGCACGCAGCCGGGGCTGCTTATTCCCAAATTCGATCAAACGAATGCACGTTCGCGCGGTTTCGGCGTTTCGATGATTTTATTGAACACCGCCGCCGAATTGCGCGCCGCTGTTCGGCACTACAATATGGACGGGGAAGTCTTTTGTACCGAATACATGGACGCACTGTTGAACGAAATTAAAACCTATTTTATCCGTCCCGACTTAAAGGCCGTGCTCGAACAGTGCGCGAGCGACGGTTCGGTTCAGTATGAGCATTTTGAAGGGCGTCTTTTAAATCCGGGACACGCCATAGAAGGCGCGTGGTTTATGATGAAAGAAGGACTCAGCCGCGGCGATACGGAACTGCAAAAACTGGGCGTCGATATGTTCGATTGGATGTGGGAGCGCGGCTGGGACAAAAAATACGGCGGTATTATCTACTTCCGCGACATCGACAACAAAAGTCTTAGCGAATACTGGCAGGACATGAAATTCTGGTGGCCGCAAAACGAAGCGGTTATCGCCTCGCTGTACGCATACACAATAACCGGCCGCAAAAAATATAAAGACCGCTTTGTATGCGCCCACAACTATTTTCACGAGCACTTCCCCGACGCAAAATACGGCGAATGCTACGGTTATTTTCACCGCGACGGCACGCTTGCAACGCCGCTTAAGGGCAATATGTATAAGGGACCCTTTCATATTCCCCGCATGTACATGGAAGGGGCGGCTTTGCTCGAAAAACTGAATAAAAAAACGGAGAAACAGTCTGTATGAAACGTTTTGAAATTGCGCTTAAAATACTGCCCATTCTTTTACTCTTCTCAGCCGCCTGCACATTTGCTTCAGGCGCAAAAGGAAAGGTTATGCAAAATAAAAATACTTTTTATACCATCAGCGCTCAGGAAGCAAAAAAACGCATGGACAGCGGCCGGCCGGTCGTCATTGTTGACGTGCGCACGAAAAGCGAATACGACGGCGGCCATATTCCGAACGCCGTTCTTATTCCGAACGAAACGATCGGTTCCGAACGTCCCGCATCTCTTCCCGACTTGAATGCCGAAATCTTAGTGTACTGCCGTTCGGGAGCGCGAAGCCGCGCCGCATCGCAAAAGCTTGCAAACCTCGGCTATACCGCAATTTACAACTTCGGCGGCATCATGGATTGGCCGTACGAAACGGTTAAAACGGCCCGATAAGAACTCCGAGGTATAATGTTCAGCGATACGCACTGTCATTTGAGCTATCTTGAAAAGCGCGGCATCGATCCTGCGGCGGTTGTGCGCGGCGTTGCCCTTAAGGGTATGCCCTTTGTGCTCGACGCCGGCGTCGAAGCGGACGATTTACCGCGCCGCATAGGTTTTATCGACGAGCTGTGCACCTGCGCCCAATCGCGTTCTTTGTTCCGTTTTGCCGCAGGCATATGGCCCGACTCTCAAGCGGTCGAAAACCGTGCGGAACAGGTCGAAACGCTGCGTTCGCACCTTGCAGATTGCGATGACGGCCGACTGTGCGCAATCGGCGAATGCGGCTTTGACCGCCACCGCCTGCCCAACGATGAAGTTGACGAAGAAGGAGAGCGCGAACTGTTCGACATGCAGCTTGAGCTTGCGCGGGAAAAAGATTTTCCCGTCGTCGTGCATTCGCGCGATGCCTTTGAACCGACCATCGCCGCGCTGCGCGACAATCCCGACTGTACGGGCGTCATTCACTGCTATTCGTACGGTATTGAAGAAGCGCGCGCTTTTTTGGACGCGGGCTGGTACATTTCGCTTGCAGGATCGGTTACCTACGCCAAAAAAACGCAGATACACGAAACCGAAGGCTTAGTGCGCTTTATCCCTTCCGACCGCTTACTTTTGGAAACCGACGCGCCTTACCTTGCGCCCGTTCCCTTCCGCGGTAAACCGAATACACCCCTCTTTATTGAACACACCTACCGCTTTGTGAGCGCTTTGCGCTCGGTCAGCGCCGAAGACCTCGCCCGAACCGTCCTGCTCAACGCCCGCCGCCTCTTTGGCTGAATGCGATTCGGGGGAAAAACGTATGCAAGCGTTTACCCCTCCCACTCATCGATAAAGCGCTCATAGGCGGCGATGGTTGCTGCCAGCGTAAGGTCGGCGACGGCTCCGCGGCCTGCGTAGTCGTTGCCCTGACTTATATACAGCGATTTGAGCATATATTTCAATTCTTCGACTGATAAGTTCGGGTCGTAGGCTCTCCGCCGCTCAAGACCCCGCATTTCCTGTTCGAATGCGTATTTATATGTTGTATCTTCCCATTCGGTTGTTTCTGCCATGTTAAAAATATACTGTTTTTTTTTCGTAAATACAAGTATAATTGCCTTATGACCGATACGGGAAAAAGTAAAGAAGTTCATACGGGCGCCGATATGATGCGCATCCGCGACGAGGGCTTGCGCGAATTATGTGCGATTATCGCCGGCATGACAAGTGCCCGGGACGTTGAAGATTTTTTCGGCTGCCTGTTTACCGAAGCCGAACGCGAGGATTTGGCAAAGCGCTGGCTTTTGGTGCGCGAAATAGATCGGGGAACCACGCAGCGCGAAATTGCGCGCATGTTTAAAATGAGTTTGTGCAAAATTACGCGCGGCGCAAAGGAACTTAAAAAAAACGGCAGTGCATTCCGCAAAGTGCTCGATTCGATAAAAAGGAACGTCTGAATGGAAAAAAGTAAAAAGACAATCGGCAAAGTTTTTTCTCAATATCCTCTGCGGGTATGCATCGCACTGTACCTTATATGCTATGCCTTCCGCTTGTGGGAGTATTTGGTACTCAAGACGGACGAAAGCGTTATCGGTGAAAACTTTATTCATAAAGCGTGCGGCGTCGTTGTGATTTTTGCCGCGCTTTTCGCATCGGGCTTGCATTGGCGCGACATAGGTTTTACGCGCGCCGGGCGGCTTAAAAACATCGGCTTGGGCTTGGCTTTGGGCGCCGGCTTTTACACGATCGCCTATACGGCCGAGTGTATCGTGTTGTACGTTCAGGGCGCCTCTCCTTCTTTGACGATAACGTCCGGCGGTTTTTCGCTGGTAAACAGTACCGAGTTTGTAAGCACGGGAATCGGTGTTATTCTTTTATTCAATGTGCTTAACGTGTGGATGGAAGAAGGTTTGTTCCGCGGGCTTTTTACGCGGCTTTTGCGCGAACGGTATGAATTCAAAACGGTTATTTTTATTACCGCGTTATTGTTCGGACTGTGGCATTTGGTAATGCCCGTACGCTCGTTTATCGAGGGGCAGATGAAGTTCGTTCCGATGTTGCTTTTGGGCGCAGGCTATGTCGCGCTCACATTCGTCTACGGTTTAAAGATGAGCTTGTTATACAGGATGACCGGCTCTTTGTGGGCGGGCTTGGCCGAACACTTTTTCAACAACAGCGTTATCAATATAGTACACGTTGTGTCGAGCATGGGAAGCGATCATCTGCAAGTTGTACGGATTGTGACGGCACAGCTGTTGTCCTTTGTTTTTGTATTGATTCTCTATCTGCGCAAAAAGAAAACAGGGTCTTAAGAAGAAAAACTTTTCCCTTTGACTGAAAAGCCTCGAAAGCGTATACTGCATTAAGAGGTATAATATGAAAATATCACTGAAACTGATTGCGGTAGCGGCGGGGCTTTTGTTTTGTCTTGCCGGCTGTGCGCAAAAATCTGCGCTTTCGTTTAAAGCGGGAACCTACCGCGCCGAAGCGCAGGGAAACGGCGGGCCGGTTCCCGTAAGCGTTACGTTTACGAATACGGCCGTTAAGTCGATAATCGTGGAAGAGAATAAGGAAACGCCCGGCATTGCTGATCCTGCGATTCAAAAGATTCCGGAAGCCATCGTAAAAGGGCAAACGCTTGCCGTCGATACGATAAGCGGATGTACCGTAACGTGTAACGCGATTATTGCGGCCGTTACCGATTGCGTTGTTCAGGCGGGCGGTGATGTTGCAGCGATGCAGGTAAAAAAAATCGCCAAAGCAAAGGCCGGAAAACCGATTGAACGCAATGTGGACGTTGTCGTTATCGGAGGCGGCGGAGCAGGACTTGCCGCAGCGGGAAGCGCGGCTCAGGAAGGCGCTAAAGTCGTCTTACTCGAAAAGGCTGCGGCACTCGGCGGGAATACCATTCGCGCAGGCGGTGCGTACAATGCGGTCGACCCCGAGCGCCAGGCAAAGGTGCCGACGGATGCTTCGCTTAAAAAATCGCTCGAAGATATCCAAAAACTTTCCATTGATTCCGTCGATCCGGAATACCGCGAAACGCTCGCTGTCCTACAAAAGCAAATTGCGGATTATCTTGCGCGCAATTCGGAAAGCCTGTTCGACAGCGTTGAATTACACACCTACCAAACCTACAAGGGCGGAAAACGCACGGGCCTCGACGGCACTCCTATTTACGGAAACTATAAGCTCGTCAACCTGCTTACCTCGCACTCTTTGGACGCGCTGAATTGGCTTGCATCAAACGATGAGTCGGTGCGTATCAACGATAACATCTACACCGTTCTCGGTGGTTTATGGCCCCGCGCACACAAACTGAGCTTGCCTGTCGGCCGCGGGTTTATCGAACCGCTGCAAAAACTTAACGAAAAGTACGGCACTGAAATTATGCTCGAAACAAAGGCGACCGAATTGATTGTTAAAAAAGGCCGCGTTGTCGGCGTAAAAGCGGAAAAGAGCGACGGAACAAAGGTAACGCTGAATGCGAAAAAAGCCGTTGTCATGGCTGCCGGCGGTTACGGCGCAAACCCGAAAATGGCGATCGAGTATGACGATTACTGGGGATGCTTAACCGAAGATATGCCGACTACCAATACGCAGCTTACAACCGGCGACGGCATCCTTATGGGTAAAGCGGCCGGCGCAAATCTTGTGGGCATGGGATTCATTCAGCTTATACCCAGCTCTCATCCGGTTACCGGTTCCCTCGGCGGCGGCTTGTGGACAAGCGCTGAAAATCAGGTTTTTGTGAATAAGGAAGGCAAACGCTTTGTGTCCGAATACGAAAGTCGCGACGTTATGGCAAAGGCCGCGCTGCAGCAGCCGGACGGAATGTTTTGGATTATCTGCGATCAGTCAACTGCGGGAAATCCCCAACACGGCGGTCAAAACAATTGGGGCAACGACATAGACGAACTGATTAAAGACGGCAGTGTTCTTACGTCGGATACGCTCGAAGGCCTTGCCGTACAAATCGGCTGCGACCCCAAAACGTTTACGGCGGAAATCGCCAAATACAACCGTTTTTGCGAAACGGGCGAAGATGCCGATTTCCACAAAACGAAGCTCGGCGAAAAAATCGACGTGGGACCGTTTTGGGCAACGCCGCGCAAACCTTCGATTCACCATACGATGGGCGGTCTTGAAATCAATGAAAACGCTCAAGTACTCGACGCAAACGGCGCTCCTATTCCCGGTTTTTATGCTGCGGGCGAAGTTACCGGCGGTATCCATGCCGGTAACCGCATCGGCGGTAATGCACTCGTAGACATTATGGTGTTCGGCCGCATCGCAGGCAAAAACGCCGCTGCCGAAAAATAACGCCGCTTCAATGTAAGACATAGGTTATAGTCTACGACAGTCGTAGATTATAGCCTTCGACTGTCATAGATTACAATCTACGGCTGCCGTAGAACATGTTCGCGGAATATGACGTGCATCCCGTTGTCCGCATTCACACGAGCGATGCAATTCGAAGCAGCGAATTGCCTTTACCTTGGGCGCCAAAGGCGCGTTGATACAAAAAGCACATGAATATACCGGAGAAATCGAAGTTTTTTGACGGGGAGCGGTACGGTTTTAAGGTGCTCATATGCTTCGACAATACATCGAACGATAATGCGACATGACAAAGAGCTTAAAAAAGCACATGCCTTATGAACGCTTTCGACGGCGATGGATTCTCTGTTTACACGGAAAGGAATTCAGGAAAAAACAGGGATCGGTGTATCGTAATCGTCGGTGCGTCTCTGGTACGGGGTAAGGGCTCCTGAAATATATGAATATGGAAAAGGGAAAAACAGCCGAACGCGAGACAGCGGCAACTGCCGCCGAGACGCTCTGACCGTTGGCAAGCAAAATTTCATAGAAATTTTGCGCAGTCCGATACC
>CAJPNP010000051.1 GCA_905372025.1 uncultured Treponema sp. | reverse complement strand
TTTTTCGAAAGCTGACGCTTTCTGCAAAAGTTTTTATAGGAGGAGCGATAAAAAGCGCCGTCTGAAATGGCGCCGTCGCTTTTTATGCCGAGTTTGCGTTGCAAACTCGTTTATTTATTGCGCTTTCTCAACTGACGTTTGCGAAAGCGCGGCTAAAAACTTTTTCGGGAATTGACATTCCCTGCAAAAGTTTTTATAGGGGGCTTATGCGGAAAATTAAAGCGCAAAAAATCACGGCGGAAAACTTCAAAGCCTACGGAACCTTTTCCGACATTTTGAATCCGAGCGGATACAGCCTCGGCGATTTTTATGCGGACAGGCTGCTTGAACCGGCAAAGACCGCTTTGCCGCTTGCGTTTTCCTCTTTGGCGGTTCATAAAAAAAATGCGATGGTTGTCGATACGGTCGAATATCACAATTACACCGGCGAGATTTTAATGCCGCTCGATACCGACGTTGTAATTCACGTTGCACCGCCGAGCAAAACGCTGATTCCGGAAAAAACGGAAGCCTTCATTGTTCCCAAGGGAACGCTGGTGCGCTTCAATGTCGGCGTTTATCACTATGCGCCGTTTTCGATCGAAAAAGAAAAGGGGAGTGTGCTGATTGTTTTACCCGAGCGGACATATTTGAACGATTGTACCGTTTTTAAATACGACGAAAAAGATCAAATGGAAATTATACTTTAAAATTTAAGCGGCGGATGGTATGGATAAAAAATTATTTGAAGCGTTAAGAAAAGAAGTGAAAGAGTGCGGCATGTTTGCGAAAAAACAACAGTTGCATGTAAAACGGAGTTATAAATCGGATAAATCCGTCGTAACGGAAGCCGATATTGCGGTTGCCGAAAGGCTGATTGCGAAAATCCGAACGCTTTTTCCGGACTGCAATATTATAAACGAAGAAATAAAGGGCTTGCCGTTCAGTAAGGATGCGCCGTATACGTTTATCTTCGATCCGATCGACGGAACGGATGCGTACAGTCAGGGCATGCCGTCGTGGTGCATCGGCGTGGGAATTCTCGATAAAGCGCGGCAATGCGTCGGCGGCATCGTGTATGCGCCCGTTTTCGGAAAATGTTCCGAAGAACTTTTTATGTGGACGGCGCCGGACAGCGATGCGGTATATTTGAACGGAGAAAAATTTGCCGTTGAACCGGAACTTTTAAAGTCTAAAGATAAGCCGAAGCAAATTACAACCGGTTCCGAAATTCTTACGCAAATCGACATGTCGATTGTATTGCCGAAATTGGCAAAAGCGTCGTGCAGCTTTAAGTTTAAGTCGTTCGGCTCTTCGCTCATTCACATTGTGTCGGCTTTGGTTTTTCGCGGAATAGATGCGTGTGTGGATCCTACGTGTTACGTGTGGGATATTGCAGCTGCTCATGCCCTTATAAAAAAAGCGGGACTCGACTATCAATATTATACGGGCGAAAAATTTGTTTACGACGACGACTTGCTTATAAAACGCAAACGCTTTCCGAAGCCTCTGGTCGTCGGTACGGTCAAAGGAAGAAAATTCCTCGTTTCGCACATGAATCCGTAAGCGGAGGACACGACAGTGCCGGAAAAAAAAACGGAAGCGTCGGTCGCTTTTTCCCGCACGCGTGCCGATCACGCGAGGGAAATCCTGGAAGACTACACCGAAGTTATCGCAAAAATAATTAAAGAAAACGGCGAGTGCCGCGTTATGGATCTTGCGCGGCATTTCGGTGTGAGCCACGTATCGGTCATTCAGGTTTTACAGCGCTTAACGGCCAACGGTTTTATAGAAAACGAAGCCCGCAAGCCGATCGTTCTTACCGAAAAAGGCTGCGCTTTGGCACGCACGTGTGCAAAGCGGCACGAGATTGTCCGCAGTTTTTTATTGAAAATCGGCGTGAGCGAAAAAACCGCGATGATTGACTCCGAGGGTTTGGAACATCACATCAGCTCCGAAACGCTGGAGTGCATGCGGAATTTTATTTCGGAACATTAAAACAGGTATATTACGTTTTGTGTTTACATAATTCACCCGCCCACTTGACACAGCTAGGTAGTATGTACTACATTAATGGCAGTTAATATGTAGTATATACTACATACTTATAGGAGTTATTTATGAAAAAGAACATAGGGTTTACCGCCGCTTCGGTTGCCGCGGCGGCAGTGTTGTGCGCCGTCTGTATTACCGGATGCGCAAAAAAAAGTGCGGCATCCGCGAGCGCTCAGGATTCGGCACGCCCCAAGCGTGTCGTAACGACTTTTACGATCTTGCAGGATATGGCGCAAAATATTGCGGGCGATAAGATTCTCGTCGAATCGATTACAAAGCCCGGTGCGGAAATTCACGAATACGAACCGACGCCGCTCGACGTCGTAAAGGCGCAGTCTGCGGATTTGGTTTTGCGCAACGGCTTCGGTCTTGAGCGCTGGTTCGAAAAATTTATGGGAAGCGTTAAAAACGTGCCGAGCGCAACGCTGAGCGAGGGCATAGAGCCGCTTGGTATCGGCGAAGGCCCGTACAACGGCATGCCCAATCCTCACTCGTGGATGTCACCGAAAAACGCCCTCGTCTATGTCGAAAATATCCGAAAAGCCTTTGTCACTTTGGATCCTGCCAATGCCGAAACGTTTAACGCAAATGCGGCAGCCTACAGCGAAAGCATTAAAAAAATCGACGGTTTTTTGGCCGACAAGCTTTCCGAAATCCCCGAAGAGCAGCGTTGGCTCGTAACCTGCGAAGGCGCTTTTTCATACCTTATCCGCGACTGCAATATGAAGGAATTGTACCTGTGGCCGGTAAACGCCGATGAAGAAGGCACACCGCAGCAAATTCAAAAGGTTGTGGACACGATACGGAAAAATCACATTCCCGTCGCATTTTCCGAAAGTACGATCAGCAATAAGCCGCAGCTACAAGTGTGCAAAGAAACCGGCGCTTATTACGGCGGTGTTTTGTACGTCGATTCTTTAACCTACGAAGACGGGGATGCGCCGACCTATTTGAAAATGCTCGAATACAATGCGGATACGATTGTAAGGGGATTTCAAGACAGTTTATCAAAATAATGCGAGGCAAAATATGAATACCGATAGGGAGGTTCCCGTTAAACTTGCGGTACAAAACGTAAGCGTCGCGTACAATAACGGCCACGTTGCGCTCTACGATGCGTCGTTTCACTTGCAAAAAGGAACGATTACGGCGCTCGTCGGCGTAAACGGTAGCGGCAAGTCCACGCTTTTTAAAACGATAATGGGTTTTATTAAACCGATGAGCGGTTCCGTAACAATCTGCGGCGAACCGGTACGGCAGGCGCAAAAGCATCACTTGCTTGCCTACGTACCGCAGTCCGAAGAAGTGGACTGGTCGTTCCCCGTAAGCGTATGGGACGTCGTTATGATGGGGCGCTACGGTTATATGAATTTTTTGCGCATACCGAATAGGGAAGATAAAGAGATTGCCGAACGCAGTCTTGAGCGCGTGCAAATGCTCGAGTTTAAAGACCGCCAAATCGGTGAGCTTTCCGGCGGGCAAAAAAAAAGGGTCTTCCTTGCGCGCGCTTTGGCGCAGCGGGGAAAAATCATCCTGCTCGACGAGCCCTTTACGGGAGTTGACGTTAAAACCGAAACGGCGATAATCGATCTTTTGCGCGAGCTTAAAAACGACGGACATTTGATTTTCGTGTCGACGCACGATTTGGGTTCTGTTCCCGAATTCTGCGATCACGTCGTGATTATCAACAAAACGGTGCTTGCCTCAGGTCCGACGGAAACGACTTTTACGGCCGACAATCTTATAAAAGCGTTCGGCGGTGCACTGCGTACCATTAAACTCGATCACACCGACAATCCCGAAGACAGTACGCATGAGTTCAGAGTGTTTACCGACGATGAAGGCGCCCTGATTACAAAGCGGGAAGGCAAGCCCTATCGGCGCGGCGTCAGAAATATTGAAGCCGCTTTGCCGAAATAATCGGCATAAGGGAATTGCGGAGGAATATGAATGCTTTCGAATTTATTGATTCCGTTTCAGTATGAATACATGGTAAAGGCGATCCTCGTCAGCGGCTTTATCGGCGGTGTGTGCGCGCTGCTTTCGTGCTTTGTCGTACTCAAAGGCTGGTCGCTGCTCGGCGATGCCTTATCGCATGCGGTGGTTCCGGGAGTTGCCGTTGCGTACATAATCGGCATACCGTTTTCGGTCGGCGCGTTTATAAGCGGTATGCTCGCCGCCCTTGCGATGGGCTTTATAAAAAAACGCACGAGGATCCGCGAAGACGCCGTTATCGGAATTGTATATACGACTTTTTTTGCCTTGGGAGTTTTGCTTATTTCGCTGTTTCCGAGCAACATAACGCTTTCGACGATCGTTATGGGAAACATTCTCGGCATTGCCGACCGTGACATCGTTCAAACGCTGATCATCGCCGGGAGCAGCCTTGCGATTATTTTGCTTAAGTGGAAGGATTTGCGCCTTTTTTCGTTCGACCCGGCGCAGGCGCGCGCGATAGGCCTCAACACGAATGTCTTGTACCTCTTGCTGCTTACACTGCTCGCCGTTACGGCGATCGCCGCGCTGCAGACGGTCGGCAGTATTTTGGTCGTCGCAATGCTTGTAACGCCGGGGGCAGCCGCCTATTTGCTTACCGATAAATTTTCGTCGATGATGCGCCTCGCGTCGATTATCGGCGTGCTGACGTCTTCCGCCGGCGCGTATATCAGTTATTTTTTGAACGGGTCGGCAGGCGGCTGCATTGTTGCGCTGCAGTTTTTGTTTTTTTTAGCCGTCCTCTTTTTTGCGCCGCGTCACGGAATACTTGCCGCAAGGATGAATGCGGCAAAGGCTGTAAGGGCTTTTTTTGCGAAAAGGACGATCGAAGGCTGAAGGTACTTTTTGCGGCAGGGGTTGGAGCACCGCCGGAGGCGTTCGCCGGATTGCAAAGCTGTGAACCGGCGAATGAAGCGAAAGCGGAAGTGCGGAAAACCCGGCGGTTTTCGCAGGCGCGAAAACCGAGCCGCCCGAAAAAAATTAATAAAAAATATTAAGATGAGGGCAGTTGGGAGAAAGGTATGTTGTGGACAAAACTTATCGAACCGTTTATGTACGGCTTTATGGTAAAGGCGCTCGTGATTGCGGCTTTGGTCGGCTGCGTGTGCGCCCTTATTTCGTGCTACCTTATTTTAAAGGGATGGTCGCTCATGGGAGATGCGATCTCGCACGCCGTATTGCCGGGCATCGTCGTCGCCTACCTCGTTCACATTCCGCTGGGAGTCGGCGCCTTTGCGGCGGGCTTGCTCAACGCGGCTGCCACGGGCTGGATAAAAGAGCGGAGCCGCATCCGAGAAGATTCGGTTATGGGCGCGGTTTTTACCGGCATGATGGCGCTGGGGTTGATCCTCGTTACGAAGGTGAGTTCGAACATCCATTTTATGCACATTCTGTTCGGGAGCCTTTTGGGAATTGAAAAGCGCGATATGATACAGGCGGTTGTTTGTTCGCTCATAACGCTTGTGCTGGTCGTCGCCAAGCGCAAAGATATTCTTTTGTATTTGTTCGATCAAAATCATGCGAGGGCGATCGGGCTCAACATAAGGTTTATACATTATCTTTTTCTTGCGCTTACGGCGCTGACGATCGTCGCTTCGCTGCAAGCGGTCGGGATTTTGCTTACGGTTGCAATGCTGATTATACCGGGCTGTATCGCCTATCTTTTAACGGACAGACTTAACCGCATGCTTTGTATTTCTGCGCTGTCGGCCGTGCTCAGTTCGCTCGTCGGCACTTACACAAGCTATTTTTTGAACGGAGCGACCGGCGCGTGCATTATTTTAACCGAAGCGCTGTTTTTCGTTTTGACGATGATGTTTGCGCCGAAGTACGGCATGATTGTACGCCGAAAATTGCGGAAGCGTGCGGTTCTACCGTCCTCTGCGGCGGAAAACGCGCACGCGGTTGTCCAAAAAGTCGGATAATAAGAGGGTGCGGCCGTCGGGCGAAGCGTCTAAGCCGGTGGGCTGGTTTCCCGCTTCGATGCTTTCGGTTACTTTCAAGGTGCGCGTGTCGATAATGTCGAGCCTGCCCATTTTGAAGCCCTTGTACAAATAACCTTTTTCGGGATGGTTCGGGCCGCGGCAGGACACGTACAAAAGCGAGCGGTCGGGCGACAAAACAACGGTGTTCGGATTGTTGAATACTTTTATCGAAGCGATAAGGCTGTCGTCTTTGAGCGAATATACTTCTATGCACGAATTGAGCATATCGGAAACGTACAGCCTGTCCGCGCGAAAATCGCTTACGATGTGGCGCTTGGCGCCGGGCGTGCCGCTTTCGCTTACGGTTTTAAATGTTGAAAGTTCTTTTTTGATGAGCTTGCAGCGCGACCGGCCGAAGGCGTCTTCAAATTGGGCGCAGTATAAATACGAACCGTCGCGCGAAAAAGCCATGCCGCGCGGAACGGCTGCAACGGGTATTTTCCTTTCTTCTTCGTATGCGGCCGGATTTATAACGCTGATGTCGCGGCTTATCCAATTGCTTACGTAAACGCGGCCGGAAGCCTGATTGTATGCCATAACCTTGCACCATTCTCCGGTGAGCTTTACGGAGCGCTTGTAGTCCAACGTGTTCAAGTCGAATACGTGCACGCACGATGCGCTCATTTGCGAAAGCCACAGTTCGTTCCGTTCGGGCAGCACCAAACTTTCGGCAAAGCCTTCTTTGCGCGCATAATCGGCGGGCGGCCTTATACGCCTGACCGTTCCGCTTTGCGTATCGATTATATCGGCGCCGTTTGCTTCCAACAAGGTAACGGCGGCCTGCGTATCGTTTATAAAACGCACGCTTTTCGGCTTGGCGCCCGTTTGAAAAACCGACACGACATCGTAATCCGAATCTTCCTGCGACAAAAATGCAAAGCCCCGTTTTCGGCACAGTTCTTCGTGCGTTAAAACGACAGGGCGGAATCCTTCGTGCCGTATTTCGAGCCGCTGCGGTTCGTCGGTGAACGTAAAGCGCAGGATTGCAAGTGTGTTGTCTTGTTCCAAAACCTGCGGCGCTGTCTGTACGCCGTCGGCAAAAAACTGCGTGTCCGCAAAGGGCTGTACGGTTACATCGAATACCGTTTGCGCGCACAGGACGCAAATAGATGCGACGAATGCGGCATACGCTGTTGCGGCCGCGGCAAAAAAACGCCTGCGCTTCAGGCTTTTAGTCTGCGTGCGGGTTTTCGGTTCAATCATATTTTTCAGTACCTAAATCTTGCGAGAACCGCAGCAATAGCCGTCGAGATCCCGAACAAGCAATTCTTTGGCGCCGACCGGTTCGGTTCCCGTATCATACCGCGTATCCTGCATTTGTCTGTAAATTTCATAGTGCGCATTTTTCAGCGCTGTTCGTATTATACTTTAAGCCTTTGTTTTCGGCTACGCGGCGTATGTGTTTCGCCGAAACGGGAAAAGAATAAAAGTGCGGGTAAAGCCGCGTACGACTTGAAAATGTAATACAATAAATATACAATGCATATATAAAGAATTGCAGGAGATGTAAGATTATGGCGATGATGTCGAGTTTCAGTATAAGAATGGATTCCGATATAAAAAAACAAAGTGAATCTTTGTATAATGCGCTCGGTTTGAATTTGACTACGGCAATCAATGTGTTCCTTAGAAAATCTATCCAGGCTGGAGGCTTCCCCT
>CAJPNP010000050.1 GCA_905372025.1 uncultured Treponema sp. | reverse complement strand
TCCCGAATTGCAGGGGCGTTTTCCGCTCCGCGTCGAATTGGATTCGCTGAACGCCGAAGACTTTGAGCGCATTTTAACCGAACCGAAAAATGCCCTTACGCGACAATATACCGACCTTTTGGAAACGGAGCAAGTGCACATATCCTTTACGGACGAAGCCGTAAAGCGCATGAGCGCCCTCGCCGCGGACACCAATTCGCGCATGGAAAACATCGGAGCCAGGCGCCTTCATACGATTATGGAAACCCTTTTGGAGGATTTGTCGTTCAGCGCCGACGAACATGCGGGCGAAACGATCGAAATCACCGGCGAATACGTTGACGAGCGGCTCAAAGACATCGTTCAAAATCAGGATTTGTCAAAGTATATATTGTAAACCTCCGTGCGCTGTGGTATGATAGCGTAAGGAGTATGTGTGCATGAAAGAATTTGTGTCGTCCGATTTTATACGGAATAATGCGCTTAAAATGGCGCACCGTATTTTGCAGGACGGTTTTATTCCCGATGTTATCTATGTGTCGCTTCGCGGAGGCGCGTACGTTGCGAACGTGCTCAGCGAATATTTTAAACTTGCGCGTAAAGATGTGCATCCGGTGCTGTATGCCGCCGTCGTTGCGCGCTCATATTCGGATATCCGCTGCCACAGCCGCGTTATGGTCGACGGCTGGACCTATTCGCCCGAGCATTTGCGGCACGGCGACCGTATTTTGCTTGTGGACGATATTTTCGATACCGGCAGAACCATAAATCATCTGGTCGAAATTCTGCTTGAAAAGGGCATTCCGCGCAAAGACATAAAGGTTGCCGTTCACGACTACAAATATTTTACCGATTTGAAAGAGCAACTTCCCATTCAGCCCGATTATTGGTGCCGCAAGTTCACTCAGCCGAACCGAGATAACGACAACTGGCTGCATTATTTGAGCCACGAATTGGTCGGTTTGACGGCCGAAGAACGCGAAAAGTATTATTATGCGTCGGATCCGGAACTGCGCGACGTGCTCGAACCTTTGTTTCAGGAATCGGCAAAATAGAGAGGAAAATCGGAATGGAAAAAAAGACAAAAAAAAGAGCCGCATCCGCTTTGAACTTTTTTTTCGCCGTCCTCTTTTTATCTCTGCCGTTTTGCGGCGCGTATGCGAACGAAGGCGTAAAAAGCCTCCGGAGCACCGCACCGGATTACCTTGTCAATCCCGCTGCAGGTGTGTGGGCGAATTATCAAACGTTAGTGCTCGACTTACCCGAAGGCGCCGAAGCGTTTTATTCGCTGAACGGCGAAGACCCTTTCGTGTCGGGCTTTGCATACGACGGTCCGGTTGTGCTTTCCGTTGCGGGCAGCGTCGTGCTCAGAATTGTCGTAACCGACGGTTCCGCCCCGATTTTCAAAACCGAAATTCCGTACACGGTCGTTCCGAAAGAAGAACCGGCGTATATAAAAGCGGCGCGCCCGTTTTCCGCCGACGAAGCGTTTTTGCGCGTAAACTCGTCCGCCTATATCGATCTTCCCGAATCAGTTTCGTATACCGCAGGGCCCAGTCCGGTCTTTTTTACCGGGCGCCGGCTTATGTTTCCCTATGCTTCCGTGTATGAGCGCTTTGTTCCGCTTGCCGTCTACGACGGAGAAGTGCCGTTCCGCTATGTACTTTTAACCGGAGGAGATGCGGAAACTTCACCCGGTTCGGAAACAGCCGGCGCGGCAGACGGAATCCTTCCCGCCGATACGCTTCCCGAATTCGATGATTGGAATTACGCGGCGTTTAAAACTCCGTTTCCGGTTTTTTATGCGATCGACGAAGGTCCCGTGCGCGTAAGCGCTTCCGCGCGTATCCGCATCGACAGAACAAAGCCGCATATGCTTTATTGGAAAATCGGCGACGCGGAAAGTAAAGCGGCCGGCGCGGTGAATGCGGCCGGAGCGGACGGTACTCAAAACGCGCTTGGCTTATCCGGCGCGCCGCTTTCGGAATTCAACCGGCTTTTTATTCCGCCCAAACCCGAACTTCGAGGGCTTCCTGCGGTTCCTTCCGTGAACGAGGCGGTGAATCTGTCTTTCGACGATCCGGATTTTCTGTTCTGCTTTCGGACAAAAGACGGGAAAAAACTGTACTCGCCGTTTTTTTCGGTCGATGCGCTTGAAGGCGATGCTTTCGGCTTTTCGGAAAATATCGACGTACTGTATAAGGGCCTAAAGCAGGGTTCCGTCCGTCCTTCGTTTATTATCGATAAAATTCCGCCTTCGGCTCCCGTGTTTGTGTCGTCGGAAAAGGATTTTTATGCGCGAAAAGACATTGTCCTCGACATTCAAAGCGAAGGCGCCGTTTATTACCGTTTTGCCGAGACGTTCGAAGCCGAAAAGGGATTTTCCCGTTCCCGTATCGAAGACATAAACCGCGCGCTCGAAGCCTCCGCTGCAGGCGAAAACGAAGAATCTTTTACGCGGCTTTCCGGCGGAAGTCTTATCCTTACATCGGGAGAAAAAAGCGCCCGATTGTACACAGTGGACGCGTACAGCGCCGATGCGGCCGGCAACAAAAGCCCCGTCGTGCGCTTTCAAACGGTTGTGGACGCCGTAAACTTTTACGCTTCGGCCGCTGCCGAAGACGCTCAAGCCGACGGTTCTCCCGACAAACCCTTCGGTTCTTTTCCCGCCCTCTATGCCGCGGTGCAAAAATCGGCTTCGCCCTTTGTGCGCTGCATGCTCGAGGGCACTTTTTCCGACATCCATCCGCTCCTCATAGAGCGCGACACCGAACTGTGCGGCGACGGAAAAACGCGCTTGCAGTTCGAAAAGGACGCATCGCTTACGGTGCGCAATGCGTTTTTCAATTTGAAAAACTGCACGCTCGAACGCTATGGCGCGGGCGAAACCGATATGCTTCAAACTTATCTGGTGCAAGCCGAAAACGCCGCGCTTTCTTTTTCGCATGCCGAACTCATATGCCGCGATCCGAACGGCGTTTCATGCTTCGGCCTGAAGTCTTCTTCGCTCGATGCGGACTTTTGCGGCTTTACTGCCGAGGGTGCCGTGTACGCGGATGCCGTCAGTGCAAAAGATTCGGTGGTGAATTTGCACAATGTGCGCTCCGTTGTAATTGCACAAACGGGAGTCGGCGTAAAAAGCTCTCGCAGTTCGGTAACGGTTTTCGATTCGTCGTTCAGACTGAGCGGGAATTTCGTGCGGGCGCTCGAGTTCCTCGATTCGAATTTCGAACTCGGGAACAACGAATTCGTTTCCGAAAAACCGATGAACGGCATAGGCGCCGTGTGGTCGAACGTTTTTCCCGACATCGCAATCGATGTTTCCGGTAAAAACACCTACAGCGGTTTTTCTTCGCTGTACGCAAGCAGATGAGTTTGATTTGCGGTTTGGACGAAGCGGGAAGGGGACCCTTGGCCGGCCCCGTTACCGCCGCCGCCGTTATTCTGCCGCCCGATTTTCCCGTCGAACTGCTTAACGATTCCAAAAAACTTTCGGCAAAAAAACGCGGGACGCTCGAAATACTCATAAAAGAAAAAGCCGTCGCATGGGCGGTTTCATCCGTAGACGAAAAAGAAATCGACCGCATCAATATTTTACGCGCAAGTTTGCTTGCAATGAAACAAGCCTTTGAAAGCCTGTATAAGCGCCTTTATGAAAAACTTCCCGATCCGTGCCCCGCAATCGAATGCATAGCCGACGGCACCTTTTGCCCCGAGGTCGAAGTGCCCTGTACCGCGCTCGTGCGCGCCGACTCGCTCGTTCCGGCGGTTATGGCGGCTTCCGTTTTGGCGAAAACGGAACGCGACCGCATTATGTGCGCTTACGCAAAACTCTATCCCGCTTACGGCTATGAACGGCACAAGGGCTATCCGACGCTTGAACACCGCACGCTGTGCCGCAAGCTCGGCCCCTCTCCCATTCAGCGCATGAGCTTTTCATATTAAGGATGGGCACTGCCGTGTGTGAAGAATGTTATGTAAATGCAAGCCGTATAACGCCGCTTTTGAATCCGCGGAAATGCTTGGAAAACCATATGCAATATGTGTGCGGAACCTGCGGCCGCTGTATTTGTATCGGGAAAACGGAAAGAGGATTGCAACGGTGGAATTTTCCGTTTCAGTCTTCGGAAATTGCAAAACTGTACTTGCGTACCGCCGATTACACAATGAAAAAATGCTGCGGCATATACGAAATCAAAAGTGTAAAGGGAAGAATCTTTTACAAAATATTCGCCGATGAAAACGACCTGCAATCGTACTTAAAAGCGAATAAAGACAAAACCTGCCCGGCCGGCGCCCCGGCTTTTTCGCAAAGCGAATACCGCGAGTTCCCGAACACAAAAGCGAAAAAACTCACTGCCGCCGAAGTGTACACGTACATGAAAGAAAGAAGTTCGGCTGTACCGGCTGCGAACGGAAACTCGCTGTAAACCCGTTTTTGTTCTTTATTCTTTTACGATCGGTACCCACAGTTCCATTTTGTAGGCGGGCGAGTCCATGTCGCCTTCGGCATAGACTTCGAAGTCGGGGCTGCCCGCATGACGAAAACCGTGTTCGGGAAAAAAGTTTTCCATAACGAATTTCCATCCGGCGTGAATACAGTCGGGGACGGCTCCTTCAAGCGTAACGACTGCGTATTCGGCTGCGGGGATTTCGAGAACCGATAAACCGAGTTTCCGAGCTTTTTCTTTGCAGGATGCGCCGCGAAGGTCGTAGGTCGCCATATACGTAAAGTCTTTGCAATCGCTTACTTCCGTACATACGCCGAAACTTTGTCCGTTGCCGAGCTTTGCCAATTGAGAATGCGGTATGTGTGAATACAACTTTTTCCACAGCGAAGGAAAATCGTACGATGCGCAAACCGTTTCCTTTAAGCCTGCGACGCTGAACGCGTCTTTTTTTTCGATTTTTACTTTCATCATGTTACCTCCCGTAACGGTTAACGACAGGCGAAGCGGTAAAAACGATGTGAATTCTTTTCCGTCTTTTACTTCGCTCGGCGACGCGTTGTGGAATTTTTTAAACGCAGCGGCAAAAGAATCGGGGGACTCGTATCCGTATTTTAAAGCGATATCGATGACTTTTTCGTTTGTGTTGTGCAAGTCGGCGGCCGCCCGGCTCAGTTTTCGAAAACGCAGATACTCGCCGAGCGTGTACCCCGTCAGTATTGAAAACAGTCTTGCAAAAAGCGCAAACGAATAGCGTGAAATGCGCGCGACTTCCTTTTCGTCGATTTCATCGTCAAGCACGCTTTCAATATAGTCCATTGTCCTGTTAAAAGAGTTGAGCATGTTCATTGGGCTTCTCCCGTCTGAAAACAAAGTATAGAGACTTTTAACCGCTCCCGCCCGATATTTTTTGTACGGATTTTACGGGGTAGTATCGTCCTTTTTTCTTTTATGTGTCAATATGTTTTATAATCCAAAAAACACATCCAAAAAACACAGGTCTATCTTATCCTGATAGACCTATCAGTTTATACTATATTTAGATGACAAGGTTAAAAAAAACATTACTCGTAACAATGGGAGAACTGCGATGAGAATAAGATATTATATTGAGAATCTTGAAAGTGATGAATGTTATGCAATAATAGGGTATTTTTATAATATATGCAAAAATCTTGACAGTTTTAGGGGATGTTCAAAGTTTTTTTGTTTATTCAATGCCTTGGTAGAAAGGTTTGAACTTGAAAATAGAACCTTAGAAGTGATACGAGCTGTAATTCAAAAAAGTATACAAGAAAAACAGCTGACTTTATTTAATCCGAGGGAAAATTACCTGCACCCATTTGATTATAGAAACGAACTTGAACAAAATTTTAAAGAAGATTTGATGATAAGTAAAAAGTTTGAAAAATTTAATACCCATACTATTCTAAATATAAATCTATGCCGATGTATTTTTGCGAAAAACGAAAATTTTGCAAAAATTATTGCCTTAACATTTTTTTATAAAGAAACCGAGCAAATAGATTTAGATATACTCGAAAAGCAGTCTAAAGACATAAAAATGCCTTCCCATATCTCACAAGCAATTAAAAATATAAAACCGATAGCTTTTTTAATTGAGGCTCTCAAACTTTCCGATGAAGAAGCAAAACTGCTTTTATTGGCGTACAGGACAGGTGCTGTTTATGAATTGCGCGAAGCGGTTACGTGCAGCCTCTCGGATGATTATACGGATATATATGCAAAATTTCTTGACATTTCCGGCTTAAAAATCAAGACACTTCTTCGTCCCGATAAAAAACTTGTTTCTTTCGGATTAATGAATGATAATGCAGAAGTATCTGACGATTGTAACGAATGTATTTTCTCTGGAACTCTTGATCCGTTTTTCTTTAATATTTTAAAGGAAAACAGCACGGAAAATTTTTTTGATATAAATACTTACTCTATAAAAAAAGAATATTCTAACTTGGCCTTAAAATTTTTAAAAAATAATTATGCTTCAAATATTCTTTTATACGGAAATCCCGGATCAGGGAAAACGGAATTTGCAAAAACTCTTGCAGCTCAAAGCGGATTAAAATTATTTATATTTAAAAATGAAATGGATACTAATGGTGATAATAATGAAAATACTTTATACCGTTTAAATTGTTTACTTTCAATTCAAAAAAGTGATTCTATTATTGTTGTCGATGAAGCCGAGAATATTCTACAGAGTAAATCATCTTTTTTGGGAATGCAGTTTACGAGTCCTAAAAAAGGTATTGTAAATAAGATGCTTGAAAACAGTGTTAATAAGGTTATTTGGATTTTAAATTATACTGACGGGCTTGATGATTCAACCTTGAGGCGTTTTACATATTCAATTAAATTCGGCGAAATGCCTAAAACCATGCTGCAATCTATTGCATATTCAAAGTTAAAAAATATTAATGTCAAAGGAAAATTATTGAATGAGCTTGTCGGTCTATGCGGTTCATATAGAGTAACGGGAGCATCAATTACAAATATGCTAAAAACAGTAAACAGCGGTGTAAATGAAAATGAAGAAAAAATAATTCTTGATGTAAAAAATATGCTTGAAGCAAATTCGGAGCTGTTATACGGTGTATCCAATGTTCGAAAAAAACTTCAAGACTGTTATGAGCTTGAAGCTTTAAACACATCTATTGCTCCGAACGAGATTGTTGAAATGGTAAAAAATGCCGTTGAGTATTCTAGAAGTGCGGAAATTAGAACAGGTATCCGTATGCTTTTTTACGGTTTAAGCGGAACGGGTAAAACGGAATTTGCCCGTTACATTGCGGAGATCTTGGATAAAAAACTTATCTTAAAAAAAGCTTCCGATGTTTTAGGAAAATATGTCGGTGAAAGTGAACGGCACATTAAAGAAGCGTTTGAAGAAGCTTCAACTGAGGATGCAATCCTTTTATTTGATGAAGCCGATTCTTTTTTTGCGAACCGTCTTGGCGCAAATCACAGCTGGGAGCGTACAATGGTAAATGAGTTTTTAATTCAAATGGATGATTTTAATGGTTTATTGATTTGTACGACAAATATCAAAGAGTTTATGGATCCTGCAATGCAAAGGCGTTTTCATATTATGACTGAATTTAAGGCACTCAATGAAAACGGAATAAAAACACTTCTTACAAAATATTTTGCTTCCTTTATTTTTTCGCAAGAAAATATTACAGCATTACAGAATTATAATTCGGTTACACCGGGAGATTTTAATTCTCTCTACGGAAGAATCCGATTTATGTCCAAAGAAAATATCAGTAGTAAATACATCATCACGGAATTATTAAATATGCAAAAAGAAAAAAATTGCAGTAGAAAAATCGGGTTTGGGGAGTAAGGGGAAAGATTTATGGATTTTTTTAGAAAAATATTGTTAGAAATGGAGTTATTAAAAGTAAATGCTACTTGTTTTTTGTTATATGATTCATATAATTAAGTATAAAAGGATATAATTTATGAGTAACACAATAAAAGAATTTGAGCAATTATTATCGGAATTTGAAAATGTTCCCGCTTTGCCGCATAGAGACCCGACTTTTCTCGAAATTTGCGAGTTTCCGCACAGGGAAGTTATTTGTAGTAATATTCTATGTTTTTTCTTTAATTCAAATAGAGAACATAATTTAAAAGATTTATTTGCACGAAGTTTACTTGAACTGATACATGGTAAAGAATCCAGTAATAGCTATTACTATTGTAGAAAAGAAGTTCCAACGACTAAAGAGGATAACGGACAAAAACGTATTGATTTGGTAATAACAAGTGAAGATACAGGTATAGTTATTGAAAATAAAATACATGCAAAACTTAATAATGACCTTCAGACATATTTTAACTATATAAATGAATATAAAAATAAATACTGCATTATATTGAGCTTACATTTTATAGATGAAGA
>CAJPNP010000049.1 GCA_905372025.1 uncultured Treponema sp. | reverse complement strand
GCTTGGCTTGCCGGCCGTAAAATGCCGCGTATCTTGTAGTTCGGCGGTAAAAAGTGTAAGATAGCGTAATTATGGAGGGAAAATGAAACATTTTCAAAAAATTGTAATTGCGCTTTTAGTTGTATGCGCAGCCGCTTTTACCGCCTGTTCCGGTTCGGGAAAAAGCGTTTTAAAAGACGGCGAATACATGCAGACTTCGGTCGGACACAACGGCCCCCTTACTTTGCAAACGACGGTTAAAGACGGAAAAATCACTTCCGTTGAAGTCGTGCAGTCATCCGAAACAAAGGGCATCGGCGGCAAGGCAATCGATCTTATGACGCAAGCAGCGGTTGCTTCAAATTCGGTCAATATCGACGGAATAACCGGCGCGACGATAACGTCCGGCTGTGTAAAGCGTATCCTTTCGGAAACGGCAAAGGCCGCCGGCGCATCGGATAAACAAATCCTTGCAATGCCGGCAGTGCGGGCACAAAGTCCCGCCGAAAAAACGGAATATGCTTATGACGTTGTCGTTATCGGAGCAGGCGGTGCGGGATTAACGGCCGCCATCACGGCAAAGCAAGGCGGTGCTTCCGTTGTTATTTTGGAAAAAAACGGTTTTGCCGGCGGCAACACGATGGTCTCCGGAGGCGGTTTAAATGTTGCCGGTTCCGATTTACAGCAAAAAAAAGGTATTTCCGATTCGCCGGAAAAATTCGCCGAAGATACGTTAAAAGGCGGCGATAACAAAAACGATCCCGTCTTGGTTGCCATTATGACAAAAAATTCTTTGGCTTCCTACGAATGGCTGCGCGACGATATAAAAGTCGACTTTATTCAAGACCGCGTGCAGCAATTCGGCGGACATTCGGTTCCGCGTGCCTGCATTCCTCAAGGGAATTCGGGTTATGCGCTCACCGAGCCTTTATTGAAAAAGTGCGAAGAATTGCACATCGATATTTTTTACAACACAAAGGCCGTAAAACTTTTGCAAAACAACGGCGATGTAAGCGGCGTTTCCGCTGAAAACAACGGCAAAACGATCACTTTTAACGCGTCAAAAGGCGTTGTTTTGGCAACCGGCGGCTTCGGTGCAAGCATTGCCATGCGCGAAAAATACAATGCGGAATACGGCGCAAAATATAAAACAACTTGTTTGCAAGCTTCTCAAGGCGACGGTATCGTAATGGCAAAAGACATCGGAGCACAGCTTATCGATATGGAATATATTCAAGTGTATCCGACCTGCAATCCTTTAACCGGCATCATCTCGTATGTTGCCAATTCCAGATTCGACGGCGCCGTGCTGGTGAATAAAGAAGGAAAGCGTTTTACGAACGAAGGCGGCAGGCGCGACGTCATTTCTCAGGCGATCCTCTCCCAAACGGACTCATGCGCATATTTGGTTTGGGGAAATGAAATCGAATCGGTCGGGAAAATGACCGAACTGCACCGTACCGAATACGAAAATTTGGAAGCGAACAAATTGATTGTAAAGGCGAATACGCTGAAAGAAGCGGCCGACTTTTTCGGCATCGATGCGCAAAGTCTTGCCTCGGAGATTGCGAAGTTCAACGGTTTTGCCGCCGACAAAAAAGATACCGAATACAACAAAACGGGCGCGCTGCGGAAAATCGAAACGGGGCCGTTTTATATTGAAAAAGTCGCTCCCGCCACGCACCATACAATGGGCGGCGTTGCAATTAACGAAAAGGCGCAAGTAAAATCGGAAAACGGCGGTCTTGTTGACGGGCTTTTTGCCGCGGGAGAAGTCGTCGGAGGTATTCACGGTACCAACCGTTTAGGGGGCAATGCCATTACCGATGTTATTACCTTCGGCCGTATTGCAGGAACGAGTGTTTTACAAAAATAAAAATTTATAATTCGTATATTGTTGCCGTTCTGCTGCGCCCGCTTTATCGGCCGGTGCCGCCGAACGGCTTTTTTATTGTAAATGGATCGCATCGAAAGTAAAAACGTAATTAAAATATGTAGTTTATACCGTAACTTTTTGCATATATTATTATAATTGCTATTAAGATGCATATCATAATTGTGTTACAGATTATCAACGGTTTTACCAATTTCCAATCTTGAGAAATAAATTTAGATATCATTCGCGCAAACAGTGTAAATATATTGATCATGCAAATAAGCCATAAATCACCGATAAAAATAACTTTTAGAATAGGAAGCGTTTTTATATTGATAAGTAAATTATCAAGAATGCTTATACTGCCGAAAATAACAAAAGAAAGAGCGGTGAAAATTGAAATCAAAGCGATAAGCTGTGTTGTTATATTTTTTTCATAAGAATCAAGTTTCGGTTTTATTTTAGTATCATATTCATCTTTATATTTTGTATCAAATAAATTATTGACTTCGGCTTTTATATTTTCTTTTGTTGTGTTGTATGCTGCTCTTTGGATGGTTGCGAGATTGCAATGATCAAGAAATTTTAATAAAAGTTTATATTTCTTTTCAGATACGGGAACAAGAGTTTGTAAAAAGTCTTGTTCGGGTATTTCTGTATCATCAGGAAGAGTTTCTTCTTTTTTTACTTTCGAAATAATATCTGTTATATTTTGAGTAATTGAAGAAACTTCTTTATCATCAGACTTTGAAAGGATAAAATTGGAAATGGTAGAATAAAAAAAACGATCATAATTTTTGATATATGTGTTAAATTCTAAAAGCCATTTTTTAAAATCAAAATTTGAAGCTATAAGACCTTTACATAATTGCTCCTGTGCTTCTCGAAGTCTTTGGACATAGCTGTCTTTGTTTTCTTTTTTAGGCTGGGCTTGATCAAGTATTTCGGAATTTACATCTGGCATAATTATTGCCTTCTAAAATATTGTTCCATTGAATCAACCGTGATTACGGGAGAAAACGGATTTTCGCGAGCCATTTTCCAAGGCGTTTGATTATGAGTAATTTCGACAAGTTGGTATGTCGGGTAATGGGAACAAAAATCAAGCATGTTGTTTATTCTTGTAGCGCTGTCTTCATCGATATCCACATCCATATCATGAATTGCAATATCAAAACTGCCGAAAAGTTTGTATTCATGATATACAGATGTAACAACAGGGCCAAAGTCCCATGCTTCTATCGGATCGGAAAAACAGGGTTTTCCCGTTTCTACTATGAATTTTGCCTGTATAAAATAGAGTAATTTTTGCAAGCGAAGATTACTTATTTCCCGCCCTTCGTCGTGCTCGTGGTTTATGATGTATTTTGCGATATCCAATGCACGGTATGTATTTGTCATTTTACTACCCTCCTGTAAAATGCATCTACTTATCTGCACTATAGAGTATTGTGCTGTATCTTAAACAATGTATTCAATATAAACAATATAATATGTTTTTTTTATCATGGCAATAGTAAAAATAATAGTTTTATAAAAACAAAGCAAGCTGTTGCGCGTATTTTTTTACGGCTTTGCGGCCCAAGCTTGTCGCACTGTAGAGGGTAAGCGGCTTGCGGTTTACAAAAAGCTTTTCTACCGTTAAATAACCGGCGTTTTCCAATTTTTTGCAATGCGCGGTTAAGTTGCCGTCGGTTGCGTGTACCTTATCGCGCAGCACGGTAAATTCGATTTTTTCGCAGCCGAGCAAAACCGACATAACCGCAAGCCGCAAACGGGAGGACAGCTGCTCGTCGAGCAAGCGATGGTCAAAAGAAGCGTCGTGCCGGTTATCACCGCTCATTGCCGGTCTTCTTTTTTCGCATAATAAGCAAGCCCGCAAAGGCGGGAATTGTCAGCAACACAAAGGTTGCCGCGCTGATAATGAGCGGCGCCGCGTAGGGCTCGACAAAAAGGCTGGGCAGCGCGCACAAAAGCCAGCAAAGGCTTTCCGCATACATTATAAGGCGGACTTTTTTTTGAACCAGCGTGCCGCTTACGGCACAGCCCAGGGCAACCGATATACCGATGATGAAAAATACTGCGGGAAAGGCAAGTTTACCGAAAAACGCCAACACAAAATCCAGCACGATTATAAAACCGATGCCGCCCCATAAAACGGCGAAGATACGGTCGGAAGCCCTTTGTATTTTTATCCGCCGTTCGCGGCGAAAATACAGAGGCAAAAAAATCTGGCAAAATCCGATGACCGCAAGCCAAATGACCCACACGAATTCGGAAAGTCCCAAATGAACAAAACAGTATGTTGCAGCGGTTCCGAGGGGAATCGAGATGCCGTACACCAAAAAAGGCACAAGCATGGCTTCAAAGCCGGCTTGCGCGTCTTCGGCCAATGCGCCGATAAGAGCCAATCGTTCTTCTATTTCGTTCATCATTTTGCCTCTCGGTTGTTATCTTGAGCATCGGGCAACGATCTTTACGCGACAGGGATTGAAGGGGCGGCGAAGCCGTTCAGAAGGAATGGAGCCGAACGGCGGAACCCCGGAAAGCCCGTTTTTTGCGATGCAATCGCAAAAAGCCGCCCCCTTAAAAACCTGCAACGGAAAAATCCGTCGTTCCCGTCTGCAATATTACCGTATCGGAATCGTGTAACGCAAGCCCGATTTCGCGTGGAAACCGAATCCGCCTCCGCCCATTTCGGTAAAAAAGCTGAATCCGACCGGTTTTTCGGTCATAAAAAATTCAAAACCGAAAAAGCCGTGCCCGCTGAGTTTAACCGTCGGCTCGCCGGACTTCATCGGGAAAAGCGCGACCACTCCGCCGCCGCCGTATAAGCGGATATTCGCGGTTTGCATAATGTGGCCGCCCATGACGGAACAGTCGAGAACAAAAAAGCCGCTCCGGTGGCCGGCGCTCGGGAAAAAATAATCCGTATTTGCGCGGAAGGCGAGCGAATTGTCAAACAGCCACGGCGAAGTAAGGGCGGCCGAGAGGCCGAAGTTGTTTTGACGGCCGACCAAGGCATAATCAACGCCGATACCCGACATCGATCTTTGATCCGAGGCTTCCTTTGCGAACGAGAAGGTGCAAACGGCGCACAGCAACAAAGCGCCGCATACGATTTTTTTCATATCATACTCCTGTTTTAATGAAAGTTTGAAAGCCGAATACACAACAAAACGCTGCAGCCGATTTGAATCGTTTTTCCGCTTTCATAAAATAAGTATAGCACGGTTACTTTATTTTGTAAAGCACTTTGTAGCACAAAAATTAAACATGAACAAATCTTATTGACATACGAGACAAGACCTGTTATGTTTAAATTTGCAAACGAGTTGCAAATTGGCCGCCCGAGTTGGCTCCTCGAGTCGGTTGTGCAGGAGTACGCATGGTTTTGGCTTTTTTAGGAATTGTACTGCAAGCTTTTCCGTTTTTAATTACGGGCGTGCTGCTTTCGTCCTTGATAAGTTTTTTTGTATCGGAGCGGTTTATCGAGCGGCATTTTCCGAAAAACACCGCCGCGGGAATCGCCTTTGCACTGTTGGGCGGATTTTGTCTTCCCGTATGCGACTGCGTGTCGATACCGGTGTTCCGCAGTTTGGTTAAAAAAGGAATTCCGTTGACGTCGGCAATCGTTTTTATGACGGCCGCGCCGGTAATAAATCCGGTGGTTATTCTTTCCACCTATTATGCTTTTAACGGCAACCTGCGGATTGTTTTTGCGCGGGTATTTTTGGGCATTATCTGTTCGACGCTTATAGGTTTGTCGTTTTTGGTCAGCGCGCCGAAAAACGTACTGCTGCCGGGCGAACACTTCGGCGGCGGAGACTGCGGCTGCGCGGCCTGCTCTTCCGAAAACGGCGGCCGTAAAACCGTTCACGCTTTTTTTGAACACGCGCGGCTCGAATTTTTCGGCGTGGGAAAATATTTGATTGTCGGAGCGGCGTTTTCGGCGCTTTTACAAAGGCTCGGAGGGAAGCTGACCTTCGAATCGGCGCCGAGCGCAATGGCCGTATCTTTGTTTATCATGATGGCTCTCGCCTTTTTGCTTTCTTTGTGTTCTTCTTCCGACGCGGTAATCGGGCGATCGTTTATCGCGCGGTTTTCGCTTTTGCCCGTTTTGGGCTTTCTCGTATTCGGCCCCATGCTGGACATAAAAAATATTCTTATGCTTTCGGGCGGCTTTACGAAGCGCTTTATCGTGCGGTTTTTAATTACATCCTTTACGGTATGTTTTGCCGTTTTGTTCATCTGTATTTTATGCGGCGCGGAGGCATGGTTATGACAAAACGATTTTCGCTTCAGCCGATGATCGAAGCGGCAGGATGCGCCCTCTTCGGTTTTTATATTTTAAAACTCTGTCTTACAAACGAGTTTTTATTTTATCTTACGCCGCGTATGAAACCGTGGCTGATTTTTACCGTCTGCGTTATGTTTGCATGGGCGCTTTCCGCCGCAAAAACGGCTTTTGAAGCGGATCATTATCATGTAAACCTTACCTCCGTTTTTGTGCTGTTGATTCCCCTTATGCTGTTGCTGCTGCCCCGCAAAAATGTAAGCATAGGGGATTTGTCATACGCGCCGCAAAGCGGTTTTTCGCAGGGCGGCTATTCGGCACAAAAGGTACCGAAAACGGGCAACCCCTTTTTAACGCCGCAAAAAGACGCGGCGGATGCAAGTGCCGGTACGGCGCCCGGTTCGGGGGGCTTTCCCGTTCAGCGGAAAGACGACGATATGCAAAGTACGCCGAATACGGAGCCGGAAATTCGGCTGCCCGGACTTGATTCGGCGCATAAAACGATTAGGATTTCCGACGAAGATTTTTTGCAATGGGTCGATGCCCTGTATAAGCATCCCCGTCAATTTGAAGGCTACCGCATCAGCGTAAAGGGCATGACCTTTCACGACAGCCGTTTTATGAGCGAAACGGAATTCATTCCGGCGCGTCTTCTTATGGTGTGCTGCGCCGCCGACCTTGTGCCCTACGGCCTTGTGTGCCGCTACGACAAAATAAGCGAATTGGAAAACGGCGCCTGGCTTACGGTTACGGGAACCCTTGCCGTGCGGGATTACCGCGGAAGCCCCGAACCTCAAATCGACGTGGAAAAACTTGAACCGGCTGAAGCCGCAGACGCCTATCTGTATCCGGGTATATAAAAGGCGAAACTTGACAAGCGCCGTATTGCGGTACATACTGTTTTTATGAACGGAACGGAAGAATTACAGCGCATTATCGACGAAAGCGGCAATATCGTTTTTTTCGGCGGAGCCGGCGTGTCCACCGAAAGCGGTATTCCCGACTTCCGCAGTACCGGCGGCTTGTACCATCAGGAGTGGAACTATCCGCCGGAAACCATTTTAAGCCGCAGCTTTTTCGATTCGAATCCCGCGGAATTTTACCGCTTTTATAAAAAAAAGCTGATTGTAAAAGGCGTAAAACCGAACGCGGCGCATTTAAAACTTGCCGAACTTGAAAAAGCCGGAAAGCTGAAAGCCGTCATCACGCAAAACATAGACGGACTGCATCAGGCGGCCGGCAGCAAAACGGTATACGAACTGCACGGAAGCCTTTTACGCAATTACTGCATGAACTGCCGCGCCTTTTATACGGCAGACGAAGTCGTACAAAACAGCGAAAAAGACGGTGTGCCCCGCTGTTCAAAAACACCCGGCTGTTCCGGTATTTTAAAGCCCGACGTCGTGCTGTACGAAGAAAGCCTTGATTCCGACATTCTTTCAAAAAGCATAGACGCGATCTCAAAGGCGGATACGCTGATTATCGGCGGCACATCGCTCGTCGTCTACCCGGCCGCCTCTCTTATTCGGTATTTTTCGGGAAGGCGCCTTGTGCTCATAAACAAGGGCGAAACAAGCGCCGACGGCCGCGCCGATCTGATTATCCGCGACAGCATCGGAAAGGTATTCGAGCGGCTTCGGGTGTAGGAAGAAGTGAGGCTTTTTCAGTCTTCCAATCTGGAAAAGTCAGCATAGTCAATGCTCATTATGAACAGATGCCCGATATTGCGCCGGCGATTGATGATACAATTTTCGGAATGCACAAGAAAATTTACCGGCATTCGCATAGCCGAGATGTGCAGCAATGCTCCCGATTGACAATGCCGGTTTTAATAGTAACAAACAAGCATATTGCATCCGTGCTTTTAAAATATACTCACGGGGCGAAAGACCATAAAAGAGCCGAAAAGTCCTGCGGAATTTTGTATGCCCCATAGCTGCTATACTGCATAATTCTTCCGAGCGTGGAGGGTTTAGAACAGAGCGTTCAATAGCAAGTCTGACTCGCTCCAAGGCCTTGAGTTCAATAGGGGAAAGACAAGCCTTCGTCCGGTTTAAAGAAACACTTACTTGCTTTCCGTGCCGCTGAACATTTCCTGCAGCAACAGAGAGAAGTTCCCCCACCTTACTTTCATAGTAGAGGCTTGACGTTTCTCCTGAAAGAATCTTGTGTTTAATCTGAAGAAAAATGCTGCCGATTTCCGGTGTGTTATAATTAAATTCGCGCCAAGAAAACAAAGCTGCATAATTTAAACCGTCGGCAGCATATCGGCTTTGCAGGAAAGGAAGAAAATAATCTTCAAGAAGGAGTACCGATACATACCGAATCGGAATACCTGCCCGATAGAGTACCCGTCCTTTGGAAGGGCGATTCAGATACAGCTTTATTCCTTCTTGAATGACGGCAGTGCGCTTGCCGTTTTGAATGAGTTTTACTTCCCCCGACTCCAAATAATACATTTTTATCATTTTATGTTCGATTTGGTATCGGCGTTCCATATCGTGATATGGAGTCCAATCACTGACGGAAAGAAAGAGGCCTTCAGTCGGCTGCACCTGATACATGATACCTTGTCCTGCCTTTGCCGAAGGATAGTAGGTATGAATATGTCCGCATTTTCTTTCATCCGTTTCATTAAAATGGTAGTCTGTCATATAAAAAGAGGCATCTCCCAAATTATAAAATGCCTGCTGTTGATTTCCTTGTGTCACAGATTAGATTCCTCTCTTTCAGTAATGTCCCGAAACATCTTTTTTTATGTCCCTAAACGCCGCGTATATGGTAATGCTAAAAAAGATAAATTGATATATAACAATAATTTAGCACATATACAAAAAACTTGTAAGCTTGTTAGGGCTGTTTGACAGTGCCTCACCGGATAACTATAGTAGCTCATAGTCGTTAGTCATGCCTAACTATTACAATATAGCACATTTTAGTCATGATGCAAACGGGTACAATGGAAAAAGACAAAATATTGCCTTTCCAAAATATAGTAAGAGGAGGACTTCTCTATGACAAATGAAATGAACAAAAAAGGTCTTAGCGCCCGAGACCTGATTACTACCGGAGTTTTGGCGGCACTTTATGTGGTTTGTGCGTTTATCGGCGAACTGATATTCGGATTTTTTCCCGTATTGACGTTTCTGTGTCCCTTATCTATTGCGCTGCTCTGCGGCCCGGTCTTTATGCTAATCATTGCTAAAGTTCCGAAGCATGGGCCTATTTTCATTACCGGAGTTTTGGTTGGCGGCGTTTTGTACGTGACGGGAATGTATTGGCTGATGTGCTTGGCTTATGTGATTTTGGGCATAGTTGCTGAATTGGCGGCGGGGTCTGCAAATTTTAAAAGCAGGATTCGAAATCTGATTTCCTATATGATTTTTGTCATCAGTCCGATTT
>CAJPNP010000048.1 GCA_905372025.1 uncultured Treponema sp. | reverse complement strand
TTTTTACGTGATGAACAGCTTTCCGTACGGTTAGATTTAACGTGATGCAATGCGGTGTCTTGACTTTTTATTTTTTGTTAAGTATTATATGTTTGTCTTTCGAAACAATGTCCCGTATTAAAAACGTTTTTATAATAGGTACCTCTAAAGACTGCAGATTTTAGAGGCAACTTTAATCAATCCGGAAATCAATTTCATATTTTAATGGAGATATTTAATGGCAGTAAATCAAAGACGCCGTTTTATCGACGAATCGGATCGCACGGAAAGCTTTGAACCGTCCGAAACCGACGTTCAAAGTTCATTCGGCTTTGAAGGCTCAAGCGAGCCGGTACCCGAAAGCGCTCATACCGAAGACGAAAGTGCTTCCGGCGATTTTGCCGAAGAGGGAAGGGAAAAACGCATTGTCGTTCGTCCGAAAGCAAAACGCACGGCTGTGCGTTCGAAAACGGCTGTTCGTGCATCCGATGCGGCGAACCAAAGCGTGCATAACGGCAATGGCAACGGTGCGCTTATTCAGCAAAACGGGCAAAGCTTTGACGCCGAAAACGATGCGCAAAGCCGCGATGCAAAACCCCGCCTTTCAATAAACGATTTAACAAAAATGAGCATGCCCGGCCTTCGCGACCTTGCCGCCCAATACGGCATTCCGCGCGACGATTTGGCCCCGATGAAAAAACAAGAATTGATTTTCGTCATTCTTAAATCGCATACCGAACACGGCGGCATTATTTTCGCTTCGGGCGCTTTGGAAATTCTGCCCGACGGATACGGCTTTTTGCGTTCGCCGCAAAACAGTTATTTGTCCGGCCCGGACGACATATACATTTCGCCCAGCCAAATCCGCCTGTTCAATTTAAAAACCGGCGACACCGTCTACGGGCAAATCCGCTCGCCGAAAGAGGGCGAACGCTTTTTTGCCCTGCTGCGCATCGAAACGGTCAACGACGACGAAACCCGCGCGGCGCAAACGCGCATTCCGTTCGAAAATCTTACGCCGCTTCATCCCGATGAAAAGCTCAATCTCGAAACCAAATCCGAAGAGTTTTCGACGCGCATAATCAATTTGTTTTCGCCCATCGGAAAGGGGCAGCGCGCGCTTATCGTTGCGCCGCCGAAAGCCGGTAAAACCATTTTAATGCAAAAAATCGCAAACGCGATTACGACGAACCATCCGGAAGTCTACCTTATCGTGCTGCTCATAGACGAGCGTCCGGAAGAAGTTACCGAAATGGAGCGCTCGATTCATGCCGAAGTTATTTCGTCAACCTTCGACGAGCCGGCTACCCGCCATGTGCAGGTTGCCGAAATGGTGTTGGAAAAAGCGAAGCGTTTGGTCGAGCATAAGCGCGACGTCGTAATTTTTTTGGATTCCATAACGCGTCTTGCGCGCGCATATAACCAAACCGTTCCCACTTCCGGCAAAGTGCTTTCCGGCGGTGTGGATTCGAACGCGTTGCACAAGCCCAAGCGCTTTTTCGGTGCGGCGCGCAACGTCGAAGAGGGCGGCAGCCTTACGATTATTTCCACCGCCCTTATCGAAACGGGAAGCCGCATGGACGAAGTTATATTCGAAGAGTTTAAAGGCACGGGCAATATGGAAATCAACCTCGACCGCAAACTCGCCGACCGCCGCCTTTTCCCGGCCATCAATATTAAAAAATCCAGTACCCGCAAAGAAGAATTGCTGCTTACCGAAGAAGAACTGCAAAAAATCTGGGTACTGCGCAAGGTTATCAATCCCATGGATGATGCCGAAATTATGGAATTACTGCTTGACAGAATGCGCAAAACCAAGAATAATGAAGCGTTCCTGCGCTCGATGAACACGGCCGAGTCGTTTTAAAATCGGCGCTGAAAAGTTTAATATTTATTAGGAGTAAATATATTATGAAAAAAGATTTGCATCCCGATTACGAGCTGACAAAGATTACCTGCGCGTGCGGTAATGTTATCGAAACCCGTTCGACCGTTAAAGATATCAACGTTGAAATTTGTTCGGCGTGCCACCCGTTTTTTACCGGTAAACAAAAGCTGGTAGACACTGCCGGACGTATCGAACGCTTTAACAAGCGCTTTAACATTAAACCGACGGCCGCTCAATAATCGAAAACGGGAGCACCGGCTCTATGCTTTTTCGTCCGCTTAAAAGCGCGATAAGCCGGTCGGCTCCCATCGCAACGCCCGAACAGGGCGGAAAAGTTCGGAACAATTCCCAATACGAAGTATCCGTTTTATGCACGACCAGTGCATTTTTTTCTTTTAAACGCCGCTCGCTTTCAAAATAGGCGCGCACTTTTTCGGCATCCGTTTCTTCCGTATAGCAATTTGCAAGTTCGATGCCGCACGCGTACAGTTCCCAGCGCTCTTTCCACAACGGTTTGCCGTTTTCCGTTCCGGGAACGTCTTTTGCAAGGCAGGGAACGAATGCCGGATAATCGGTAAGAAAAACCGGCTTGTCCTGCGGGAGCGCCGGTTCAACCGCTTGTACGAAAATCAATTCATATAAATCGTCTATGCCCCATGTATCGAAGGGATTTGCAGCGGTTTCGCTTAGATTAAGGCGGCGCGCTTGTTGTGCCAAGCTCTTTACCGAAGCATGTTCGCTTAAACGGAAGCCCGCATAGCGTTCAAAGGCATCGTCCATCCTTAAACGTATAAAGGGAGGCCGTAAAAATTCCCACGGGTCTTTGGCGAATGCATCGGCGCTGCGGTTTTCCGGATCGGCGCTTTCCGGCGGCGGGAGCAAAAAATCGAAGAGGTCTTCGGTTATACGCATGGAAGCGCGGTAATCGGCGTTCATCGTATAATATTCGAGCATCGTAAATTCGGGACTGTGAATGCGGCCGCAGGATTCGGCGTTGCGGTAGCATTTTGAAATTTGGAAAACGTCGGTCTTATGGTGCGCGATAATTTTTTTTATGTAAACTTCGGGCGAGGGTACCAAATACAGTTCGGTTGTCTGCGCGCCGTTTGTACGGGGCGCCGTGTAATCGGTTTTAAAAACTTCAAGACAGGTTTCCGGTATAAGATCCGCGCTTAAAGCCGGCGTGTCGAGTTCAAGATAGCCGCGGTCGATAAAAAAGTGCCGTAAGCTTTGCAGCGTGCGGGCGCGGAAGCGTAACAGTTCCAAATCCATGGGCACACTATACCATTTAAGCGTTTTTTGTGGTAGCATACCGGATATGGGGCAGCCTAAATTATTCAGCATAATCGACAAAGCCGTATACGACTATAAATTGATTGAAAACAATGACCGCATTCTCGTCGGATTTTCGGGCGGAAAAGATTCGGCCGCGCTGACCGAATATTTTGCGTACCGCAAGCGGCAGGGACGCGAAAACTTCGATTTTTGCGCTTTGCACGTGGAAAGCGGCATCGGTTCTTCCGTCCTTCCCGAACTGCGTTCTTTGCTGCGTTCGTGGAATACGGAATTGGTTTCGCTGAATGCCGACGTTTTGGCGCGCTTAAAGCCGGGAAGAACGATGAATTGCTGGTGGTGTTCGACGCAAAGGCGCACCGAATTGAACAATTATGCGATGGAACACGGATACAACAAAATCGCGCTCGGTCACCATTTGGACGATATTTTGGAAACGCTTTTAATGAACGCCTTGTATAAGGGCGAACTTTCAACTATGCCGCCGCGGTTAAAATACGACAAATATCCGGTAACGATTATACGGCCGCTGTGTTTTGCCGACGAGCAGACAATTATCGCGCACGCGCGCCGTTCCGGTTATAAAAGCATTACCTGCACCTGCGATTACCAAAATAATTCCGCGAGAAAAGAAGCGCGCAAAAAACTTGAAGCGTTAACCGGCTCCGATGCGGCGCAAAAAAGAAAACTGTTCGAATCGCTTAAAAACATAAAAACGGCATATTTACCCTGAACGGTACCGGGCGGTTGTCAAAAACCGCAGTTTTCGGCAAAATCTCGCTATGAAAATCCAATCCTCTTCTCGAAAGCAGCCTTATGCCCCTACATGGCAGGGAGCCGGTATGATGTGAAATTAATTAAAGCTGTGTACGGGCAAGACCCTGACCGCGAGGCGCTTTACGCGTTTTTCTCAGGTGATTTTACCCCAAAAGCGTAACCGCGACGTATGCGGGCAGAGGGCTTGCTGTACTCATTGTTTTTTTTGATTTCCGCTCATACCGAATCTCTTCCCCTAGTGCAGTCTGGCGTGAATAAAGTGCAGCTTTAAGTCTTTAAGCTTTTCGCTTATCGACACCTTGTAAATGTGCGGATTTAAAATGCGAAGATAGGTCGCATCGAGTTTGGCGAGCTGTTCGTTCATCGTCGAGCGGCTTTTTAAAAGCCGTGCTTTTTCGTCTTCGGCTTGAAAGACGAGTTTTCCGTTTTCGATGCGCTTTATAAGAAGCGGTTCCGCCGCCGCGGGCGAAAAGCTGAAGCTGCGGTAATCGATCGCCGGATGATAAAAGCGTTTTTCAAGTCCGACTTCGATTTTTTCGTCTTCAAGGGCGACGATGTCGGCTTTCATCATGCCGTCTTCATCGTAGAGGCGCCACACGTTTTTTACGCCCGGATCGGTGGTTTTTTGCGGATTGTCCGAAAACTTCATTGCGGGAATGAAGGGCCCGCCGCCGCCGTCTTTTCGCGCGGCGAGTTTATACACGCCCGTAAACGATGAATCGCTGCCGCCGGTTACCATGTGTGTGCCGACGCCCCACGCGTTTATCGGTGCGCCGGATGCGACAAGGGTTTCTATAATTTCTTCGGTCAGTTCGTTCGACACGGTAATAAATGCGTCGGGAAAGCCCGCTTCATCGAGGATTTTGCGCACTTCGACGGACAAATACTGAATGTCGCCGGAATCGAGCCTGACGCCGAATCTATGTCCCTTTGCCGCCAATTTTTTTCCGGCTTTTATCGCGTTATGTATGCCCGACTTTAGGGTATCGTAGGTATCCAAAAGAAAAACGGACGTGTCGGGATACAACTCGGCGTATGCTTCGAAGGCTTCAAGTTCGCTCGGAAACGACATAATCCACGAATGCGCCATCGTTCCCGAAACGGGAATGCCGAAGCGCATACCGGCGAGGGTATTGCTCGTGCTCGACGCGCCGCCGATATAAGCCGCGCGCGAAGCGCTCATCGCTCCGTCGCACCCTTGGGCGCGGCGCAAACCGAATTCCATAACGGAACCTTTTTTTGACGCGAGCCACACGCGCGAGCTTTTTGTTGCGATAAGGCTTTGAAAATTGATTGTATTTAAAATAAGCCCTTCGATAATCTGCGCTTCGATAAGGTTTGCGTGGATCCGTACAAGCGGCTCGCCGGGAAAGACGAGGGAGCCTTCTTTCATTGCGTATAAGTCGCCGCTGAAGCGGAAGGTTGTTAAATAATCCAAAAAGTCTTTTTCAAAAACGTCGGTCGAATCCAAATAGGCGATATCGGCTTCGGAAAACGAAAAGGAAGTCAGTTCGTCTATGAGCGTTTCGATTCCGGCAAAAACGGAAAATCCGCCGCCGAAAGGCTGCCGGCGGAAAAACATATCGAATACGGCGGGGCAGTTCATGTTGTGCTTCCGATAGCCTTGCGCCATCGTCAATTCGTAAAAATCGGTAAACAAAGCCGACATGCGTTCGTGTGCTCCGCCGCTCATTTTGCGCCTCCCGACTTAACTTTTTATCCACGCGCCGACGATTTCGCACACGTACATGCGGTGAAAATCGCGGCCGGGATAACATTCTTCAACAACATCTTTGCGTATAAACGCTTTTTCGTTAAGGAATTCGGCGTAGAGTTTTTCGCATTCCAAAATAATGCGCGCTTCTTTGAATGCGGTCGAACCGCACGGCGTTTCGATGGGCGTTAAACCGGTTTGTTCGGCTTTGTCGTAATCGCGGCCGGATTTTGTGCCGCAAAATTGCAGCGCTTTGCGGTACTCTTCGCCGAAAAACGATAGCGTCAGGTTTGTATCTTTTTCGGTAAACTCAAAGGTATGGCGCTGCGGACGCACGAATACAAAGGCGACATCTTTGTTCCACAAATGGCCCAAGCCGCCCCAGCTTGCCGTCATTGTGTTCCACGAGCGCTTGCCCTCGGTGTTTCCGGCGGTTACGAGCATCCATTGCCTTCCGATAAGGTCGGCTGCGTTTTCGTGCAGCAAAGCGGGATTTATGCGTGTAAAGTTTTCCATACCGAAAGTGTAGCGCTCATTCTGCGATTGGTCAAGGCTTGATTTTTTTCTATATTTTGTTGATTACAATCTTGTTATTAATCCAAAATTATGCTACATTAAAATTATAACCATAAAAAATGAGGTGAATACATGAAGCGATTTTTATATGCAAAACTGTGCGTAATGCCGCGCGCCGTATCGGTTGCAGTGCTGGCATCGTTTACGGTGCTGGCGTTTGCAAGCTGTTCGGGCGGAAAAAAAGCCGTTTATACTGCAAAAACGTCGGGATACGGCGGAGAAATTACGGTTGAACTGACCGTAGTAAAAGATAAAATCACTGCCGTAAAAATTACCGGCGATAAAGAAACCGCCGGAGTGGGCAGTATGGCGGTTGAACAGCTTCCCGCCGCAATTTTAAAAGCTCAAAGCTACGATGTAGACAGCGTTTCGGGAGCGACTATTTCTTCAACTTCAATTAAAAAAGCCGCAAAAGAAGCGATGATGCAAGCCGGTCTTATGCAAGCAAAGGCGGGCAAAGCAAAGGGCGCGGGGATGGCAAAAGGAACCGGCACTCTTACACTGGAAAGCCTTAACGAATTCTTAAACAACAGCGCCGACATGGGAGAGGGTACCGTTGCCAATGCGGTAACGCTGATTCCGGTAAAACACATCAACGGTCCTAAAGAAGAACACAATTTTTACGCCTTTGTAAACTTTAAATACAAAGCGCGCAATTTTATTAAATATCAAGTTACGTATTTGTCGTGTACGTGCCGCAGCTCTGCCGTAAACTATTGGATGACCGCGTATGTGGAATTGTCTTTGCCCAAAAGCGGCAAGCTTGAAGACACGGTAGTTAAATATTTATCGTTCGATTACGATTCGGACGGACATTATTTGGCAGGCTTTTGGGGAGATTCAAATCCCACTCCTGCAGGAGCTACATACGAAGACTTTAAGCGCGAGTACATCCCGTTTTTTATGGGCAAAAACTGCAAATATCTTAAAACTTTAAGCACGGTAGACGACATTGCGGCAGCCGACTATGCCGCAGGAAACGGACGGTCAAACTACAGCTTGGACAGTCTTACCGGTTCTTCCGTTTCCTCCAATAACATGATTCGCATGCTGAATGCTCTTTTTGAGTATCACGGCACTGATGAATATTTTAATTAACCTAAGGGGTAACAAAATGAAAAAACACCTGTTGTTTTTGTGTGCGCTTGCATTAGTGTTTGCAAGCTGTTCTATGAAAAAGGATAAGGGCGATATGATGTCCTCTTCCATGCAAAAAATGCTGCCTGCTCCTACGGATTCTGCAAAAGCCGAAGCTTCTACCGCTCCGTTTTCCACTGCGGCGGCTTCAATCAATGCATCCAATTTGTATCAGTATTTCGGCAGAGACGACGTATTGTACATTGACTTGCGCGATTTCGGCGATTATCAGCAAAAGCATTTGCGCAACTTTGAATGCATTCCTTACTTTGCCTATATCTTCAATGCCGAAGCGCATAAAAAACCGGAATTGATTCAACTGTACGGCGGAACGGTAACTGAACCGGTAGCTACCTACCAGGAATCGGATGACTTATTGCAAGTTCTTTTTCCCAAAAATAAAACCATTTTTCTTATGTGCCAAAGCGGCGGCCGCGTAGCTCAACTTATGACGCTGTTGAATGCCAAAGGCTACGATATGTCCAAGATTTACAACGTAGGCGGCATGGGGCAGTTTACCGCACCCGAATATGCCGATTACACGGTAGACGCGTTGGAATTTAAAGTAAACGCAACTTATGCTATTGAAGGTTTAACCCGCAACTAAGGCTGCCTCCGGCGTAATCTTCAGTTTAAACGGCTGTCGAAAAAGGAATGTTCGAAAACTGAAAGCCTACCGGCTTTTTCTGTAAGGAAATAATTTATCATATCCGCTCACGCGGATTGTGAATCAGTTTTCAGACAAATCTCTTTGCGGCAGCCTTTTTTTGTATGAAAAACATGTAGCGCAGCATACGGCTTATGGAATTAAGCGGAAACGGGATTGCTTGAAATTTTCAAAAAAATTCATTATATTTATTACCTGTAGACACCGTGTGAATTGACTGTAAAACATAGAGTAAAACGGAGGCAACAAAGAGATGAAACATACAACAAAACTGATACTTTTACCGGCGCTGCTTTTTGCGCTGCTTACAACCGGCTGCCCCCAATCGGGCAAACATTCCGGCAAAAAAAATCAGGGTGCAAATCCTGCCCTTCCGCAAAATCCGTACGAACTTACCGAATCGGACGTGCTTACAGCGTTCGGCTTGCGGCGCGGAAACATTACCGCTTCTGCAGCAGCTAAAAAGATTGCAACCGCCACACCGGCAAGCGGCATTACGTTTACCGAAAGAAATTTTATTGCGTATGACGATCAAACAGGTATGTTCACTGTTAAAATAAAAGGTTTGAAAAACGGAAAGACCTTCGATAAAACCCTTACCTTAGCCGGCTTTACGCATCCTTTAGACGGTAAACTGATACAATCAGTTGACAGCTGTGAGCTTAATTTAGACGAAGGAATTGAACACAATTATTCGCTTGGAAAATATATTAGGGAAGTAAATAAAGACCCGAGTGGTACAAAGCTCGTAAGAAAACTGTCGTTTATGCTAAGCGATTCCGTAACACCCATAAAACTCGGTGAGCACGACGGCTATACGCTGACGGCAAAAGCTCAAGAAGTTGGTACGCACATATGGGTACGACCGAGTGTTAAAATTGTGTTTCGAAAACTCACCGAAGGCGGTACGGAAACACTTACCACTAGCACACCTTTTGACTTTACTCATTTAAAGCCGTCGTTGACAAAAGACTATTTTGAAGCAAAGGATGTATTCCAATATATTTTGGATAAAACTGCTGACACTGCCATAAAAGTCGATTCAACCGAATTTGCTTCTTACTTTTATGCCGGTGCAAAGAAAACCGAACAAGCGCCGGAAAATCTTTTTACCGATGTTTTTAAAGCGGCGGTTAAAAAGTATACTGATCTGTATCAAACTAAAGATACGGATGAACTCCTTGCGATCGATAAAATTACGTATGGTATCGCTCAACCGAAAAACGGCGGAATCGATGCCGATGACTACACTGGTACGGTTACAGTCGATCTTTGCATTGCAACCAATCAACAGATTGCAGATCAAAGCGGTATTACGGCAATTAAACAGATAAAAAAGTCGGGGTTTGCAAGTATTCCCGATGATGCGGCACTCGCGAAAAAGAATCATCTTTTCTTTCATCTTATACCGAAAGGTTCATTGACCGATGCATCAAAAGCACAGTGGGAACAAAAAAGTTTTTCCAACCATCCTTTATTTCGTGTAGATAAAAATACAGGAACGGGGGCAATAAACAATCCTTTTACCGCAGCAGATAATCCTTTCAGTTTGAGTGTAAACGGGTCAGATAATAATCTTTCATCTCATTTGGGCTGTGCTGTTTTCGGTGCTTCAAAAACAAGACACAATAAAGTTATTTTTATTGAAAACATACAGTTGCAAAAAGAGGCTAATTCAAAGTTTATGACAGTTCAGGTAAAGTTAAAAGGTTCCGGCGGTATATTGGAAGTACCCGCCGCTCCGGGATATTGACATATTTGTCCGCTGTCCGCACAAAAGCGGAGGCTTATTTTAGACAATGCAGTTGGCATTGTCTAAAAACGCTGCGAGTTTCGGTTTGGATATTTGGTTGCCGAAACATCGCATGATTATATACCGTTTCTCATTTCACTGCGAAACGGCGAATTGAACAGCTGCCAAAATTGATATTTTGTTCAGCTGTTCAATTTTAAGGGACTTTTGTGTAGAAATTGTAGAAATTATGGAGGCATGAAAAATTATGAAAAAGATAGTATTGATTACAACGGCTGTTATAACGCTTGCAGCCTTTTTTGCAGGTTGTAAAAATCCTGCAGAACATAACCCTGTGCCGTCTTCACCGCAGCAAGGCGGCGGAAGCAGCGGTTCAACGCCAGCGCAAATAACGATAACTGTTGACGGGGATGAACATGCGGTTCCCAAAGCCGACCATACCTTTAAGGTAGACCCCGGTACAAAATGGGATACCATTAAACTTTTGGCAAACGATAAGATAAATTATACGGCGGGCTATGAAAATAAAACGTGGAGATTTAACAATGCTTTAGGCAATGTTATCCTTGACGACTATCAGTTTAATGCGGAC
>CAJPNP010000047.1 GCA_905372025.1 uncultured Treponema sp. | reverse complement strand
AAAGCGCATAAAATTGACGAGTTTGCAACGCAAACTCGATATAAAAAGCGGCGACGCTATAACAGGCGCCGTTTTTTATCATGCCTCCTTTGTATTTTTCGATTTAAATATAGCAGATTTTTACAAACGGCGCTTTCAAAAATCCGCTTTACAGCGCATTCGAAACGGATATTCCCGTCATCCGTTTGCATACCGAAGCAAAATGTGAGGGACTGGAAAAACCCGAATCAAGGGAGGCTGCCGTTATGCTTTGACCGGAATAAATTGATTTCCACACATACTCAAGCTGCCTCATCAAAAGATAGCTTTTAAGCGAAATTCCCGCTTCTCTTTTAAATAGATGAGTAAGCCAGCTTTCCGAATACTGTTTTTCTTTTGCTATATCGCGGACTCGTTTACCCAAGTGCTTAAAAGTTTTGATTTCAAAAATAAGGTTTTCAATTCGTTTATCCATATTTTTTTTACCGGAAAAATGAATTCCCATATCCGATAAAAAGCTTTCAAGTTTTAAGACGATTTTGTCATCCGCGTATGAATCGGAAAAATCAAAAGGTGCAATATCTTTTTGAAAGGAAACGCCGCTTCGCCCGACAGGAATTAACTCTCGTATATCGTCTGCAATTAAAGATGTCGGGTCGATAAGGAAAATGTAGTTTATCGTTCCATCGGGACTTTTATGCAAAACATTGTCTTTTAAAAAAATAACATTGCCGGTATAACTTTCCGAACCCGATAAAAGGGACAGCGGACTGCAACTTAAAAATATGTGCAGCATACTGTGTTTGTGAAAATCCGTATCCCGATATGACGGTTCTACGATTACATATGAATCTTTGAATATCAGCCTGCTCATTCAATTGTACCGCTTAATCGCGCCCGCACATTATACTTCAAAATTTCGTTTTCCGCTATTGTGTTTTAAACACAAATCTTCCCTGAATTTTGTTTTATCGGGACTGCCCGCGGCGCAATACATGCTTAAATCGGACGCATTAAATACGGAACTCCATGCGGTTTTAAAGTTTTCTTCTTTGCCGTATTGACAAACGAAACCGTATCGTCCCCGTAAAACATCCGTTGCAAACTCAATAGGGTTTTCAATTTTATTTTGAAAGGCGTCAAATACGGTTTTATATCGTTCCTGCGATCTGAACATATTTCCGTCAGAATTATCGCGGCGCTGCATATGTTCATCCGTAAAATGATTTGCCGCAATGATGAATTTATTTCCGTACGGACCGGTTTCGCATTCCCTTATTTTCTTTGTATCGGGCGAAAGTTCCGCAACGATCATATTCCCGTTTTTATCACATACCATAATATTTGCGGGAGAAGATACGGGCAATTTTTCTAAAACGCTTATAGCCTCTTCAGTCGTTTTGCATTTTTCCAAAATAAACCGTATTAAAAAAACCGCATTAAAACCCGGTCGTATTCGTTCCAAATGCGGAAGAACAAAGGTCATTGCCGCTATCAATCCGTGCTCATTTATTCCCTCTTCTCCGTTTACAAATGAAGACGTATTGAGCAAAAAACGATCGGTACCTTTTGGGGTATACAAAATCCGTTTACAGCCTTTGTGTAAAAACGGCGCAAGGTCATTGTTTCTGCCGTAATACACTTCGGTTCCGTGTGAAAAAGCAAAGGTCGTGCAGCCCCTCGTTTCCGCCGTCCAAGATTCATCGAGGTTGTACAGGCAGCAGCCTATACACATAAGCCACGCCGTAAAAAGTTCGTTATCGGCGTGTACGGTATCGGTAATACCGCGTATTTCTTCCGCCGCTTCGGGGAAAAATTCTTTTAAAACGAGCCCGCTTGCCGTTCCGCTTTTTCTTTGAAAGCCGTCAAGTTTTTCCAAGGGGAATTTTATCCCGGCTTTCAAAAAAATGCGTCCCGTCTTTTGTCCCATCTCGTAATGCGAACCTTTCAATCGCCAGTGATACATAACGCCTTCCTAAGGTAAAGTATATACTTTATGATGCGAGATATAATTTTAATGTCAATGCGAATTGGGCAAAAACGAAAAAACATGACATGTTCTTGTTAAATTCGGAAAAAGAGGAAAAACTGTAAATACTTGAAAATATAATACAATAGATGTACAATGCATACATAAATAGCTACAGGAGATGTGAAATATATGGCGATAACGGCAAGTTTCAGCATACGGATGGATTCCGACATAAAAAAGCAAAGCGAATCTTTGTACAATGCGCTCGGTTTGAATTTAACTACGGCAATCAATGTGTTCCTTAGAAAGTCTATACAGGCCGGCGGTTTTCCTTTTGATGTACGGCTGGACAACTTCAACAACGAAACCGTACAGGCAATAAAAGAAGCGGATTTCATAACTGAGGAAATTAAAAGCGGACGCCGGAAACCTTTCAGTTCTTGGGAAGAAGCGAAAAAAAGCTTGACGCAATGATCATGTATTAAGCGGAAGCTACAAGGGTTGCCGTGATTGTCATATACGCCCTGATTTAGTGTTAATTTATAAAAAAGATAATGATATTTTGGTTTTGACAGCTTTGCGGATAGGCTCGCACAGTGAATTATTCTAAGCTAGACCGCTGCATACCTTAAAGCGTATTCCCGCCGAAGGTGCCGGTAATGCCAGTCCCCGGCAAGAACGCCGGAAACGCTTCAAGTGTACGAGTTTTAGGCACAAGCCTAAAACTCGGTTTGAAAACCGTGCAGGACGCACGGTTTTCATAACTGTTGACAAAAAAGCGATATCACTCTAAAGTAAAAAACCATGTTTAATTTTGCACGTATATGCGGCGCCGTTACGGCGGATGCTTTGAATAAGCTGGCGGAAAGTAAAAATCTTTCCGTGCCTCACATTGATGTTTCGTCTTTGCTTTTGGAAACGCCGCCCGATCCTAAAATGGGAGATGTGGGTATTCCGCTTTTCGGTTTTGCCAAAACTTTTAAACAAGCGCCGGCGCAAATCGCAGCCGATGTTTTAAAAATCATCAATACGGACTTTGTAAAAGAAGCCGCACAAGCCGGAACTTTTTCGGCGGTCGGTCCGTACATAAACGTACGCTTAAACAAAGCAGCTGTCGCCGCTTCCGTTTTGCGTACCGTGCTTGAACAGGGTACATCCTACGGTGCGCTGAACGAAGACGGAAAACCGCAGCGCAAGGGCGAGCGCATAATGATCGAGTTTTCGAGTCCGAACACGAATAAGCCGCTCCACTTGGGACATTTGCGCAACGACGCGATCGGCGAAAGCGTAAGCCGTACCATGCGTTTTTTGGGCGCCGACGTTTTTAAAACCACTATCATCAACGACCGCGGCGTTCACATTTGCAAGTCCATGCTCGCCTACCAAAAGCTGCACAGTGCCGAAGCCCACGCGCGTGCGGGGCACCCGGAACTTCCCGCCGACACGCCCGAAAGCGCGGGCGTAAAAAGCGACCGCTTTGTCGGCGACTGCTACGTCGAATACAACGATTATGCAAAATCGCACCCGGAAGCCGAAAAAGAAGCACAGGACATGCTCGTGCGCTGGGAAAACAACGATAAAAGCGTGCGGGAACTGTGGCGGCTTATGAACGATTGGGCGATTGCCGGCATCAAGCAAACGTACGATCGCACCGGAATTTCGTTCGACAAAATGTTTTTTGAAAGCGATACCTATTTAAAAGGGCGCGAAGAGATTTTGCGCGGATTGGAAAAAGGGATTTTTTATAAAGACGCCGACGGCGCCGTGTGGGTAGACCTTGCCGAAATCAATTTGGACAAAAAAGTGCTGCTGCGAAAAGACGGTACCACCGTCTACATAACGCAGGATATCGGGCTCGCAATAAACCGCCATGCCGAATGGCCATTCGACAAACTCATTTATGTTGTCGCGACCGAACAGATTTATCACTTTAAAGTTTTGTTTTATATAATGAAAAAACTCGGCTACGATTGGCACTCAAAGCTGTACCATTTGGCCTACGGTATGGTCAATTTGCCCGAAGGCAAAATGAAAAGCCGCGAAGGAACGGTTGTGGACGCCGACGATCTTTTGAACAACCTGCGCGATGACGCTTTGCAGGAAATTACGGCAAAGGGGCGCGAAGAAGCGGTCGGCAATCCGCAAGATGTTGCCGAAAAAGTTGCGCTTGCCGCCGTCCACTATTTTTTGCTGCAAGTGTCCCCTTTTAAAGATATGATTTTCAACCCGAAAGAATCGCTGTCGTTTAACGGCAACACCGGCCCCTATTTGCAGTACATGGGCGCGCGCATGTGTTCCGTTTTGGCAAAGGCAGAAAAAGAAGGTCTTACCGGCGCACACGTGAGAGCGCAAGCGGATTTTGAAAAAGCATGCGCGCTTTTGCAAAGCGACGCCGAATGGGATTTAATAAAGCTTATCGGTTCTTTTCCGCGCGTTTTGCAAAAAGCGTCGGAGGCGCTCGATTCGGCATCGATCGCAGGCTATGCGTACGATACGGCAAAAGCTTTCGGAAAATTCTACCATGATTGCCCGATCGTAAATGCCGACAACGCCGACTGCGCCGCTGCGCGCTTAACGCTGACGCTTGCCGTTTTAACCGTGCTTAAAAACGCGCTTAATTTGATTTTGGTTCCCTTTCTTGAAGTTATGTAAGAGCTCAGAAGGCGAGCGCCAAGGCGATATTTTTTGAGCGCGCATAGCTTTTAAGCCAGCGCCTAACCGGAACAGTCCAATCGTTTTCGTTTGCGCCTTCCAAAAGCAGGCGTTCGAACATAAAATGAATGTGCGCGCTCAGTTTTTTTTGGTCCCGGGCGGAAAGCGTTTTATCGTCGGTAAACAGACTGTTGATAATATCGACTCCCGCGCTTATCGTAAATCGGCCTTTAAGCACATACAGCATCATATACATCGCCGCGGGAATGCAGTTTACGCTGTGCTGTTTTACATATAATACGCTTTCAATAATGCGCCGCGCACCCTCTTTTAATTCAGCCGTATAGGCTTGACGCTCCGCTTCGGTAAAGTCGTCTTTTTTTAAAACTTCCGCATAATACACGGACGCAAGAATAACAATGGAAACGTGCAGACTCGGAACACACAGCAAATGCGGATCGAGGGCATGAATCATTCTGAACGCTTTATCCTCTTTATAATCGGGGCGCTCCGTCGTCGTCATACAAAAACGGTACACCCGTGCGGCATCCGAATACGCCTTTTCGATAAGGGAAAGATATTCGGTACAATACGGCAGCGCTTTTTTTACGCCGAGCCGGCGGAACAAAAAAGTCATCGGCCGGATCCAAAAGTTTGTAAAGTTCAAATAGATTTGCACTTTGCCGGGCGTAAAGGGAATCAAATCGTCCAAAGGATGCGACACGTCCAAAACGGGAATGGTCCTGAAGCGCCACTTTACCGAAAACTGCAGCCAAAAAAAATCGCGCACAACGGTACGCAAAAAACGGAAAAGCACCTGTGCGCTTTTAAGCCGGAACGGAATAATCACATACGGAAGAAACACGCCGTAAGAGCCGATCGGCCGTATAGCCGGCTCTTTTTCCCGGGCAGAACTTTTTGTCATAACGGCTATTCTAACGGAAAGGGCAAGTCTGCACAAGTACGCTACCCGCACACCGGGAACACACATGCAGACTTCCATAAAAACGCTTTATAATTTATACTTTGGTTTATGTTATCGGATATCGAAATAGCGCAAGCAAATATTCCGGCGCCCGTTGCCGAAATTGCCGCAAAAATCGGCTTAAGCGCTCAAGACTGCGAATTCTACGGGAACTATAAGGCGAAAATCGGCTTAGCAACAATGTACCGGCTTTTGTCCCGCCCGAAAGAAAAGCGCGGAAAACTGATTTTAGTGACGGCCCTTACGCCGACAAGTGCGGGAGAAGGAAAATCGACCGTTTCGATCGGCCTTGCCGACGCACTGCGTTTAATTGGAAAAAACGCCGTACTCGCGCTCAGAGAACCTTCTTTAGGCCCGTGCTTCGGCATAAAAGGCGGAGCGTGCGGCGGCGGACGGGCGCAAATCGTCCCGATGGAAGACATAAACCTTCATTTTACGGGCGACATACACGCCGTGTCTGCCGCAAACAATTTGATCGCCGCCCTCATCGATAATCACATTCAGCAGGGAAACGCTTTGCGTATCGATCCGCGCAGTATATCATGGCGGCGGTGCCTCGATTTGAACGACCGCATGCTGCGCAGCGCCGTCATCGGTTTGGGCGGTACGACAAACGGAGTTCCGCGTGAAGAACATTTCGATATTGCCGTTGCAAGCGAAATTATGGCGATTCTCTGCCTTTCAAAATCGATAGATGAATTAAAACAAAAAATCGGCGCCGTTTTTGTCGGTAAAACGGATACGGGTGAAGCGGTCTATTTGAAATCGCTCGGAATAAGCGGAGCGGCCGCCGCCCTTTTAAAAGATGCGATACGGCCTAATCTCGTTCAAACACTCGAAAAAACGCCCGCCTTTGTTCACGGCGGCCCCTTTGCCAACATTGCGCACGGCTGCAACAGCATAAACGCGACGCTGTGCGCCCTTGCTTTAAGCGAATACACCGTAACCGAAGCCGGCTTTGCCGCCGATTTGGGCGCCGAAAAATTCATGGACATAAAATGCACGGCGGCAGACATCGCCCCCGACGCGGCGGTCGTCGTTGCAACGGTGCGGGCGCTTAAAATGCACGGCGGAGTTCCCAAAGCAAAACTCGGCGAAAACGACATTCCCGCTCTTTTGCGCGGTTTTGAAAATCTGAAAGTACACGTCGAAAATGTGCACAAATTCGGCGTGCCGGTCATCGTTGCAATAAACCGTTTTGCCGCCGACACGCAGAAAGAACTCGATGCGCTTTGCAGCGCCTGCCGCAATCTTTCAGGAAACGGGGAGCATAAAGTCGAAGCGGTCGTATGCGAAAGCTGGGAAAAGGGAGAACGCGGCAGCGAAAAACTTGCCGAAGCGGTTGTCGCTTTGTGCAAAACGGAAAAAAGCCGCTTTAAACCGCTTTACAAGCCGGAAGATTCGTTTATCGAAAAACTTGAAAATCTTGCCTTAAACATCTATCGCGCCGACAAGCTCGACATTGCGCCTCAAGCGCTGAAAAAAATACGCGAATATACCGACATGGGCTTCGGGAACCTTCCGGTCTGCGTCGCCAAAACGCAAAACTCCATAAGCCACGACAAAAACCTCATCGGCGCGCCGGCACACTACGCCTTTCCGATTCGGGACGTGCAGCTTAAAAGCGGGGCAGGCTTTTTGGTTGCCTATGCCGGCGACATTATGAGCATGCCCGGCCTTCCCAAAATTCCGGCGGCCTGTTCGATAGACGTGGACAACGGCGGACATATATCCGGCCTTTTCTAGGGGCGAACACGCAGGCGCCGGCCTTTTTTGAGCGCGGCGAAGCACACTGCGGCTCACCGTGGCACTTGCAGCGAGAAAGCGCGCGTTTTCAGTTTTCAGTTTCCAAAATCCGGGTGATTTCGTTCAGCAAATCGCCGTATTCGATAAAAGCGGGAATCGCCGGATTTTCGGATACAATATGTTCGGGCGCGCGGAATAAAAAGCCTTTTTGACTTTGCTTTATCATCGCAAGATCGTTAAACGAATCGCCCGCGGCGATCGTATTAAAACCGATGGACTGCAAAGCGCATATCGCGTGATATTTTCCGTTTTGTTGGCGGAGCTTGTAACTGCTTATCATGCCGTCCGGTCCGACGATAAGTTCGTTGCAAAAAATTGCGGGCATGCCGAGTTTTTTCATAAGCGGCAGCGAAAACTGCGTAAACGTATCGGACAAAATAATCACTTGACAGCGCTCGCGCAGCGCGTCGAGAAATTCCTTTGCGCCGGACATCGGATCAATTTGAGCGATGACATCCTGAATCGCTTTTAAGCCGAGAGAATGTTCTTTTAAAATCCCCAACCGCTTTTTCATAAGCACGTCATAGTCGCTTATATCGCGCGTCGTAAGACGGAGTTCGCTTATGCCCGTTTTTTCGGCAAAGGCAATCCATATTTCAGGAACGAGTACCCCTTCCAAGTCAAGACAGGTTACATACATGGCAGCACTGTAGCACAAAAGGCCGACGTTGTCAAAACGGTTTTATCCCCATTCTCTACACTTTAAACTTGTTTACTTCATGGGTTAAGTTGTCTATACTCATCTTGTTCTTCTGTGTAATCTCGTTTACTTCCTGCACGGCATTGTTGATTTGTACGGCACCCGATGCCATCTCGTTCATGCTGTCGGTAATAAGCCGGGTAAGCTCGTCAAGCTTGCGCATTTCTTCGGCAACCCCTTCACCGCCTTTGAGCATCTCTTCAGACCCTGACTGTACTTCCACCGTTACCGTATTGATGCTTCTAATCGCTGCAAGCACTTCCTTGCTGCCGTTTTCCTGTTCCCTCATCGCTTCGGTAAGACGGTCGCTCATCGACTTTACCTGCTCGGCCAAATTGAAAATAACGTTGAATTTTTCCTCCGCCGTTTTCGAAGAAGCCGACAGCTCTTCGATTTCGCCCGACAGTGTTTTAAGTGTTGCAGTTATTGTTTTGCCTTGTACGGAAGACTCTTCTGCAAGCTTGCGGATTTCATCGGCTACGACGGCAAACCCCTTACCCGCCTCTCCTGCGTGAGCCGCTTCGATTGCGGCATTCATCGCAAGCAAATTGGTTTGACTTGCAATATGCTGAATCACATTCGAGGCTTCCAAAAGGCCGCCCGACTCTTCAGCTATTTTTTGAGTTATGCTATTGGCGTTCGCAACGATCCCTTTGCCGTCAGCGGTTGCATCCGCAAGTGTTTTGATTGTCTCGTCGGTTTTTTCGAGTGTTTGCCCGATCGAGCCGATATTTGCAACCATCTGTTCAATAGCGGCGGAAGACTCGGTAACGCTTGTTGCCTGCGTTTCGATACTGCGGTTAAGCTGATTGATTGTGCGCACAATCTCTTCGACCGTTGCAGCGGTTTCGGTAACGCTTGCAGCTTGCGTAAGCGCTTGCTGTTTTACGCCGTCGATATTCGCACTGATTTGGTGCACGGCACTGGCCGTTTCAGTCATGTTACTGGCAAGCTCCGAGCCGATGTTGGTCATTTCGGCACTGCTTTCTCCTACACTTTTAATCGATGATCCTATCTTTTCAATTGTTTTATTAAAGTATTCCGATAGGTCGGTTACTTCGTCATTACCGCGTACCGGCAAACGCACGGTTAAGTCGCCTTCGCCTTGAGCGATATTTTTAAGGGCGACGACGGTCGAATCCAGTGCTTTTGTAATATGCAATACAAATGTTAAAGAGATAATTAAAAAAATTATCAATAATATGAAGCCGGTGATCAATATAGATCGTAATATCCGATAAAACTCCGAAAAAACCTCATCTTCTTGCATCAGTGCTATCAGTTTCCAGTTTAAACTATCAATGGTATATAGTTCAGCAAGCCATTTTTTATTATCTATCTTTACACTCATGCTTCCCGAGTTTACCGTTGTAAATTGTGTAAAAGCGGGAACGTTTATATCTTCTATTTTTTTGAAATTAAAAGAATCATTTTTCGGATCAGCAAGTATTGTCCCGTCTCCCTGTACCAGCATAATATAACCCGTTTTACCTATTGCCAGCGTTTTTAACATTTCGGTCAGTGTTCCTAACGATACTTCTATACTGACATTGCCGATATGTTCATTTTGAAAAGAAAAAACCCCCTGTGAAAAACAGATGACCGTATCGCCTGCTGTAGATTGATAAGCTTCCGTAACGACCGGCTTTTCAGGAGTTTTGGATGCAGCCTCATACCATGGTCGTTTTCTCGGATCATAACCGCCTGGGAGCGCCATATCACACGTTGACGTGTAGCCGCCCCACTTTGTTCCCATAAAAACACACATATAATACGGATAGCTTTTATGAATATTTTTGAATAAATTAAACACAACTGCTTCCGCTGCGCTTTTTTCTATGGTATCGATATTGGATATTTCGGTCTTTGATATATATTCATTAAAAGAAGTGTCAATGTTCCGTACGGCTGTATGGTTAGATAGCATACGTAACATATACTTTGTATTGTCGAAAAACGAATTAATATCATATTCTATTAATTTAATATTTTGCTGCATATTTTTATAAAATCGCTCCCGATCGGTTTTTCGAATTTGAAAACCGATAATGGTAATAATAAAAAAAATAAGCGTTATAATGGAAACAGCAAAAATTGAAATGAGTTTATAACGGATTGAAAACCTTTTCTTCATTGTGTTACTCCTATAGTTTTATTTTATTCCAATATTTATTTAAGAAGACTGCACCCTTAAGAATCCCAATCACAGTATCCCCAAACATATCGGCTTCGTTATGAGCGGCCTGCCGGTTATAGCGGCAAATATATCGATTGAGCATGTCATGATTGTAAGTTATGACAGATTGATAATTTGCAAGCAGATTTTGATAATTGCGGAACAATTGTGTGTAATCATTGTACAAAAGTCGGCAACTACAGATTAAACGTTCTAAGCCGTGTTGATTGAATGCTGCGAACGCTCGAAGTTTTTTTCGG
>CAJPNP010000046.1 GCA_905372025.1 uncultured Treponema sp. | reverse complement strand
ACTACAGCTTGTTGTACTCGTACTACAAGTAGCATACTTTTATATGGAAAATATTGCAAGTATAAAAAAGGAACACGGCTGCAATCCAGCTTTTTTTTCTTTATTCTTTTTTGTTGTTGTGATATACTGATGTGGGAGGAGAAATCAGGGACTGTCCAAAAACTGCAAGCCTGTCGGCTTGTTCTATAAGGAAATTATTTTAAGAAGTTCGCTAACGCAAACTGCGAATCAGTTAAAGTAACAAACTTTTGAGACATCCCCAGTGCTCCCCGAAGTTTATTTTACAGGAGTCTGTATGAAAAAGAATGTGTTTGTATGCTGTGCAGTGCTCGCTTTGCTGGGCATGGCTTTTGCCGACGACGCCGAGCCGAAAAGCCCGTGGGATTTTTCGGTTACGACCGATTTTGCCTATTATCCGAAAAGCGATGCCATCCCTTCAACCGGGGGCGTGCATTTTGCGCCGTTGACCGGCGTATACAGCGGTGTGGAGCTTCGCGCAACCGGAACTGCCGGCTACACAATTCCCGTTCCCTTCGGAGATAACCCGCTTGTAAACGGGAACAAACTTAGATTATACGGCCAGTTTGAATTGAGCCCCGTATCGATTGTGCCTGCTGTGGGAGTCAGTTTTTCACCTATAGCTTTTTTAAGTTTTTCCGCCGGCAGCTCGATCGGTGCAGGATGGACAATTAAAGCCGGAAAACTTAACCTGCAGGGACTCGGAACATGGAATCCCGGAACGGCTACATACGACGATCTTGTCTTTAAAAGCGGGCGTTGGGAAGCTTGGTTCCAGGGCGCCTTTATGTTCGACCTTGCTGCAGTCAAACCCGGCGATTGGAACCACGTTGTCACCTATGCATCCTATAAATTAACGTATCAGGGTATCACTTCAGGCGGCGAAAACGGCAACCCGTGGCTGTGGCAGCTCGGCGGCGAAAAAATAAACGGCTGGCAGTATTCGGCCAATTTTATTGTCGCCTATCAAATGCCGATGATACTGCAAACGGTCGGCGTGCAAACCGAACTGAGCGGCCAGCTGAACGGCAAAAAAGATTTTGCAGTCCAATATCATTCAATGAACCCGAATTTTATGGGTATATCCGTAAGCCCGCTTATGGTATTTGAATTTTCAAAAAAAGACGCTTTGACCGTGCAATTTAAATTCGCAAGCCGCCGCAGCTATACCGAAAAAGCCTCCGACACAAAAGGCGTGTTGACCGGCTTACAGCAAAGCGGCCGCGAATGGTATTTTAACCGCATTGCGTTCAGTTATAAACACAGCTTTTAATTTCTCTTTTTAATGACCGAACAAATCAGTCATCACTGGCGCTCCGTTACGGAGCGCCTTACAGCCGCACAAGGGGTTTGGGCACAGCATGCTTTGAGCGCGCTGACAAAACAGGTTGCCCCTTCGCCCGATGAACAGACGGTGCTGCCGTATGAAAATGCCGACCCTTTGGGCGCTTTCTTATATATGCCCGCTGCTTCCGGCGGCAAAAAAGCCGGCACAAGCAACGAACGCCTCATTCACCAATACAAAAACCGCTGCCTTTTTTTATCGACGGGAAAATGCTTTTGCCGCTGCCGCTACTGCTTCCGAAGAGAAAGTTCCGTTTTGGACTATTCTTTCGCATCCGCGCAGGACATCGGCTTTTTGTGCGACTATATCGCCGAACATACCGAAGTGCGGGAACTGCTTGTTTCCGGCGGCGATCCGCTTACGGGAACGGACAGGCAGCTTGAAGTGCTTTTTTCGACTGTGCGTTCCGCACGGAAAGATGTTCTGATACGCGTATGTACCCGTGCGCCCGTATTTGCCCCCGAACGCTTTACGCCGCATTTAAAAGCGCTGCTTAAAAGTTTTAAACCGCTGTGGATTATTCCGCATATCAATCACAGCGCGGAATTTTCGCCGCAGTTTTCTCCCGAATCCTACCGCGTGCTCAACGACCTTATAGACTGCGGTCTCCCGATGCAAAGCCAAACCGTTTTGCTCCGCGGCGTAAACAACAACATCGAAGAGCTTGTATCGCTGTTCCAAGCTTTAACCGAAATCGGCATAAAACCGGGCTATCTTTTTCAAGGCGATTTGGCGCCGGGCACCGCACATTTCCGTGTTCCGATCGACGAAGGCATCAAACTGTACGAAAACCTGCGCTGCGAATTGTCCGGCTTGTCGCTTCCCGTGTATGCCGTCGATATTCCCGGCGGAGGCGGAAAATTCAACTTGCTCAATTTGGATCCGGCTGCAGCCGGCGTACGCACCGAAAAGACCGAACACGCGTATGTTTTTAAAACCGAACGGGGCGCTTCATACGCCTATCCCAGAGAAACGCAAAAGCGTATACAAAAATAGACAGTTATACTGTATACTTTTACATACATTTACGGCGAGGTTCGGAACCGGCACTTTATAATTTCATATATTACAACAAATAACAAACCGTTGTTTTTACACCGCTTTTGGCACGGTTCCTGCATATAATCTTTCGGAGATAAAACGGAGAGGTTGTATGGATCGGTACGTGTATGAATCATACCTGAAAAAAATACGTAAAATTCCGCTGCTTTCGGCCGAGCGGGAAAAAGAGTTGGCGCTCAATATAAAAAACGGCGACAGCGAAGCGCGCAAAATATTAATCAACGCCAATTTGCGCCTGGTCGTTTCAATCGCTTTTAGATACGCCGTGCCGACGATCCCCGCAATGGACATTATCCAGGAAGGCAACTTGGGACTGATGGCCGCAGCCGAAAAATTCGATCCGGCTTTTAATACGCGTTTTTCAACCTATGCGTACATATGGATAGTTCAATATATAAACAGATATATCCGTTTAAAAGACACGGCGATTCCGCTTCCGGCGATGAAAGAAGAACTGGTGCGCGCGGTTACAAGCGCATCGGATGAATTGCACCGCCATTTCCGCAGAGAACCGACAGTACGGGAACTCGCCGTTTTTTTAAATATGAAAGAATCCGAGGTGCAAAAAGCCCTGCACTATAAATACGCATTTGTAAGCTTAGATGAAAAAGTCAATTCGTCGAGTGAAACGACTTTTTCGGATTTGCTGACCGATTCGACCTCTTCGCCCGAAATGACGGTTTTGAACGGAATTGCCCGGCAGGAATGCGAAAACTTAATCAGGCGGTTGCCCGCACGGGAGCGGTTTGTACTGCTGAATAAATACAGAGCCAGCGTGAATCGCGAAAAAGTTACCTTAAATCAGCTGGGCCGCAAGCTCGGCCTTTCGACCGAAGCCGTGCGGCAAATTGAACTGCGCGGTCGCACAAAAATGCGCATGGTTTTGGACGGCTGCGAAGTTCTCCAAAACGCATAACGCCGATTGACAGCGCTTTTATAAAAGGTTAGTATAGAGCGCTGTATGAAAAAAAAATCTCCGCAAGTTAAGGTTCCCCTTAAAAAGATCGTATTTTTCTCGCTTATCGTTGCGCTGGCAGGATTCGCTTTGCTTTTTTTTAGCATTGCCTTCGGCGGAAAAACGCCGAAAACACCGGTTTCTCCCCCACCCGCCGAAAAACCTTCGGAGCAACCTTCAAAACCCGTTCCCGATAAGCCGGACAGTGCTCCGCAAAAGCCGCAGCCTTCAAAGCCGGCTCCTGTCGAACCCGCGCCCGCAAAGCCTGTCCCGCAAAAACCTCAGCCTTCGGAGCCTGCGCCGGTAAAACCTTCTCCCGGAGAACAAAAGCCCGCGGCGCCTTCAAAGCCGGAACCGGCAAAACCGCTTCCTGAACCTGCCCCGCAAAAGCCGGTTCCCGCAGCTCCTCAAGTGCCCTCGCCTGCTAAAAAAAGCGGCAAATTGATATTTATTTTCGACGATGCGGGAAACAGTTTAAAGCAAATCAATCCCTTTATAAGCCTCCCCTTCCCTATAACGATTGCCGTACTGCCCGGCCTTGCCGATTCGAAAGCGACTGCAGACAGTATTCGAAAAGCCGGCAAAGAGGTTTTTTTACATCAGCCGATGCAGGCGGTCAATCGCGCAATAAACCCCGGTCCCGGTTCAATCCAGCCGGAGATGAGTACGGGAGAAGCGGCGCGCATTGTGCATGCAAACATTGCCCAAATCGGCCCCATTGCGGGAATGAACAATCACGAAGGCTCGCTGATTACCGCCGACCGCAATTTGATCGGCGCCGTGCTCGACGTATGCTTGGACGAAAAAATCATTTTTTTGGATTCGCGAACCAGTTCTCAAACGCAAGCACCGCTTGCCGCCATGGAAAGGGGCATGCACATCTGGGAACGCGATATCTTTTTGGACAACAATCCCGACCCGAACGAAATGCGGACTATGATCAACAAAGGTTTGGCGGTTGCGGATAAAAAAGGCTACGCGATTATGATCGGGCACGTGCAAACGCCCGCCCTTGCAAAACTGCTGCGCGAAATGTATGCCGATCTGCAAACGCAAGGCTATGTATTTACTACACTGAGCCGTATGGAAAAACGGTAAAACGGCGGGTATTAACCCCTCCGCACGAATAAAACGGAGTTTAATGTGAAAGTTTTGGGAATAGAATCTTCATGCGACGAAACCGCGGCTGCGGTTGTGGAAGACGGCCGCACGATTTTAAGCAATGTCGTTGCAACGCAAATTCCCTTCCACGAAATGTACAGCGGCGTCGTGCCGGAAATCGCAAGCCGTAAACATGCCGAATGGATTTTGCCGGTAGTGCGCCGCGCGCTTGATGAAGCGGGCATGACCGTAAACGATGTGGACGCCGTTGCCGCAACAAACCGCCCCGGTCTTATGGGCTCGCTGCTTGTCGGACTGACCTTCGCCAAAACCCTTGCCTGGTCGCTCGGGAAACCCTTTATCGCCGTCAATCATATGCTTGGCCATTTATACGCCGCCCATCTTGAACAAGACATAGACTACCCCTACCTCGGCTTACTCGTTTCGGGTGGGCACAGTATTATATGCAAGGTGTCTAACTTCGACGATATAGAAGTTTTGGGAACAACCATAGACGACGCCGCCGGAGAAGCTTTCGACAAAGTTGCCAAATTTTACGGCTTCGGGTATCCGGGCGGCGTAATTATAGATAAGCTGGCAAAAAACGGAAATCCCGACGCGGCGCACTTTCCCATACCGCGGCTCGACAAAGGCGAACACCGCTACGACGTATCGTATTCGGGCTTAAAAACGGCCGTTATAAATCAAATAGATTCGTTTTGGAATACCGCTTGCGAAAAAACGAGCGAAAACATAGCCGCTTCCTTTCAGGAAACGGCCGTAAAGATTTTGCTGAGCCGTCTTTTTAAAGCGGTTGAAGATACGGGCTTAAAAACGATTGTCGCAGGCGGCGGTGTTGCCGCCAATTCGCGCCTGCGTTGCATGCTTGCCGAACGAAACGACATACGCTGCATTTTTCCTTCGCTAAAATTGTGTACCGACAACGGCGCGATGATTGCCGGCGTCGGTTATAGGTATTTGCAGCGCGGCGACACGAGTCCGTGGAACACGACAGCAAGCGCCCGTGTAAGCGGTTTTAAAAGAAGCGGCCTTGCGAGATAGTCGGTTTATTCTCTCCCGGCAAAAATCGGAGCAAAAAATGCGCGGGCTTTTTTTACATCGTTGAGCCAATCGGGGCTTCCCAAATGCCAAAATTCGGTAACATAGCGGCGCACGCCCATCGACCACGCCGTATCGACCGCCTTTGCAAAATCGACGCGCCCCGTCCCGAACATCATGTTGCGGTATTTTCCCGGTTCCGTTTCCTTTAAGTGCAGGGCGGAAATATGCCCCGCGCACTTTTTCAAATCCTCACACACATCGTGCCCGTATAAAAGAGCGGCGTTGTTCAAATTGCCGATATCGGGATACACATTCAAATAGCAGGAGCCGATTTTGCGCACATAGTGCATGGCTTTTTCAGCGGTGTCCATAAACGGATTTTCCATCGTTTCGAAAGCCAGAATAACTCCCGCCTTTTCAGCCATATGAACGCTTTTTACGAGATTTTCAAAAAAACGCTGGCGTGTCGCCTCGGTGCTTTCCTCGTAGTACACGTCGTAACCTGCAAGCTGAATTTGGCGGATTCCCAGCTCGCACGAAAAATCTACGGCTTTTTGCATAATATCCAAACTTTTTCGTTCGGTCGCAGAATCCGCACTGCCCAAGGGATATTTGCGGTGAGCCGACAGGCACATCGAACGAATCGGCGTACCCGTTACGGCTGCCGCGTTATTCAAATAATTCAATTCGGCGCGGCTTGCATTAAGGCGCTCAAGTTTTTCATCCGTTTCATCTATGCTGATTTGCATAAAATCGAAACCGCACTCACCGGCGGTTCTAAGTTTTTGTTCCATCGTAAGAAAAGCCGGCAAAGCTTTTTCGTACAAACCCAATTCGTATGCTTTCATAATAAAAATTATAAACCATAATAAAAATTAGTCAATCGACGGTATGAGCTTTACAAATTTTTTTGTGCCGCCGAGCGGGGAAAGTCTTGACAAAGATCTTTGTTTTTCGCTACAGTAAATGCATGAAACACGATTTTTGTGCATGCGGCGCCTTGTCCGCCTCATACTATTATTACTATTATTTTTTCTCTGTATGCGGAAGAGTCCCGCCGGCGTAAAAGCTTGCGTACGTGTTTTACTGAAAGTAAGTAAACAGAGGGAACTCTCCGGAGTTCCCTTTTTTATTTTAAAGTCTTTATAGGAGTGTGCAATAAAAAGCGCCGTCTGAAATATTGCCGTCGCTTTTTATCTCGAGTTTGCGTTGCAAACTCGATTATTTATTGCGCTTTCTCAACTAACGTTTGCGAAAGCGCGGCTAAAAACTTTTTCGGAAGTTGCAACTTCCTGCAAAAGTTTTTATAGGAGTGTGCTATGATTGTTATTTTGAAAAAAGGTGCGACGGATGCCGAGATGCAGGATTTTATCCGGCAATGGGAACAAAGGGGTTACGGCGTGCATATTTCGCGCGGAGAAGAAACGACGATTCTCGGGCTTGTCGGCGATACGACAAAGCTCAATATGGAAAACGTCATTGCAAATCCGATTGTCGAAGACGTAAAGCGCGTTACAGCTCCTTACAAAATGGCGGGGCGCGCCTTCCATCCGGACAATACGGTAATCGTCGTCGGTACGGGAAACGATGCGGTACGATTCGGGGGCGATACGGTTCCGGTGATCGCAGGTCCCTGCTCCGTCGAAAGCGAAGAGCAGGTTGTCGCAATTGCAAAAGCAGTCAAAAAGGCGGGGGCAAAATTGCTGAGAGGCGGAGCGTTCAAACCGCGAACTTCGCCCTATGCGTTCCAAGGACTCGGCGCACAGGGACTTGAATTTTTACAATCGGCGAAAAAAGAAACGAGGCTTCCGATTGTAACCGAATTGATGGACGTGCGTCAGCTGCAGTATTTTGCCGACGTTGACATCATTCAAATCGGTGCGCGTAATATGCAAAACTTCGATTTATTAAAAGAGATGGGTAAGGCGGGAAAACCGATTTTATTAAAACGCGGCATGGCGGCGACGGTCAAAGAATTGCTTATGTCCGCCGAATACATTATGGCAAGCGGCAACGAAAACGTCATACTTTGTGAGCGCGGCGTGCGTACCTTCGATTCCTATACGCGCAATTGTCTCGATGTGAGCGTAGTTCCGTATTTACACAAAGTGAGCCATCTTCCCGTCATTATCGATCCGAGCCATGCGTGCGGCATGAGCTGGATGGTACCGACTCTTGCAAAGGCGGCGGTCGCATCGGGTGCAGACGGTCTTATCATCGAAGTGCATAACGATCCGAGCCGCGCGCTGTGCGACGGAGAGCAAAGCTTGCATCCGGACGAATTCGCTTCGCTGATGGAAACGCTCAAAAAATATGCGCAAGCGGAAGGACGCACAATATGAAAACCTTCGGATTTATCGGGCTGGGGCTTATGGGAGGCTCTTTGGCAAAGGCTGTGGGGCGTTTTTCCCATACCGCAGCAAACAACAAAGCTGTCTCCTGCAAGGCACCGCTTTGCGAAACGGTTCCGCCGGACGTCTGCGCAAAGCGGATTTTGGCCTGCGACGCAAACGAAGAGGTGCTTAATAAAGCGCTCGCGGAAAAAGTTATCGACAAAGCTTTTACGCCGTCCGGCGCCGACGAAATGCTTTCGGCCTGCGACATCGTTTTTATATGCCTGTATCCGAAAGCCGCGGCGGATTTTTTGCTCCGGCATGAAAACGCATTTAAAAGCGGCGCCGTCGTTACCGACATCAGCGGTGTCAAAAAAGAGGCGGCAAAACGTTTTTCCGGCTTTACGCGCAAAGACATTTTTTTCGTTTCGGGTCACCCGATGGCCGGAAGCGAAAAAGAAGGCTACGAGCATTCTTCCGCCGATATTTGCCTCGGGCGCAATTACATACTCATAGAAAACGCCGCGACGGACGCACAAAGTATCACTTTGCTTTCGGACATTATACGGGCAATGGGCTTTAAACGCATAATCCGCACCGACGAGGAAACTCACGACCGAAAAATCGCATTTACTTCGCAGCTGTGCCACGTTATCGCCTCGGCCTTGGTTGACAGCGCCGAGGATTCGGCCATAACGGCCTTCGGCGGCGGAAGCTACGAAGATTTGACGCGTATTGCGATGATAAACGCTCCCTTATGGACGCAGCTTTTTTGCGAAAATCGCGGCAACCTTTTAGCCCATATCGACCGCTTCGAGCGGTCTTTGGAAAACATACGTACTCTGCTTGAAAGCGATAAAACCGACGAACTGTGTGCCGTCTTGGAAGCCGTGCGGAAAAAGCGTATTGCAATGAGTACGCTAAAATAGTATGATACAAGTATGGATGTAACGATTCTTGACCGCGCTTTGCGCCGCGTTCCAGATTTTCCGAAACCCGGTATTTTGTTTTACGATATTACCGGCATTTTGGTAAACCCGGAAGCTTTTCAATTTTGCATAAAAGCCATGACGGACATATACCGCGACAAAAAGATCGATGCCGTCGCAGGCGTAGAGTCGCGGGGTTTTATATTCGCCGCCCCCTTTGCCGACCGCATGGGTGTTCCGCTGATTTTAGTCCGCAAAAAAGGCAAACTGCCCGGCGAAAAATGGTCGTGTTCGTACGAGCTCGAATACGGTACAGCCGAAATCGAAATTCACAAAAGCGATATAAAGGCGGGACAAAATATTTTGGTTATTGACGATTTAATCGCAACGGGCGGCACTTTAAAAGCGGTAAAAACGATTGTCGAGCAAGCCGGCGCTTCGGTGAGCGAATTTTTCGGTATCGTCGGCTTACCCTTTTTAAAACACCGGGAAGTTTTAGCCCCGACGTCCGTGCGCACTCTCATCGACTTCGATTCCGAATAAGCTTCAGCCGCACCCCCCCCCCACTGTGATATCGTCACTTTTATTTTAGCCTCTCCTGTGTTATATTTACAAGCGGAGGTTCAAACATGGACGATATACGTTTTTGTATCTGTAAACATTGCGGCAACATTATTACCATGGTGCATGACGCGGGAGTTCCGGTCGTGTGCTGCGGCGAAAAGATGACCGAACTTGTTCCCGGCAGCACGGATGCGGCTACCGAAAAACATGTTCCGGTTGTTGAAGTAAACGGAAACAAAGTAAAGGTAACAGTCGGTTCGGTTGTGCACCCGATGGAAGAAAAGCATTTTATTCAATGGATATATGTGCAAACAAAAGAGGGCGTTCAAAGCAAGCACTTAAAACCGCACGAAAACCCCGAAGCCGTTTTTGCACTTGCAGACGGCGACAAAGCAGTTGCCGCATATGAATACTGCAATCTTCACGGTTTGTGGAAAAAGGAACTGTAATAAAAAAAGGCTGCCGAAAACATCCGGCAGCCTTTTTTGTTTTTAAGCCTTATTTTGCCTTGGCGACAATTACACCTTAAACTTTCCTACTTCTTCCGCAAGGTTTCGAATATTTTGCTTGTTCTTTTGCGTAATTTCGTTGACTTCCTGCACGGCTTTATTTATCTGAATCGCGCCGGCAGCCATTTCGTTCATGCTGTTGGTAATGAGCCGGGTAAGCTCATCCAATTTGTGCATTTCTCCGGCAACTCCTTCGCCGCCTTTGAGCATCTCTTCGGAACCCGCTTTTACCTCGACCGTTACCGAATTGATATTGCGAATCGCTATAAGCACCTCTTTACTGCCGGTTTCCTGTTCCCGCATCGCATCGGTAAGACGGGTACTCATATCTTTTACCTGTTCCGCCAAACTGAAAATAATATTAAATTTATCTTCAGCTGTTTTTGCAGAAAAAGAAAGTGATTCAATCTCACCGGAAAGGACTTTAAGCGTAGCGGTTATTTTTTTACCCTGCGCGGCCGAATCTTCGGCAAGTTTTCGGATTTCATCGGCAACAACGGCAAAGCCTTTACCCGCTTCGCCCGCATGAGCGGCTTCGATTGCAGCATTCATTGCAAGCAAGTTTGTCTGGCTCGCAATATGCTGAATGACGCTTGACGCTTCCAAAAGACTGCCCGATTCTTCAGCTATCTTTTGAGTTACGCTATTGGCATTGACGACAGTTTCCTTGCCGTCGGCAGTTGCCCCCGCAAGCGTCTTGATTACGCTGTCCGTTTTTTCAAGCGTTTGCCCGATCGAAGCGATATTTGCAACCATTTCTTCTATGGAAGCCGAAGATTCCGCGACGCTTGCCGCCTGCATTTCTATGCTGCCGTTAAGCTGATTGATTGTACGCACGATTTCTTCAATCGTCGCAGCCGTTTCGGTAACACTTGCGGCTTGCGTAAGCGTTTGCTGTTTTACACCTTCAATATTCGAATTTATTTGATGTATGGCGCTGGCGGTTTCCGTCATATTCGAAGCAAGCTCTTCGCCGATAGCTTCCATTGAATTTGAATTCTCACTGACTGTTTTTACCGATGCACCTATTTTTTCAATCGTTTGATTAAAGTATTCGGACAAATCGGTAATTTCATCATTGCCCGTTACCGGCAGACGAACGGTTAAATCACCGTCGCCCTGTGCGATATTTTTCAGCGCAAGCACGGTTTTTTGAATAGGGGAAACGATCGCAAGGGCAACAACATATACGGCTGCAAGAACAATTGCCAAAATAATCAGCCCTAAAATTCTTATCGACCATCGTAAGTTATCGATGCTCTTGGTAAATTCTTCAACCGGCGCTTTAATGATAACCGTCCAGCCCGTACTTTTTATAGTAGCATAAGAAGCGATGGTTTCGACGCCGTTATATTCATAATAACCGACTTCACTTTCTTCAACAGCAAGCGCATGCTCCATAAAAGCACTCAAAGAGGCAAAGCTTTTATCTTTTTTCCCCTCTTCAATTATATTTTCCTGTTTTATTACTGCATCAAAATTTTTAAAAGCTATAGTAGTACCGGTTATTCCGAGTATGTAACATGCGCCCGTTTTTCCGACTACGATATCGTCTATTTCGTCGGAAAGAAGGCGCGCCGGTACTCCCGCATTAAGAACACCTATAACCTTGTTGTTGTCATCGTAAACAGGAACGGCAATAACTATCTGCATATCATTTGTTATGCTCGAAAAAAGCGGCTCGGTGACAAAAACTTTTCCGTTCAAAGCGGATTTAAACCATTGCCTGTCGCTCACGGACATACGGAACCCGCTTGCGTCATATCGCCTACCCTGTGTATCGCATATGCCGAAATAGTCTATTTTGTTATTACGTTTGGACTCTTTTACAAGAAGCTGCGCTTTTTCCGTCAACGACATGGAATCGTCACGCAAAAAAGGCAGGCGGGCAAGTCCCTCAATAAATTGCACAACCGAATTCACTCGCCCGCCAATAATTTCGGCAACATCGGTTGCTTTATCGGTAAGGTGCGTTTCCACTTTTTCAAGAACCGCTTTTTGCGCTTTGTGTACCGCAAGCAGTCCCGCTATTACAAGCGCAATCGAAATTAAAAGTCCGAAGATTAAAACCATTTTATTCTTCAGGGAAAAACGTTTTTTCATAATAAGTCTCCTATAATTTTCCTTTTCCAGGTAAAACACATTTTGTTTAATTCGGCCTATTCGTATTTTGCCGAATTCGTCCGTATAATGCGATATAAAAAAGGCTTTTTATACGCATGTTCGAAAAGTGAACTATAATGTTCAACAATGCGTTTGTTACGTATCAGAATACATTGATATTTCGCAAGAAGATTATTGTAATTACAGATCAGCTGTCGATAATTTTTACATAATTGCATTCACTTACGACGGCGCAATTTTTTCG
>CAJPNP010000045.1 GCA_905372025.1 uncultured Treponema sp. | reverse complement strand
GATTTTAAGTTTATTACTTATCAACAATTTTTTAAACAAATCAAAAAAAACATAGATTTTTATATAGAAAAAGCCGATAAAAAATATTTAACTTTTTTATTAGACTTTATGGAAAATATCGATAATTTAAGAGAGGGATATGAAATGGACAAAGAGTTTATAGAATTTTTAAATCAAAACGGTCATGGAGATGTAACAGTTAATCTTATAAATCGCGTAAATAAATTTAATAACTATTTAAGTAAGAAAACAAAAGAATTGAAAGAAGAAATAGATAGCGTGATTAACAATATGAAGGACAAAGACTTATCTTCATATCTATGGTACCCCGAAAAAGAATTTGGTCAGATTGATTTATGGAAAGGTGTTGGTGTTGTATATAATTTTAACGATCACAAAATCGATATTCTTGCCTGTATAGGTTACTGGGGGTGTTCTTTCCAAATATATATACGTGATAATGAGGAATACTGTATTGATAATAAGTATAAAGACCAAATCATAGCAGCCTTTGCAACAGAAAAAAAGATAAAAGATATAAAAGTTGAAATTAATAAAGAAGAAAGATGTTTTGATCTTAAACTGCCTGATTTATTAAAAACCTTAGAAGCTAATATTGTTGATATTGCCGATACTCTTGAGCAAATAGTTAAAGCCATTTACAAACCTGAGTTTTTAAATAATTTATCGGCTATGCCTAAAACTGTAGCACTATGAAAGAAACAAAACCCAATCATCAAATGCTTGAAAGACTTATTTATATTCACAAAAGAATTAAGGCCGGAAAATATCCTAACTGTACTTTTTTGAGTAAAAAACTTGAATGTAGTATTCCTACAATAAACAGGGATATAGAATTTTTGCGTGATAGGTTTTTAGCTCCCATAGAATATGACTCGGCAAAAAAAGGGTATTATTATACTCAAGAATATAATATGCCTCTTAACAGTATTTCGGCAAAAAACTTAATAGCTCTTTCGTCTGCAAAAATTCTTTTATCAAATTATAAGGGAACTCCTATTTATGATGATCTATGCAATGTTATTAATTTAATGACCTTTTCCGAGATAAGGGGAAATACGGATTTTATTGACAGGATTGCTGTGCCTCCCGCTTCGCCCATAATAATTGATGAAACAATTTGGAATACTATTTATTCTGCTATGAAAAATAATTCGATTATAGAATTTGATTATAGCGGGAGACATAATATCGAAACAACTCATCGCCGTGTACGCCCATATCAGATTTTATTGGATGATGGATTATGTTTTTTATTCGGATTTTGCGAGCTGCGTAATGCGGAACGCCTGTTTTGTCTTTCACGAATTAAAAATCTTATCGTCACTGATGACAATTTTATGCTGCCTCAAGATTATGAATTTTCATCCCGATGCGGAGGAGGCAAATTCGGCTCCTTTATTTCAACCGCTATTCGAAAATATAAGATTCGTTTTTACGGTCCGGCTCGTCAATATGTAAAAGACAAAATCTGGGCTGATGATCAAAAAATAATCGACTATGACGAAGAAGGCTGCACCGAAATTATTTTTTCTTCCGCACAAGATGATGTCATTATGGAATGGGTTTTGGCTCAAGGAGCAAATGTACTACCGATTGAGCCTAAAGTTTTTGCAGCCGACTGGAAAAATCAAATAAAACAGATGGCTGAACGTGCCTGCATATTATAATTTTATAAAAGTATTAGGAGATTTTTAATGAACAAAAAATTTTCATTAAGCGATACGGGCGGGCATTGCTGTGCGTTATTGCAATAGGTTATTTAAAATGAATTGCGAAGCAATTCCGCGCAGCGTATTTTTGCTTTCGTCTTTACCGCGCAATAGTGTTATATCTTCGATTTTTTTTGCGCCGGTTGCGCTCATGATGTGGTCATAAAAGAACGGCAGCGATTCTATAAGCGATCCGCCCAAAATGACGGCCTCTAAATCGGTTATGCGCAAATAATTCACCAAGCAGCAGGAAAAAACGGCTGCGGCATTACGTACGACGGCGTGTGCAACCGCATCGTTTTGTTCCAATGCGTTTGCTATGTCTTCGATTGTAAGAGTGTCGATATGTTTTTGCATGCAGCTTTCCTGTCCCGTTTTTAATACTTTTTGACAGTCTTCAATAATTGCGTATTTATTGACGTAGGTTTCGGCGCAGCCGTAAGAGCCGCAATAACATTTTTTGCCGTTTAATTCTATAGTCATGTGCGCCAAACCGTCCAAAACAATATGGTGCATATGCGGCTTTCCGTTTAAAATCATTCCGGAGCCGATGCCGGTACCGAGTGTAATGTAAGCCAGATTTTTATATTTTCCGTATAAATCGCCGTAATAATGTCCTTGCAGACAAGCGCTTGCATTGCAGTTATATTCCACCGGTTTATTAAAACAATCATGCAGCATATCTATAAATGGAACGCCCGTCCAGTTGCCGGCTTGAAAATGTATCGGCTGCAGCATTTGTTTGCGTGCATAATCGATAGGGCCGACTATCGCAACACCGATTCCCAACACGTCTTTGTCTTGTACCTTGCACTCGGCAAGCATTGTTTTATAGTCGTTTGCAATGCTTAAAATAACATTTTCAGGCGAAACCGCTTCGGTAAATGCGTGAGTGCGCCTGCTTAATATATGCAAGCCGAAGTCGGCGAGGGCCGTGCTGTAGCCTGTGCGTTCAATATGGATACATAATATTCTGCCGGATTTCGTGCTCATTCCGATTTTTTCGGTCGGCCGTCCTTTGATCGTTTCTTCCGCAATGCCGGAAACCGCAATAATTTTGCGGCGCAATAAATCGTCCGTTATGCGGTAGACGGTGGGAAGTGTATAACGCGTATAGGCACACAATTTCTGCCGGGTCGTCGTATGTAAAGAAAAAATGTGACGCAATATGTTTTTTTCTTTTTCATTTAAAACAGCGTTCCGCATAATATCCTCTTTTTATATAAGCCTGGGGCTATCCAAAACTGAAGTTGCCGAACAGGTTTATACTATCAGATTTTTTCTATTTGGCATACGTGTTTTATTATGCTTTCTTATTAAAATGATAAAAAATACGTTTTTTTTGTTGACAGATATTAAATTCAAAGGTTATAATTTTATAAAATAGTATAATAATTATTATTATAATAATAAAGGGGTGGTTTTATGAAAAAGAAACTGTTTTTTGTTTTAATTCTTTTTTGTACTGTCTTTGGAGGCTATGCTGCAGGAAAAAAAGAAAACCTGGCCTTTATTGGACAAACAGGTAATTATGCAAATTCTGTTAAAGCTTTGGCAGAAAGAATGGCAAACGATACTCAAAAAGTAATAGATGTGTATGATGTTGCTTATTCTTCTTTGCACGAGAATATCATGCTTGATCTTTCAAGCGGCTCCGGCAGCTATGACTTGGTTATGACAAACGCGTCTTGGCTGGAAGAATGTTCTCAGTATTTCATAGATCTTGGGCCTTATGTTAAAAAGGCAGGAATTGATTTATCGAAATTTTCAAAAAGCACTATAGATGCTTGTACGATAAACGGAGTTCTTTATGCTTTACCCGTTGCACCGACTCCGAATATGATGGCTTATCGTACTGATTTGGTTAAAAATCCTCCGAAAACATGGGATGAATATTTAAAAATTGCCGCTTCGTATACCGATTCTTCCAAAGGTATGTATGGCGTTTCTTTGCCCGGTGCAAAAGCGCAATGTGCGGTATTATTTTTAGTGCGCTTATGGTCTATGGGACAAGATGTTGCAGATGAAAACTGGAATGTAATTGTAGACAGCAGTATCGGACGGAAAGCTATGCAGCATTTAAAAGACACGATGCAGTATGCGGATCCTGCGTGCCTCACATGGGGATTAAATGAAGCACATGCGGCTTTTTTACAAGGAAATGCGGTATTTTGTGAAGCATGGCCTACATTAGGAATTGCGCAAAAAGCGGATAATCCGGAACTTTCAAAAATTAAAGGCAAGTGGGCTATGGCTCCTTTCCCCGAAGATGCATCCGGTGTAAAACAAATGAGTTTGCAGTGCTTCGGTATTTCGAAAAATTGTAAAGATATAGATACTGCTTTTAATTTTATAAAAGAATATGTCAGTTATGATTATCAGGCTGAATGCTATAAAAAATATTCGACCTTGCCGTCTTTATTGCAGTTTTATGATTCCGATAGCATCAGAAAATCTCCTCTTGCAGCACTTGGAGACGGATTTAGAGGCGTGTGTTTAACAAAATGGAATATTTATGCAAGTGCCGAACAGGATACGATAATGACAAACGCTGTAGGTTCGTTTATGGCCGGGGAAATGGATTTGGATGCTGTAATGAAATATTATAGTACCAACCTTAAACGGGTTTTAAGCGAAACCAAACCCAAGTACAAAAATGAACATGCCGTGCAAATTAAACAGGCTGTAAAAAATAAAAAATAAATTTATGATCGGGCTTCTTTAAAAAACGGATATGTTTTTTTTGCAGCCCGATTTTTTATTTTGACGGTATTTTATGTATAATAAAAGAAATCGAGCCCAATTCGGCGATAAATTAACTTCATGGATATTTTTACTTCCGGCATTGATTGTTGTTTTATTTGTTGTTGTTTTACCTTTGATTAATTCAGTTATCTTAAGTTTAAAAACTGTCCGTTTGAATATTGCAAACTATGAGCAAAAATTTATCGGTTTGAATAATTATATCCAGATGTTCAAAGATGATGATTTTAAAATTGCTCTTAAAAATACGGTTATCTTTGCATTTATATCGGTCTTTTTTGAGTGTCTGATGGGGACAATTACGGCAATGATGTTTTCCGGAGATGGACATAAATCGCGTTTTTTTCGTTCATTTATGCTTTTACCGATGATTATGGCACCTGTCGTGTCGGGTAATTTGTGGCGTATGATGTTTGATAAAAGTACCGGTATTATAAACTACGGTTTGACTGTCCTTTCTTTACCTCCCGTAAATTGGCTTGGCGATGCAAATTTGGCAATGGTATCCGTTATCTTCGTAGATGTGTGGCGAATGATGCCATGGGTGGCATTGTTATTGATTTCGGGTATAAAGGCTATTCCGTATGATACGATTGAAGCGGCTGTTGTAGACGGCGTTTCAAAATGGCAAAATTTTATTTTTATAGTTTTACCTCAATTATATCCCATTTTTATTCTTGTTTTGATGATTCGAACAATTGATGCTTTTAAAGTTTTTGATGTGGTATATGTAATGACCGGCGGCGGTCCGGGACGTGCAACGGAAATGCTGCCCAACTATATCTATATGCAAGGGTTGCGTTATTTTAACGCGGGGTATGCTGCCGCATTAGCAATCGTCTTCTTGCTCACAATGGCGTGTATGGCGGTTCTGTTTATTTTATTACGCCGTACAAAAAAAAGTTATCGTTAGCTTAGGAGATATAATCATGAAAAAAAAAACGTATATATCTGCTGATAAATCGGATGAGATATTTGAAAACTTTTTAGGTAAAGGGACTCGCTATGCTATTACGGTCTTATTGATATTGTTAATAGCTTTTCCTTTATATTGGCTTGCGAGCAACTCAATAAAAACCGAAGTCGAATATTTAGCTAATCCTCCCGTGTTTTTTCCTCATAAGATTTCATTTGAGAATTATTATAAAATATTCTTCAAGGATACTGTTTTATACGGGCTGTATAATTCACTTTTTGTTACGATTATTTCAACTGCTCTAACGGTCTTATTCGGTAATTTGGCGGCATATTCCTTAGTTAAAGGAAGGTTGGGAAAAATTCGTCATTTTTTTGCATTTTGTTTTTTAGTTCAAAAAATGTATCCTGCAATTGCAATGGCAATCCCTATATATATAAGTATGCGTAGCTTTAATTTAATTGATACTAAATTAAGTTTAATTATTATGAATACGAGTTTCAGTTTGCCGCTTGTAATTTGGCTTATGATGGGCTTTTTTCAAGAAATTCCGTCGGCAATTGAAGAGTCGGGAATTATCGACGGCGCAAATATGCGTCAACGTTTCTTTTTATTGACTTTTCCTATTGCAAAAACCGGTATCATAGCTTCGGCTATATTGACCTTTGTAAACGTGTGGAATGAATTTTTATTTGCGGTTATTTTAACGGTTAAACATGCAAAAACCTTGCCGGTGATTATCTCTGCGTATATTACCGATCGCGGGTTGGATTGGGGGCCGATGACCGCTACCGGTATGGTTATTATCATTCCTGTTTTAATTTTAGTGTGGTGTTTGCAAAAAGATTTTGTAAAAGGTTTGGTTATGGGTTCGGTAAAAGGCTGATTATGGTCGATATAAATAACAAAAAAAGTATCGCTTTGCTTTACGAAAATGTGCGCACGCATTTATTAAATGTAGTTCTTTCTTTTTGGTATGAACACACACGTGATACGGTAAACGGCGGTTATACAACAGCTTTAGACCGTATGGGAAAGCCGCTTAAAAGCGAACGGGAAAAAAATATGTGGATGCAAGCCCGCCAAATATGGATGTTTTCCAGAATATATATAGATATAGAACATGATGAAAAATGGCTGAATTTAGCGGAACACGGCTGCGTTTTTTTGTTGTCGTCGGCAGCTTATGCAGGAAAAGGCAGGTGGAATTATTTACTCAGTGAGGACGGAACTCAGGTACTGAAAGGCAGTATATCTATCTTTACGGATGCTTTTGTTTTAATGGCTTTGTGTGCATATGCCGAAGCGGTGCAAAAAAAAGCGGCGGGTATAAACGGTACGGCATCTGCAAATAAAGCTGTAGGCAAAATATCACAGCCCCCGGCGGAATTAGCGGAGTTAATTGAAGATACGTTTGCCGCTTTAGTACACAATATGAGTGATGAAAATTTTCAAGATATTTTTCCGCACGTATATCGTAAAGGCATTGGCCATCACGGTATATATATGATTTGTATGAATGCTTTATCGGAAGCATCTGGTATTATAGGTTATAAGCGTACCGATCCGTACATACGTTTTTGTTTGGATAAACTTTTTTGCATTATAAAAGCCCCCGGTGCGCATTATTTTTTGGAATATAAATACGCGGACGGCTGTATTTTAGAAGAGGATAGCGGCTGTATTTTAAATCCGGGGCATAATTTTGAATCTTTATGGTTTATTTTAAAGGAAGTACAGCGTTTAAAACTGGATGCATATTATCGGGAAGCCGTAAACATGCTCTATACGGTATGGGAACTTACGAAAGACAGGCAATACGGGGGTGTCGTATATATGCTCGATACGCGATCACGTATACCGTCTTTGCAGGATTGGAATAAGGAGCGTAACTTACAGTGGAACGAAAAAGTTTGGTGGACACATGCCGAAGCTTTGTGCGCGCTTGCAGCCTATATGTGCGTACAAAGCGATCAAAAACTTGCCGATGAATTTGAACGACTGTGGCGCTATTGTTTGGAACATTTTTGGGATAAAGACTATAATGAATGGTACTCCGTATTGCATGCAGACGGCTCCGTACGTATTGACAATAAGGGCGGTCTGCAAAAGGCGGCATTCCACATTCCGCGAAGCTTGTATTCCATTTGTTTATTTTTAAAAGAAAAGGAGAGGGCGCTTGTATGATTGCAAATACCGATAAAACGCTTACAATCGGTAAAGGAAAATCATCCTTGCCGGCGTATTTTTGGAAACATAAATATCTGTATGCAATGCTTATACCGGGCATAGTGTACTATGCGGTGTTTTGTTACGGACCTATGTACGGCGCACTTATGGCGTTTAAAGATTTTAACCCGCTTAAGGGTATTATGGGCAGTCCTTGGGTCGGTTTAACGCATTTTAAACAGCTGTTTGCCCTCGATAAATTCTACAATGTTTTTTGGAATACGCTGTCAATCAGTTTTACGCGGCTTTTATTCGGGTTTCCTTTTCCCATAATCATTGCGCTTTTATTGAATGAAATTAAAAACAGCCGTGTGCGCAGCAGTATTCAAACGGCAATTTACATACCGAACTTTATTTCGTGGGTAGTGCTCGGCGGCATTATGGTTAATTTGTTGTCGGTGGAAAACGGGGCGGTAAACAGTTTGCTTAAATTGTTCGGTGCAAAGCCGATAGCCTTTTTGAGCGATGAAAAATACTTTGTGCCGACAATGGTTGTTTCTATGATTTGGAAAACTTTCGGCTACAATACTATAATTTATTTTGCCGCCCTTACGGGAATAGATTCTCAATTATATGAAGCGGCAAAGGTAGACGGCGCGGGGCGCTTCCGTCAGCTTATTCACATAACGCTTCCGGGGATTATGCCCATTATTACCGTTATGTTTATTATCCGCATAGGCAACATAATGCAGGCGGGCTTTGAACAAGTGTTTGTGCTGTATCATCCGGGAGTGTACGGTACGGCGGATATTATAGATACCTATGTATACCGAATCGGTTTGCAGGAAGGAAAGTTCGAGTTTTCCGCTGCGGTCGGTTTATTCAAATCGCTTATAAACTTTGCGCTCATTGTTATTGCAAACCGGCTTGCCCGTATGGCAGGTGAAGAAGGGGTGTACTGATGGCTTCAAAAATCAAACAATCTTCCGTAAGCTATCTTTTTGATGTCGTCAATATTATTTTTTTAATTGTTTTGGCGGCAAGCTGCATATACCCGTTTTGGGATACGCTTATCGTTTCGTTCAGTTCGTTAAAAGGCTATTTGGGCACCAGCGTTCATATATGGCCGAGCGAATGGTCTTTTGCAGGCTATGCGTATATGTTCGGCAATAAAGATTTATGGCTTTCGTATGCGAATTCGCTGTTTATAACGGTTGTGGGTACCTTTGTAAACGTTATTATTACGGTAATGACCGCTTACGTGCTTTCCAAAAAAAATCTAAAAGGGCACCGTTTACTTACCTTTTTAGCCGTGTTTACGATGATGTTCAGCGGCGGAATTATTCCGACTTATATTATCGTAAAAGAAGTGCACCTTATCAATTCGCTGTGGGCGCTTATATTGCCGACGGCAATTACCACGTCGTATATGATAATAATGCGTAATTTCTTTTTCGGCATCCCCAAAGAGCTTGAAGAATCCGCCGTAATTGACGGATGTACCGAAGTCGGGGTATTGTTCAAAATTATGCTGCCCGTATCTTTACCCGGTGTGCTTACGATTGCGTTGTTTTATTCGGTCGATCACTGGAACGATTTCTTTAATGCGATAATGTATTTGAACGACCGGTTTAAATGGCCGCTGCAATTGTTTTTGCGCTCAATGCTTTTTGAAAGCGATGCGGCATATTCGAGCGGGGGCGAAAGTTTGTTTTTGCTCGGTCAGCCGATGAAAATGTCTGCCGTTATAGCGGCGATTTTACCTATTATGCTTGTTTTTCCGTTTTTCCAAAAATACTTTACCAAGGGAATGCTGCTCGGAGCGGTAAAAGGATGAACGGATAAACATTGCAAGTCTGATTTAAGGAAAACCGCTAAGGTGGAAATTTTTAGCGGTTCCCATATTTTTATTTTGTAGGAGGAAAACTATGATACAGAAAAAATCGGTAAAAGAAGCGGTGCGCCTGTTGTGTGCAGCAGCGCTGGTATGTGCTTTTTTGCTTGCCTTTGTAGGCTGCAGCGGTTCTTCCGGCGGCAAAAAAAGCGGTGAAGTGCAGATTAAATGGCTGACAACCGGCGATACTGCGGCAAAGGTTATAAAAAGCGACGACCGGATTGTTGAGACAATCAACAAAAAATTGGGCATAAAACTTTCCGTGCAAGTGGTTCCCGAAAACAACACGGAAAAAGTAAACGTCATTATGGCATCCGGCGATATGCCCGACATCGTAACCGGAGCATACGGAACTTCGGCAACTCAACAGTGGATAGACAAGGGCTTGGTTATACCCTTAAACGACTATTTTGCCGCCAATCCCGATATAAAACATTGGGACGAGGATATTTATTCGTGGTCGGCTATCGGCGGAAAATTCTACGGTGTTCCGTTTATTACCCAGTATGAAGCGGCGAACCGGCTTATTCTTATGAGGCAGGATTGGCTTGATAAATTGAATATGAGCTATCCGCGCACTTTGGATGAAATGAAAGCCGTGCTCACCGCATTTACAAAAAACGATCCGGACGGCAACGGCAAAAACGATACGGTCGGCTTTACGGCAGCACGTCCCGATGCCGTTGCAGGTACTACGCCGTTCGATTGGGTGTTTTTTGCGTACGGTCAAAAATATGCCGATTATGCGCTCGATGCAAACGGCAATATTATTCCGTGGTTTGAAGACGCTTCGTTTATACCCGGTATGCAGTATATTTGCGATTTGTACCAAAGCGGCGTAGTCGACAACGAAATAATGCTTAACCAGCAGCCCAAGGCGGAAGAAAAACTGTATCAGGGTAGGGCGGGCGCCGCGCTGCTTCCCTTGTTCCGCCACATTACGCGCCACGAAAACAATTTGCGTCAAATACATGCGGACGCTTCTCTTTGCTATGCATTGCCTCCTGCAGGACCGAACGGCGATTTCGGCTTAAGCAGACAGGGAAAAACCGGCTTTTTTACCTGCGTTACCAGTTCGTGCAAAAATCCGGAAAAAGCCGCCGCTTTTATCAATTTTATGATTTCAAAAGAGGGTACCGACCTGTTGCGCTTGGGTATAGAAGGCGTTCACTACACAAAAGAAAACGGTAAAATCGTTTTTAACGAAGAAGAACGCGCAAAAGATTCTTTTTCGCCGAACGGTTGGGCGCATGCGCTTGCATGGGGCAGTTTCTTTTGGCCGCTTGAAAGTTCATATCTTCCGGCAACCGATCCGAATGCGCCGCGTGCACTGGAAACGGTCGCGCTTGCTACCAAAGCGCAGCGCCCCAATCTTATAAAAACGATACCGCCCATTGAAATCGAAAAAAGCGGCGTTTTAAACGATATTTACATACAAGCGTTTTCCGATATGATTCAAAACAGAGTATCGGTGGAAGAGGGCGTAAAAAAACTGAGCGAAAAATGGCGTTCTCAGGGCGGAGACGAATTGCTTAAAGCGCTCAACGATATATATAAAAACAATAAATAAAATAATATAAAAAGAAGCTGTCCAAAGACTTCAGTTTTTGGACAGCCCTATTTTGTGTTTTGTAAAATCAGGGAGTTGTTACGTAAAAATGAGCGAAAAACCGAATATACTTTTTATTTTGTGCGACGATTTGGGGCCGTGGGCGCTTCACTGTGCGGGAACAAAAGAGTTGCATACGCCGAATATCGATAGCATAGCGCAAAGAGGAATGCTTTTTGAAAATTTCTTTTGCGTATCGCCGGTGTGTTCTCCGGCGCGTGCTTCGCTTTTAACGGGAACCATCCCCTCGGCTCACGGCGTGCACGACTGGCTGCGCTCGGGCAGTGTGGATAAAAGTAAATTCGAGCGGCAGGGAAAACAAAATCCGTACAGCGGCGGCTACAGAGATGAAGACAAGCCCATTCAGTATTTAGCCGGCAAAACGACGTACACCGATGTGCTGTGCCAAAACGGTTATACCTGCGCTCTTTCGGGAAAGTGGCATTTGGGCGACAGCATCCACCCGCAGCACGGTTTTTCGTATTGGTATACGATAGGCATGGGCGGCTGCTGTTATTACCACCCCGATATAGTCGAAAACGGCAATATAACCGTAGAAGACGGAAAATACGTAACCAACCTTATAACCGACAAAGCGCTGGTATTTTTGGACGAATTGTCCGAAAAAAAACAGCCGTTTTATTTAAGCGTACACTATACCGCGCCTCATTCTCCGTGGGGGGCAGAACATCACCCTGCCGAATTTATCGACATGTATCAAAACTGTACGTTTGAAAGCATTCCCGATGTTCCCGATCATAAATGGCTGACTTGTTCTCCCGTGTACGGTACCGATAAACGCTTTGAAAACCTGCGCGGTTATTTTGCGGCAATTTCGGCAATGGACGCCGATGTGGGACGCCTTTTAAGTGCCCTCGATAAAAAAGGTCTTACCGACAATACTATAGTGATTTTTACGGCGGACAACGGTATGAATATGGGGCACCACGGCGTATGGGGTAAGGGCAACGGCACCTTTCCCATGAATATGTACGATACGTCGGTAAAAGTACCCTTTATTATATCCTATCCGCCGATGATACGCAAAGGAAGCCGAACCGATGTGCCGGTAAGCGCTTATGATTTTTTTCCGACCATCCTCGATATGCTCGGCTTTGATTTTAAAGTTACCGAACGTTTACCCGGCAAAAGTTTTGTTCCCGCACTTAAAGGCGAGCAGTCCTTTGAAGGGCACGTGGTTGTATTCGACGAATACGGTCCCGTGCGGATGATACGCTCAAAAAAATATAAATATGTTGCCCGCTATCCGTACGGCGAAAACGAATTGTACAATTTGGAAAAAGATCCGGAAGAAAACGTAAACCTTATAGACGATGAGCGCTATGCAGATATTATGCTCGATATGCGCTGCAAATTGGAAAAATGGTTTAATGACTACGTTGACCCCGATATAGACGGTGTAAAAGAAGGCGTTACCGGTTTGGGGCAGCTGTGTTCTGCAGGAATATACGCCGAAAAAGTGCTAAAATACGCTCAAACCGATTGAAGAGACGTTCATCAGGCAGAATGTATATAGATTGATTCCTTTTTTTACAAAAACGCGTTATAATTTATCTGTGATGTCGGGTACCGCAGGTTTTCAAAAACAGCAAGCTTTTATACGCTTTTTTCGCACGTTTTTTCCGAGCGTACTGTCTGCGTGCACGGCACTGTGCGCCGTGCTTGTTTTTAACTTAAAATATCGGCACACACAAAACAACGGCATGCCGGCGGGTGAAATTCCGGCGTTTTTTGAACGCTCTTTTTTTATTACCTTTTATATCTTTTTTGCCGCGTTTTGTTTTTTTTTATTT
>CAJPNP010000044.1 GCA_905372025.1 uncultured Treponema sp. | reverse complement strand
TTTTAATCCTCCGTGAACTTCATGAAATCTTATATGAGGCTTATAAATTGAAGGTCGTATTTGTGTTTTTTCAAACGGTAAAAATTTGCTGTAGTAATAATTTTGAATATACCAATCATTTGGTTGTGAAAGTCCGTACACAAAATATCGTAGCCGATGGTCAAATACGGATATAAAAAACTCTTTTATCCATACCCATAGAGCAAAATATGATAAGAGGTGTGATTTAATTTTTGAAATAAACCCAGATATCTGAAGTATTATCCTATTATTTTGCATATATTTGTCCGTATTTAATATTGCTCGTCTAAATGGTCCCAGTTATCGGCGTTGAAGATGCTTCCTTTTACTCTGTAGGTCGAAAAAGGTATTTTTATTTTTTCGGGAAAATCATTTGCCGTATATAGTGCAAGTGAGTATGTTCGCTCACGCGGGTTTACAGCAGTATATTTTTTTAAATCGCTAAAAGAAGTATCTTGCGTAAATACATGTTCTGCAAAAATGAGCGGAACATCACTGTTTTGTGTTTGTATATCACTGGTTGTGAATTGTAAATCTGCGTTAAAGTCCTTAAATAACAATGTGGGGTACACACGCGATAATTCGGTTTTATAGTCAACCCTTCCGAATTTAAACGGCATATCAAGTAAGCCGTTGTCGCGGGCAAAGTTACCGTGATCGGAAGCAATAACAATTAAAGTATTGTCATATAAATTATTTGCTTTTAACCATTCAAGCCATTGACTTATTTTTATTAAAAAGGTTCTTGCCGAATAGTAAGGTAGGTCGGGGTCATCTAAATCGGCTTTGGTCGATAAAAAATTCCCGTCTTTATTTATACCGAAAGAATTATGTGTTAATTCATTCGCAATAAACATAAATTTGTCTTCTTTTGTTTCGGTAATCGAACAAATTTCAGGTAATAAATCCAAATACGGATAACTGCGTAATGTAAAGGCCTTTGTGTTTTTCAGTTTTAAACTGAGATTATTCCATGTTCCTTCGTCATATATAAGTGTTTTTACTATATACGGTGCCGCATTATAAAAAGGCAGCATAGTAAGTAAAAACAATTTTGCCGAGTAATCTACTTTAATATTTTTTTCTTTATTCCAATACCCTATATACGAAAGCGGGGATTCTAAAAAATAGGATAAATTCGTTTTTGAAGCCAGTTTTGAAATATTTTCATTTTTTTGAAACATGGAAGAATAACCTACATTTGTGCAATGAAATCCATGTTCAAGAAAATTTGTAAAAAGTATTTCCAAACTTTTTTGCTGGTCTGTATGATATGAGTTATCGGTTTTATTCATTGAAAGCGGAGTATATTGGACTCCGCCCATCATAGCCGGTAGAGAATGTACGGTTGAAGCCGATATGGATAAAGTATCTTTGTACCATGTAAAGCCGCTGAATTTCTCTTTTAATTCGGGGAATTCATCGAAGGTACGTTGTACATAGTTTCCGTTCATCATATCAGGCATAAAAAAGATAACATTGCGTCCGTTTTTTGACAGCCGGTGAGATAAGTGTGTTGTTTCCGGCAGATCGGATTTTATCTCAGCGGTTTGTATTACCGGTGCGGTAAAATGTACCCATTTTATACAGATATTTAATAAAACGGCAGCCGATAAAATCGTGATTAGAGGAAATATCATGTTTTGCTTTTTTTGAATCAAAAAATATACGATATAAAATGAAAAAAGTAATATAATAAAGTCTTTTATATACAATGAAGCTGCCGGTTGCGTGATTACACGATCCGTTTGAAAGGTAAATTCACTTAAAGTACCGGCATTTAATGGTAAAAGCAGCGTATAAAACGAAAAACAAATAAAAGAAAAAATAAGAGCTTTAAAAAATAACGGTGAAGATTTTAAAAGATAAGCCGACAGAATAAAGACTGCCAATATACCGAGAAAAATCGGAATAAGATATAAAAGAACTGCAAACGGCTGTACTTGAAATTCAGTCGGATTATTTACATACAATTGTATGGGTAAGAGAAAAGCAAAGAGAAATACACATTCACCGATGATTGTATAATAGGGGAGTTTTCCGATTTTTAAAATTGGGTTTTGAGCGGCAACTTGTTTAAACTCTGTAAAAAATAAATAGAAAAAACGCACATTAAAAATATGCATCAAAAATACTAATAAAGTTCGCGATAAAAAATACGATTTCGTAATATATAAATAGAGAAAACCCGTATATATAATCCCATATGGAATTATTTTATAGTTGAACTTATTTTTTTTGATAAAAAAACTGTAAATAAAACAAATCCCTAAGAACAAAAGGGAAGCAAGTAAAATGAATTTATTATACCGTTGTGCATTATAATTAACCGCTGTTGCTGCAAGTATATATATAAGGGCGCAAGCATGTATTAGTGACAATTTACTGTTTTTATCGATTTCTGTTTTATGTAAGATGTCGGTATTATTTTTTTTCTGCATAACAATATTTTTTATCAAAGATAAAAAATTATTACAGGTCCAGTAGAGTAATAAAGCTGCAGGACTGTCGTAAAGTAAAAGCAAAAACACCCCTGCTAAAACGAATTGTTGTGTATTATCTTTTATTCTAAATGATTTTGTATAATAAAATGAAGATAAAATATTTAAAAGCGTCATTATGAGCGGCAATATATTTATACCGAAAAGGATGCCGTCCGGCTCACTTAAATTTTTAATAGCTCCGAAAGAAACGTTATTGTACCCTGTAAAATGAGAAAGAACATTATAAGCGGCAAAGAAAAAAGGGATTTGAAAAATAATTCCCATAGATGTCTGAAGCGGGTACCAGGACTTATATCCATAAATACGATGGGTGGTTTGCAGCAAGTAATATTGTTTTTGACCTTTAAAGTTTTCTTTTATGGAATCGACTTGCAGCTGCATTTTTAATTTAATTGCTTTTTCATGGTTTTTCCAACGTTCGGCAAGCATATACAGGGGTGTCGTCAAAGCCGTAATAATCACACTCATAATTATGAGCGCATAACCGTAATGGCCGGTAATACTATATGAAAGTAAAAAAACTTTTGAAAGTAATAATTCAAAGGGGTATAAAATTATCATAAAGAAGTCCTCAAAGAAGTGTGTATATCTGAAATCGCCCGGGCGGCGGAAGGCCCGGCCGTGCAAAAGTTAAAGATATTTTTTTTGAATTCCGCAATACGGTTTTTGTAATTTTGCTCTTGTTTTAAAACATCGGAAATATAATCATCAATATGATTTATTTCATTTTCGGATAGCTCATGAGCTATCTGTTGGGTTGCAGGAATATCCCACTGAATATCGGCAGGCAATTCTTCCGCTTCATAGCCTTTTACGGAAGAAGGCGGCAGGGTTAAAAAAACAGGACGTTCAAATAAGTAGGCAAAGTCAAAAACAATGCCTGAAAAATCACTTATCAATATATCGGAATCTATCATCGCTTGAAGCGGGGAGGCTGCAATATCGATGGTGAGAGTTTTATAATGCGAAAATTGATTTTTAAAATTTTCCAATTCTTTTTTGTGCGAAACAAAAAACTGCGGATGCGGGCGAAAAATAACCCTAAACCCCGCATCAAGCAAACGCTGCATAATAGGAATACCGTTTGTAAAAAACGAACTGCGTTTTAAGCCCCAGGTCGGAGCATATAAAATTGTTTTGTCTTTTGTTGTTCTTTTCAAAGTTTGCAGTTTTTCATGCATATAATCATAATAGGTACAGCCGACATTATAATATGTTTTATCGGGCAGCCCCCTTACTTTGTCCAAATATTTTTGGGCGTTTTCGATAAATTCACCTACCGAAAAAATAACATCATAAAAACTCAGTGCGTATTTTTCGTAAAAATCTACACCCGTCGGGGCATGAAAAATATGTATATACTTTTTTACTTTTTTTGAACGTTTCCACATATAAACATCCAAATGGGGCGTAGTGGATACGACAATATCCGCTTCAATTTTATTCATAAAAGCGATAGTAAACATTTCTGTTCCCGGACACAGTGCCGTAAAATCCGCATTTTGTAATTGAAAGGCCGGATCGTCTTTTTCGCACGTGATATAAGTACAGGCAATTTTTTGCGAAAGCAGTTGCTCTATAACGGGATAAAAAACCTGCCAATACTTTGCTCCTTCCGAGTAAAAAACTATTCCGTATTTGTTTTTTGTTCGTATATTATTTCTCGCAAATAGCAGAGAAGATAATTGATAAAATACACCTCTTAAAAGAAACCACAATGAGGTACCGATTCCCACAAGGGCATATAAAAGCAAACTTCCCGTTCCCGGATCCAAATACGCGAACAAAAAAGACGGAAAAAATAAAAAAAATAAAAAATAAAAGTAACGCATAGATTTTCTCACTGTTCTATAATATGCTTATAAGCATTAATAATTTCAATTATATACATTACGTGTTTATCCGTGAGTAAGGGGCTCATGGGTAAACTTACAACTTCTGCATGTATTTTTTCAGTTATAGGCAAGGTAAGATTTGCATATTCTTTATAAGCGGCTTGTTTATGCGGCGCAGTGGGATAGTGAATCATCGTTTCAATATCGTTTTGTGCTAAATAATCAATAAAATCTTTTCTGTGTTGTACGCGTATGCAATAAATATGCCACACATGTTCCTGTTCGTTATCGGGAATCGAAGGTAGTATTATTAACGGGTTTGTAATTCTTGTATTATATAATTTTGCAATATCTTGGCGCCGCTTATTATCTTTATCAAGTCGTTTAAGTTTTAAGCTAAGGACAGCCGCTTGTATATCATCCAGTCGTGAGTTTTCGCCTTTATATTCATGAACATATTTTATATGAGAACCATAGTTAGATAATTTTCTTGTAATTTCTGCAAGTATATCATTGTTTGTGGTTATACAGCCGCCGTCACCGAGACAGCCGAGGTTTTTACCGGGATAAAAACTGAACCCCGCGGCATCAGATAAATTGCCTGTTTTTATATTCTTATACATTGCTCCGTGAGCTTGTGCAGCATCTTCAATTATTTTTAAATTGTATTTTTTTGCAATCGACTGTATATCATTCATATTACATACGCGTCCGTATAAGTGGACCGGCATAATTGCCTTTGTTTTAGCAGTAATTTTTTCTTCGATTTTTTTAGGGTCAATAAGATAGGTTGTTATGTCCGGCTCAACAAAAACCGGTTTGAGATTTTCCGCTGAAATAGCCAAAATCGTTGCAATAAAGGTATTCGCAGGAACGATAATTTCGTCATCATCGGAAAAAAGACCTATTATTTTATAGGCTCTTAAAATAAGCTTTAATGCTTCAAGTCCGTTCCCGACACCGATACAGTGTTTGACACCGCAATATTCGGCAAATCTTTTTTCAAAGGCGGCACATTCTTTTCCGCGTATATACCAACCGTTTTTGACAGTTTCAAGTACTTTAGCTGAAAGCTCCGGTTCAAAAGATTGATTTACATCTTTTAAGGATAAAAAAGGGATATGCATAATTGTTTAATAGTTATTCCGTTTATATTCTAAAAATTCATTATAATTTCGTATATAATCAGTTTCCATATAATACTCGGATGCCAAAACAAGAGCAATAGCGTCCGATGAAAAATCGGTTAAATTTCGCCAAATGCTCGGTACGATTATGAGGCCTTGTGAGGGCCGACTTAAATTAAACTGTTTTTTTTTATTACCGTCATCCAATTCAATGGTAAAAGAACCGGCTGCAGCAAGAATCAGTTGATATAAATTCTTGTGTGCGTGTGCACCTCGATTACTATTTTGGGGAATATCATATAGGTAATAGATTCGTTTTATATCAAAAGGTACATATGTTTTATCGGATAATGTTAATATACCATCAGCGCAGTTATGATTGTGTAAGTGAATAAGTTTGCAGTCATCAACGGTATTTTTCATTATTAAAATATTTAATTTTTCTTAAAATTAACTTTTTTCATAGATGTTAAAATCAGTATAACGGTATTTTGTGCAAAATCAGATATTCTAAAATCAGTGTGCGTATTTGTGCAGAGTACTTTAGAAGCTGTATTCACTATTATATCATATTCGGACTCGGTATTAACGATTTTACCGGTTTTAAGTCGAAAAGCGCCGGACAACGCTATAAAACAAAATTGTGCATTATCGTTTTCATAAAAAAAATATGAATCCGATATGTCACAACCGGTAAGTAAAAAAGCTGCTTGAATCTTAAACGGAATATGTTTTTGGCTTTCTAAAAAAGAGAGGCTGCCGCGATTATCCGTAATTTTAGGTAAATTTATTATTTGCATTATAAGTTAAAAGCTTTTTTTATTATAGTTTTTACCGTATTATATAATTTTTCTTTATGAGTGCGTCCGATTATGTTTTTAGTATTTGTTTTATATAGTTTTATATAATCTTTGTATTCAAATGCAAAAGGATTATCATAAAAGAAATTGGGGTGCGAAAAAAGGTATTGTACTATTCGTGAAAACCCCCATTCATGTAAATCGACATCGGTTGATAAACATGCTTCCTGTAATAATAAAAATGCCGTATATTTTGTATTTGCAATATGTGAAAATTGTGGAAAAACTTTTTTAAATTCATCTGGAGATAAGTTAAGAAAGTGATCGCGAACTATACAATATTCCGTTTTATGACATTTTTCTGACCATGCAGTATTATATGCGCTTAAATTACTTTTTTGTGTGAAGCGTCTGTATCCTACCGTTATAAACGGATTAACGGAAAAATTGGCATTCATTACCAGTCTTGTATTTAAATCATAATCATGATTTAAAATAAGTGTAGGGTTAAAAGCCGGTATTTTATCAAATATCGATTTTTTAAAAGCGATACCGGGTGACGGAAAAATATTCCCATAATAAAATGCTTTATTTAAAAGCTTATATTTATCGGTTTCCATGATAGATAAGGTTTTACCGGTTAAATGATTTTTTTCGTCAATAAAGTTTAATTGCGGAAATAATACTTCCAAATCGGGATTTTCAGTAAACGCATGCACTATGTTTTGTAGATGTGTAGGAAATAAAATATCGTCGCTGGCAATTAAGGTTACATATTCATATTGTGCTTTTGCTAATCCGTCATTAAAAGTTTTTCCCGGACCTAAATTTTTATCGTGACGGAAATATCTAATCTTATCGGATACATATTTTTGTACAATTTCTTTTGTAGAGTCACAGGAGCAATCATCCATTATAATGATTTCATAATTTTGCTCCGTTTGATCTAATATACTTTTAATGCTTTGCTCAATATAATCTGCTTGATTATATGTAGGCATGATAACACTAACGGCAGCAGGCATTATTTAAACTCCACAAAACTATTTTTATTCTTTTTTTGATATTTTATAATTTCTTTAAGTTGTATATAAAAATCAAATGGCAAAAAAAGTAAAAAAGGAATTATTTTTATAATTCCTTTTAATACGGAAAATATTGTTTTTCTATTTTTAAAGTATTTACAGAGTTCATAAAATGAAGTAAAAAGATACGCTCCTTTTAGGTTTGAAAAAGGCAGCTTTCCCGTCTTTTGGAAAATACAAACTGTTTTTCGTATATCTTCAAGAGTTTGTCTGTTTATGTTTTTTATTTCACTCGCTTGCGGGTATTTTGTTTGTTCATCAGTATACGGGTAACAGAATTCGGATAATTCTTTTTCGATTTTTTCAATATCTTTTGCATATTTCGGATATTTTCTAAACAACTGCGTATTTGTTTTTGATTTTTCCGGAATAAAAATTTCACCTTTTTTTATGTGTTCCGTATCGCCTAAGCTTAAAAACCGTTTTATTTTTGTAAGACTTTCTTCATAATTGTAAATAAGTTCTTCAAACTGTAAATGTAAAATATTTTCGGTATTATTTTGTTTTTGTAATTTTATATACTTACGTCGATATTTATAATAAGCAATCCATGTATCCAAATCCCATGTCGGCATATACCATTCACCGTATATTTCTTTATTTTGAACATATAAATCTCTCGGATCACGGTTTGCAATTAACGCTTTAGAATCTTTAAAATAAGCAAGCTCTTGCGGAACTGTGTTTGTGCGATACAGTGCATCGCCCAGTATATATTTTTTACCTTCTTGGTATAATGGTGAAAAAACGTTTTCAATATACGTTTGTGTTTTTTTATAGAAAGTTTCATCGAAAGAAGTATAATAGAACGGGCCGAAGGGGATATATGAGGGCCGCCACATGTACGGCTCATATGCTTCATATTTTCTATTACCGTACATATAATAATAAAGCTTTTCCGCTTTATGACATATTTTTCGTTCATCCGGTGCTAAAAAATCTTTTTCGTAATCTCTGTATATACCTCCAAGATAGTGTTGAGCAATTGAATCTATATATTCATACGTATGTTGAAGGAAGTTTGTACTAAAATTTTGTTCATAAAACGAATCAAACGAAATTCTCTTTGCATTTTGAATAAATAATTTTATTGTTTTATCAATATCGTAATTATTTTTTATAGCCATTTCTAAAGCAAAAATATTCTCCGCGAAAAATTTACATTCGAATTCGGCACCTCCTTTTAATGTTTTAATCGAAGAGAATTCTTCTAAAATATTGGTGATTGCGGAACCTCCGCTCGCAGAAAAACTGGTGGTTCCTATAATAGTCGGTGGTTTCATTTTGTAGAGCTCCTAATGCTTGTGTAGTTTTGTAATAGCTTTTTTATCGGCGGCGGGACCGTAACTTTTACAGGATTGTTTGCTAAACGGTCAAGATTGACCGATTTAACAATTTTTTCTATATCCGCATCCGTAGGCTCAAGTATATTTTTATACATAAACAACGAATTGATATAATCAATCCAAAAAGAAAAACAATCATGTTTCGGGATATCTAACAAAGAACACAATTCATCAATCCGATCCGATACAAATTTTGTACCTCTGGAATCAACACATGTTTTATCTGAAACTTCGGCATTCAGTTTGAAAAAATAGGGTAATGTACATGCAACGGCATGTCCGTGGGGTAAATGTAAATATGTTGTAATACCGTATGAATAAGCATGCGCTGCCGTTGTAAAACTTATATTTATAGCTTTTCCTGCCAAATGAGCGCCGATTGCAAGTTGTTTTCGAGTATATTCAGTCGGTTCAGTTATACACTTAAGCAAATTGGGGTATATATACTGTATTGCTTGAATTGCAAAACCGCGGGATTCGTCGGTTGATTTTATACTCCAATACGATTCGATGGCATGAGCCAATGCATCCAGCCCTGTACATGCTGTTAGGTATGGTGAGGCTGTAAGAGTAAAAGTATAATCGATAAAAGATTCCGTAGCCGATACTTCTTTATCTGTAACAGAATATTTAATATTATTCATATAACAAACCGCAAAATGGGTTGCTTCGGACCCTGTTCCCGCAGTTGTAGGAAATAATAGGAGTGGAATTGAATGCTTGGTTTTTTCAAAGGATAATGGAGTTCCTGTGTGTGAATAAAAAAAACGTATAAGCTTAGCCATATCAAGAGTAGAACCGCCTCCGATGCCGATGACAAGAGATGGATTCATTGTTTTAGCTAAAAGAATTCCTTGTTGTGCTTCTTCCCAATTAGGATTTTCCGTAAAATCCGAAAAAAAAGCAGCTTTTATTCCCATTTTTTTTAAAACCGAATCAAATATTTTTTTTGTACCGCATTGTTCATAAGACTTATACCCGTGAACAATAAATACGGATGTTAAGTCATATTTTTTTAAAAGTGTTTCTAGTTTTTTTTCGGTTAATCGGATAAATTGAGTTTCATGTAAAGTTGTAAACATATTGGATCTTGTATATTAAGTATTTAATTGCATAATATTTGCTATACCGGCACTTGCTTTGTCAGCTTTACAGGAATTATGCTCTCGTAGAATATTTTGAGCAGCTTTTACCATTGCAGAGTAGGCAGTACGCAACATATTATATTCATAAACTATAACGGATATTCCCCATGAATGAAATTCTTCTTCGGTAATTTTATTATTAAAAGAATTGGAAATAAAAATCGGAACAGTCGGATATTGTGACTTGAATTTTTTACAAAAGCTACGAAGCGTATTACTGTTTTTTTTATGACAATCAAGCATAATAGCATCGGCTCCTGCATCGATATATGTTTGGTATTGTGTAAGGGTTTTGTCTTCGTTTGTTTCCAATACGGAACGTACTATAATCATAAAATCTTTAGTAATTTGAGAGTGTTTGCCCGCTTTTATTGTTTCGCAAAATTCATTTATATAATTTTGATTTTGATCGTTTATTACTATAGCGGATACTCCAAGTCTTTCAAGAGTTCTGATTGTATATATGAGGTTTTCCGTTTTATTTACATTTCCATAGTCAAAAACAAACGGTTTTGTGCTGCATTCGAGACAGTCATTAATTCCTTGTAGACGTGCAGTAAGATCTATTGTTTCAATGCCCCGTTTTCCTTTTGCAAGACAGTCAGTCAGCAGACTAAACCACAATCCGTCAAATTCTTCTTTTTTGCTATTAAGAGTGACTTTGGTATGTTCTATAATAAAACCTGTCAACCCGGAATGTGACTCAAGAATACGTACAATCGGTTTTGCTTCAAGAAGTCTGCGAAACATTTTTTGACGAATTTCCGGTGTAGTCCCGACTTCTTTTATTTTTGCATTTAAAATTGTCGATGAGATTCCGGGTGTGTAAGGAATATCGATTACTTTACCATGCCAAGCCGCAATACAATCAATAACTCTTTGCCGAGTTTCTTTTTGAATTCCTTGTTTCCAATCGTCACCATGTACAACATAATCGGGTTTTATTTTTAGTAAATTCGGGACATAATCAAGTGTTTCTTGCGGAACTACCTTGTATACGAATTTCAAGTTTTTGACTATAAGAGCTCTTTGTTCGTAATTTAAATACGGCAGCCTTTTATAACTTGCAATAGCTTGATCCGTTAATACCCCCACAATAACTCTGCCTAATTTTTGTGCTTCCGCTAAAATATTCAAATGGCCCGGATGAATAATATCGGCGCTCATTCCTACATAAACTGTATTCATTGATAATCCTTATTAATGAGTTAATATATCCAATATTTGCTCGGAGGCTTTTTCATTTTTATCGAAATAACGCTGTATAATATCACTGCGTGTCTTTGCAAGACGATCATTTTTTAACACTAAATTATCTAAACAATTTTTCAGTTCCTCTGCATTTGTAACCGAATAACACCCTTTTTCCAGCTCGGCTCCAAATGCATTTAGGATATCTATTTTGCGCGTATAAATAATCGGTTTTTGGGTAGCGAAGAATTCATAAATTAGCGATGTAGGATCCGCTACTAAAACATTAGCCGTATTAAAAGCAGTAACATAGTCAGGATTTTCATCTAATATAAGATTCGGTGTTGAAAATGTTTCTTTAACCTTAGATACTTCGGCTAAAGTCATTTCTCCCGTATGTATAAAATTTTGAAATGTTAATGGATGTGGTCGAAAAATTAATCGAACATTTTCATGTTCTTGAACATATGCCAGCAATATATCATAATAATCAAAAAAAGTACACATTCCTTCATGTGTATTCCATCTGGGAAGCCAAAGAATTGTAAATATATCTTTTTCAAGAGACCTATCATTGATAAGCGTATATAAATTTTCAATTTTTGTGGACCCTGTAACAATAATTTTTTTCTCTAAAAATAATGTATCTTTTATGCTAAAATATTCAGTGATAATATTTTTATTTATATCATTTTCAATGAAAAGATATGTACTGTCTTTAAAAAAATCTATAGGATAGACCGTTTCTTCTATTTTGCCTTTCATTAAAATTGTTGCATACGGAATAAAACATATTTGTGCAAATTGGCTTACATAATCGCTCTTTAAAACATCCGGATACATACCGTTATACGGTGTTTGATAAAAAACATAGTCGGGCTTTAAATCAAATAAATCTATCCATTCGTTTGTATTTTTATTATATCCATATATATATGGGATTCCCATATCATCAAGATATTCTTTTAATCCGTTATCTTTATATGTCCCTTTAGGCAATGTTGAGTGCATATATGGAATAACAATAATTGTTACGATAACTTTTTCGGATTTAGAAAATGTTTTATAAAGCGGTTGAAGCAATGACCATGTTGCAGGTTCGAATGCTATTAATACAATATGCAGTTTTTGTTTATTTATTTTTTTTAGCAGAATTCTATTTTCCGTTGCTATTCGCACATTATAGTATTCCGCATTTTTATTTTGCTTTGATAGCATATTGATTATCGAATTAATTTGTTTTAATTTTTGAATAATTTTAATCATAAACGACCTCCTTTTTTTTAATCTTACTAAACTTCGTTAATTTTTTTTAATTTTTGTACGGCGGGATTCCCATACCATAGCGTATTTGCCGGAACATCTTTTGTTACAACGCTTCCCGCTCCTATAAGTGCATTTTCTCCGATTGTGATTCCTGCGAGGATTGTTGCATTTGCTCCGATAGAAGCGCCTTGTTTTATGACTGTTTTAAGCATTTTCCAATCTTTATTTTTTGAACGAGGCAATAGGTCATTGGTAAAAGTTGCATTCGGACCGATAAAAACATTGTCTTCAATTATAACTCCGTCCCAAAGCTGGACACCGGATTTTATTGTAACGTTGTTTCCGATGATAACTTCATTTTCTATAAGTACTTGAGCGCAAATATTACAATTATCGCCGATAACGGCATTCGGAAAAATAACGCAAAACTGCCAAATATTTGTATTTTCCCCTATATTTTTTGATTTACAATCTGAAAGAGGATGAATCATCGGAAACCTCAAAAAAATTATAATTACAAAGTATACCACTTTTCTTTTGCAAATAAAATTGATCTTCGTCTATGATAGTGATCATATAATTTCTCATCAGGTAATATTTCGAGCGGTATTATAATCGTATCATAATCAATAATATATTTAATCTCTTTTATTGAAGATAAAATTTCTAACTTATATTTCCCCGGCATTATATTTTGGATAGGTAGTTCGGCAATAACTATATTTTCTCCTTTTTGTAAGTAGTTACTGATAGGGAAGCCCGAATCAGAAAAAGATGATAGAATCAATCTTTCTCCGCTGGGGGCATATATTATATAATATAATGTCAATAAGGGTTGAATTTCTTTTACGGAAATATTAAATTTTAAAAAG
>CAJPNP010000043.1 GCA_905372025.1 uncultured Treponema sp. | reverse complement strand
CCGCTTCTTTCGAAAGCGGTTGACGACAGCGAAGACATGGTGCAAAACGCCGTCAAAATTGCGCTCGACAACGGTTTTGTGCGCCAAAGCGACCGGATCATCATCTGCGCAGGCATTCCGATTGTAAGCCCCATTCCCGTAAACACCATCCGCGTGCTGCTTGTCGGCAACGTTTTGGCAAGCGGCCGCTCGGGCGGCTCAAGCTCCGAGTCGGCCCGCGTTTCCGGAAGAATTGCAAAGGCATCTTCACCGGAAGAAGCCGTTTCGGCAATTCGGCGCAAAACGGGCGAAATCCTCGTGTGCCCTACCCTCAACGAAAACTGGATTCCGATCCTCCGCCTCGTTGACGGCGTCATCTGCGAAGGTACGAACGAAATTCCTGCCGATACGATGAAATTGGTAAATACGAATATCGTTTGGATAAACGAAGCCGGAAAAGCTGCCGGCACTTTGGAAACAGGACTAACCGTTACAATCGACAGCAAAGATTTGCTTATATATGAAGGAAGAATATAGCGATGGAATCAAAAAAACGAAAAAAAATCAACCTGACGCCTGCCAACGTATTGACGGCCGCGTGCATTGTGTTGCTGCTGATTATTGCGGCAACGGGTTTTTATATTGTCGACGGAACCGAACAAGCCGTCGTTACCCGTTTCGGTAAATATTATACAACGCAGGAACCGGGACTGCGTTTTAAAATTCCTTTCGGCATAGACAAAAATTACAACGTGCCGGTACGGGTCGTTCAAACCGAACAGTTCGGCTTTACGACCGTATCGTCGGGGCAGTCGAACCGCTACCAAAACGGTATAACCAAAGAATCGACCATGCTCACCGGCGATCTGAATATTGTGGACGTTGAATGGATTATTCAATACCGGATCATAGACCCTGCCGCATGGCTTTTTAACGTGCAGGAGCGCGTGCAGACGATCCGCGACATTTCACAGTCGGTTATAAATACGCTGGTCGGAGACCGCGCCATTTTGGACGTTATGGGTTCGGCGCGTTCTTCTATCGAAGAAGCGGCAACCGAACTGATGAACGAAAACTTCAATCAATTCGGTTTGGGCATAAAGGTGATTACCGTGCGATTGCAAAATATCGTGCCGCCGGTGGGCGTACAAGATGCCTTTGAAGACGTAAACCGCGCAAGTCAGGACGCCGAACGCTACATCAACGAAGGCAAAGAAGCGTACAAAAAAGAAATTCCGCTTGCACAGGGAAAGGCCGAACAGCAAATACAAAGCGCCGAAGGTTATGCGGTAAAGCGCGTGAATCAGGCGCGCGGCGATGTGGCCCGCTTTAATGCCGTGTATGCCGAATACCGCAAATCGCCTCAAATAACCAAAGAGCGTTTGTATTTGGAAACAATGGAACACGTATTCAGCGCAAAACAAAATCCGCTTCTCATAGACGGAAAGCTTACGAATGTGCTGCCCATAAAAAATCTTGACGGAAAAAAAGGGGGAGAACAATGAAAACCAAAAATCTGTACATCGGCCTTGCATCCGCAGCGGCAATCGTCATCGCCTTTTTAATGCTCGGCCCCCTGTACGTTATACAGGAAGGCTCGCAAGCCGTCATCACGCGCTTCGGCGAAATAGTGGGAACGCGGACGCAAGCGGGCTTATACGTAAAACTTCCGCTTATCGATACGGTTACCGTTTACCCCAAACTGATTTTATCTTTGGACGGGGACGCCCAGCGCATTCCCACAAAAGAAAATCAATTCATTATCGTTGACACGACGACACGCTGGCGCATTACGGATCCCAAACTTTTTTATCAGTCTTTTAAAACGCTGAACGCCGCGTACAAGCGCCTGAGCGACGTTATCGATTCCGCAACGCGGACGATTATTACGCAAAATCCGCTCAGCGAAGTTGTGCGCACGTCGAATCAAATCAACGACAAAATAAAGGCTGAAACGGAAGCCGCGGACAATGCGGCCGACCTGTCGTCCCAGCTTGCAATCGATTCGCTCGTAAACGCAAACACGCTGGTGGAACAGGTTACAAAGGGACGGCGGCAGCTGAGCATAGAAATGGCAAACGAAGCGCGCAAACTGGCCGGCGAATACGGGATTGAATTGATCGACATAGTTCCGCGTCAAATAAAATATTCGGACGAAATGACCGAAAGCGTGTATAACAGAATGATTACCGACCGCAAGCAGGTTGCCCAAGCGTACCGCTCGTGGGGTGAAGGCAAAAAAGCCGATTGGCTGGGACGTTTGGAAAAGGACAAAAATACGATAGAATCCGAAGCATACCGCAGGTCGGAAGAGATCATGGGTGAGGCGGACGCTCAAGCCGCGCAGATTTACGCGCAAGCCTATTCGAAAGATCCGGGCTTTTATACGTTTTGGAAAAGTATGGAATCGTATAAAAATACCGTACCGAACTTTGATGCCGCATTCAGCACCAATATGGACTATTTTAAATATTTATACACGCCCAATGCGCGCTGAAGATGAATGAGGAATTAAAGCAACACGATGAATACCGATGACGTTGTACATATCGGCCGCGATTCCATAGAAATCGACAGCGGCTTAAATGAGCAGGATTTTGCGCGTTCGCGCTCGGGGCAATACATGAGCGAAACGGGCTTTTTGTGCACGCCGGAGCCAAATGCTTCGAACAAGGCGGTAAGTTTCCGCGTTGAAGACTTCCGCTTTATCGGAACGCGGCTCGGAAAAAACGGAACCGTAATTTTATGCGCTCCCTCTTTTGCAGGCGATTGTCTGCTTTCGCTCATACAAAACGCACTGTCCGCACATGCCGAAACCGCTGCCGGCAACAACGCCGGCGCCGATTCCGCTGCTGCGCAAAAAAAAGCCCTGCAAGCGATTTACAGCGCATCAAGTGCAGCCGAATATCTTTTAAAGCAGAATAAGAATTTTGTAAACTGCGGGCCTGCCGGTATCATTGTATCGGAAAACGGTTCGGTGCTGTTTTTGCCGCCGACCCTTTTTGAGCGCAGTATGCTTTCCCGGAGCGGAAATGAACGCGCATTTTTATATGGCTCGTGGATCGCGCCGATTTCCGATAAAAGTGCGAATTTACGCTTTACCGTCGCGGCCTGCGCCTATGCGGTAATGAGCGGCAAGCGGCCTTTCGAACAGGAAGATGAAGACAAGCGTGCAGAAGATTACCTCGACAACAATTTTATTCCGCTTACCTATCTTATTGTCGCCGAAAACGACAAAACAAAGGCGCTGCTTCAAATGCTCGACGGCGCGTTATGCGCCGGAACGCCTCGGCACACAAAAAGCGGCTTGCAAAGTGCGCGCCCTTCGCAAAGTGCCGGGGCGGCAGCAGCGTCCGCAAAAGTGCCGGCCTTTTTGCCGCCCGACTTTACCGAGCTTTTGACGGCGGCAAGTACATACGGTAAAACGGATGCGGCGGCAAACGCAAAAAAAGAATTGGACGAAAAACGCACGGCCTTTATTGCACAACGGCACAAAACCGTAAAGCGGCGGCGCTTTATGCGCAGGCACGGCGTAAAGCTGGCCGTCGCTGCCGCGGCGATTTTGGTTGCCGCCGTATCGGCAGTCGGCATAGTTAAATCGAATAACAGACCGACAACCAAAGACATGACGGCGATGGAAGTCGTACACACGTTTTATTCGGCTTTGCACAATCTCGACACGCTTACCATGGACAGCTGCGGAAGCCGCAAAGCGCTGAAAAACTATTCGAATATGGCGGCAACCCTCTTCGTTACGGGTAAAATGCGCCAAGCGTATGAAAACACGCCGTCCTTTTTAACGCCCGAACAATGGGTTGCCTCGGACAATCCGCTCGCTTTTTGGGTCTTCGGCTTAACGCATGTAAGGATTGAATCGGAGGATGCCGCAGCCTATGCGCAAAACGCGCAAAAAGGCGATACGGCGCAGATCACCGCCCGCTTTTACATCTTGGCCGAAGAGGGGCAGCATAATTACCGCGTCGCCGCGTACACCGACCGCCTTATGTTGGAATACGGGAAAAAATACTGGCAGATAACGCGGATAGACAGCCAAAGCGAAGACGTCGATTTTGACACCGAACTTTTTGTGCAGCGTCTGAGCTTGGACGGCAGCGACAAAATTAAAGACGATTACCCGTGGCTACCCTGATCCGGCAAACCGAAAATCCGTTACCGAAAAAAAAAATAAACATAAAAAACAAAACTTATTGACAAAAATCGAATTTCAAGTTAGTATCGGATAAATTTTCTTAGTCTTAACTAACAAATGGAGGTATTATGATTAAAAAAATTTCATACGTATGTATGTGTACGATACTGTCTGTCGGAATACTAGCTTTTAGCGCATGCAGCAATAACGCAGCACCTACGCCGCCGGCGAACAACACACCGTCGAAACCGGAAAAACCGAAGCCGCAACAGCCGGCTCCGGACGTGGACATATACGGTGAATATAAGGGCACGTTTAACGCATCGCCGGTAAGTTTTGTATTAAGCAAAACCCACGCAAAGTTTTACAGTCAGGTTATGTCTCCAGAGTATTCGAACATAACGTTTACCGATAAAAAAGACGGTAAGTGGCTTATCGAATGCTACGACGACGGCGCAGCGCACACGCCCCAAAATTTGAAAGTCGATGCGCTGATCAACACGAAAAAAAATCCCTATACTGCGGTAATCACCATCCACGGTATGGGTGGACAACAAGTAAATTGTGAAAAAACCGGGGGTGAGCCCGGATTAAAAATCGAAGGCACTATTCTTAAAGGCTACAGAGGTTCCCAACCAGAAGGAGTTTTAGTCGTACCCGCCGGTATTACCGCTATCGATACCGATGCATTTAAAGGCTGCACCGGTTTATCGGCAGTGCGCTTTCCCTCAACTCTTACACAAATCGCTGCGGGAGCTTTTAAAGCTTGTACAGGTTTAAAAAAGCTTGAATTTCCCGAAAACCTTACAACAATCGGCGATGAAGCCTTTGAAGGATGTTCGGGCATAACGGAGCTGAACTTTTCCCAATGCACAAAACTTATAAGAATCGAAGACAACGTTTTCGCCGACTGCAAAGCTATAACGGGAGAGCTTAAATTACCTCAAACGCTTACCGCAATCGGGAAAGGCGCTTTTAGCGGATGCGAAGGCATATCGGGAAAACTTGCCCTGCCCGCAAACCTTACAAAAATCGGGCAAAGCGCTTTTTTAAAATGTAAAAACATAGACGAAGTCGACTTTTCCGCATGTACGCAGCTCACAAACATCGAACGGAACGCCTTTAACCGGTGTACAAAACTGACAAAGGTAACATTGCCTAAAAGCCTTACAACAATCGGTAATATTTTTACCGGCTGTACAAATCTTTCACAGCTTTCTGTCGATTCCGAAAACCCGGCTTTGTGCGCGGAAAATAACATCGTGTACAATAAAACAAAAACCGAATTGATTTTCGCTGCTCCTGCAGTTGCCGAAGCAGTTGCAATGCCTTCAACACTTACTGTAATTCGTGGCAGAGCATTTATAAACAATCAGGCATTGACCAAAGTAAAATTTCCCGCAAATCTTACTGAAATCGGAGATTCGGCATTCAGTACGTGCAAAGGGTTGCAAATAGTTGATTTTTCCGAAAGCATAAAACTTGAAAAAATTATAGAGCATGCCTTTGACTACTGCGAAAACATATCGGGAACGCTCCTTTTTCCCGCAAGTCTTACCGAAATCGAAGAATTTGCCTTTAACGGCTGTAAAAAAGTAACGGAAATGAACTTTACCAACTGCACACAGTTGACTGCAATTGGCACTAAAGCATTCCAAGACTGTACTTGCCGATTTAAAGTAAAAGCGGGAAGCGGTGTAAAAGAGAAACTGATAACTGCAGGCGTTGATTCAGTTAAAATAGACGAAGAATAAAACGACGGTTATCTAAAATATTTAATTGGGGTATTGAAAAGCCTATTGCTTTTCAATACCCTTTTTTTGTCGGAAAATAACGTCATACACAAATTTTGCATCGGCGTTTTTTGCACAGTTACGCCCGGTACGCCGAAACGGCTCAGCGGGAAAAAGCGCAAAACGGGAATTCCCAAAATATTTTTTCGCGGAACGTATTGCGGCTCCAAATCCGAATCGTAATATAGAGTCCGCGCATCGAACGCGGTAATCGGCGTGCGCTTTTTTTGCAGCGAATGACGCATGTCCAGCGAATTAAAGCGGTTATCGCCCATCATAAAAAAGTTATTTTCGGGAATAAACGAAGCCGTTCCGTCTTCCTTATTCGGCGGGAACACACACATATTGCGCTTGTCGTTGATATACGAAATATACACAACCAAATCCTGCGCATGCATTAAATACAGCAGCCGCTCGGGGTCGCTCGCCTGCTGTGCGGCGCTCACGCCCTTGTTCATCAATTCGGCGGTGCGCACGGCAATGCGCCCGAAGGTCAATTTTAATGCAAGATTTTGGCGGAACATCGCTTCGGCATACATATCGCCGTGCGCAAACGGGCCGCCCGAAGCAAAGTCAAAACTTTGTGCCCAGTCGGTCATAAACGAATCGAACCACAATTCGCCGCCGTCGGAAAGAAGAAGCTTTCGGATAAGCGTGTCGCTTTGCCTGAAAAACGAAAGCACTTCCATCATGTTTTCGTTCACAAGATCGGGAACGCCCATTCCGGCAGGCGAAAGGGCGGACAAGTTTTTTTTCTCGGCGGCAAAACGGTGGCTCAGCGAGCGCGCTTCTTCAATAACGGATTCATAGTTCATGTCCCGCCTTTCCCGTTCAATCGCGGTCATGCGCTCGTATTCTTCGGCGCTGAAGGGAATGTAGCGGATTTTCTTTTGCGTCCCGGCAGGAAGCGAAGCAAGGTTCCATTCGGCCCACCGCGCATCTTCTTTCACCGGACGGAATTCGGTCTGCGCTGCAGTGCGGCTGTACAGTACGCCGTCCTGCATAACAAGCTGTTCTCCCGGAAGCCCCGTAACGCGCTTTACGAGCGGATCGGCTTTTATTTCGCCCGATTCGTCAACGTTTAAATTCACCTTTGTAAACGTAAACATAAGCACCATCTGCGAAATAAAGGTTTTAACTTCGGACTTATTGTCCTGCGGATAACGCGGATTGCGGAAAATTACAATATCGCCGCGCTTGTACGAACGCAAAACGGGAAGTCCGACATCCGATACGGGAAACTTCGGGCCGGACGCGGTTTTAAAACCGATGACGCGGTCGCCGATTAAAAATTCGCTCACCATGGATTCCGACGGAATAACGTAAAGCTGAAAAATAAAAATATTGATTAAAATGACCGTACACACGGCCTGCACGATTGCGTCAATCCAATCGAGCGCTTCAAAAATGAATTTCATGCCCCCGTGTCTTTTTTTCGGCAGCAATTCGTTTTTGACGGAAACCAAACCGGCCTCCGCTACGGCTCGAGCAAAATCCGGATTTTGAACAAACACGCGCTTGGAATTCAAATGATACAGCATTGTTACGGATAAAATCGAAGCAGCAAGCCACAAAAGGACGGAAATCATATCCAGTACATACGGCAAAGCCGTGCCGCCCGCACGGCGCATAATAAAGCCCGCCAAAAGCACAAAGGGAACGTATTGATACAATTTATATACAATCGGATAATTTTTCACTTTTTTGAGCGTAAACACGGCGGAGGATGTAATCGTTAAAAAGGCGATAAAGGCCGCACACAAAATAAAAGCCGCTGCGGAAATATCGGCGGCAACGGAAAATTGCAAAAGAGCGAAAACAGCGCACAGAGCATGCACCGCGTAGTTTAAAACAATCAGCTTCGTTTTCATACAGGCGAGTATAGCAAAAAAAACGAATATATACTAGAATATTTTATCAAGGAAGGTGTTCCGATGACGAATGAATTCGTTTTAGTCGATTACAAGAAGGCAATTCGTGATTTGGACAACGACGTAAGTTTGTACAAGGATTTACTCGACTGCTGGTTTTCCGAAATTCAGCTCGATAAGGCGGCGCTCGAAAAGTTGTGTCAAAAGGAAGATTTGTCGGAAGCCGCAGCCTACGTTCACCGCATAAAAGGAGCGGCCGGTTCTTTGGGCGCTCATGCGCTTTTTGAAACGGCGCAAAAAACCGAAAACCTTTTGCGCGGCAAAACGCAGGGCAATGTACAGGAACATATTGAAGAATTGCTGTTTGTCTACGATTCTACCGAAAAGGAATTTAAACTAATCCGTACGCGTTTTTAAAATTTTTATACAGCCGTTCGCATACCGCTGCGGGATTTTCGCCGCGCAAAGACGCGATTTTTTCATATACCTTTTTTATGTCCGCAGGGTCGGTGGCCGTTTCGCCTTTTAAGGTCTGCCAGGGCGCATCCGTTTCGGCAAGAAGCAAGTCGAAAGGAAGTTGTGCCGCACAGCGCAGGGCGCGCTTATTTCCGTTTAAAAGCGACTTGCCGAACGAAAAATGCGCATTCACGCCGCGTTTAATCAAAGAGAGCGCTTCGGTATCGGAACCCGCAAAAGAATGGAATACAACCGATTTTAACTTTGCCAATTTTTTCGCATCACGGAAAATCCTGTCGAGCGCGCGACGGCAATGAATCACGATCGGTTTTTCATACCGTTGTGCCGCTTCAAGCTGCAAAGCCCATACTTCTTCCTGCTCTTTTACGCGCGAAGAAAACTCGTCGCTGTAAAGATCGAAGCCCGCCTCCCCTATCGCATCGGCTTCGTTTTTTTCAAGCGCGCCGAGTACAAAGTCCATATGTTTTTTATCGGGATTTTGGGGGTGAACTCCGGCCGAACGCAAAACAATACCGGGATACTTTTCGGCGACGCGCAAAAGCCGCTTCCATTCATCTTCCGAATGGGCGCACGAACATACGGGAGAAATATTCGGTCCGTCCGAAAGCGGCTGCCAAAAAGCCAAATCCGTAATGTGAAGGTGAGCATCGGCAAAAATCATACTATGAATATAGCACAAATAACCGAAAAAATGCTAACATCTGCGCCGCAAAATCCGAAAATAATAATATAAATATCGGGAGGAAGTATGAAAAAGTCTTATGCATTAAAAAGTCACAATTCGAACGATTATTTAACCGTTGAAAAAGAACTTGACGACGGCTTTGTCATCCGCATAGTCCGCGATAAAGACGGGTACGAAGAGATCGTAACCGATTTTATAAGCAAAGTACTTTTCGACAGTTGCATCAGAACCGGTTATTTAACCGAAATTGAAATTCCGCAAGTCGCCGTTGTCAGCGCATAAATTATGCACGCGTCAAAAAGTGAATGAGCCGCAAAATCTTTAGGCCGTCGAACCAAATATGAAAGGCACGCTCAAGCCCGATTCGTTCTTTGCGGTTTTGCAGGCACATCTTTTCCCATACGGAGGGAAAGCGTTCCCTCTCCAAAAAATCGTACACATCGGGCAGCGCAAACTTACAGTCGGATAAAAAAGCTTTGCTCCTATCCGCTGTATCCGCCGACGCATAAAACAGGCCGATAAAATCTTTAATCCTTTCATATACAAAATCCGGATACAGCAGCGCTTCTTTTTGAATGCGCCCTTCTCTGCCGGAAAAAGCCGCTGCTCCCGCCGCCTGCCCTGCCGCCTGTCCCCCTACATGCGCGCTTAAGCCTTTTCCCAAACCTCCGACAAGGGCACTTGCTTCGACAAGTGCGCCGAGTTTTTGTCCCGTACCGAACAACGTACGCTGCGAAAGGCGCGCTTGAGGATACACGGTGCAGTTAAGTTCGGGAAACACAAAAGGCGGCGCATCGGTTTGCCCTGCCGCCGCTGCAGTACTTTGACCTGCCGTTGCAGCGTGCTGAATATTCAATTTTATAAGAGATTGCAAAAAATAAAAGTCTTCGCCGGAAAGAAGTTTCGGCATACCGCCCGAAGCCGCATAGCCCCACGCCGAGCACACAATCGACGGGCCCAAAGCGTACGGATAAAACGGCGTTTTTGTTTTGAACAAACGCGCGCTGTGTTCTTTTATAAAAAACTCATAAGAATCTATCGCCTTTTGAATATCCGAATCGGGAGCCTTTTGGTGCGTAAAACCGGTTACCGCTCCTGCCGGCGGCAGCTTTCCGCAAAGCAGCGCATCGGCACACTGTAAACGAAAATCATGCAAAGCGCAAACATATTCGGAACTTACAAGCGTATCCGCATCCATGCAGGCAATCACTTCGGCTCCGTTTTTGAGCGCATAATCCATACCGATGCGCCGGGCCGTACCGACGCCTTCTTTTTCGGACAACTCGTACCCCTTTGAACAGGCATCAAGTACCGTAATGCCGCGTTGAACTGCAGCTTTTATAAGCGTATGATTGTTTTCTTTTATTTCGCCGCTTGCGTTTGTGCGGTTATTTACAATGCAGATAACCGTGCAGCCTTCGGCGTTTAGCGTACGGCCCGATTCCCCATATGCGCGCTTTATGGAGCGTTCTATGCTGTCAAAGGTATCGAGTATATCGGGATATTCGGCACATGCGGGAATGACGAGGGCAAGGGGGCGCATTTTTTGCGCAGGCGCGGCCGTATCCTGTGCGGGCGCACAGGGGACACACGGTGTCGCACCGGATGCGAAAACGGAGCGCTTTTTGTTGTACAAGGCGATAACGTCTTTCACACTCTTCCCGCCATTTCTCAAACGTATCGGCTAAAGTGCGCCGACGGAACCGGTTTGCAACAGCCGGACGATTTGCTCAAAGCGGCGTTCGACGGAACAATCTTTTTCACTTCCGCCGTGTTCGAGCCAATGAATGCGTACGCCTTTTTTTTCCATACCGCGGAACCATGTTTCCTGCCGTTTGGCGAACTGTCCGATCGCAATGCCGAGTTTCGTTTCCAATTCTTCACGGGAAGTTATAAGGCCGCGGAGGTACTGCGATACAAAACGGTATTCCAAGCCCAAGCGCTCCAAGCGTTCCCAACTTGCGCCCTCGCTCAAGCCGGGAGCGCAGCGGTGAAGCGCTTCGGTTTCTTCTATCATGCCGTTTTCAAGCCGGCTTTTTAGGCGCTTGCGTATGCGGGAACGCAGCATATCGCGCGGAAAGGTCGTACCGACGATAAAGGGATGTATTGTCCGCTGCGGTTCAGGCTGCGGAACTTGTCGCAAAGCAGTTTGCTCCGCGTTATAGGTTTCGATTTCCACGGCGCGCACAAGGCGGGTTCGGTTAAGGGTATCGGTGCTGTTGTGAACCTTGCTTCCCGCAGCAGCCTTCAGTTTATAAAGGAGCGCGGTTAAATCATCCATGGAAAGAACGGCAAGTTTTTCGCGCAGGGCGGGATTTTCGGGAACGCGTCGCATCGCATAAGAGCGCACAACCGAATCCAAATAAAGCCCCGTACCGCCGGCAATGACCGGAATTTTTGCGCGCAAAAGCGTATCGTTAAAAGCGGGAAAAAAATCTTTTTGATAATCGAAGACGGAATATTCATGCGAAAGATCGGTTATGTCTATAAGATGATAGGGCACCGTGTACTCGTCCAAATCTTTTCCGGAACCGATGTCCAAGCCCTTGTACACTTGCCTTGAATCGGCCGAAAGGATTTCCCCGTTCAAATGCTCGGCAAGGCGGACGGCAAGCGGAGTTTTTCCGACTGCGGTAGGCCCCAAAACGACGATGCAGTCGGCGCCTTCGGGCAAAATCGGCCTGTTCACGTCAAAGCACCCGGCATATTGCGCACGTAAGATATTCGGCTTTCGGATAGCCCAACGGAACAGGATGGTCGGGGCCCGCGCCGCGCTTTTCCGCAATTTGTACCGTCCGTTTTGCATCGGATGCGGCATGTGTAAGCATGGAATAAAACAAAGCCGAATCCATAAACTGCGAACACGAGCAGCTTATCAATATGCCTCCGGATCGTAAAATCTTCATCGCGCGCAAATTTATTTCTTTGTAGCCGCCGTAGGCTTTATCGAGCGCTTTTGCGTTTTTTGCAAAAGCGGGCGGATCCAAAATTATCATATCGAACAAGCGGTCTTTTTGTTCGTATTCTTTGAGAATGTCGAATACGTCGGCTTGAATAACGTTCATACGGCTTTCGGCCTCATTCAGGGCAATGTTTTCTTTTACCGTTTTAACGGCGTCTTCGGATATGTCGACGGCGGTTACGCTTTTTGCACCGCCCTTAACGGCGTTTAAACCGAAGGCACCCGTGTGCGTAAAGGTGTCGAGCACTTCCCTATCCTTTGCCAAAAGTGCGGCGCGTTGACGGTTAAACTTTTGGTCCAAAAAATATCCCGTTTTTTGTCCCGCCGCAATATCGACGTTCAGCAGGACGCCGTTTTCGCGAATCGTAATGACGCCGCTTCTTTCATCGCCTATCCAGCCGGCGCGAAGAGGTAAGCCTTCTTTTAAACGTATGTTCGCATCGCTGCGCTCGTATATGCCGAAGGGGCGGCAGGTTTCGTTCAAAATATCGATAATAATATCCCGATATATTTCCGTACACAAAGCCAAAAACTGAACGACAAGGTATACGCGGTTTTGAATATCGACATAGCGCTCGACGATGAGGCCGGGCAAAAAATCCGCTTCACCGAAAATCAAACGGCAGGAATCTTCGCTTGCAAAAAGCGGCGCACGAAGGGAAAGCGCATCGCCGATTTTTTTTTCAAAAAAGGCGCGGTCGAAAATACCGGTCGAAGAGGAATCTTTGGCTAAAAAGCGCACGGCGATTTTCGATTTTTTATTTAAAATGCCGGTTCCCTCATATTGCCCCGACGATGAAAACACATTCACCGCGCACCCGTCGGCAACGGAACTTTCTGCGAGGGGAATTTTCCCACCGTCTTTGTTTTCTTTTATATAAGCTATTTCGTTATCGAAAACCCAGGGGAAGCCCTGTCTGATTTCGACTTCTTCTTTAGGCCGTAAAAATATTTTTGCAAGCATATTCCGTTCCGCCGCCTTCCTTCATTTTGCCCCTACAGGGACGAAAGCATGTCGTCCATCGTGTACGCGCGCCCCTTTTGCACACTGCCGTTTTTAAGGCCGCCGACGAGCCATTCAAAGGCACGCACCGCTCCGGAAGCAAAACCTTCGCGGCTGCGCGCGCAATGCTTTAATTCAATCGTATCGGCCGGCGAATCGAAAAATACGCTGTGCGTTCCGGGAACGCTGCCAACGCGCAGGGACGCAACGTGAAGCTGTTCGCTTTTCGGTGCGCCGTGCAGGGCACCGAGCGTAATTTCTTTTTTTGCCGGATTTGCACGCATAAGGGCGCGGGCTATTTCCAGCGCGGTGCCGGACGGGCTGTCGGCTTTGTGCCGATGGTGCGTTTCGAGGACGGCCGTATCGTATTCGTCATAAGAGGAAATCAAGCGTGAAGCGTATTCGGCTATGCGGTAAAATAAATTAACGCCGATCGAAAAATTCGGCGAATAAAAAAGCGTACTTCCGCCCTGCGTTAAAGCGGCGCGCAAATCCTCGAGTTTGTCGTACCAGCCGGTGGTGCCGACGACGATCGGAAGTCCCAACGGCGCAAGCGAAAAAATATTCTCGGCAGCGCAGGAAGGATGCGTAAAATCGATTACTCCGTCGGCACCGCTTGCGCTTACCACCCGGGCAAGTTCCGCAGCGGACGATATTTTGTCGGCATCGGCAGCTTTTGTATCGGCTTTCAGCACAATCGTATGACCGCGTTCAATTGCTGCGCGTTCAACCATGCGTCCCATTTTTCCGTAACCGGATAATGCAATTTTCACAAGCTTCTCCCGTAAAAAAATTCTTTATTAATCCTTTATTCAAAAAAAGCGGCGTGAAGAGTTTTCACGGTTTTATCGGCAACGGCGTCATCGCAGATAAAACTTATGTTCACCTTCGACGCTCCCTGGCTTATCATTTCGGGGTTTATATTTTCTTTTGCCAGCGCGCTGAAAGCCGATGCAAGAATGGAACTTGAATGTGCCGCATCGCAGATAATCGCAATAATGGATTTTCCCGTTTTTATCTTCGTTTCGGCAATCCCGTTCAGTTCGTGCAGCAAGCCCGACAAATCGGCGTCCGTATGTACCGTAAGCGAAACGGACACTTCACTTGTCGCGATAACATCGATGCTTATGCCGTATTTAAGGAACACGTTAAAAATATGCGCCAAAAAACCGGAAGCGCCGAGCATGCGCGTCGAAACTATATCGATGAGCGTGCTGTTTTTTACCGCGGTAAGGGCGCGCACGGGTGAAGGTTTTTTGCGGTGCTTTTCCGTAATAAGAGAACCTTCCGATTGTATGTTATACGAATTTTTTACGCGCACGGGAACGCCGGCTTTACGGCAGGGCGCCATGGAACGCGGATGCAAAATCTGCGCACCAAAATAAGCGAGTTCGGCAGCTTCTTCATAAGTTACAAACGGAACCGTTTTCGCATTTTTTACAATGCGCGGATCGGCGGTTAAAATACCGTCAACGTCTTTCCACGTTTGGATTTCCTCAGCCTTCATCGCGGCTCCGATCATGGTTGCCGTTAAATCGCTTCCGCCGCGGCCCAGTGTCGTAATGCAGCTGTCCGCATCCTTTGCAATAAAACCGGTTACGACGGGAACGGCGGAATCCTTTCCGTCGCGGTACTTGCCGAGCGCTTGGGGAATTCTTTGCCACACGTCTTTTAAAAGTTCCGCATTCATAAAAGAAGAATCGGATATAAAACCGACATCCCATGCGTCGTAAAAGCGCGCCTTTATTCCCTGCACGTTCAAAAAAGAAGCGACAATCCGCACGCTCAGACGTTCTCCGAACGACACCAAATAATCGCGGGTACGCTTTGTCAATTCGCGCAGCATGGAAATTCCGGTTAACAGCGCTTTCAGTTCGTCGAAAAGCTCTTTTATATTTTTCCGCGTCTGTTCGTCCAAAGCCAAATCGCGCGCGGTATCGGTATACAGCTTTTGAATGCTGCGGATATCGGTCTTGCCCTCAAGCGCTTCATCGGCTGCGCGCAAAAGATGATCGGTTGTGTCGCCCATTGCCGACAATACGACGACAGGCTTTTTGTCTTTGTACGCTCCGATAATCGACGCGACATGCCGGATACGTTCGGCCGACGCGACGGAAGAGCCTCCGAATTTCATTACAATCATAAAACCGATTGTATCGAATGAACGAAGGAAAATCAAGATTGCGGATAATTATGCGGAACGGCGTCGGCGGTTACGGCGATTTTTTAGGGGGGGGG
>CAJPNP010000042.1 GCA_905372025.1 uncultured Treponema sp. | reverse complement strand
AAGTTTACGGATTTAATTCAGCTTAATAGCGGAGCCTTTTACGGAAACCTGTTTATCGGCATTCATTTTAAGTTTTTTGGAAGCTTTTAATTGCAAGCCTTCGCTTTTATAACTGAGCTTTTTACTTGCTTTTATTTCTATTTTTTCGGCATCAAAAGTAAGAGTTTTTTTGGCTTGCAATGCGAGGTCTTTCCCTGAAGAAAATACGGTCAGTTCATCGGCGGCAGAAAATTCCAGCCGTGTTTCCGGATCGGAAGAAATCAGTTGTATCTTTTCGGATTCGTTCGTATCATCAAATATAATCATGGCGCCTGAACGACTTTTAAAAAAACACAAAGCATTTTTCCCATCTTGATTTAAGTCTGCATCGGTATTTTCACCGGTTTCCGGAGGGGACGTGTTATTATCCCATATTGATCCCAAGACGGCTTTTTGTTTGTTTTCTTCATCAAGCGAAATAACAAGAACCTGATCGTCTATGTCGGGCAAAAAGTAAAGTCCTGCATTTTCTCCCGCATATGAAGTAACAACGGGAAGCCATTCGGAATTTTCTTCTTTTCCTTCACGTATACTCACTCGTACTCGATGAAGGTTATCGGGATCCTGATTGTCTGAAACGGATCCGAGAACAAATTGAGAAAACATAGCATACCTCCATATCTGATGTCATTATATAGTAAAATTATCGCTTTGTATATAAAAGCACTGATGTGTTATTGACAAAAACGATTTTAGAAGGATAAACTGTATATGAGGTATGGTTAGGACTCGTAATGAACCGTAATTTGTTGGGTAAAGGTTGGGCGTTCCCTGTTGCCGCCGATGTGCGAGGCGGTCTTCTTATGTCAAGCTACGAAAAGAGTGTGGAAGAATCGATTCGTATTATTTTGAGCACAACTCCCGGAGAACGTATTATGCGTCCCGATTTCGGCTGTGCCATTAACGAAATGGTTTTTTCTCCGAATTCGCCGCGTACCGTTACTCAAGCGATTCACTATATCGAGCAGGCAATTATCCGTTGGGAGCCGCGTGTAATTCTAAAGAATGTTACCGGAGAAATTGCTCCCGATAACCCGATATGTATTAATATTCATATCGACTATGAAATCCGGTCGGTTAATACTTTTTTTAATATGGTATATCCGTTTTATTTGGAGAAAGGCGAAATTGATTCCCAATATCAACTTAGATGACAGAACTTTTGACGATATAGTTGCCGAAGCAATTCGTCTTATTCCCCGCTATTGTCCCGAATGGACGAATCATAATCCTACGGATCCCGGAATTACGCTTATAGAGCTGTTCGCCTGGATGACCGAAATGACTTTGTATCGGCTTAATAAAGTTCCTGAAAAAACATATCTATCGCTTTTGGAACTTATGGGACTTTCGCTGGTTCCTCCTCAGCCTGCGCGTGCGGTAATTCAGTTTTTCCCTGTGGAAGGCTATAAAAAGTCTGTAAGCGTACAAAGCGGAACACAAGTAGCGGCCCTTGTGGCGGACGACACCTGCGTTTTTGAAACCGAAAAAAAAGTACAAGTACACGGCAATGAACTTGTTGCGTGCATAAACCGCTGCGGTGAGAAATGGACCGATTTTTGCAAAGATGGTTCATTAATTCCCTTTATACTTTTCGATTCGCAGAATTCGGTTGAACACACATTATATATTGCCTCTCCGCTTTTCTCTTATCTGTCGGGCGATAATTATTTGCAAGTAAGTTTTAATTCTGCGCGAGAAGTATCGTCTGTGCAAGATGAAATAGTTAATTATTTGTATTGGGAATATTGGGATGGTCGGTCTTGGAGACAATTAAAATCTCATACTGCATATAAAAATGGGCTCAAAAAAGATAACACAATATATTTGCAATGTCCGGACATAATTGTTCCTTGTACGGTGAACGGTATAGAAGATACATTTATCCGTGCCGTTCTTTCTGACGTACCGGCAAATAAAAAAACACTTTCCGTGCTTGGTCTTTCTTTGCAGATACTTTTCGGCGGAATGGGCTTTGTTCCCGATGTTTGTATGAATAATTGGGGAAACGCTTATTCGCTAACCGATATGAATTCCGATTTCCGTTTGTTTTCCGAATTGCCCGCATATAATGAAGTTTTCTATATCGGTGCACAGGGTATATATGATAATATCGGTACGGAACTGTGCATTAATTTTATGTTCAGCGAATTGTATGTTACCGGCGAAGAAAATGAAGATGCGGTTTTTGCATATGAATATTGGGACGGCAACGGTTGGCAGCGACTTAATGAAAAAGATGCATTTTCAGACGGTACTTTTAACTTTAAACAATCCGGGGAAGTTCGATTTATCGTCCCGAAAAATATAAAACCTGTTTCGGTAAATAATGATGAACGTTATTGGCTTCGAATACGAATTCAAACAAAGGATTTTTCCGTAGGCGGAGAATATGTCCGCGATGAAAAAAATAATTGGTTATGGAAGTTTTCAAAAAAAGTACATTCACCGTTATTCTCTAAAATACGGTTACTATATAAAATAAAACCGCAATTGCCGTCCGTGCTTTTTTCAAACACGAATTTTACGTGGCACAATTTAAAAGGGCTTTGTGCGCCGCAAGCTCAAGAAACTCTGCTTTTTGATGTTTTTGCCGATGGGAATCCTACATTGTTTTTGGGGTTCTCATCTCAATTTCCTCAAGGAGATACGGCAATATATATTAAAATTGACGAAACCTTGTCGATAAAGCCGAAAAACGAGCATTTTTCGGCTTTTAATACCTTATTAAAAGAAAAGCCTGTAAAGCAAAAACGTTTTGCCGATATGTTGTGGCAGTATTGGAATGGAAAAGATTGGACGGTGCTTTCACTACATGATTTTACCGATTCCTTTCATGAGTCGGGCTTTATAGAATTTACCGTTCCACAGGATATGACTTATTCTGTAGAATTCGGCAAAAAACTCGTTTGGCTTAAAGTTACTCTTTTATCCGGAAGTTTTGAAAAACAACCGGAAATAGAGGCGGTTATATTGAATGCCGTGTATGCGAAAAATGCTAAAACGTATATAAATGAAATTGCAGGATCCGGCACCGGCGCGCCGGGCCAAGTTATTACGCCTGCACACGGGCCGCTTTTGCCCGGAGTAAGGGTTTCCGTAGATGAAGGTTCAATTCCTTCCGCCAACGAACTCGCATCGATAAAGGCAGACGGTAATATTCAACCGTATACAAAAGATGGGGAAGCCGTATGGGTACCTTATACGGAAGTCGATAATTTCTATAATTCAACGCCGTTTTCGAGGCATTTTGTTGTTGATTACAAAGCGAATAAAATCCATTTTGGAGACGGACAACACGGTGTAAGTCCGGTAAGAAAGAAATTTAATATCCGCCTTGATTTTTATGAAACCGGCGGAGGTGCTGTCGGGAATGTCGCAGGCAATACCTTGCGTATTTTATCGCAAAATATTCCGTTTATTGCCGCTTGTAATAATCCCTTCCCGGCGGAAGGCGGCTCGGATATGGAAAATATCGACAGTTTAAAATCCCGAGCGGCAGGGGTATTTAAAAGTTTGCAACGCGCTGTTACGGCCGAAGATTTTGAGTGGTTGTCACATGAAGCTTCCGCATCGGTTGGAAGAGCATGCTGTCTTAACGAGAAAAATTTGCATGATGAGATTTGCATCGTTATTATTCCCGTACAATTAAACGATACACCTTTGAACGAAAAGCTTATTCCTTCGCGCGAACTTCTTAGGCGGGTTACGGCATATCTTGACGAGCGTAAATTGGTCGGAACTCGTATTCGGGTGCAAGCTCCCGTTTATCGTTCTTTTTCAATTTCGCTTTCGTTGTCTTTTAAAAGCGATGTGCTCGATACGGAAAGGATGAAAAAGAACATAACTGCCAATTTATATACTTATTTTCATGTTTTATCTGGCGGCAGCGGTAACGGTTGGGAGCAGGGAAAGGCGGTAACTGCCGGTGCGGTACTTAAGCAATTGGAAAAAATCGAAGGTATTTTATCTGTGGAAGCCGTAACTTTAACGGATGAAGACTTGAATATAACCGGCGAAAAAATAATACTGAAGGCGGATGAATTTCCATTTTTAACGGGTATACAAATTGAAAATCGACGGGATATAAAATGAAGCAGTACGAGGTGTTACAATACGGATACTCACAGTTATTGCGGTTGCTTGAAAAACGCGGTAAAGAAGAAAATCTGTTTTCACTTGCCGATAAAAATCCTCCCGTCATATCAGATGATAATCAGGTTATTGTAGCTTCGGATATATGTGATTTATGCCAATTGCAGTCGGATAAAACGGGACAGCGTATTACGGTTAATGAAGCGCTCTTTGACTTACCGACTATTGTTGTGTATACTGTAGGTATTCATATTTATGCGCGCTCATATGCCCGTGCATTACAGGCTGCCGGTTCTATTATAGCGTTTTTAAAGGATACAACCGTTATTCCGCTTGAAGCATATAACTGGCATGGGAACACGTCGCAGAATCTTTTTATAGAGCCGTGTGTTCGTAATATTAATACGAATATTCAGACAAATGCTTTGCCGATTATTCATTTGTTGTATAAAATAGAATCGGGGATAAATTCGGAAAGAGGCATGCCGTTTAAACGTGTTGAGGAGCGCGATATTCGAAGTAAGAAAATGAAGAGTACATAAAGAAAAATAATTAAGGAGGCAAATGTGCCAACGTATCAAACACCCGGTGTCTATGTGGAAGAAATAGAAGGCGGGTCAAAACCGATTGAGGCCGGAGCGACCAATATTGCCGGTTTTTTAGGTGTTGCGGAGAAGGGGCCTATAAATGAGGCGGTTCTTGTTACAAACTGGACGCAGTATACGAAAATCTTCGGAGGTATGCATACCGGCGGTTGGCTCGGACACGCAGTATACCAGTTTTTTCAAAACGGAGGAACCAAATGTTTTATAAACAACTTGGCGGCTCCGGAAACCAAACCTGCTGAAAAAAAAGAAGCAAAAGACGGTAAGGAAACTAAAGAAACGTCGGAAACAACAGTTCCGCTCGAAGTAAAGAATCCTGCAAATATTGCAAAGCTGATTATCGGAGCGGATGAAGGTGTCGGTAAAAAAAGCGGTTTGTTTTTATTTGATACAATTCCTGAGATAGCGCTTGTAGCTGCGCCGGGAGTAACCGATCCTGCTGCGCAAGACGCGATTTTATCGCATTGTGAAAAAAACCGATTTCGGTTTGCCGTATTGGATTCACCTGAAACGCTTGAAAAAGGTATTGATTCGATTCCAACCCCACGCGATTCAATATTGGGTGCGTATTATTTTCCATGGATACAAATGTACGACATGGTAGCCGACCAAAATGTATATGCGCCTCCGTCCGGCGGGTTGTGCGGAGTATATAGCCGTGTAGACAGTACTCGCGGCGTACATAAAGCTCCGGCAAATGAAATTTTTCGTACTGCAATAGGTCTAAAATATAACTTAACCGATGCCGAACAGGAATTGCTTAATCCGAAAGGGATAAATTGTATTAGAGAGTTTCCCGGAAAGGGAATCCGTGTTTGGGGTGCACGGACAATCAGTTCAAATCCCGAATGGCGGTATGTAAACGTTCGCCGCTTGTTTTGTATGGTTGAACAGGCTTTGCAAAACGGAACGAACTGGGTTGTGTTTGAGCCTAACACAAGAGATTTGTGGAAAAAAATCGTCAGAAATATTACCGCCTTTTTGCTGAACATCTGGCGTTCGGGAGCTTTATTCGGGGATACGCCCGAGGAAGCTTTTTATGTCCGTTGCGATGATGAGCTTAATCCACCCGAATCTATTGATGCCGGTTATGTGGTTATCGAGCTCGGACTTGCTCCGGCAAAACCTGCGGAATTTGTAGTTTTCAGGGTATCGCAGAAAACCTTGGGAGAAGAATAATTTTTTGGCCGACGGCCGAAAGGAGTAGAACATGGCTGATTATTTGCCTACCACAAAGACCTATTTTAAGGTCGAAGTTGACGGAATCGATTACGGAAACTTTGTTTCCGTTTCCGGTTTAGGTGCCGTTGCGGAAGTTTCCGATGATATGGGCGGTATGGATAAAAATCCCCGTAAAGTAGTCGGAAAAGTAAAGTACGATACAGTCAAACTTGTTCGTAATGCCGATCCGCGCGACAAAGTTTTAAAAGAATGGTGGAAAACCGTTGAACGGGGTAATCCGGAGCAAAAATCCGTTTCCATTGTGTTTATGGATAGGGACGGAACAACCGAAATTCAACGGCGCAACCTGTACAACTGTGTCCCGTGCGGATGGACAATGTCCGATATGAACAGCGGTGAAACGGGTGTTATACAAGAAACTCTTTCTCTTGTATACGAAAATGCCGACTGGGCATAAAGAATACGCAGATAGCGGAGAGAACGGTATGAAACTTACAGTAAGATTTTGGGGAATAGTATATGCGGTGCTGTTTTGTTCTTTTCCGCTTTCTGCAACCGGAATAAAAGAGCGAATGACGGAGGTTCGGATTGTTACGGATATGCAAGATAGATATTCTGCTATGCCTGAAACTTTACCCGCTGTTGTTGTATTACCGGCCTCTGCGACTTCCGGCGTTCCGCTCGAATTATTAAATGATTTTAACCGGCAACTGATACGTTGTTTAGTTATGCAAAATAAAGTAAAGCCGGTTTTGATGAATAAGTATTTATCCGCTACTTTTTTAAATAATAAAGCGGAAACCCCTTTTGCATTACTGCAAGCTTTAGCTGAAGAACGATACACGGTGCCTTTAAGTTTAATATGTAAGCCGTTTATTTTTAAAAACGAACAAACCTATATTATTCGACTTGCATTTTATTCGCTACAAGGATCTCCTTATCCGATAGAAGTAATTCGATCTTTTAGCAAAAATAAGCAGCTAACAAATGTCATTAATTCATGCCTTGATGAATTTGTCGTTCGATATTTTACCGATACAAAAAAAATACACAAAAAAAAGGTGTTAATACAGGAATTCCAACTTGAATTTTTAAAACTGGTTGAACTTACCAGCGGAGAGTTCGAATTTGTTACTACGCCCTTTATACAACAAGCCGATTTCACTTTAAAAGCCGGCGACGATTATTTTAGCTTGTTCTTAGGATACATACTGTCCTCAACAAATATGTTTGAAACCTTTCGTCTGGCCGATTTTCAGGAATTTGCCGATGTAAAACTTTCTTCACATAGTGCCGCCGATTATATTATCAGCGGGCGCGTACAGCTAACCGAACAAATCGGATTTTTATATGCGGATTTAATTGAAGCACCAAAAGGGAAAAAAGTGCTTACAGTTAAACATCCGCTTAAGAATTTTTCGTTGCCGTCCCTTATAGACGCATACCGTGAAATATGTTGGCTATTTGCACAGAAAATTTTCCCTGCCGATTCCGTTTATCTTGTACCGGTTTTAAATGAATCGGGGAACGCATTTTATTGTAATGACAGATTGATAGGGTGGAATACTTTAAACTATTTTTTCCTTCCCGTCGGAATGCATACAATAGATTCCAAACCATATATAAATCGTAGCGGCAAAATGCACACCTATTATGTTTTACTGGATGCGGAACAACATATATTTACGGATAAAGAAGGTAAGTATGCTTGGAATTTATTGCAAAAATAAAATTAAACTGATATATCCGTTTTTAATAAGCGGGATTATAGCTGTTGGTTTATTATCGGGTTGTAAAAGCATAACGATAGTAGATCCGCTTGTCTTGTCTGAGATTGCTCCCTTGCCCCGTACGGTAGTGGTAAAACCGGTTATTGAATATGAACCCGTGTATTCGGTTATGAGGATAATTGAAGTTTCGGAAGAAAACGGATTACAAAAATATTTCCTTGTTCGCCTCGGTGCGGATAAAACCGGCGTTGCGCGTGGCGTAAGCGGTGACATAGCAGAAGATGCCGATTTTCAAAAGATAATAGGCACATATAAAATTATTGAAATATACGGCGATTTCTTTAGGGGTCAAATAGATTCTCTCTCATACAAAATCGGCCCAACCGCTTATATCCGCGTAAAAACGGGAGAAAAGGTGAAAGAGGAGAAATAATATGTCTCATGTTTCAAAAATTGATACAAAAATTCAAAATCTTGTTTACTTAAAAAAAGCCCTTGAAGCCTTGGGTATGCAATATACCGAATCGAAAGAAAACCTTTTGTTGACGGTAAAAGGCTACGGTAAGAATGAAAATATTGAAGATTGTGTAATGGAAATTAAAACCGGCTGCCAATATGGGGTCGGAATAAGAAGAAACGGTAAGCGTTATGAAGTTGTTGCCGATTGGTGGGCGGTTGAAACTTTTACGGGGCAAACACAGGAAAGTTTTTTAAATAAACTTACGCGCCAGTATGCGTATGAAACCGTAATGGATAAAATAAAAGATATGGGTTATAGTATCGTACAGCAAGACTGCGATACAAAAGATATGACCCGCATAACGGTAAGAAGATGGGTATAAACGATATATATAATGAATCATATCTTAATTCTCTTTGTATAGGGCTCGATTTATATACCGCAAAAAATCGGCTTTTACGTATAATTCCCGATTTGGATCCTGAAGATATCGATATAACATTTGTAGAAACTGATGCTGAATGTTTTAAAGTTTTGAGTTGTGCATGTAATCCTATCCGAAAGAAAATAATGCTGACAGTTTCTTCTTATAATGCTTTACGTCATTTACCCTCCAATTATCAAAATAATATTTTCTTGCGTAATTTTTTAATGATTTTTCAACACATATATAATGATACGGCCGTAACACTTAATAATATGCACGAATTATTTCGTCCGATGAAATGCCCTTCAAGCTTCCTAACTGTTCTTGCGCAGTGGTTTGGAGTTCATCTCGATACATTGGGCGGAGAGGACGAAGTAAGACGCTTTTTGCAATATGCAATTCCGCTTTTTCGTTTTAGAGGAACTGCAATCGGTTTGCGTATGTATCTTGCAATAGTTTCGGGGGTGGTTCCTCAAATACTTGAAGGAGTGTTACCTTACGCTTCATTGGAAATATCGGATACATCTGAAACCGAGGCAAGCCTTTTTGATGTACCGTTAGGTACTGATTTTTTTACCGTATACTTTCCCGTCGAACGCAGTGTATTTGATGATGCGCTTGTTCGCCGGCTTTCTCTTATCGTGCGACAAGAAAAACCGGTGCATACAAAATGCTTTATCGGCTTTAAAAAGCCTGAACGTAAAAAACGTCATACTACCGTTATTTCTTCGGACACCGTTATGGGAACGGAGAGCGGAATAAGTTTGTAAGGGAGCTTATATTGATTTACCGCTTGGAACAGTTTAAAAGAGCAAATTTTTTCCCGGGATTGCAAGCCGGCCCGGCATATTGGAATTCGCTTGAGGATTATCATTTTAATAAAGAGTTGCTGTACAATAAGCTCTTTCACGGGTTCGGTATTGTTCCCGGCTTCTTGGATTCTTTACAGGTACAAGCACAAAAAACAAAAGGCGGTCTTATAACACTACTGGTAGCCAGGGGGATGGCTATCGACGGCATCGGGCATCCTCTTTTTTTATACGAGCCGCAAGTACTCATTCTCGATCCGAAAAAATTTAAAATACCTTCAGTCGTATATGTTACCATTAGATATGAGGAGCGTTTTGAGGATTTTTTTCAAAATAAAGAAAACGCCGATCTGCAAGGATATCAGAAAAAATTAGAGAGTGTAAAGCTCGATATTGTGTCTGAAATCAGAGATCCGGAACTTTCAATAGAACTTGCCCGTATTAAATTATCGAACGATGGAACCGGCAGTATTACGGAAATTGCAAATAATGACAATTTTTGCGATCCGGGAGAGAATACGCTTGATTATCGATTTATTCCATGGGCATTTCGAATAAAAAAAGGCGTTTCGGATTATTTGCTTAGATACTTGATTGAATTATTCGAATACAGCCGTGCCGTAGCTACATCAAGCTATGAAGTTTTACCCATTGTTTCTTTGCGGAATTTACAAACGGTTGCAATGACGGGGAAAATGATTTTACAATGTGCCGGTGTTTTTTTTGATGATGTTATCCACCTGGTGCAACCCCTTTTTGATCTTGATCATCAAATTTTGTTTGAAATTGATGAATATGAGCGCGATCATGAAGATGAAGGAAAACTATATACGGTAAAAAGCAGTTATGAAGATGCCCGTAAAGCGATGTATGCATTCGGCGATTTGATTAAAAGCTATGATAACAGTTATGAAAAACTGGATGCCATTTTAAGCATGCATAGAGCTGTTATGGACGGTATACGGCAAACCTTGATAACAAAAGAAGTGGGCAGTGAAGATATAAAATATATTAGTTATACCATGCCGCGTATTTTACTGTTCGGTGAAGAACGTTATACTTTAGTCGATACTTTGAATTTCGCTTCAGCCGAAAATGTCGAAAATCATAATTTCGAACTGATTGACTGTTCCCATCCTTCAACATCGAACGAATCCTTTTTCTATCCGGACGGAACTCTCGTACACGATACCGTGCGCCGTTGGATAGGCGGCGGCGTACGATTCCAGTTACGGAATATTGTAAAGTCTCGAAAAACCCTTATTATTAGACGCACCGATATACATCAGGGAAATTATTCCGTTGATGTTTTGCTTGCGGGAACCGAACCCCGCACTATGGCCGTTGAAGGCAGCGATACAAAAAAGCGCTGGCGAAACTTGTTTGTAATATACGAGGAAGGCGAAATAAGCGATTTGTCGCCGGAAATACAATTTCATATCGGGGAAGCCGGCCGCGATAATTCCGGAACCGTTTGGGTATATCAACTTCTGTAAAGGAGTAATAAAATAATGGGTTATAAACATTGTAAAGAAGGTCATATTCTCGATCGTTCATGGAAATATTGTCCCGTATGTTTGGCCCCGCTAAGAGGCTGGCTTGTTGCGATACACGAAGGCCAATTTGTAAAATTTTATACAATACACGAAGGTAAATCTTTTGTGGGAAGCGGAGTTGATTGTGAAATCCGTATTTTGGATGCCGGTTTAAGCCGGCAACATGCATACTTAACCGTTGTCGACGATATATGTACTATTGTTGATCTGGGAAACGGAGAGCCGGTACAAATAAATAAAAAAACACAAGCAAAAAGTACGCTTATTGATGGAGATATTATTTTACTCGGTAATAAATTATTTAAAATAAAATTACTGTAGGAGCAGGTATGTATAAACACTCAAAGGCTTTATTTTTTTTCTTTATGAGTTTTTTTTGTACAACAGTGCTTTTCGCGCAAACACAAAAAGCGGAACTTGCCGTCAAAATCGATCAGATTATTTCTAAAAATTATCCGTCAATGACAGCCTATGTCGTTATACAAAACCGGAGCGGCGATTCCGTTACGGGATTATCCCCCGCATTATTCAGTACACGTATCGATTCTTTGGAAATAAGGGGTAAAACATCGGTTATTCCATTTACAATGAAAGAAGAACCGATAGACTATACCGTTTTATTTTCCAATAACGGTATTATGGACGGTGAACCGCTTGACTTTCAGAAAAATGCCATATTGCAGTTTATCGATATAATGAAAGATGACGATTATCTTTCATTATATAGTATCGGCACCGAAGCCGTTGCCCTTTTTGAAGAACAAAAAAAAGCTGCCATTGACCTTGGAGTCATAAACGGCGTTGTTGCTACCTCAAGCCAGCCTCGTGTGTACGATTCGCTTATTAATGTGCTTCGTAAAGCCGAACGGCGAAAAACACCTCGTAAGGTTATTATCGTTATGTCCGACGGCCGTGATCAAAATAGCCGTTTTACTAAAGAACAGCTTATTACCGTACTGGCCGAAACCGGCATTCCCGTATATGCAATCGGTATGAGAGTCTTGAGTAATCAGAGTTTAAGCAATCTTAATGAATTTGCATCGATTACCGGCGGAACCTATGTTTATTCAAGCCTCCCTAAAACCGTTCCCGATAATCTTAAAAAATTGGCCGATATTATTAACCATTGCTATATAATCCGCTATTCGATAAAAAATATTAAGGCGGATAATCTTGTACACCACTTGGAAATAACCGTTGACGAGCGAGATGCGAAAGGAAAGGGGCAAAAAACCTTTGTTGCCGTAAAAGTACCCGTACCGCGCTGGGTGCGCTGGGTTGTATTTGTCGCGATTCTTTTATTTTTGATTTTACTGATTATATTGGCTATTATTCGTAAAATAGCGTTGCGAAAACGCATGGGAATTACTCGCCGTAAATGCAGCGTATGCGGCAGTATTATGAAAGATAATTGGGATAGTTGTCCGTTTTGTAAATATCTTCCCGATATGAAAAAAAAGAAAAAGGGTAAAAAAGATCAATGACAAAGGCCGTGCCCGGAATTTATGTTTCCGAACAGCAATATGTACTTAATCCCCTACAAATAAGGACGGATTGTATAGCCGCTTTTGCCGGGATAACCGAACGCGGGCCGCTTAACTGTCCCGTATTTATACAAAATTTCGATATGTTTTTAAAAATATTCGGCGGGTTTGACTGTGCCGGAGTTTTGGCTTTATCCGTATACAGTTATTTTAAATGCGGGGGAACGTCTTGTGTTGTTGTTCGTGTTGCAAATACAAAAAATGCAAAAAAAGCCGATATATCTTTAAAAACGACAAAAGGAACGGTAAAATTTCAAGCTTTAACCGAAGGAACGTGGGGAAATTATCTTTCCTGTCGCATATGGCATGAACCGGAAAAACTTAATCGTCCCGAAAGCGTTGATTATGCGGACGGGAGATGGGTTGAATTGACGGACATCGATGCGGAAAAAGGCGATTGCATAAAAGTAATGTTTGCGGGGAAACAATATTACCGCATAATCTCGTCAATAACGAAAAAAGAAAAAAAACGCATATATTTTTCAGAGTCGATAAAATTTTCCGCACATACGAAAATTTCTTGCGAAAATATAAAACTTGAAAAAATATATATATCATTTGCTTTTGCCTGTAAAGACCGTAAAGAAACCTATTTACATTTGTCGATAAATCCCGATTCTGAACGTTACTTTGTAGAATATATAAATAAACGTTCGGCATTAGGGCGTATTATTTCATATAGCGGCGGAATGGTTCATAATATCTTTGCACAACATGCATGCGGCGGTAACGACGGTATTGCAGATATAACGGCAAAAGATTTTATCGGGTTTTATAAGGGACCGGAAGATTATGCCGGGATAGGTTGCTTTGAATGTCGTGACGATATATCACTTATTGCCGTACCGGACGCCGCATGGTTGCTTTACAATGCCGGAAAGACAACCGAACAAAAACGTAACGACATACGTGTCGTACAAAATGCGCTCATCAGTCAAGCCGAGCGTTTTCCCGGTCGTTTTGCAATTCTGGACATACCTGCCGATTTTCAGCCTCTGGAAGCCGCCGAGTGGGCAAAAAAAATCGATACGCCTTATGCGGCTGCCTATTATCCTGAAATAGACATTATTGATCCGTTGGATGCCATCGGGGCAAGAACCGTACGCATCCCTCCGTCGGCTGCAGTGTGCGGCTGCATTGCCGCAACGGACGGGCAAAAAGGCGTTTTTTGTACACCCGCTAATATAATCTTAAGCGGGGCTGTAGGAATAGCGACACGCGTTAATGACGGCGAGTATGAGTTTTTATATAACCAGGGAGTTAATTTACTTAAATATTTTCCCGGCAAGGGAATAAAAATTTGGGGGGCCAGAACTCTTTCATCAAATCCCGATTGGCGTTATATAAATGTGCGCAGAACTTTTTCTCGTATTGCGGAAAGTATAAAAACAGGCACTCATTGGGCGGTTTTTGAGCCGAACGATAAAAACTTGCGTAAACGTTTGGTCAGGCAAGTGTCGGGGTTTCTGCTTGATTTATGGATGAAGGGCTATCTTGCGGGAAGCACTTCGGAGCAGGCTTTTTTTGTCAGATGTGATGAAGAACTGAATCCCGTTGAAAATATAGATAACGGAATTGTAACCTTTGAAGTCGGTATTGCAATCGTAAAACCCGTTGAATTTTTTACCATAAAAATAACTGCGGAAAAAGACGGAGCGAGCGTATATATTGCGGACGTATAAAAATTCTTTGTTTAGGAGGCTGTATGGCGGACAACGGTAAAATAACATCATATTTATTTACTGTAGAAATTGACGGTATTGAAACGGCACGGTTTCAAAAATGTGAAGGTCTTGAAGCGGAAACCTATGTGTATGAGATTGAAGAAGGCGGACTTAATACATCGACGCATAAATTCTATGGGCGCACGCGTTATCCCAATTTGATTTTGGAAAAAGGAATTACGGATAACAATGCTTTGTTCGAGTGGTATAAGGCGACGGTTTTGGAAGATAAAAAAATCGAGCGAAAAAACGGTTCGATTATTTTAAAAGATACCGAAAACAACGAGCTTAAAAGGTGGAACTTTTTTAGAGCTTTTCCCTGCCGTTGGATAGGTCCGCGTTTGGAAAGTAATTTAGGCAGTGAATTTGCACTTGAACGCATCGAAATTACGCATGAAGGTTTAATGGTTGACGGAAACTGATAAAAGGAGAAAGCAATGGCATTGGAAAAAGCGGTAATAACGAATCTTGATACAAATAAAGAAATAGAGGTGTTATTCAACCCGAAAGAGTATGTAATAGAGAAGAAGACGCCGTGGGCGGAACAGAACGTCTTCGGTATGGATTCACCTCCGGTACAGTTTACGATCGGGGAGCGCAAACGGTTAAGTATGGAGCTGTTTTTTGATACATCGGAAGAAAAAAGCGATGTGAGATCGTATACGGGGCAGATGGAAGAATTAATGGTTGTAAATGCGCAAGAACACCGACCGCCTTTATTGCGTTTTTCATGGGGGACGTTAAGTTTTGATTGTGTATTGGAAGATATGGTGCAGCGCTATACATTATTTACGAATGACGGAACCCCATTGCGAGCGATAGTGAAGGTTGTATTTAAGGAATATGCCACGGCGGCAACGCAATTGTCAAATACGCGGCGAGAATCAGCCGATCATACGAAACGCTTGGTAGTGAGGGAAGGGGAAAGCTTGGCCTCACTGGCAGCCCGCGAGTATAATGATGCGGGCAAGTGGCGGGTAATAGCGGATGCGAACAACATAGATGATCCTGAAAACATAGCATCCGGTACTATAGTAGAACTGCCGCCGTTATACTGACGGGAAAA
>CAJPNP010000041.1 GCA_905372025.1 uncultured Treponema sp. | reverse complement strand
ACTACGGCAATCAATGTGTTCCTTAGAAAATCTATCCAGGCTGGAGGCTTCCCCTTTGATGTACGGCTGGATAATTTTAACAACGAAACCGTACGGGCGATAAAAGAAGCTGATTTTATAACGGATGAAATAAAAAGCGGGCGTAGGAAGCCGTTTGTTTCTTGGGAAGAAGCAAAAAAAAGCTTGACGCAATGAAATATAAATTTGATTATACAACCCAATTCAAAAAAGACTATCGTAAACTTATGAATCAATGCGTTCTTAATGAAGTTGATATGGTTATCGAAAAACTTTTAACCGGCAAACCCCTTGAAAAAAAATATAGGGACCATGCATTAGTCGGAAACTATAAAGGCTGTCGTGATTGTCATATCCGTCCCGATTTAGTGTTAATTTATAAAAAAGATAATGATATTTTGGTTTTGACGGCTTTGCGAATAGGCACACACAGCGAATTATTCTAAACCGGACAGTTTCCTTAATTTTAGATCCGCGGTTGACTTTTTTCGCTTTTTTCGATATTTTATAGCGCATACACGTCTTGAGTGCCGTATTCGGAATTTTCCTGAAAAGCAGAGTTTTGAAAGATGCAGTGCGCCGCTTTTTAGCGCCTGTTTCTTACGGTTCCCGCCGGAAAGCGGCGGAGAGGTTTTGAAGACGCCGGTAAAACGCGGTGAGCGCACCGATCGGCGTTTTCTTTGTACGCGGCCGGAAAGACTTGCGGAGAAAAGAATATGGACACAATCTCGTTCGAGGACTTGGGCCTCGATGAACAAACCCTTGCCGCCGTCGAAGCGAAGGGTTTTGAAAACCCCACACCGATTCAGATTTTAGCCGTTCCGCGCCTTTTAAACGGGGATGCGAACATTATCGCCAAAGCGCGCACGGGAACGGGAAAAACGGCCGCCTTTGCGCTTCCCTTGGTACAGACAATCCGCGAGGACAAGGGCCGCGTGCAGGCTTTGGTTTTAACGCCGACGCGTGAACTTGCGCTGCAAGTGTGCAAAGAAATTCAATCGTTTACCGACGGAAAATTCCCCCGTCTTGCGGCCGTATACGGCGGTCAATTTATGGGCGAACAAACGCGCGCCCTGCGCAAAGGAGCCGAAATCGTTGTGGGAACGCCCGGCCGGATCAAAGACCACATCGAACGCGGTTCGCTCAAACTTGAACACATCGATTATTTTATACTCGATGAAGCCGACGAAATGCTCGATATGGGCTTTATCGAAGATATCGAAGCGATTTTCGGAAAGGCGAATCCCGACAGCAGGATACTGCTTTTTTCGGCGACCATGCCGCCGCCGATTTTAAAAATCGCCGCCGCGTTTATGGGCGATTACGAAATCGTTGAAGAAGAAGAGCGGCCCGAGGAACCGATTTTAACCGAGCAAATCTATTGGTTTGTGCGTGAAAGCGAAAAGATTGAAGCTTTGGTGCGTATGATAGATATTTCGCCCGATTTTTACGGTTTGGTATTTACGCAAACCAAGGCCGACGCCGATGCGGTTTCGCGCCTTTTGGACGAGCGCGGCTACGAAGCTGCGGCGCTGCACGGAGATATTCCGCAAAGCCAGCGGGAAAAAATCCTCGCGCGTTTCCGGTCAAAAAAAACGAGAATCCTTGTCGCAACCGACGTTGCCGCACGGGGAATCGATATAGAAGGGCTTACTCACGTGGTAAATTACGCGCTGCCTTTTGACGGCCCCACCTACGTTCACCGCATCGGACGGACGGGCAGGGCAGGCGCAAAAGGATTGGCCTTTACCTTGGTGAGACCCGAAGAGCGGCGCAAACTTGAATTTTTAAAACAGTTTGTGCGTAAGGCAATAAAGGGCGAAATGCGCGCGCAGCCGATTCCTTCCGTCGAAGAAGTGTTGAACGCCAAACGCGAGCGCCTTTTTGCCGAGCTCGAACAAAGCGTTACCGAGGTAGACCAAAGCGGTGTTTCGGCGGATGAGCAGGCGGATCCGCATGGGGCCGCTTCGGCGTCTGCTGCAACCGGTGCGCGCTCTTTTGCGGATTCCGCCGAAAAACTGTGCGACGGCCGGGACGCGAAAACGGTGCTCGCCGCCGTATTGTCCTCATTTTTGGGAGAAAAACTTAATCCCGCGCGCTACGGAAACATAACGCCGTACAAGGTACCGAAAGCGGCCGGGCGTTCGGGAACGAACGCTCCGCGCGCAGCGCGTGCCGGCTTTCAGCGCGACGGTTCCCGGCAAGGCGGTTTTTCCGACGGGAACCAAATGCGGCTCTATGTCGGCTTGGGGCGCAAAGACGGCTTTAACGCGCGCGATATTGCCGATTATTTCAGCTCGCTTTTGAACATTCCGCAGCGTTTGGTTGACCGCATCGACGTGGGGCCCTCATTTTCACTCGTGAGTTTGCCGCACAAAGCCGCACGCGATATTTTGGAGCGTTCCCGCCGCGACAAAAATCTTCCGCATATGCATATCGACGTTAAAGAGGGGCGTAAAGATTCCTTCGGCGGCGGCATTGCAAAGGGTGCTAAAGCGTTTTTTAAGCGCAAAAAAGGTTTTTGAACAGGTCGCTCGGATACCGATTTTCGAAAACCGCCGTACTGTGTGCGAAAGTTTTTAGAAAATCTGTTGACAAGAGCGCGTAAGCACCCTATACTTCGCCCATGAGTGGAAATGCATTTTTTAAATGGACCGATGACTTAAGCGTGGGCTTTTGCGAAATAGATTTGCATCATAAAAAGCTGCTGCTTATTTTGAATAAATTTAAAGACAGCTTGGAGCTGTCCGATGCCGACTACAAAGCGCAAATCGGAAGAATAATAAAAGATTTATCCGACTACACCGAATATCATTTTTCCGAAGAAGAAAAATTCATGAAAGCCTACGATTGCCCCTTATACGAAACGCACCGTAAAATGCATGAAGATTTTATAAAGCAAGTAAAGCGCGGACTGCCCGTTTTGGTAACGGGCAATAAACAAAAGGGAGCCGAATTTTGCAGCTTTTTGGGGAACTGGCTCCTTAATCATATTGCCGACGCCGATCACAAATGGGCGGAGTTTATTCATAACGAAAAAGCGTAAGAACCGGAACTCGGCGTTTAACACGACTGTATGCTTTTAGTCGCCGTACGGTTTTAGCGGCTGCGCAGTTCAGTACGCTTGCGTTTTTATGCGTTCGACGACATCTTCGACGGTTCCGCAAAAGGGTCCCGGCTTTTCCATCTTTATGCTGGTGAGCGCGGCGGCGTACCGGGCGGAATCTTCAATTCCGTGCGTGAGCCTTCGTGCAATGTACGACAAAAAGCACGTATCGCCGCGGCCGACCCTTCCGTTCTGATTTGAAGGATTAAACGGAGCGCGGCGGTGCGTTTTTCCGTCGAAGACGAGCACTTCTTTTTGCTCGGTTATGACAATCTCTTTTGCCCCCCAATCGAAAAGCATTTCGGCCGCTTTTTCTTTATCGTCGGTGCCCGTAATAACGCGCGCTTCGGCCGTGTCGGCTTTTAAATAATGTACATAGGGAATGTACCGTTTTTTTTGTTCCCAGTCTTTACAAACGATTGTGCCGTTGTCGATGTGCCGCAGCACGGCTTGCACGTCGAGCGCCGTTTTTCCCTTTTCGGCAAGGAAGGGAATCATGTCTTCGCCGACTTCACCGTAAAAAAGACCCGCAATGTGAAAAACGCCGGCGGCAATGTCGGCCGGAATATCGGAAGCGCTGAACGGATCGGCAAGCGAAATAAGGTTGAGCGTACGTTTGTCCATATCGGGACTGGAAAAAGCGTTTTCTATCGACGTGGTGTGCGCGGAATCGAGGCAGAGGACGTCGATGCCCGTTTTAGTCAATTCGGATAAAAGCGGCTTGTCTTTTGCCGCCATTTTGGTGATGACGAGTACCGATGCGCCCGTCCGCTTTGCTGCAAAGGGCGAAAAGTAAGCCGCTCCGCCGGTAAAAGGCGTTTTGTTGCCCATCATGTTGCGCACATCGTTTGTTATATGCCCGATCGAAACAATATCGTATTTTTTCACAGCAATTCCTCCGCTATCGGTATGAGTTCCCGCAAATCTTTAATCGTAAAGTCGGCTTTTGCACCCGTATCGTGCGGGTCGTTATCGAAATATTCTATTAAAACGGTTTTGCCCATTCCCGCGTTTTTCGCTCCGTCTATGTCTTTTGACGGACTGTTTCCCACATATATTGCATCGCGTATATCGACACCGGCTTTTTCGCACGCATGGCGGAAAATTCCCGGGTGCGGTTTACGTTTGCCGTAGGTTGCGGAAAGTATTACCGGATTGAAGTATTCGGTTAAGCCGTAACTTTCAAGCGAGTAGGGAACCTGACCGCGCGATATGATATTGCTTATAATTCCCAAGGGAATGTTTTTGGCGCGCAGCATTTCCATCGCTTCTTTTGCTTCGGGGCGCGCGCTTCGGTGATAGCCGTCGGTTTCGATAATGAACGCGGCTTTTTCGCCGAATTCGTCGCTTATGCGTTTTTCGATGCCGTATTTGTTTAAAATAAAGCGCTCAAAAATTTCTTCCGGCGGAAGTTCGATGCAGTCGTCTTTACGCCACGAATAGTACGCGCTCAAGCCCTCAAAAAGCGCCTTTTCGAATTCGCTCTCGCTTACGTCTTTTAGAGGATGTGCGCCCGCTTCTTCGAGCATGTGTTTGACTTTTGCAGCCGCGTGCGCCTTTTGCGCTTTGTCGCTCGGATAGACGTCGAGCGTTCCGCCGAAATCAAAAAAAATCATTTTAAGTTTCATGTTTTTCTCCGATTTTATTGTAATAATATTGTTGCCGATATTGTTCAAGAAGTTCAAGGGTTTGCAGCGCCTTTTTGTCTTTTTTGTATGCGACGCCGACCAGCAAAGCGTTCGTAACGGCAAGCGGTACAAGCGGCGAGTGAAAGGAACCCTGCGGTCCGCGCTCGGCGCAAAATACAAGTTCGCAGTCCTTTGTTATCGCCGGATTCGGTATGTCCGTAATCAAAATGACCGGCACACGCTTTTTTTTCATTATATCGATAAAGATTTTAAGCTCGTTTGAAACGCGCGAAAAATCGTAGGCAAGCGCCGCGTCCCCGCTTTGCAGCGAAAGCAGTTCTTCGGCTAACAGCGAATCACCGTGCGTGTGGTGAAAACAGTTGACCGAAAAGCGGCGCAGCCTGAACGCAAGGTGGCTGCCGAGCATTTCGTTCGGCCCCACGCCTAAAATGTGTACCGTATGCGCTTTGCAAATTAAGTCCACAGCCTTTTGATATGTATCGTCCGAGATACGGTTTACGGAGCTCTGCAAGTACCGAATTTCTTTTTCCGTAATGGTACGGTAGTTTATTTCGGCGGATTGCAGGCCTTCCATAAGATGCTGCACCCGTCCGCCCGGCGAATGAAGTTTTTTGTGATATTCAAAAAACGCTTCCTGAAAATCCAAAAAGCCGGTAAAGCCGAGCGTCCGGGCAAAACGGACAATCGAAGCCGCGCTTACGCCTATGGCCTCCGCCATGCGTCCGACGGAAAAGTAAATTACTTCCGAAAACCCGGTCAGCACAAAATCGGCGATTTTCTTTTGCTGTTTGGGCAGCGTATCGTATATGTCTAAAATCCTTTGAAAGCAGTCTTTGCCCATTGCGTATCTCTAAAAGGTGCCCAGCAAATTCCCCGTCGCTATGTCGAAAAAGTTTCCTCGTTTTACGCGCAGCGCCACATCCTGTTCGGGCTTTAAATGCGCCGCTTCGTCTTCGGGACACTTTGCGATAAGGTCGAGTTTTTTGTTTTGCGACTTCAAATGGATTAAAATTTCCGAACCCATAAGCTGCGTTGTATACACGGCAAAACACACGCCGGCATCTTCAAAATCGCTTTTTATACTGATGTCTTCGGGGCGGGCATTTAAAAGCACCTTATCGGTTTGCACGTCGGGAATATTTGCCGGCAATTCTATAATACTTTTTTCGGTGGCCGAAGGATAAAACAATACTTTTTTGTCTTTGCGCACCAAAGTTCCTTCCAAAAGGTTCGTTTCCGGATTTCCCATAAAGTCGGCGACAAAGGTATTTGCCGGTTTGTGGTACACTTCCGACGGCGTGCCGATTTGCTGAATCGTTCCTTTTTTCATAACGACGATTTTGTCGGAAAGCGCAAGCGCTTCGGTTTGATCGTGGGTAACGTAAATACTCGTCGCACCCAAAGAACTGTGCAGCTTTTTTAATTCCGAGCGCAGCTTCATGCGCAGCTTTGCGTCCAAATTCGACAAGGGTTCGTCGAAAAGCAAAATGTCCGGCTCGTTTACAATCATGCGCGCAACCGCGACGCGCTGCTGCTGGCCGCCGGAAAGTTCGTGCGGATAGCGGCTGCGGTATTCTTCAATATCCATTGCGTCCAGCACTTTTTTTATTTTCGCTTCTTTTTGAGCGGCATCGATTTTCATCTTGCGCAAGCCGAACGCGATGTTTTGTTCCACCGTCATGTGCGGCCACAATGCGTAGTTTTGGAACACAAGGCCGAGTCCGCGATCTCCTGCGGGAACGTTTATTTTTTTATCTTTTGAAAAGATGATTTTCTCGCCGATGCGAATTTCGCCGCCTTCGGGCGTTTCGAGCCCGGACAGACATCTGAGCGTCGTCGTTTTGCCGCAGCCGGACGGGCCCAAAAAGGTAACGAAGTCGCCTTTTTTAATGTCAAAGCTTATGCCGGCCACCGCACGAACGTTTTCGAATTTTTTTTCAAGTTGTAAAAACCGTATGTAACTCATAGCTAACCTCTTTATAGTTCAATTTTCCCGCCGATTTTTGACAGCAAAAGATGGCCCGTTATTACGATAAAAATGATAATAACCATAAGGCCGTAGGAATGCTGCACAAAGCCCTGTTCGGCGTATCTGAAGATGACGGACGTCATCAAAGTCGTTTTCGGCGTAACAAGCAAAATAACAAGATCCAGCGTGCGCATCGTCGTAATAAAGTTTAAAAGCATTGCCGAAAGGACGCCGCTTTTTGCGAGCGGGAAAATGATTTTTGCGAAGCGTTTTGCCCAGCCTATGCGGTGCACGATGGCGACTTCTTCGAGCGAAGGGTCGATTTGGTGCATCGCCGTTATTCCCGCCGACGACGAAAAGGGCAAGTGCTTTACGGCGCACACGAGCACCAAGAGGGCGAATGTTCCGTACAAGCCGGGAAGCGGCCCTATTTTGTTTGCAAACAAAGTCAAATAGATGCCGCCGAAGGCTACGCCGGGAATCAGATACGGAGCGAAGGTAAGGTTTTCTATGATTTTTGCCAAAAGCGTTTTTTTGTCTTTAACGACCGTGTAGCCGATTAAAATGCCTATAATGCCGCTTACGATTGCGACTAAAATACTTAATTTTAACGAATTGGCCGTCGCGTTGAGGATGGCCGCGTTTTTAAAAATACCGGGCTGCCCCATTGCAAGCTTGGTATCTCCGTCGCCGATCCAATAGTGCAGCGTAAAATTCGAAAGCGAATATACGCCTTCTTCTTTCATAAACGTTTGTGTTACCAAAAGAAAAAGCGGCCCGAAAATAAACAAAAATACGAATGCAAACAGCAAAACGGTTACGGGTATGCGCCATTTGCCCAGTTTTATTTGCTTTTTAACCGAACCTTTGCCGCTTATTGTAACGTAGCGTTTGCGCGTGCCGATAACCATTTGGTTCAAAATAACGACAAAGGTTGTCGCAATAATAAGAATGAGGGCGAGCACATAGCCTTCGCCGTACAGCTGATTGTTGAGCGCCGAATAAATCCGCGTCGAAAGCGTATAATAGCGTATGGGCAATCCCAAAAAAGCCTGCACGCCGAATTCGCCGAGCCCCTTGCTGAACGTTAAAATAAAACCTGCGCCGATGGCAGGCAGTACCATCGGCAGCGTTATCTTTAAAAGAATTTCTCCGTTCGATGCCCGAAGCAATTCGGCGCTTTCTTCCAACCGCGAATCGATATTGGACAAGGCTCCCCGCATCATGATAAAAAAGTACGGAATGTAGTGGACGCCCAGCGAAATGACAATGGGAAGGTAGCCGTAAATGAGCCATTCGGGCGGATTCACTCCGAACACCGCGTTAAGAAAGCCCGGTGTTCCCCCGTATTTTTCGCTTTTAAACACGGTAATCCATGCCATGGCAAGCGTCCACGAGGGAACTATATACGGAATGATAAGTACGGCCGAAAAAAAGCGCTTGCACGGAATGTCGCTGCGGATGACAAGCCATGCGAAAAAACTCCCCGCAAAGAGGGCAATCGCCGTCATGCCCAGCGCAATGAACAAACTGTTTACCGCCGGCTTATACAAAAGCGATTTGGATAATTTTCCCGCAGTTACCCGCGCCCAGTTAAAAACGGTGAGTTCACCTTCCTGGGCGCCCCTTACCATCCGCGCGGCGTTCGCATCGTAGGTAAACGATTTGCCGATCATAAAAAGAACGGGGATGAAAACAAGAAAAAACAGCAAAAAGGCAATGATCCATCCCCATACTTTTTCCGGTTTTGCATTTATCGAAAGCGGTAATCTTTGCGTTGAGAACATGACAACCTCTCTTTGTCAGCGCGCGAGCCAAAAATCTCTGACTTCGAGACCCTGATAGTAAATATACTCGGTATCCAAGCCCCAGCCGCGCTTTGCAACTTCTTCAAGCGAAAGGTCGCTCAAGGGTTTTACGTCCGAGCGAGCAACCCATTGGCCGGGTACGTAAAAAGATTTAAGACCCTTGCCGCCGCGGGAATCTCCGAGCATATAGCGGATAAGCAGCTTGGCCGCATTGGGGTGGGGCGCTTTGTTCGCGAGCAGCAGATAATTGCCCTTGTATACGCCGAATTTGGGTTCCACGTCCCAAGCGATTGCAAGTTTTTGTCCCTTTTTGTTGTCGCGGATTTTCGACGAGGCAATGCAAAGACCGAGCGGAGCGTTCGTTTGCCCGGCAGCACCTACCGCCGCGGACACACTGCCGTCGGAACTCGTCAAAACGACGTTGTTTTTCAAAATTTGTTCGATCCATTCATAGCCGGCGTTTTCAATGCCGCGCGACAAAGTCAGCTTTTTGCCGAATTCTTTTTCGTATGCCGCAGCCATCGCATCGGAATTTTTTACGACCATTTGCAAAAAATTCATGTTTTCGTTTGCCTGCATGGGATCCTTCATTTGGAATTTTCCCTTCCATTCCGGTCGCGTAAAATCCCAAAGGTTGTCGATCGGAGCCTTTTTATAACTGTCGCTGTTGTAAAAAATAACCTTCGCTTCGATCGAATGAAGAAGAAGCGGTGTGCGGTACTGTTCCGGAATAACGTCAACCGTTTTTACGCCGTCGATTAAAACCGAAGGCACGTAAGTGTGTGCGAGCCCCTTGTGAATCAACTCGTATAATATGGTTGTTTCGTCGGCAAGCAGCAAAACGTCCGCATTGTACAATCCGGCACCCTGCTCTTTAGTCAGTTTTTCGATTTGCTGATTCGTGGGAATGTCGATCGCTTCAACGGTGACTTCCGGGTACAGCGAGGCGAACTCTTTTACGGCGTCGAATATGCGCGAGGAAAGAGAATAGATAACAACCTTTCCTTCTTTTTTAGCCGCTTCATATACGGCGTCCCAATTTTCTTCGGAAGGAATAACGGTTACGGCTTTTTGCCGTTCCGCAGCAGCGCGTTCGTTTGATCCTTTCGAAAAAAGCGAAAAAGACAGCAGGCACATTGCCAGTACACAAAATAATTTTTTAAGCATAACCAATCCTCCTGTAAAATATCTTACTTGCAGTTTTTTGATTTGTCAAATTTTATTTCATTTTGCATCGAAAATTGAATATTTGTTTCATTTTTTGTTTTACGCTATGCCAATCTTTTCATGCTGAAGCCCTACGTGTCTGTACGGGGAGAGTCTTGACAAAAACGGTTCTTGATGTACAATTATTTCATGTTGCTGAAATCTCTAAACAGTGAATTTTATGCGGTCGATTTGCAGTATTAAGAAGGATAGTTGAGGACGGATACAAAGACGTTAGGCGAATACCACGGAGGTGAGGGAGGAAGAAGAAAATGAAAAAAGTATATTTTTTATTTACGTGTATTATCGTTCCCCTTATTGCTGTATCTTGTGCTTCTGCGCCAACAAAAGTACGAGACAGACAATTATCTTTAAGTGGGTATTCTGTTTCAGAATTGGATTTTGGTGGTGTGGAACGCTGGTACGCTGTCGATAAATATAATTATGATAGTTTTATTGACGAAGTTAGATTTCAAGTAGGATATTTCAAAAATGCTGATATTGGTTTTGTTTTATATGGGGACGGTACCACTGGAGAACAAGCATATTTTTCACGGCAAGGGCTTGATTTAAGGTGGAACTGGGGAAATAGGGTGAGAGATGGTATTGAAAAATATCGCTATGCTTTCGTTATTGAACCTGATGGAACAGGGTTATATTATGATTTCTCAACTTCTGAAGATGGAACTGCAAAGCCAAGAGGGATTTATAGAGTTTATAAATTTTAAGTTATTTATAGAAAGAATTAAGAAATTTTTTAAAAGATATGAAATTAGCGGATTTAGGCGGAATTATTGAATAATATCTTTAGCATGGGAAGAAAGTCTTTCATCTCCATCAAAAAACCATAAAAGGGTATGTGTATCCAAGATATACATTACATATACTCCTCAAAACCGGGCGGAGTTTCGTCAAAATCGGGAGCCATTTGTATTTTACCCTTTAAAATCCCGAATCTGCGTTTCGGCTTTTTATACTGTTACATATTTTTACACCTTATATTTTCCGGTGCGATTGTCCTATATTCACGCTTGAACTTATCGGCCGAATGGGCTAGTATAAAGTATGCAAGACCCTTTACAATCATATCTTACAACCGTACCCCGCGAAAAGCAAAATGCGGCTATGACTGCCTATGTTGCGCAGCTGCAGCTTGTTGCCGCGGTGAATCCGGCGGTAGCCGCCGCGACGGTTAAAGAGCTGGAAGCCCAGCGTTCGCATTTAAAACTTATTGCAAGCGAAAACTACTGCTCGCTGAATACGCAGGCGGCAATGGGAAATCTTTTGACCGATAAATATGCCGAAGGTTATCCGGAACACCGCTATTATGGCGGCTGCGATAATGTGGATGCGGTGGAAAGCATTGCCGCGCGGGAAGCGGAAAATCTATTCGGTGCCGACTACGCCTACGTGCAGCCTCATTCGGGCGCCGATGCGAATTTGGTTGCGTATTGGGCAATATTGAATTGTAAAATAGAAATGCCCGAACTTGCCGCCTTGGGCGAAACGAATCTTGCGCATTTGAACGATGAACAGTGGGCCGCTTTGCGCAAAAAGCTCGGCAATCAGCGGCTTTTAGGGCTCGACTATTATTCGGGCGGACACTTGACCCACGGCTACCGGCAAAATATTTCGGCGCGCATGTTTGAAAGTTTTTCGTACACGGTACATAAAGAAAGCGGTCTTTTGGATTACGACGAAATCGAAAAACAGGCGATGGAAATAAAGCCGCTTATTTTACTTACCGGTTATTCGGCCTATCCGCGTTCGATAAACTTCCGCCGCTTTAGAGAAATTGCCGATAAATGCGGCGCCGTGCTTATGGTCGATATGGCGCATTTTGCGGGCCTCGTTGCCGGAAAGGTGTTTACCGGCGATGAAAATCCCGTCGCGTGGGCGGATATCGTAACGACGACAACCCACAAAACCCTGCGCGGTCCGCGCGGCGCGCTGGTTTTATGCAAAGCCGAATTTGCCGATGCGGTAAACAAGGGGTGTCCGCTTGTGCTCGGAGGACCGCTTCCGCACATTATGGCGGCAAAGGCGATCGCTTTAAAAGAAGCCGCAAGCGAAAACTTTAAAACATATGCGCGCAATGTCCGCGACAACGCGCGGTTTCTTGCAAAGGCCTGTATCGATCGCGGCATGAAGCTGCAAACCGGCGGCACGGACAATCACCTTATGCTCATAGACGTGACGCCGTACGGCCTTACCGGAAGGCAGGCGGAAAACGCGCTGTTTGAATGCGGCATTACGCTTAACAGAAATACGCTGCCCTTCGATCCCCAAGGGCCGTGGTGGACGAGCGGCATCCGCGCGGGAACGCCTGCCGTAACGACGCTGGGCATGGGAAAAGCCGAAATGGACGAAATCGCCGATATAATCGATACGGCGCTGAAGGCGGCAAAGCCGGCTCTTACAAAGGACGGAAAAGTTTCCAAGGGCAAGGTTGAAGTCGACGGCGAAAAAAAGCGTGAGGTGCAAAACCGTGTTGCAAAATTGCTCGAACGCTTTAGGCTGTATCCCGAATTGGATTTGCCTTTTTTGAAAAAATATTTTGTAAGTAAAGAAGGGGAAGCGGACAAGGAGAGGCGAAAAACCGTGTTTTGAGCCGCTTCCTTGGAAGCGGGGGGAAGGCTTTCCCCGCATAAAAATGCTATTCCAAAAAAGCGGCGGATTTTTTTGCGTTCAGCTCAAAATGATTTTTACTGGTTTTAAGCAAGCCTTCTTTTTGCATCTTGCCGAGTTCGTGCGACAAGGCGCTGCGGTCTACGCTGAGGTAATCGGCGAGCTGCTGGCGGTCGAAGGGAATCGAAAAACTCCAGTTCCCGCAGGATGCGGCTTGGTGTGATAAGTAAGACATCAGCCGACCGCGTATCGACTTTGATGAAGTGTGGAAAATCCTGCGTGAAAGGTGCAGGTTTTTTTGTGCGAAAACCGACAACAGGTTTTTCATAAGCGTGTTGTAATGAAGGCACGGCTGCTTTTGAACGCCGAGGAGGCGTTTGACGTGCAAAAAAAGTACTTCGGCTTCTTCGGTTGCAACGACATTCACCATGAGCGCTTCTCCTTCCGCAAAGACATAGGTTGCACCGAAGGTTTGTCCCGCTTTGATTTTATCCAAAACGCTCGTATTGCCCCAAAAGTCGGTGTTTTCGATTATAACGCTTCCGGACAATACGATGCCGAACGATGCGGGAATGTCGCCCGCGCGGAAAATGATTTGGCCTTTTGTAAACTTTTTTTGTTCAAAACCCAACGAATCGAGTACGGCCGGGATTTCTTCGGCTTTTATGCCGCGGAACAACATTGTTTTTGAAAGCAGCAAAAAATTCACGGTTTTTCCTTTTTTCGGTTTATTTTGCTTTGTGTTGTTGCAACAACATACGCGGATACACGAATCATAGTACATTACGGGCGAAACATCAAGCGTGCCTATCAGGAGGCCGATTGAAGCGCGCGGCACAAACGGCGCCGTGCGCTGTTTTTAGAGGAGACGAAATTATGGAAAATAAAATGTTTTGCTGGCAGTGCCAGGAAACGGCAGGCAATAAAGGCTGCACGCAATCGGGCGTGTGCGGAAAAGATCCGAAAACTGCCGGAGTTCAGGATTTGCTTATTTACGTAACCAAGGGAATTTCTGCCGTAGCGACGGGACTGCGTGCCGAAGGAAAAACGGTGAGCAAGGAAATCAACCATTTGGTTACGCAAAATCTTTTTACGACGATTACGAATGCGAACTTTGACAGGGACGATATTGCAAAGCGCGTATCGATGACGCTTGAAGCCAAGCAGCGCCTGCTTTCTCAAGTGAGCGATGTTGTATCTTTGCCCGAAGCGGCACTGTGGAACGGAGATGAGGCGCAGTTCGATGCCAAAGCGTCCGAGGTCGGCGTGCTTGCAACCCGTGACGAAGACATCCGCAGTTTGCGCGAACTGATTACCTACGGCTTAAAAGGATTGGCGGCGTATTCGAAGCACGCGAACGCTTTACTGCAGGACGATGAAGAAACCGACGCGTTCATTCAAAGTACGCTTACGAAATTATTGGACGAAAGTTTGAGCGTAAACGATTTGATCGCTTTAACGCTGGAAACCGGTAAAGCCGGAGTTGCCGGCATGGCGCTTTTGGACAGGGCGAATACGGGTGCGTACGGCAATCCGGAAATAACCAAGGTCAATATCGGCGTCGGTAAAAATCCGGGAATCCTTATTTCGGGGCATGATTTGCGCGATATGGAAATGCTTTTAAAGCAAACCGAAGAAACGGGCGTGGACGTGTATACGCACTCCGAAATGCTTCCGGCGCATTATTATCCGGCTTTTAAAAAATACAAGCACTTTGTCGGAAACTACGGTAACGCGTGGTGGAAGCAAAAAGAAGAATTTGAAAGTTTTAACGGCCCGATTTTGATGACCACAAACTGTATCGTTCCGCCCAAAGAAAGCTATAAAGACCGCCTGTATACGACGGGCATGACGGGCTTTCCCGGCTGCGTTCACATTGAAGGCGGTATCGGTGAAGAAAAAGATTTTTCGCGCATTATCGAACACGCAAAACGCTGCGCCCCGCCTGAGGAAATAGAATCGGGCGAAATTATCGGCGGCTTTGCACACAACCAAGTGTTCGCTTTGGCCGACAAAATAGTCGATGCGGTGAAGTCCGGCGCCATTAAAAAATTTGTCGTAATGAGCGGCTGCGACGGACGGGCGAAATCACGAAATTACTATACCGAATTTGCGCAAAATCTTCCGAAAGACGCGGTTATCTTAACGTCCGGATGCGCAAAGTTCAAATACAATAAATTGAATTTGGGCGACATCAACGGCATTCCGCGCGTGCTCGATGCCGGGCAGTGCAACGATTCGTATTCGCTTGCGCTTATCGCATTAAAGCTGAAAGATATTTTCGGCGTAGACAGTATTAACGATTTGCCCATCGTGTACAACATTGCCTGGTACGAACAAAAAGCGATTATCGTTCTTTTGGCGCTGCTGTATTTGGGCGTAAAAAATATTCATGCGGGCCCCACGCTGCCGGCTTTTTTGAGTCCGAATGTGGCGAAGGTTTTGGTCGAACAATTCGGTTTGGCGACAATCGGTACCGTGGAAGACGACTTGAATTTATTCTTCGGCGACAAAGACGAAGAATCTCAAAACGACGGCGAAGGCGCTATTACGGCGGATATGCAGCTGGGCGAACTTTTGCAGCTGCATCCCGATGCGGCCGGCGTGCTTGTGGAATTCGGTTTGCATTGCTTCGGCTGTCCTGCATCGCAAATGGAAACGCTCGAACAGGCAAGTGAAGTGCACGGATTCGATGTCGCCGAACTTCTTGAAGAACTTAATGCAAGAGTAAGATAATAAAAATTGCGGAAGGTTTTTATGAGTGAAGTTTGCGTACAATAAAAGTCGCAAAAAAGGAACCGGGCTGCCGGATGTTTTCGACAACCTTTGCTTTTTTCGCAGTATTTTTTTAAATTCTCTTTTCATTAAATGTTCTTTGTGCTATACTGCGCGACAACTCATTTAGGAGAATTATTATGAATAGTTTTACGTACCCCCCCCC
>CAJPNP010000040.1 GCA_905372025.1 uncultured Treponema sp. | reverse complement strand
TTCGATAAAATTTCGATTGTGTTTCAGGACGTCGGACTTTTTAATACGTCGATTATGGAAAACATCCGGGTCGGAAATAAAAACGCAAGCGACGACGACGTTATTGCCGCCGCACGTCTTGCAAACTGTACCGAGTTTATCGAAGCTTTGCCGGACGGTTACGATACGGTTATCGGCGAAAACGGCAGCCGTCTTTCCGGCGGAGAACGTCAGCGTCTTTCGATTGCGCGCGCTCTTTTGAAAAACGCGCCGATTATCATCCTCGACGAAATAAGCGCTTCGCTCGATGTGGAAAACGAAATGAAAATTCAGGAAAGCCTCAACACGCTCATAAAGGGTAAAACCGTGATTATCATTTCGCACCGCTTAAAATCGATCGAAAACGCCGACAAAATTATCGTCATGAACGAAGGCAAAATCGACGCGGAAGGTACGCACGCTGAACTCCTAAAAGCCTCGCCGCTCTACCGCAGCATGATTGAAAAATCGGGCTTAACGGAAAAATACACGTATTGAAGGTCTCTGTTGTATTAGTGGTTGGAGAGATGGGGCTGTCCAAAAGCTGCAGTTTTTGGACAGTTTCCCCGGTACATTACAGTATCGGGGCGTTTGCCTTGACACATTTTCTTTCCACAGGTATACTCACCTTTGTTATCGAGGAAATCCTCGGTAGCGATTTAAATATTTGAAGGTTTGTTAAAACGAGACAGAGCGTTTACGGATACTCGCAGGTATAAAAAGATGATGAAACGGAAGCGGCTGCTCCCTCAAGAACGGAAAAAAGAAATTAAAAAAGCGGCAGCGCGGATTTTTAAAGAAAAAGGTTTTTCTGCAACAACGATGGAAGATGTCATCGCAGAAAGCGGGTTATCGACGGGCGGAGTGTACCATTACTATAAAAATACTGCCGATATTCTCTACGATATTATGGAAGACGGCAACCAATATCGGATTAGTGCGACCTTGCAACATATGCAGCAAGGGGGATATACCTCACCCCAAGATATGGCGGCACAGCTTATTGCAGATAAAATACTCGATGAAAACGAATATAAATCATTGTATGCGTTTTTTTTATTGGAAAAAGCACATAATCCGAAATTACAAGAATTGTATACACGGCTTAAAACGGAAGGTCTTCAAAAAATGCGCGATGCGTTCACTGCAGGTAAGGCGTTTGACGGCAGCGACTATTTGGACGAATTTCTTTTTGTATTTACCGGCGCATTGACAATCGGCTTTGAATGTTTGCAGGAAAAGGAAATCCTGCAAGCAAACCGGGCGGCGATTGTTGCAATGGTGAAAGCATATTTGAATCAAGGTATCTAAGGAGGTTTTATGGATACTCAAAATACTGCAACTCGAAAAGGTTTATCGGTAAAGGATTTGGTTACAACGGGAATTTTCTCGGCGCTCATGCTTGTTTTTACAATGGCGGGCGGTATGTTTTTTGCCGCCAATCCGATACTGACCTTTTATATGCCGATGGGCTGCGCGCTGTTGTGCGGCCCTGTGTATTTGCTTTTGGTCGCAAAAGTTCACAAGCGCTGGAGCATTACCGTTCTCGGGGTAATTGTAGGCTTTTTCTTTTTTGTAACGGGAATGCATTGGTCTATGGCGCTCGGCAATGCCGGCATGGGCATTATCGCCGACATCACTGCAGGGTTCGGCAATTATAAAAATAAAAAGCTTAATGCGCTTTCCTATATGCTGTTTATGCTGTCAAATACGTTTACCTATCTTATTTTCTTTATCGACCGCGACAAGTGGATAAGCGCAATGCTCAAAAAAGGTACGGACGCTTCATATATTGAAACGATGAGTTCATCTGCAACGCCGTGGATGCCCGTGCTGATTGTCGGCGGAACCTTGCTGGTTGCGGCGTTCAGCGCGTGGGTCGGCAGCAAGATGCTGAAAAAACAATTTGAAAAAGCGGGAATTGCTTAATTAATAATGCGTTAATGTGTAACGGATAATTATTTTGGGCGGCTGCATGCTAATGAAAGTATAGAAATGAAAGATGTGGAAATAAAAAAATCGGTACTTGATCCGCGGACAAAGCTGTTTATGCTGCTCTTGTGCGTTATCGGTGCAGCAACGGCCCCGTCGCTGCTCTACGGAGCCGGTTTAACCGCGCTGGTGGGTATAACGGGTATTTTGTGCGGATACCGGCGCGCCGCACTTACGGGCATGGCCGGTTACGTCCTGCTTTACGCGCTCACGCTGTTGGCCGCCGATATGACGGGTACGCTCAAAACGACCTTACTGGCCGCATTTGCGCTGTTCCATAAGGTATACCCCTGCGGCATGATGGGCGCTTTGTTTATCGTTTCGACAAAGGTAAACGAATTTTTGTCCGCGATGCACAAGCTCCGCCTGCCCAAACAAGCCGTTATACCGCTTGCCGTCATGATCCGCTATTTTCCGGCGATCAGCGAAGATTGGCGGTATATAAAAGACGCGATGCGTATGCGCGACGTATCGCCGACCCTTATAGGGTTTATTAAACAGCCGGCAATGACGGTTGAATGCATTTACGTCCCCTTGCTCACGGCGGCATCAAAAACGGCGGACGAACTTTCCGTTGCAGCCGTTGCCCGAGGCATTGAAAACCCGAATCCCCGTACCTGCCTTGTTCGGATACGATTCGGTTTTGCGGATGCCGTTGCCGCCGCCGTTTTTTTACTGTATGTTGCCGCGGGTTTAATCCTTTAAGAGGAATTGAGGCGATATGATAACGATACGCGATGTTTCTTTTACCTATTCCGGCTGCGAAACGGACGGCATACGCCGCATCAACTTGGAAATAAGCAAGGGAGAATGTATTTTGCTCTGCGGGCGTTCCGGCTGCGGAAAAACGACCCTTACGCGCTTGATAAACGGATTGATTCCCGCGTTTTATGCGGGCACGCTGACCGGTTCCGTGCGTATCGAAAACCAAGATGTTGCCGAACTGCCCTTGTATAAAATCGCGCAGCGTGTCGGCTCGGTTTTTCAAAACCCGCGGACGCAGTTTTTTAACGTTGACACCGACAGCGAAATTGCGTTCGGGATCGAAAACGAAGGCCGCCCGCAAGAACGGCTCATACAACGCGTGCGCCAAACGGCCGAAGAACTGCTTATCGAAAATTTACGCGGCAGAAATATCTTTGAACTTTCCGGCGGCGAAAAACAAAAAATCGCCTTTGCGTCCGTGTATGCGATGAATCCCGATATCTATGTGCTCGATGAGCCGTCGTCGAATTTGGATTCCGAATCGATTGCAGCCCTGCAAAGCTACATACAAAAGATAAAAACGCAGGGAAAAACGGTTATCGTCGCCGAACACCGCCTGTATTATTTAACCGGAATTGCGGACAGAATCGTATATATGGAAAAAGGCGAAATCGCCGGTATTTTTACGCCTGGCGACTTTAAATCGCTTAGTTCCGGAAGGCGGCATCGCATGGGCTTGCGGGCACCGGATTTGAGCGAAGTGCGGCCCGATTGCGCGCTCGATACGGCGGCCGTACAAAACGGAACAGCGTCTGCGCCGCTTGAACTGGAGGTGAAGAATGTTTCGCTGTACCGCAAAAAAAAGCTTATTTTGCAAAACCTTTCTTTTTCCGCCCACGCAGGTGAAATTATCGCAATTACGGGCGCAAACGGTGCCGGAAAGACAACCTTTGTCCGCGCGTTGTGCGGCTTGCACAAAGAAACGGCCGGCAGTTTTCTATGGAACGGAAAAGCGCTTAAACCGAAAGAGCGTCTGAAGCGCGCGTATATGGTGATGCAGGATGTGAATTACCAGCTTTTTGCGGAAAGCGTCGAAGCCGAATGTTCTTTCGGGCTAAAAGCGGTAAAAGCGGAATCGGTCGAAGCGGCTCTTGATGCGCTGCATTTGTCGGCGCTTCGCACGCGGCACCCGGTTTCTCTTTCCGGCGGGCAAAAGCAGCGGGTTGCCGTTGCCGCGGGACAAGTGAGCGGCAAGCCGCTTCTTGTTTTTGACGAACCGACAAGCGGTCTTGACTATGACAGCATGGCCCAGGTTTCGGCCCTTATCCGCAGCCTTGCCGCACACCGTATCGTTTTTATCGTAACGCACGACTATGAATTTATCTGTAAAACCTGCACCCGCGTTTTACGCTTCGGCGAAACTCAAATCCTTTCCGACCGTCCCGCCGGTGCGGGGTTTTGAAGAATAGGCAGACTCGTCTATGACCTATGTCATAGAACATTCCGGAAAGGCTATCCGTTATAGGTGATTTTAGTGCAGAAAAAGAAGTAACAGAGTCGTGATCGGTTGTTATATTTTTGAGATACTCTTCTACGATTCGAGAAACGCTCTTGTTCTTCTTTTGAGCATATTTCTTCGCCTCTTCTATTACGGATTGAGTTATCGTTAATGTAAGCTTTGCCGGCATACGACACCTCACACGTATAATTGTACTACATAGATACGTGTGGGTCAAGCCAACGGCTATGATCGAAAAGATAAATAAATTGACGGAATGACCATAAGGTTATATTTACCGAACGATTATCCGAAAATAAAAACGGGAAAAGTGAAGCGGCCGTGAAACCGGCCTAAAAGGAAGTCCTATGGGAAATTTGTTGTGGAAGCGAGTGTACAACCCGCCGGAAAAAGGGGACGGGTTTAGGATTTTGGCGGACAGACTGTGGCCGCGCGGAATTTCGAAAGAAAAGGCCTGTCTCGACGAATGGGCAAAGGAGATTACGCCTTCGTCGGATTTGCGGCAAGCATATCACCGCGGCGAAATCGACTGCGAAACTTTTTCTGCTCTGTATGCAAAAGAATTGGCGCAAAACTCCGGTGCAAAGGATTTTACGGATAAAATCAAAGCCGAATTAAAAAAAGGAAACGTTACGGTTTTATATGCGAATAAAGACGTTGAACAAAGCCACATTCCCGTTTTGCGCCGCTTTATCGAAAAAGCGCTGAAAGCATAAAAAAGGCCGCCGCAAGGTCGTTGACCTACGGCAGCCTTTTAGGGCTGTCCAAAAACTTCAATTTTTGAACAGCTTTTTAATTTTAAGCGCGATTTTATTCAGCGTTTTCCGAAAAGGTCTCTGTTTCTACAGCTTCCGCTTCTTCCATTTCAGACGGCTCTTTCGATGTTACCGGTTCCGCGGCTTTCATCTGTGCCTGCGCCATGATTTCGGGAGTTATCGTGGGCAGTTCGTTTTCAGCTTTGTCGACGAGTTCTATTCCCGAAGCAGGGTTAATCTTATCGACGTAGCAGGTATAAGTTACCGGTACGGATACGTTGCCGACATTGTCGATGGCTTTTACTTCAATGGTGTACACGTCGTTTTGATTGAAGCGGATAGGTTCGACATATTTGGTATATTCGCCGTCGTTGATTTTAATGTAAATCGCATCAAGACCCGAAAGTTCGTCGTCGGCGGCAAAGGCAACCGATTCGTTTGCGGAAACGATAACGCGGCCTTCGTCATCGACGAGTTTTTCGTTCGGGAATACCATGTATACGTCGTCTTTGTTGATAAGACGGTTGGAGTTTTCGAGGCGCACAACCGGGGCGGTCATATCGACGGTGACGGATGCCAAGCCGAAGGGGCTTAAGTTTCCGACATTATCCATTGCCGTATAGTACAGGAAAACGGGGCCTTCGCCGTCCAAAGAAAAATAAGCGTCTTCCGCTTCTTTGCCTTTTCCGAAACGCACGAGTTTATTCAAATCGGTGCCGATATAGGCTGCGGCGACTCCCGCTCCGCCCAAAACGTCGGATGCGGAAACGTACCATTTCGTATTTGCCGAGCAATAAGTTTTCGAGCCGTCCGAATACAAGGGTTCGGTCGTTTCTATGCCCGTTCTCGGGGGTGTGTTGTCGACTATAACCGAAAGCGTTTTCGGCACTTCCAAGTTGCCGCTGTTGTCGTAACCGCGATATGAAATATCGTAGCTGCCTTCTTCAAGAATTTGGAAGGGGCTTTTGTATTTCATAAAATTCGCACCGTTTAAAGCGAACTCTACATAGTTCAAGCCCGTTTCTTTATCGGTCGAACGCAGTTTGAAAAAGACATCGCTGTTTACAAAGCTTTTTCCTCCGTCGGAATAATGGACGGGCGGGCGCGTGTAATCGGTACCGACCGTTTCGGGCGCTTGTGCCCATGCGGCAAAACAAAACAGTGCGCAAGCAACTGCCGTAAATCCCTTTTTCATCATTTTTTTCCTCCAAAATGAATATAATTTCATAAGTGTTTTTCGAGCCTTACTCGGCACTTTGAATTTCCACTCTTCTGTTTTTAAAGCGGTCCGTAATTTCGTTGTGGGATGCGGCCGGTTCTTTGGCGCCCATTCCTACAATCGTTATGCTTTCCGAATCAAACAGACCCGTGTCTTGAAAATACTGCGCAACGGCAACCGCACGTTTAAACGCAATACGTTCTTCGTCTTTTTCCGAATCCAGTTTTGCGCTGTGTCCAATAACGGTTATCCGTTTTACGTTGCGGGTTGCAAGCTCTTCTCCAATGCCGTCGAGTTTTTGTGCGGTAAAGCGGTCGACCGTATAAGACAGCGGCGGAAAATAAACGGTGTAGTTGCCTTCTGTACTTGCCGCCGGTTCCGGTTTTTCCGGTTCAACTTCTGCCGGCGCCTGTACAGGCTGCTCCGTTTTTTTCGTTTCTTCGGCAGCTTGCTTGGGCTGCTCGGCTTTCGCTGTTTGCTTCGGTGCGGATTTGCACGAAAAGAACAGCAATGCGCAGAGCATAAAAAGCAATACTTTTAATTTACTCAAAGGAACCTCCTCGACAATTTCAGTCTACTATATACATACCCGTTTTCTCTAAAAATAGCAAGGACTTACAACCGTAAAATGTGCAAAATGATTTTTTCTCACACCGTCCATTTCAGCGCCCGCTGCCTGCGTTCGACAAAGGTTTTATAAATGCCGTCGGCGTTTTTAAGCGTTTCATGTGTGCCCTGCTGCACAATGTGCCCCTTGTCGAAAACGAGAATATTATCCGCCGCCGCAATCGTTTTCATTCGATGCGCGATGATGATTGCGGTTTTATTTTTAAGCAGTTCGCCAAGGGCGCTCATGAGTTTTTCTTCGTTTTCGGGGTCGATGCTTGAAGTCGCTTCGTCGAGGATGACAATGGAGCTCGGTTTGAGCATTGCCCGCGCAATCGAAATACGCTGACGCTCGCCGCCGGAAAGATTGCTTCCGCCTTCCTGCAGCACGGTGTCATAGCCGTCGCTCAGTTCCGAAATAAAATCGTGGCATTGGGCTGCCTTTGCCGCAGCGATAATTTCTTCGTCGGTTGCGTCGCTCTTGCCGAATTTGATATTGTTTTTTACCGTGTCTTCAAACAGGTATACGTCTTGGAACACAAAGGTAAAGTTCGACAAAAAGGCATCGTAGGCAAAGTCTTTTATGTTTGTGCCGCCGAGTTTGATTTCGCCCGAATCGACGTCCCAAAAGCGCGCAATCAGCTGGCATAAACTGGTTTTGCCGGAACCCGAATAGCCAACCAGTGCGGTTGTACCGTTTTTCGGAATGCGTACGCTTAAATTGCGGAACAGTTTGTCTTCGGGGTGAATGCTTTCACGGTAGCTGAAGGTAATGTCGTTGACGCTGATGTCTTCGTCGCCGTGAGGAATCAGCGAGCCTTCGTTCATCGTTTGGATGTTTTTCACCGCGAACAGCGTATCGAGGTTTTGTACGGCGATGCCGCGCATTCGCTGCATGGTTCCGGCGATTTCAAAACCGCCGAATACGACAAAGCTTGCCGCAATAAGCATCATGGTTTTTTCGATGTTTATCGTGCCGGACGAATAGCGGTACAAAGCACTGAAAATGATCCCCGCCGTTCCCAATTTGAGCAGCAGCGAAAAAACGAGCAGCGAGGGCATAATCGTCTTTTCTACGGCAAAAAAACCGGTTTTGTTTTTTTCGATGCTTTCCGTTACGTTTTTAATCGCTTCGCCCGTTTTACCGAAAGCCTTTACGACGCCGATTCCCTGCACGTATTCCAAAACGGCGGTTTGCAGGCGCAGCTTTAAATCGGTCAGTTTGGTCGTTACCGCATCGGTCTTTTTTTGAAACAAATTATTGAACGCAATCGAAACGGCAAGCGTAACGAGAATAATAAGACCGGTCACTATATCGTAGGGCAAAACAAAAAACGCCATTACAGCGGTTTGAATCGCGCCGGCAAACATCATTTCAATAATCATCATATCGATTGTTTCGACGCCGGTAATTACGGTTGTAAGCGCGCCGGAAATATCGCCGAGGCGGCTTTCGGAAAAATAGCCCATGTTGACGTTTTTAAGTTTGTCGCCGATCGAAAGCCGGTTTTCGGCACCCATAGTGTAGGCCGCGATATTTTTGTTGCGGTCGGAGATATATCCGAATACGATTTTTCCCGCAATGCTGACGAGCATGATGCAAAAAACGATAAAAATATCGCGATTTGTAACCGGCTGCGATTGAAACACCGCGCGGCTTACCGTCAGCAAAAAAAGGCCGAGCGCGCCGAGCGTCAGTCCTTCAAACATGCTTTTAAACACATCGCACACAAACAGCACCGTTATGCGCTTCGATTGCTTTCCCGCAACCGTATATATTTTTTTCAATAAATCAAACATAAAATCTCCTGCTAAATAAACGAGTTTGTAGCGGAACTTCAAACAAGTCCCTTACTCCGCCTTGTCTTTGCCGCTGATGTGGGACTGCCACATCTTTTTGTACAGCGGCGAACTTTGCAAAAGTTCCGCATGCGTGCCTTCCGCGGCAATGCGGCCCTTTTCCAGCACGATGATTTTATCGGCATTGACGACGGTGGAAAGCCGGTGCGCGATCATAATCACGGTTTTGTTTTTTACGAGATTGTCGATCGATTGTTGAATGACGGCTTCATTTTCGGGATCGGAATAGGCCGTCGCTTCGTCGAGCACGACAATGGGGCTGTCTTTGAGCAGCGCACGTGCAATCGTGATGCGCTGGCGCTCGCCGCCGGAAAACTTGTCGCCGGCGTTTCCCGCATCGGTATCGTAACCTTCCGGTAAACTTTTGATAAAGTCGTCGCAGCTTGCTTTTCGGCATGCCGCTTCGATTTCTTTGTCGGTTGCGTTTTCTTTAGCCATTTTTAAATTGTCGCGGATGCTTTTATTGAACAAAAAATTTTCCTGCGATACATAGGTAACCAAACGCATGTTCCGCTCCAAGCTCATACTGCCGATGTCGGCGCCGCCGATGGTGATGCGTCCGCCGGTGACATTCCAAAAGCCCGCGAGCAGTTTCGCGACGGTCGATTTGCCGCTGCCGGAAGAACCGACAATCGCGGTCAGTTCTCCTTCTTTTGCGCTAAAGTTCAAGCCGTCGAAGACCGTTGTGCCGGTCGCTCCGCCGTAGCCGAATACGACGTTTTCAAAGCGCACGTCGAAGCCTTGCGGGGCGCCTGCGGTGTCGGCTCGGACCATTTCCGGCAAGTCGAGCACGGACTGTATTTCTCCGAATACGACGCGCACATTTGCCATAGCATCCGTGTACGCCATCGCTTTCAGAAGCGGTTTGTACGACGCATAAGAAAGCAGCACGCACATAATCAGTGTAGGAATTGCAATGCCGCCGGTCATAAAGAGGTAAAGCCCGACAGGCAGCACGAAAAGAAGTGTGGACGGCAGCACTTCCATTGCCGCGGTCATTGCAAAACACACGCTCAAATACCAGTCGAGCATCGAGTCGCGGTTGTTTTCGACCGCTTTTTGAAATTTGTCGTAGGAAGACGCCGACTTGTTAAACGCTTTGATAACTTTGATGCCTTGGATGTATTCAACCGCGGCGGCATTCATTTTCTTTGAAGCTTCAATGTATCGTTTGGATTTGGCTTCATAATCCTTCATCATCAGCATGGAAAAGAGCATGCCGAGCGGCAACGTAACGAGGTTTGCAAGGCCGATTTTCCAATTAAGCGTAAAAATGATGACGACGATGATAATCGGAATGAGCACGTTCGCGAGCACTTCGGGAATGACGTGCGCGATGGGCTTTTCCATCTTATCGATTGTTTCCACGATAAACTGCGACCATTTGCCGCTGCTTTTTTCTTCAATCGTTCCCATCGAAAGACGGCTCAACTTTTCGACGACCCGTTTGCGCGTGTCCTCGATGATGCTGAACGCAAGGTTGTGTGAACCGATAGTTGATACCGAATGCCCGATAATGGCTCCTGCAAAACCCGCAAACACAAGACCGACATACGGCACAAACACACGGTAGTCGCTCGTGCCGTCTATGAGCTGTGTCATAATCGAAGCGATTGCAAAATACGGAACAATGCCGCACGCCGCTCCGATAATCGCCGCAATCACCGGAAAAATAATTCCGCCGATATGTTTTTTTATAATATCCATAAGATACTCCTCTTGATATTTTTTTATATTCCCAAAACGGATTTCCAGCCGGCGGCAAAAAAAGCGGCCAGCGTACGCGCGTATCTAAGCGCTGCGCGTTTTGAATAATCGTGCATAACGATTTCGGCAACGGCCGAATAATATGCGTAAACCAAAATGTACCATTCTTCATCGGCCGGTTCCCGAATCGGGACGCCGCTTTTTTTCAGCTCGCGGAAAAACTTTTTTGTTTCGCGCTTTTCGGCTTGAACCACCGTATCCCGAAAATCGGCATATTTTGTCCCTTCGGAACATTTCAGCAAGAGGCGGAATATGTCGAGGTGCTCGTAGATATATTCGATCATGCGTTCTATCGTTTTTGCCGACAGTTCCCAAAGGTGTGGCAAATCTTCGGATTTTATGAGTACAAAATGCTGCATTACCGAATCGGCATACAGCTCGGAAACCGAACGCAAAACCGGCTCCACCAGTGCACCGAACAGGGCTTCTTTGTCTTCAAAGTGATTATAAAAAGCTCCGTTTGTTACATGCGCGTCTTTGCAGATTTCCCGAATGCTCGAGCGCTCAAAGCCGAACTTTAAAAAATGTTTTTTTGCACAACCCAGCAAATTATCATGCGTTTGTTGAAAGTCTCTTGCTATAATGATCCTTCCTTTAAATAAATTACAGTGTAATATTACGCTGTAATAGATAATAGCGCGGCGATAAAAAAAATGCAAGAACTTGTACGTGAATCGCTTTTTGCGTTATATTTATGTTATAGTAAACAGGAGCATATATGAAAACAAAAAAAGTGCCGATTACCTTGTTGTGCGGCTATTTGGGCGCAGGCAAGACAACGCTTATGAACATGATTCTTGCGAATCAAAAGGGATACAAGGTCGCCGTCATTGTGAACGACATCGGCGAAATCAATGTGGACGCGAGTCTTATCGAAAAAGACGCCAAAATTACAGATAAAAGCAGCCTTGTGCCGCTTACGAACGGCTGTATTTGCTGTACGCTCAAAACCGACCTCGTTGTGCAAATCGAAAAACTTATTGCAACCGGTAAGTATGATTACATTTTAATCGAATCGAGCGGCGTGTGTGAACCGATGCCGATTGCGGAGGCGATCGAAACAATCCGCAACGGACGCTTGGATAATGTTGTCAGTGTGGTAGATGCGAAAAGACTTGCGGATGAATTTTCCGACGGCGGCCAGTTGCTCAACAAAGATATGGAAGAGGAAGACATCGAATCGCTGCTCGTTCAGCAAATCGAATTTTGTTCGACGCTTATCATAAATAAAACGGATTTGGTAACTGAAGAACAGATGAAAAAAATTCGCGCGGTTGTGCGCAAGCTTCAGCCGCACGTAAAAGTTTTGGAAACCGTGCGTTGCGCTGTTCTTATAGAGGAACTGCTCGCGACGAATCGTTTCGATTTTGAAAAAGTTTTTGAGAGCGCCGGCTGGGTTGCCGAGCTTGAAAAGCGCGCCGAAAAAGAAGAGGAAGAGCACGCCGAACACGATCATGAGCACAGCCATGGCCACGAACATCATCATGAGCACAGTCATGAGCACGAACACCGTTACCACGAACACAAACACGAAGGCGACGAAGAAGACGAATACGGCATCGGCTCTTTTGTGTATTACCGTCGCCGCCCCTTTAACAGATTGAAGCTCGACGAGTATGCGGGAAAATGGCCGCGCAATATTATCCGCTCAAAAGGCATTATATGGCTTAGCGACGATCCAACAACGGTCTATGTTTTTGAAACGTCGGGACGGCAAATTCAAGCGGGACCTTCGGGCAGGTGGCTTGCAACACTTTCCAAACGGGAGCGCGAAGAAGTGTTTGCCGAAGATCCGGAGGCCAAAAAAGAATGGGACGAGGTTGTCGGCGACCGCATGATAAAGCTGTGCATTATCGGACAAAAGCTTGATAAAACGAAAATCTGCGCCGACCTTGACGCCTTACTTGATTGAGCGGCGGTTTTTACAAGCCCGGTTTTTACCACGTAAACGTTCCCTTTAACCATAGAGCGCTTATTTTGTGCAGCGCGGCAAAGTTGCCCTTACCCTCATAGCCCTTGGTGTATACGTCGCCTCCGAGTGAAAACCGTATGTTGTCGGTGAGCGCGTAGGCGGCCGAACAAGTGCTTGATGTGCTGCCGTAGTTTACATCGACTGCTCCGCTTGCCGAAAGTTTGAGCGTGTCGCGCAAAAACGTTTTGCTTATATTGAGGCTGACAAAACCCTTGTGCATCGGGCGCTCTATATCGTCTTTGTGATCGAGGATGAGGTCTTCAAAATACTGTGCGCTGAGCGTCCATGAATCCTTAATCCAATCGATGCCCGCAAGCGCCAAAAGCTGGTGTTTGCGTACCGCCGGGTCAAAGGTAAGCGGTACGTCGGCACCCGAAGTACCATCGAGCAGTTGTGCGCCGTTTAAAGCCGGCATTTGATTTTTGGGCGCAAAGCGCCGTCCCCCGACCCACGCAGTTTCCAGCCGAATTGTTACATCTCCTGCGGGAATTGCCGCGTCGATGCCCGCCATAGCGATACGGGAATACTCTTCATTTAAATTGGTGTGTATTCCTTTCGGGACGTATGGATTAAGAGGTCCCGGCGGATTAGCGGGATTAAAAAGTTTCTTTTTAACATATCCGTTTTTTACATAACGCGGGTTTTTATCCCAGCCGTAAAAACCGGAAACCGAAAAATCTATGCCGGGTAAAAAGAAGGAAAAACGGGCGGCAGCTTCCGTGTCGGTAAACATCTTGGGTTTTGCACTTTCGGTTTTTGTGTACGTAATCGGAATGCGGCCGAGCGGTGTCTTGGTATCGAAACTGTCCGGCGTATCGATATAATACAGGTCATTCTTTGCGCCGTTTTCAAAGCCGAAGCGCGGCAGTTTGTTCGGCGTAAAAAACGGTACGGCAACCGCTTCAAACGTAAACAGATTATGAAAAAAGCGCAGGCGTATACTGTCCGACGCGAGCTGCGCATCCTCGCCGCTAAAGGCGATAAACTCCGAGCTGTCCCGCGCGCTTAACACGTCGGTGAGCTTAAAACCGTCCGCTTGTCCCCACGTGATAAGCTGTCGTCCGACGCTTATGTCCCATATCTCACCCGAATAGCGGTAATAGGCTTCGTTCAAGCGGAAGCCCGTGCGCGCGGGATTGCGATAATTGTACTCGGCGGCGGCGGAAATAACCGCATACGAAGAACCTGCGGACACTTCACCTTTTACGTGCGAAATCGAACGGGAGGCCCCGTATTCAACATTGTCTTTGTCACCGTTCCAGCGAAAACCGTGCAGCGTTTCGATTTTGCCGCCTACCGTAAATACCGGTTTTGCGTCGGAGTCCGTATCCGCTGCATCCTGCGCAGTGCAAGGCAGCAACAGTATCGCAAAAACCGGCAGCCAAAACGCGAGGAGCGTTCCGTATTTTTTTTGTATCGTGTTCATATTGTCATTTCTCCTTTCCGACATCTTTTAACCGTATCGGTTGTCCGTATTCCCGCACCATAGCTTTTTCAAAAACAACTCGCTGTTTACCGTAAAAACAAAAATTGTATAAGCATTACAATACCCGTTTGAACCAAAGAAAAAAGCGGAACCGTTATAAAGGGCCACAACAAAAAATGCTCCGGTATTCCGATAACCTTCATCCAATTTTTTGTCTTATAAATCGGATTATCTTCCGTTCCCGGAATGACAATCAGTTTTGTCCACTTTTGGAATAAAAGACAATCCAATAAGAAAAAGTCGCCGAAATTCACAATAATCCAATGAATATATGCGGTACAAAACAGTGCCCTGAACGTATGTATTCCGCCATATAATGTACTGATTACTCCATAAAGCCAGCATGCTCCCATTACTATAAGCGTAAATATTCTGTTTACCCGTTTTTCTTTTTTACTCATCGGCTCGGGAGCGGCTTTTTGAATCCCCTTAGGATATGAATCCATCAAATATCTCGGATTGGCTATTACAAGAGCCGCCGCCGAACCGTTAAATATGGCGGCCATCGCTATACCGTCCAATATTGCCCTGATGATATCCATTGAACACCTCATTTTTTAAAGGGCTATCTGATTTTGCCTTCTTCAAGCGAGTTTACTCTAAAGTACGAATCGGGAATGTTTTTGTTGAACTCGTGCTTGAGCATTTCGATAAGGGTTGTGTGCTTTTTTTGCAAGTTGTTCATTTCCAGTTTACCCGCAGTCCAAAAGCCGTCTTTTTTTTCGATACCGCTTACGGTAAGCACTTTCAGCAGCGTTCCCTGTTCGTCGTAAAATTCCGCCTTAACCTGTACCAGCGATTCTTTATCGATCCACGAAACGTATTTTGAATACATTGATTTTTTTAGCGGAACCGATTCTATCTTCCAGCAGTTTTTTCCGTTTAACGTTTCTTCGGCAAGCAGCGTATACGTGTAGTCGTCGATCTTGTGTCCGCTTATATCGTCGTAGGTAAAATCGGTTCCCATAAAGTAGTCTTGGCTTGATGAACCGCTTATGCGTTTAGCTTTTTTTAATGCAGGCATATAAAGCCAGCGGTCATCGCTTTTTGAGGCATCGTCATACGAAAAAGAAAGATAGCCGACGCCCTTTACATCGGCGGGCAGCAAAAACACCATCACGGTTTTTTCTTCGCTGCCGTAATCCTTCGAATATGCCGTAACTTCGCGCACCCGCTGTTTGCCGCTCGAATTGGTCAGCGTCATCCGCATTGTAAACGAATCGGTCGCAGCCTTTTCGCGCTTGTCCACCTTTTGCATGATTTCTTTTCCCGTTAATTCCTGTGCAAAGCCTGCTCCCAATGCAATTACTGCAAAAACTAAAATCGTAATAATCTTTTTCATATTCTTCTCCTAATAATGTTTTTAATTTTCTATGCTTCCTTTCGGATAGAATTATTATCTTTTTCTTTTCCGAAAGGTTTGGTTATATAAATCAATACCGGTGTCATCAGATAGTCGGCAATGAGGGCGGAAATAAGACCGACGGCAGCCAAGATTCCCAAACGCAGGAATGCATCTATTTTGCTCGCCATGTACATTAAAAAAGTAGCCGACAAAATTATCGTAGTCATGGCAAGCGTCTTTCCTATGGAATAAAAAGAACCGACAATTGCTTTATCATAAAAGCCTTCCTTTTCAAATAGGTACTTTGTATGGTTGGTAAAATGGATTGTGTCATCTACCGCTATACCGAGAACCATGGGCATAAGCGCCATTGTTACCATATCTAGAGGAACATGGAAGTAGCCCATAATAGCTCCTGTTGTAATAATCGGCATAATGTTAGGTATAAGACCTATGAGTCCCATTTTAATACTTCCGAATACAATCATCATTAAAACACCGATTGCTGCAAGAGATGTAAAAAAAGAATTTATTTCCCCATATACTATTTTGTTATTCATTTCTGCGGCATGGGCTGCAGCTCCGGTTAAAAAGGCTTCGGCATCGGGGAAAAGTTCCGCACATTTTTTATACACGCTTTCCAAATTGGCGGCAAGTTCATTTCCGTCAAAGGCGGCAACATCGACGGTCATACGGAGAGTCCTAAATTCATCATCAACCCAGCGGGACGTTTCTCCACCCGATATTTCGTATAAAAATAAAAGTTGAGTTAAGAGGTCTTCATCTTCAGGTATGGTATAGAAGGCCGGATCGTCGGCATGCATGGTCTGATTCATGTCTTTTACAACATCCAAAATCGAAAATATTTTCGGCACTCCGTTATTCAGCTTTGTCAATTTAAAGCCCGATATGAGGCGGCTTAACTCTTCCAGTTTTTTTAAATTCTCCGGTTTTTTTACTGCATCTTCTTCTTTAAATGTCAGCATTACATTATAGTTAAAATAGGCACCCAATTGAGAATGTGTAATTTCATAAATGCGTTTTACATAAGGAATTCTTGTTCCCATAAAGTTAAAGCTGTCCATGTTTACGGTTATCATAAAAACAGCGGGAAGACAAAGGGCCGTTGCAAGTACAAAAACAACTAAGATAGGTTTCCGTTTTTTTAATACGGCTATGCCGAACTTTTCAAAAAAAGAATCAAGTTTTTTATATCTTATTGCACTCTTATTTTGTTCAGGCGGACAGTCCTTTCCGAAACTCATCAAAATAGGAATTAAGATGCTGACATAGACATAAACCGCAAAAACCATAGCGGCACTTGTGTATCCCATCCAATGCATCGGATTAAGGTCAACCGTTAAAAACGATAAAACGGAAGCAACTGTTGTAACTACCGTAAAAAAGAGAGGCCAGCCCGTATTTTCTATTGAATCGATAACGGCTTCTTTACGCTTTCCTATTGCGTAAAAGCTGTTTCTAAAAGAATTTACAAGGTGAATTGAGTAGCCTACCGAAAGAGCCATTGCAAGAATGATAGGAACAGAAAGCATTTCGGAACTTCCTTCAATATTTAAATGCCCCATAAAACCTAAAACTGAAACTATTGCGCCTGTGGTGGCTATGATAGGCACTATCGTACCTCTTAGCGAGCGTGCAAAAATAACGAGAAGAATTATCATACACAGAAAACTAAGGCTTACGCATTTTTTTATGTCTGCGTTCATAACAATCTTTTCTTCCGTTTCAGTGTAGGGAAGACCGGCAGGTTTTAGTGTGTAGGCAGAGCTTTTATATTTGGGATTTGTTACAATATCGATAGCGGTTTCTCCCATGATATACATAAGCTCCTTATCCGAAGTTTTCATCCATTCTTCTTTACTCGGTGTTGCTTTAAGCGAAAGAACAAGCCAGGTTTCTTTTGCATCGCTTGAAACCAGTTTATTTACGATAGATTTTCTGGATAGGATAAAGTCTTTTGCTTTTTTAAGTTCGGCAGAACTTTCAGGAATGCCGTCTATAAAGGGATTTTTTATTTCGATTCCTTCTTCCGTTCCGACGCTTATATCGATATCGGTGATAGAAGTAACCGAATCGGCGTACGGAACTTTTTCCAAAAGTTCGCTTCCGATTTCCTTAATCATTTTTAAAACCTCAGGCTTAAAAACATCATCGGATTCTATAAGCAAAACTATGGTGTCATTGCTTCCGAAAAGCTCTTTAAACCTGTCTTCATGTCCTTTCATCTGAGCGGTTAGGTTTACGAAGACTTCTTCGGTCATTGATGAGACTCTAAACTTTTTTAGGCCCATTGCGGCAAATACGGTTAGAGCTGC
>CAJPNP010000039.1 GCA_905372025.1 uncultured Treponema sp. | reverse complement strand
GCCTTCAACCTTCATTAAATCGAGAAAAACCGCGCGTTCGTTCACCGTCGCAAAACCGAACAGCTTCATCGAATCTTCGCGATGGTACAGCCATGTATATACCTTAGCCTCTTCGCCCGCAGGAGGCAGCGCATCGAGCGTCGTCAGCGGAGCGGTCAGCTCCCACTCCAAACCGTGATTTTGTATGCAAAGCGTTTGCGAAAACTTATAGGTGATAATCCCCGTTATGCTGTTGAACATTGTATTACTATAATCTTATTCGGTCAAAAAAACAAGAGAGGCTCAAAATCGCACGGGATTAAGCTTATTTTTCGAGCAAAAAAAGATATTCGGTTACGTGCGCGTTTCTGTTTTTAAGATTTCTGCTCGCGCGGAAGGCATTGTAAGGCGCTTCAAACACATTCAGCTTACCCATGCGGCTCATCATGTGCGTCAGTTCTTCTTTTGTCGTAAATCCTTCCGAATTAAACGACAGCAAAACATATTTTGCGCGCACGTTTTCGATAAGTTCGGCAAGCGCCTTTGGGGCCTCCTTTGCCGTATTGTACACCGATCGGTTCCAATCAGACGGGATTCCCGATACCGAACTCGGATTACGCGGCATTTTGTTTTCGGCAATCACGTTCAGCATAAAATAGTTTGACCCGTAGGGGTGTTGATTGTAGGGCGGATCAAGATAGGCAAGATCGACTTCTTCCAGCGAAAAGATAAGCTCGTTCGCGTCGCGCCGGTATATGTCAACGTCACAGTCGTATTTGCTGAACACGGGGAATTCAATGTCGATATCGCCGGTAATGCGGCTCAGCGCGTCCCGGTTTTTACCGCCGAACTCTCCGATACCGGTTTCGCGGTTTTTGTAAAAACCTTTAAAGACGCCGCCCGTGTTTGCATGAACGGACGCCGCAGCTAAAAGCGGCGCGATAAAAAAAGCGCGCAAGCGTTCGGGATATGAATCGATAAAAGAACGCGCGGTATCTATGTACGAGGCGTTGCGCTTTGTATAAAAAACCCTTTCGCCCTTTTTTATATTTGAATCGTCTTTCGGTGCGTACAGCTCGCTTATAACACCGCGTTTCCATTCTCCGGTAAATTCGCACTCGTCGAGCTTTTCTTTTAAATCGCAAAAAAAACCGCGCAGCTGAACCATATCGCGCGCGCCGCTGTTCGAAAGATAGCAGGTGTTTATAAGATAACTGTACAGTTCCAAATCATTCACGGCTAAATACGAGGCACTTTGTTTTAAATAACGCGACACGATTCCCGAACCGGAAAAAACGTCAAAGATTCTCAGCTTTTCTTTATTGAGCTTTTCTTTGACGGAATCGACCGCTTCGCCTATAAAATTCAAAAGCCGCCGCTTGTTTCCCAAATAGGTAATAAGCTGCTCTGAAAGATATTCGGCATTTTCATTTTGCATGTTTACGTCCATTATGCATAGATAATTCAGAGCGCACTGTGAATATGCGTGATCGCGGCGGCAAGAGCGTCGGCGGCGTGATCGGGCTGCGGGATTTCGCTCAAGCCGAGCAAAAGTTTTACGTATTGCTGAACGAGGCTTTTGTCCGCTTTTGCCGTTCCAGAAACGGATTTTTTTATGCAGTTAGGCGAGTATTCAAAAAGAGGAACATCATTTCGGGTAAGACATAAGGTTACGGCACCACGCGCTTCCGCAACAAAGAGAGCGCTCGTTACGTTTTTTGCAAAGTACAAAGTTTCCATGCCGGCTTCATCGGGGGAGTATGTATCCAAAATACTTTGGAGCGCATCGTAAATCAGCAAAAGGCGCTCTCCCCTTTTTTTATCTTTCACAGTCTCTATAACTCCCCATCCGGCACAGCGGTAGCGTGAATCGGCGTAATCGACGACGGCCCAACCGGTAGAAGCAAGGCCGGGGTCTATGCCCAATATGCGCTTAAACGCCGTCGCTTTTGAAAAGGGAGTACAGCCGGAAACGCCTTTTTCGGTTCCCGGCATCGAAGAAAAAGGCAAAGACTTATTCTTCTTCAAAACCGTCCGGAATATCGATGTTCGAGTACACGTTTTGTACGTCGTCATCTTCTTCCAAACGATCGATTAATTTTAAAACTTTGCGGGTTGTATCGACATCTACAGTCGAATAGGTATCGGGAACCATGGAAATTCCCGCAGAAACCGATTCGTATCCTTTATTTTGCAAAAACTCGAGAACTTTTTCAAAGTCGGCAGGATCGGTCGTAACAGTGATAACTCCGCTGTCGGCGGCGATATCTTCCGCTCCGGCTTCAAGACCGGCTTCCATAAGTTCGTCTTCGTTTACCTTTTCGGCATCGTATTCGATAACGCCTTTGCGTTTGAACATATACGAAACGGAACCGGTTGCACCGAGGTTTCCGCCCGATTTCGAAAAAATATTGCGGACATTCGCCGCAGCGCGGTTATTGTTGTCGGTAAGCACTTCAACCAAAACGGCAATGCCGCCCGGTCCGTAGCCTTCGTAGATTTTTTCTTCATATACGGAACCACCCAACTCGCCCGTTCCTTTTTTTATTGCCCGTTCGATATTATCCTTGGGCATGTTTGCGGCGCGCGCTTTTAAAATCGCGGTACGGAGCCGGGGATTGGAAGCGGGGTCTCCGCCGCCCATTCTTGCGGATATGGAAATTTCTTTAATGAATTTGGTAAACAGCTGCCCCCGTTTTGCATCGGCAGCGCCTTTGGCGTGTTTAATCGTCGCCCATTTGCTGTGTCCTGACATCGGAACTCCTATTCGGTCGGGGCCGTTTCGGATTCCCCACCCTGATTAAGTTTAAAATTACGTTTTCGCCGTATATTATATCATATGAGAAATTCCCTGTCAATTACTGCAAAAAATGTAATTGAATGTAAAAAAACGGTATGCAATGCAGAGAACAATCGGGTAGAATTGCACAAGGAAGGTGCTGCCTCATATAGCCGCCACGGACGGCGGATAAGTTGTATGTGTGCGCGGGGGATGGCGAAAAAGTAACAAACTTTTGAGACATCCCCGGTTTGGAATTGCACAAGGAAGTGCAATTCCAAACCGATTGACTAAGATCGAAAAAAGCGGTATATTTAATCTACTCTTATAGTGTGGAGGCATTTATGGCAGGAACAGCCAGTAAGAACTCCCGTACGACAGTGGCTACCCATAAATTCTTTTGCAGCTGCGGCGGTGAAGTTATCATGAAAACTCTGTGTGAAAACGGAAGAGTAAAAAACGTTGCGGAATGCACAAAGTGCAAACGCACCGAGCGCCGTCCGAAAGACTTTAAATAAAGCGGACTTTCCGCGCCCGGAAAATACAAAAGAGACTGACCTGCGGTTACGCTTAAACCGTTCGGCCGGTCTTTTTTTTATGCCCTGCGTTACGCGTCCAAAAAACGCCGTATTGAAGAACACAGGGTATCGACGGTTTCAAAAAGCCGTTTTGTTTCGGGAACGCTGTTTAAAAACAGCGCACCGTAGCGTTTTTCGATGAGCCTTTTGTCCAAAACGGTTACCGCGCCTCGGTCCGACGAATGCCTGATAAGCCGTCCGAAGCCTTGCCGAAAATGTATAACCGCTTCGGGAAGACTTAACTGCATAAAAGATGAAATCCCCTTTTTTTCAAGATCTTCGCACCGCGCTTGAAACACCGGATCGGTCGGAACGGTAAAAGGCAGCTTTACGATAATAACATGCGAAAGGCTTTCGCCGGGAACATCGACGCCCTCCCAAAACGAATCGGTCGCAAAAAGCACGCTCGAGGAATCTTTTTTAAACCGTTCCAATAAACGGAAGCGGTCGTCGTCGCCCTGCTTATACACGGCGATATTATCGGAAGCGAGCATGCTGCGCACATAGGAACAGGCGGAATGCAGCGATTCATACGAGGTAAACAACACAAGGGCGCGGCCGGAAGACGCGCGTATGAGCTTAACGAGGTTGTGCTCAAGCGCTTGCTGAAAACCGGGGTTTGCAGGCTCTGCCATATCGGCGGGAACGGAAAATAAAAGATTTTTTTTATAATTAAACGGCGAAGGAAAACAATCGCAAAGCAAGCGCTCTTTTTCGACAAAGGCCGTACCGGTTCTGCCGAGCCAATAGCTGAAGCTGCCGCCGGCAGTAAGGGTTGCCGATGTACAGACAACAGTCGAAAGCGGCTCGAAAACGTTTGCATGAATCATCGAAGCGGTATTCAGCGGCGTTTGATAACAAACGGGATAGAACCCGCCTTTTTCCAAAAAGTGCTTTTCAAGCCAAAATACCGTATCGCTTCGGTCGCGCCATTCGCCGAAGTTTTTGCACACCAGCCCCATCGCTTCAAGCCGGCGCAAAATCTGCTTTGTTTCCCACACCGCCGCATCCGCTTGCGCATCCTCGTCTATACAATCGATAATGCCGCGCACGGCATCGCACAACGACACGACATCGCCCGACAAAACGTTCATCGCATTTATAAAAGCGGAAAAACGGCACTCGCTCGCTTCGCATAAGCGTACGGCCGATGCATTATGTTCAAACAACGGCAAAGCCGCCTCTTCCATATCGCGTATGTGCGCCTGCACAAGCTGAATTAAATTGACCGCTTCGGATAAACCGTCTGAAGATGCGGACAAAGCTTCAATCGTATACAATAAGCCCGCGGCCGCACTTTTACGCACGCGGTGCAGCTTATGCAGCTGCTTTAAAAACGAAAAGCGGTTCACCGATTCGGAAAAAAAGCCGGTGGCGGCGTTTTCGATGCCGTGGGCTTCGTCCAATATAAGCCGCTTATAGGGCGGTAAAACGGCCGTCTCTTCAAAGTCCGCTCCCGTACCGCTTGCGCGCATTTCTATGTCCGCAAACAGCAAGTGATGGTTTACGACCAAAACCGAAGCTTCGGCCGCTTTTTTGCGCATCTTCATCACAAAACAGCGCTCGTAAAAACGGCAGCGGTTTCCCATACAGGCATCGCTTTCCGAATTGACGCGCTGCCACAGCGAAGATGACGGCATAAAGGACAGATCCGAATTGCTGCCCGTTTCGGAAGAATGCGACCACTTGAAAATTGTCTGCAATTCCTCTTTTTCTTCATCGAACAAATCCGCTTCGTCGATGCTGTCGTACAAGCGGCGCAAACAAAGATAGTTTTGCCTTCCCTTCATGAGAACGGCGTTAAAATCCGAATTGAGCAAAGATTTTGCGGCGGGAATATCTTTTTCGTACAACTGCTGCTGTAAATTGATTGTGCCTGTCGAAACGACGACCCTCTCTTTATTTTTTACCGCCCACAGCACGGCGGGAATCAAATAGGCAAAGGACTTCCCTACTCCCGTTCCCGCTTCAAAGGCGGCAATTTTATCCTCGTTAAACGCCGTACAAATCCGCTTTAACAGCGCTATTTGACCGGCTCGTTCTTCAAAGCCGGGAAAAAGTTTTTCGAGCGGGCCGCCGGCACAAATCCATTCGGAACATAAAACGGGATCTAAAAGTTCAATCGGCGGGGTATCATTTTCCATGGAACTTCCTTGCATAAACGGGCGCATTACGGTTCGGCACAATAAAAAAGGCCGATTCGAAAGAACCGGCCTGCCATCTCCTAGGGGAATTGAACCCCTGTTGTCGGGATGAAAACCCGATGTCCTAACCACTAGACGAAGGAGACATGCTCTTTAAGCAACTTGCATATAATATCAAAACGCGAATTATATGTCAAGTGGGCGGCTTTTCTTAAAGCTTTTCTTCCCGCCCCTCTTTTGTGGTCAGCTTTTCATTCAGCAGGCGGCGCAAACGCTCGCATTCGCTGTCGTGCAAGCCCAAAGAAGACGCCGTATTCAGGTTGTCAAGCGATTCTTCAAAACGGCTCAAACTGAACAGCGCCAAAGCTTTTCGGTAATACACGTGCGATTGGTAGGTATTTATGCACAGCGAACGGTCGAAATAGTCGAGCGCTTTTTTTTCTTCGTTCAGCACACTGTAAATAATGCCGACATAATACAGTGCCATATAATTGTTTACGTCTTTTTCGACGCTGGTTAAAAAATCGCGCTTTGCTTCTTCATATTTATTTTGCGCAAAATAGGCCATGCCACGGTGTTTGTATATAACCGAAAGCACAACCGGATTTGCGGCGGCTTGCGCGTTCAATATGCGCGTATAAATATCGATCGCCTTATTCAAATCGCCGACATTGTGGGCGTGGATTGCTTCCAAAAGCATATCGTCGACCGTTCCCTGTACATAGGGGGAAGCGTTGCCCATCGCTTTTAAAAGCGCCGACGATTTGTTTATTTCGCCGCCGGCATCGAGCTTGCCGCCGGATAAAATATCGGCTTGTTCATAAAAGGCCGTGCGCCGTAAGTCGATTTCCGAATTCAGTTTATTTTGATAATCCCTGATTTCCTGAAACACGATATCGGCAAGGCTCAGCATTGCGTTCATGGACGCAAGTTTGCGTCTGAGCGGAAGATCAAAAGGCGAAAACTCGGATTTATACACAAGCTCGTGTTCGACTTCGGCCCATGCGTCCTGCAAAATCGTGCGTATCTGTATTTCGCACAAAAGCGGTTCACAAAACTTTTGCCGCAATTCCGGACTTATGTACGCATCGTATATCGCCGGAGGAATGTGCACAAGCATGTGAACCGATTCGTACCCGAATTCGCTGAACGTGCGATCGGCTCCCTTGCGCTCGACTTCAAAAACGGTAAAATTATCCAGTATTTGTTTTTCAACCGTGCGGATATCTTCGAGGAAGGAACAGATAATCCTTATGCCTAAAATATCGGTTAAAAGCGGCATAAAGGGCGAGCGCGGCGGGTGCAATTTTACGAGTTTTCGATAATAGCTTCGGAACGTTTTAACGCGGTATTTAAAAGCAGGCGTTGAAACGCACAAAACGATTTTTTTCAATTCGTTTTGCAGCGATTCGAGCACGAGCGCAAAGGACGGCTCACACTCGCCGTATGAACGTTTAAGTTCTTCTTTCGAATAAAATACAGGACTTTCGGCTGCGTTCATAATACTCTCATAACAAAACAAATCCGCAAAAAAAAAGTGCCCGAAAATCAAAGTTTCCGGACACTCTTTATTCAAATCACACGGCGTTTATTGCTGTTGATTCGTACCCGTTACGGTAGAAGTAAAGTCTTCTTCTTTCGCGAGGTTGCTCTTTTCAATAAAGCGGTTAACCTGCTGCGAACCGAAACGTTTCATTTCATTAGCTTGTCGGATATGTTCTTTTTCGGTTACGATACCCCACAAATCTTCGTCGGCAATGTCGCGCTCCGTTTGAGCAACGGCTTTGTCGTAGATAACATCGATTTGTTTAAAGTAAGCAACGAAATCTCCGCCGTCATGAGCGGCATCGCGGGTAATATAAATGCCCGACAATTTCGCATACGGAAGTCCGCGCGGATACAAGGGGTATACCTTAATTTCGCGGTTGCGGATATCGGTAATGTAATCGGGGTTGTTCCAAATAAGGTTTTTCCAGCCGTCAAAATTGAGCGTGCCCATGTAGTAGCGGCGCTCCACATTGTCGTTGTCTTTAAGAAGAACGTAAACGGCATGGGGATAGTTATATCCGTAGGTCGTTACAGAAACGGATTTAAGCGTTCCCACATTGTCCAAAACGCCGAAAGCGGTTTGATCGTCACCGTTCTTTCTGAAGCGGTACGCATTCGGTTTTTGCGAACCTTCGACAACCTGACCGTTTTCATCGATATCGGCCATCGGTTCGAAAGCGGGAATATCGAAAGCGGGCATGATACGTGCATTCGCATTTACGGGCGCAGTCGGGAATACGATACGAACACCCATAATGTTTTTCCCCGCAAACGGGCCGCTGATAACGGGCGCCGATTTTACGATCGAATTCTGCATGTTGGCAACGATTCTTGCGGAAGAGTTCAACTGAACTTCCCAGTCGGTTAAAGCCAGCGAAGTGCGCATCAGTGCTTTTTGCGTATCATCAAACGAAATTGCCGAAACCTTTGAAAAATCCATTACAGTCCGTTTGTTGATAGTCGGCTTGCCGTTTTCATCGGCGACGATGTCCGGTTCAAGACTTGAAAAATCAATAAGAACTGTTTTTTCACCAAAAGCAAGGCTTCCTACCAACAGGAATGCCATTGCCACTAAAACGAAAGACCTCTTCATTCAAAGCTCCTTTTTTATAGTATGATGTAGCCTTGTATATATAAAATATACTTTATAACAGCTTTTGTCAACGGTTTTTTTTCAAAAACGGGCATTTTAATCGGTATATTCATATACTGTATGTCCCCCGATTGAAATTGATATTTTATGCATATTATAGTTTTTTCGCAGATTTTGTTCAAGCAGTTTGCATGCTACTGCGGTTTGAGATGAAGTACGTTTTTGTAAAGCGGCCTCTTCGCTTAAATCGATATAAACGGTTCCGTCGTTTCCTTTAAAAAAAGACACAAGTTTTGTCCCTATCGGAAACAACGGACGGTACCGGTCGGTTTGAGGTCCGAGCAACAAATCTTCCGTAAACCAGCGCACTTGAGCATATGGATGAGTGCGCGGAATAAAGCGGCTTTCGGCAAATACGCCCCGCCGATCGAGCGATTCAAACAAAAAGAGTTTGCGTGTTCCCGGATAAAACGCCAAGTATAAAACAAACGACAGCACAAATGAAAAGATAAGCACAATCAAAAGTGCGCGCTGCAGTTTGGGGAGAATTTGAATACGATTGTTTGCGGCATATGTCATGTCAATCATTTTGCGCCGGTAAAACCTCTTGATCTTTCAAAATGCGTAACGAATGCAGTGAGTCCATTATATATCCCAAGCGACAATTTACGCAAGTAGTTTTTGTCAAAAAGCAGCTTGGCTTCTTCTTCGTTCGTTACAAAGCCGAGTTCGACCAAAACACTCGGCATATTGGCGTTGCGCACGACGAACCATTCTTCTTCTTTTATGCCGCGGTCGACGCTCAGCGAGCCGACTTGCGCCTTCATACCGTCCTGAATATATTTTGCGATAAGGATGCTTTCGGTCGTAAATTCTTCTTCCATCATCGAATTGAGAATGGGCAGCACTTCTTTGTCTTTATCGTTATTCGTATTTTTAATCAGCGTGCGCCGGTAGCCGGGACTCAAATACCATACCTCAAAGCCTTTCGCCTTGCCGTAAAACGCCGAGTTCGCATGGATCGACACATAGATGATCGCTTCGTGTTCGTCGAGCTTTACGGTATTTGCAATATCCGTACGCTGGTTCAGCGTTAAAAACGTATCGGTATTGCGCGTCAGCATGATTTTTTTATCGGGATAGGTTTGCTTGAGCCTTTCGTATAAATCCCGAGCGGTAAAAAGCACGATGTCTTTTTCGCGCAAGGTTTGCTTTTTGCCGTTTATTTTATGGTCGGCCACCGCGCCCGGATCGATTCCTCCGTGCCCCGGATCGATTAAAATGGCGCCTATACGGAAATGCACTTCCGGCGGAATATTTTCAAGAATTCGCTTTACCGTGTCGGAAAAAGCGTTCGGTGCATAAAAGGTTCCGTTGTAATTAACCGGTGCCGGACACGCCGAAAGTTCGCTGTAATCCAAAAGCACAAAATCGTTATGCGCGGAAAACCCTAAGCTGTGCCCGTTTTTTTCGAACATACCGCTTGAGCTCATGCTGTCCCAGTATAAAACCGAATCGGTTTGTTTCGCTATTTGTGCAAAAGATACCAATCCTTTCGGAATGTCCGCAGCGGCCGCAAAAACGCTATGTACCGCGACAAAAAAGATACACAAAAGGAAGCGGATCTTACCTTCCGTTTTTTTCACTGTCATAAAAGTTCCCCATCATTACTATCGGAATAAAACACGGCGCCCTGCAGACCGCCGCGGATAAGGCAGTGCCAAAAGTCTTTAAGGTTTAAGTACCGGCCCGTTTCGGACGGCGGGCACAGTTCATTGTAAAGTTCGACCGTTTCCGTAAGAGTGCGTCCATTCCAATCGGCCGCGCCGGCATAATCGCGCAAAAAGTCCAAGAGTTCGAGCTTTGCGCAGGATGCGGCGGAATCGGCTTTTTCCGGAAGCGCATTCAGTTTTTCGATAATTTCAGCCGGAAGCGAAAAGGCCGAAGGCGGAAACGGCGTGTCGAGCCTCATGCGTAAAAATTCCTTTGTTGCGTCCTTTCCGCTTTGCAGGCGCAACAAAACCTTTTGTACCGCTTCGGCTGCGTACAGAGAAGCGCTTTTGTAATCCGGCGCGACGGCGATAAGGTTGCCGGCTTTTTCGACATTGTTCGTCGGAAAAACGACATCGGCATTTTTTTCCGCACGCGGAAAAAAATCTTTTACGCCGGATACTGCACGCGCTTTTTCGGCATACAGGATTTCGCTTACGGTACCGGGAATCGAAATCCACGCGCGCTCGGCGCAGGTACGCTTGCACGGAACTTCGAAAACGGGCATGGAGCCATCCGAAGATTCGCCTATTTTTACGCGCGCATCGAGCAAGGCCGAAGGTTTTTCACCGAGCGCCAAACGTACGGCTTCGCGCGTTAAATCGATATCCGACGCATAGGGATATGTCCAGCCGGACATATAACCGCCCGAAAGACGCGCCGCGATTTCGCCGATCATGGGGCCGGACGGCGTCAGCTTTATGTCGGCCTTTGCCTGACCGTAGCTTAAACCGAGCGAACGTACGCCGTCGGCAAAGGCTTTAAAAAGGGCAAGGCGGCTTTTGTCGTCGGCGCACGACGGAATAGTGTGCCCCATTTCTATAAAATACGGCGGAAAAAATATATGACGGTCGGCAAAGCCGGTAACGGTAAGTTCTCCGTCGAACACAAAAGCGTCTATCGAAAATTCGGGCCCTTCCATATACTCTTCGGCGATCGCCCTGCCCGTTCTCGAATAGCGCACGGCATCTTTTAAAGCCGCTCCGAATTCTTCCTGCGAACGCACAAGACGGCAGCCGCGCGCGCCCATATTGTCGCAGGGCTTAACCACAAGCGGGAACGAAAGATCCGCAGCATGCAAAAAAGAACACAGTGTTTTATCGTCGGCCGCCGCATCTTCCGACACGCCGTATTGCCCGCCGATTTCAATAAAGCGCGGCGACGAAACGCAAGCCTTTTTAAAACACGAACGCATAAGCGGTTTATCGCTCGCATTTTTCGCGGCGGCCGGACTGTGCGCGGCAAGACCGCAAGCTTCGGCGGCGCACGAAACCGCATATGAAAAATCGGTTCCCGCCGTAAATACGGCATCCAAACCTTCTTCCGCGCTCAGACGGCGGGCAAGGCCGACAATCTTTTCGGTATCTTTTAAGTCCGCATGTTCGAAGCGGTCGCACAGCGGGCGGCATAAAACGCCGGGGTTTGCGTCCGCAATCGTAATTTTGCAACCCAAGCTGCGGGCGGCCAGCACTGCCGGTTTTTGCATAAGGGCGCCGCCCAAAATCAATATGTGTTTTTTCATATAATCTGCCTTTAATCCCGCCTTATTTATTAACGGATTTTCGTGCAATACACTTCAAAGGTATCGCCCAAGCGGAACAGCCTGCTCAGCGCCGAGGCTAAGCGGTTATTTTGTTTCAGTTTGATATACGGAAAGCGTTCGGGATGATGGCCGGTTGAAACGATTTTCCGCACTTTAAATCCGTATTTTTTTAAGACGGAACGGCAATTCCGTATGCGCCACAGGGTAAAATGATCGGAAGGACTGTTTTTAAAGAACGATTTTTTTGAAAACCGTGCCGAAATTCCCGACGCGCAGGGAGTCGAAAAAGCGAAAACGCCGCCTTTTTTTACAAGCTCGGATACTTTTAAAAGGACTGAATGAAAGTCGGTAAAATGCTCGATGACGTACCACATCGTTACCGCGTCAAATCCGTCCCGTACGGGAATTGAAAATTCCGAACCGAAATCGGGAGTAAAATCGGGAAAAGCCGAAGACAGGGCAGGAAAGCCCAAACGCTCCCGCACATACGCGACCGCGCTTTCACAAATATCGATGCCGAAGGGCCGGAAGCAGCACTCTGATGCGGCCGATAAAAAAGCTCCGTACGCGCAGCCGATATCCAACACATTCGGTGTTGCAGCGGTTACAAGCGATCGTATGTACCTCATGCGCCGCAATCCCTGTTTTTTTATCGATTCGAAATCTTCAAGATAGGTTTTGCCGTACTGCGCTTTATATTCATCGAAAAAATACGATTGCCCGTATTCTTTTTTTTCGGCAAAAAGACTTGCGATATAAAACATGCCGCATTTTTTGCACGCGCGAATCGTCTTTACTCCGTCGCGCGCAATAACGGGATTTACGGAAAGCCGCCCGGCTTTAAGGTGCCGTTCGCTTGTACCCGTTTTTTCGCACGTGTCGCCTGTACCGCACGTACTGTTTGTGCCGCATATCGGGCAGCCGTAATTTTTGCCGCCGGCAAGGCGCAAAATGAACGACGCCAAATCGCCGGAAGCTTCGGCCGGTCTACCCGCGGCTGCCGCGCAGGATTCTCTTCCGCCCGAAAGCACGGAACGCAATTTTTCGGGAATCAAACGCGAAGCTTGTGCGAGCAGTTTTTTTATCTTCGACGCCCTAAGAACCTGTGCGCTCAGGCACACACAGCCGTACTTTTTCGAAAGTTTTGCATGCAGCGGACTTGTCGCAAGCAGTACCAAAGCGCAGCCCGAAAGCGCCGCCTCAAAAGCGGTAAAGCCGTAATGCGTAACGACAAGGTCATATGAACCGATTTTCGATTGCAGATTGTCTATGCGCGGCAAAACTTCAATACCTTTAGATTCGGCGGCCTGTGCGTCGCCCTCATCGGAAAGAACGGCGCTCACCCGTGCGCCGATAGTCTTTGCCGCATCCGCAAAGGCGAGCGCCGCGCGCAGGCTTAAGTTTGCAGGGTCTTCCCCCCCGACGCAGACGAGAATGCGCCGCACCGAGCCGCGCGAAGGACGTTTTCCGGGAAACGGCAGCAGATACGGCGCAAAGGCGTTCACGCACCGCTTCGAATCGAGCGGCGGAATAAGGTCGGCAAGAAAATCGATTCCGTCGGTATACGGAGAACCTTCGTCCAAGGCGGCAAGGGGCGCAAGCGTGCGAAGCTCGGCAATTTCGTTTTCTTCAAGATAAAAACTGTCGGCAACGACAAGGGCGTACTCGCCTTTTTCCGGCAGGGACGAACGTATTTGTTCGGGAGCGACGGTTTTACGATTGAGCGCATCGTCAAGCAGCGTCCGCACCGCACATGAAGGCTCGGAGCGCATCAAAATATCGCAAACGAGTTTTGGGTCCGACGCTACAGAAAGACAGCGGCGGAAATGCCCCGTGCCGCGCCCTTCTTTTACCGCCGGCATCAAAAGTACGGGCCGGCACATCGCTTCGGTTTGCAAAGCGTTTACAATGTCGCGCGAACCGTACGGAGGCCGGATCGCGGCGGCAGGATTTTCGGCCGCGAATTGCTCCAACAGACGGCATAAGCGGCACGCCTTTCGGTAGTCGGCTGCGGTGTCTACCGTCGTGCGGAGGCCGGGATGATTCCATTCGGCAGAAGCGGTTTGCATAAGGCAGCGGAAGCGCTCGGGATGCTTATACAGCGCAGGGCCTACATGTTCGCGCTCAAAGGCGGCGTCCGCGTCATCGCTGCCGAGAGCCGGTGTCTGCGAATCGGCGCGAAAGAGCGCTTGTGCGGAAATAACTTCAACCCCGCTTCCGTGCGGAAGTCCGGTATACGTAAAATAATCGCAGCTTTGCCGAACGAATTCTTCAATCGACGCTTGGGCCGCTTCGTAAAACAAAAAAGGATTGTCCGCCGTTGCGCGTACGATAATGTCGGCTTCCGCTTTTTGTGCGGCGAGGCAAAAACGCTTTAGGACGTCTTCGGCGGGGCCGGCAAAACAATTCCAGCCGTTTTGTTCGGCAAGCGGATTCAATTCGGCGAACGACGCTTCATCGCAGGCAAGCCAGTATGAGTCGGCGCGGACATTTTTCATTGCGCGCAGTGTCCACACAACAAGCGGCTCGGCGCACGAGCCGAGCGGAAGCAGCGCCTTGGACGGAAGGCGCGACGAACAAAGGCGGCACTGAACGATAACGGCGGTCATTCTTTAAAGTCCCAGTTTTGCGTAAACGCGACAATATCGGTTTTAAATCTAAAACGGTTTTTGCGCGTCCACGAGCGGGCGTCGGCAAAAAGCGAATAAGCGCGCAAAGGCCCGAGCGGACAGCGCCTGCAAAAATCGAAGTAGCGCATTTTCGGAATGTATGCATAATCGGAACGGAAAACGGGCGCGCAGTTTTTCAAAAAAAAGCGCAGCTGCGAATAATCGGCCGTCGTGTCTTCAAACGGGGTTTCGGCATCGTACATCAAGCGGAAAGACGAGTTAAGCTCTATCGTTTCTCCCCAGAGCCAACCGCGCAGGGCAAAGTCGACATTTTGCCAATACGGAGAAGCGATCGTGTAATCGTAGCCGCCCAGCTGCATGAATTTTCGCCTATTGTATATACCGATAAAATCAAAGGGATAGACGGTTTTTTTTCCGCCGAGGGCGGGAGAAGGAACGGCAAAAAACGTATTTTTCCGTATTTCAGGATTCATTCTGACGGGCAGATATTGAAGTTGAGCCGACTGCAAAATAGGCGCCGTGCAAAGTCTTTCGCTTTCGACGACGGAACGCACCAAAGGTTCGTTTAAAATCGGCGGCTTGATTTTTACATCGTCCCACAACACAAGCGCGTATTCGGATGAAATTTCGGCCATGCCGATATTGATCATATCGCCCGCCGTTACCTCTTCGAGCGGCACGATGAACTTTACCTGCGGCCAGCGGCGGGAATATTCTTCCAAGCTGTAGCTTTTGCTTGAATTTTCGACAACGACGATTTCTGAAAAAGCGCAGAGCAAGAGGTTTTCGATATTTTGCACGCAGTAATGGCTGCCGCCGCGGTTGAGCAAAATAACCGCAGCCGACGACGAAAAATCCGCGTTCGGTGCAACAGTGCCGCCCAAAACGGTTCTTTTTATCCGGCGCTCGTTAAAAATTAAAGGTATAGTATTCATCGCTTTTTCCGCAGTCTCCCGCATACACGCCGTTCAACTGTTTTTGCAATTCGGCATTTCCTTTGTTCCACACGCTTTCAAGACCGTCGGTAAACGCGTTCCCGTAAAAATCGTGCGAACAAAAAACGGCGGCTTTGCAGCGCGGCACCCGCCCGTCGGCCAGTATGCACAGGTCGCGTTTTATGTGCCAGCACGGAATGCGCACTGCAGGCGACAAATCGGCGGGGCGGCGGTCTTCCAAAAAACCGCTTATCGAATCGTATTTTTGAATAATCAGCTCGCCTGTACCGTCCGCTTTCCACTTTCGATAAAAACGTTCAAGCTGATCTTCGTTACACTTCATGCGCAGCATTTGCGGATACACGGCGTTCGGGAAAAGCGGCTTTAAAACGTGAACCGTCTGTTCGGCCGCGGCAAGCGTTCCCGAACTGCGGATGCTTTTATACGTCGCCTCATCGCAGGCGTCGAGTTTGACAATCCAGTTTACCGCCTTATAGCCCGTTCCCCGCAGCGGATTTTCTCCGGCCGCCGTATGGATGCGCTCGATAGCTTGCGGACTTAAAGACTGCGCATCGGTTTCGATTAAAAGCGAAAACTCCGGCCGCTTGAGCACTTCTTCGGCAAAAAGGATAAAATCGGCGTGGCGCGAAGGCTCTCCCAAAAAGGACAAGCCGACAACCGCGTCGGGCGAAAAAGAAGCGGCTTCATCCAAAAACTTTTTAAAGTTCGCAAATTCCATTGCGGCGGCCGGCACGGAAGGTTCGTATATGCTTTCGGTTTTTCCGCCTGAATGTATTTGTACATTGTAAAAGGCCGGCAACGTTCGCTGCACGTCGGCCGACTTTCGCGCCGTTTCGCACAAGAGGTCGGCATCTTCCGTATCGGCACACAGGGCGCCGAGTCGGCAGCATGCCATGCTTGAGCGCACAGACGAACAGCTTAAATCGAGGCGCAAATACCGATAGTCTTCGGGCGCGATAAAGGTTTCGATTTCGAATGAATTGATGTCCGTTTTTATAAGCGAAAACAGACTGTCGCGCTTGAGCGCTTCGTCGGAAAATTCGCTTTTGGAAGAAGCAAGCTGCGCCAATATACGCACGGTTCCCGCATCGATAAGTTCGGGCGTCACACCGTACGGATAGCCGTCGGCAAAAGTGTATTCGGCCTTGTATTTTGTGTGCAGGGCAATCAATTCCGAAGTAAGGCGGCTGTTGAGAAAGGGACAGTCCGCCCACGCGTATACGGCAAAATCCGCACTGTTTTCGGTTAAAACGCGTTCCATTCGGCGCAAAAGAGCGCAGAGGGACATCTCCGTTTCAATAACGTCGATTGCTTTACACGAATCGACCTTTTTTGCCCATGCCGCACTTTTTTCGCGGGCGCTCGCGCCGTTAAACCAAGCCTGATCGGCAAAATCGCCCCTTTGCACGGCATACAAAAATACACAGGTTTTCATACTTTTTTAATATCGGCAGCAAAAAAGTTTTTATGAACCTTGTTTTTGCTCCAAAAGCGTATCCAAAAACGAATAGCTTGTTTGAATAACGTCGAGGATAGCGTGCGTATCATGCAGCGAGCCGTTCACCTTTTCAAGCGAACATAAACCGTCTTTCATCGCAATGGCCTGCTCTTTTACCGCGGCGGCGATTTCGGCCAAAGAGTTGCCGGCTTCGTCGAGCGTCGAAGCGTTTTGGTTAAAGTTGTTCAAAACGCCGGTAAACGATTGTTGAAAGCGCAAAAACAAATCGATAAACAGCGTCATGCTTTTATTGATTTCGTCGACCGTTTCGCGGAACTCGGAAAGCTTCGCTTCGATCTTTTTCGTAAAATCACCCGTTTGAGTTGCCAATGAGCGCACTTCGTTTGCAATAATTCTAAAGCCGCTTCCGACCTTACCGGCGCGGGCCGCTTCAATCGACGCATTGATTGCAAGAATACCCGTTTTCACCGAAACATCCTGAATGCCCGCAAGCATGTCGGCAACGTCGGCCGTCTTTTCTTTCAGCAGTTCAAAACTTGCGGCGGCACTTTTTGCGTTGACGGAGGCTTCGTCTATTTCGCTGACGCGCTCGTTTATTTCGGACTGCAGCTTTTTATTGTTGTTCAAAATATCGCCCATCATCGCGTTGACGCGGCCGGTATTTGAAGAAGACGCGCTGCCGCTCGCCTGTATTTGTTCAAAGGCGGCAACGATCGTATCGAAGCCCTTTTGCAGTTCGACCATCGCTTGATCGATAATGTCGAACGAATGCGTCGTTACAAAATCCAATACGACGCTTTTGTTGTACCGGACAACCGTTTTGTCTACAATCTCGGTAAAGTTTTCGATAATTTGATTTTCGGTGTTTTCGTTCATCGCCTACCCCTCAATCAAAAAAGATTATCGATAAGGTCTATGCCGCACTGCAGTTCACTCAGCCAGTTCAAAAATTTATGTACGTTTTCGTCCTTATAAATGGCGCCGTGCTGGGGAGCAAGCATACGCGGATTTAAGCGGCGAATCTGTTCGGCCCAACGACGAACGATTCTATTTGCCGCCATATAGCGTGCGTGAAAATCCTTAATGAGCGGAATGTGATTGTCAAAGTTTTCGACAAAGGCCGTTTCGTTCGATTCGTCAAAAACCGCAGCTCCGATATCGCCGGTGAACAAAATACCGGAGCGTTCGTCAAACAGGCCGAATTGTCCGGGCGAATGCATAAAATGCGAAGGCACGCACCTCATGCGCGAACCGGATGAAAGGGCAATATCCATCCCCTTATCGGGAATGCCGACCACACGGGCAGTATCGACTATGCCGAAATGGGGCAAAAAACGCACCCACAAATCGGAGATATAAACTTTCGCCTTGGTAATACCGAGCCACAGCGCAATACCCGAAGACACGTCCGGATCCTGGTGCGAAAAAAAGATAGCATCGATTTTATCCACCGATATAAAACGGCTAACTGCAGTTACGACGCGCGAAAAAAGATGCACGCCGCCCGGATCAAGCAAAACGCCCCTGCCTCGGTCGATAATAAGGTACTGCATCGTTTGTACCGCGCCTTCGCGGTATTTGCTTTCAGAACCGAGCCAAACAAACTTATGCTCATCGTCTTCATACAAAACAATGCCGTGAACTTCACTTGAATCAATCATACCGTGCCTCCGAAATATTTAAATAGCCTTTTTATAATTCAGTATACTTGCAATACGGCTCTTGTACAAGGGTGCGCATTGCATCACGTTAAATCTAACCGTACGGAAAGCTGTTCATCACGTAAAA
>CAJPNP010000038.1 GCA_905372025.1 uncultured Treponema sp. | reverse complement strand
ACGGGCACACGCCCTTACGCGACGGGACAAAAAAGGTTATAATAAATGCACAAGCTTTCAGTAAAGCCGAGAATAAAGAGCTGAAAGGCTTTTTGGAGTACGTTAAAACCGGAACGGTGAATACGGAGTATACCGGGAGGATCGAAACGATGATACAGACAGTAAAGAATAACGAACAGGCACGGCAGGAATACCGCTTTATGTCGGGGTTTGAAATGGACGCACGGGAAAAAGGCCGAAGCGAAGGCTTCTCCGAAGGTACCCGCCAAAAAGCACTTGAAACGGCACGTATACTAAAACGGTTCGGTGATTCCGTTCAAAAGATAATGCAAGCTACCGGCCTTAGCCAAGAAGAAGTGGAAAGCCTTTGAGGGGGCGTCGTCCTACCGGATGCAGCCGTTTCCGCCGACAATATCTATAGGGAACCTCTAAGAACCGACCTTGGCGGCTTTTCGAGATGCCCTATACAGTGCGCTCATGATGTAGTATAATTACGGTATAACAGGAGGCTGCTTTGGCGAGGGGAGCAAATATCGGTAAAACAATAGCCTTGTTTTTTTTGGTTCTCATTTTGATTTTGGGCGGCATGCTGTGGTTCGACTATTTGAACGTCATTAATGCAAAAAAAGTTTTTGCGCCCGTGTATCGTTTGTTCGGCTTGCAGGTGCAAACATCCGTTACAAACAACGAATCCGATGCGGCGCTTGCAGCCGATTTGGACGAAGACCGTCTTGCCAAACGCTTGGAAGCGCTCGATGTTTATGCCGAAGAATTGAATAAACGCGAACAGGATATCGCCGCAAAAGAAGCCGAAAACACTCAAATAGCTCAAAAACTTGAAGAAATGCGCGTCGCTCTCGAAGAACGCGAAAAAACATTTAACAATGAAGTAAAAAAGTACGATGATAGAAATGTAAACATCGAACAAAATGCCAAAAACCTGGCCAGTATGCGCCCGGCCGACGCCGTGGAAATACTAAACGCGATGGAAGATCAGGACGTAATCGATACGCTGCGTAAAGTCGAGCAGCTTGCGCAAGCTGCCGGCAAGATGTCGCAAGTATCGAATTGGCTGTCGCTGATGCCGCCCGAAAGGGTGGCGACCCTCCAGCGCAAAATGACGAACAAACCCGTATCGCTTCAATAGTCCGATGTTTACATCGGAGGTATGCCCATGCAGGCATTGTATACTCATCTTGAACAGCCCTTTACGCAAGGGCCGCCAAAGGGAATTTCGGTTCAGGGATTGAACACCCTTTTTCAAGGTGAATCTTCTTTTGAAAAGCTGTTAAAACAAACGGCTTATTCACAGGATTTAAAAGCCAAGGAAGGCCCTCCTGAACAAACGAGCGTTCGCATCTTGCAAACCGAAGAGCGCTCCCGTGAAACCGCGGAACCGGCGAGCGCGCAAGAAAGCAAAACCGATTCTTCTTCCGCGGAAAAAAACGCCGTGCACAATGCGGAAAAAAATGCGGCCGAACCTGCGGCGGAAAACGAATGGCATAGTGCCGCCGATGATGCCGAAAAGAGCGTGCTTAAAGAAAGCGCTCGCGAAGAACACGCGGACGGCAAGTCTCCGCTTCGCGCCGACCGTTCCGGAAAAACTTCGCGCTTAGGATCGGAAAAAGCCGGTGAGGCGGAGCTTACCGAAAAGGCCGCTCGCAAAACCGCACAGGCGCAAAACAAAGGCGAAGGCGGCGAAGAAGGTGGAGACGCTTTGCTTGCCGCAGCGGATGCCGCACAAACGGGCAAGGCCGCCGTTTTGCATAGCGGAAACCTTGAATTCGACACGGCCGAAAAGGCGGAAACCGAAAGCGTGCCCGATTGGGAACATGAAGCCCTTGCCGCTTCTTTTGTCCAAGGGGCCGATACGCGCAGCTTAAAGGCGGGACGTAAAGAAGATGCCTTTTCTCAAAAGGCGCGGGAAAATCAAGAGTTTTCGGTACAAAGCGCGCAGAATGCGCAAAACGTTAAACGCGAAGTTTATCTTAGCGAAATTCCTTCCGTTATTGTGCGCGACGAGCGCACAAAGGCGCCTCGTTCGGCCGAAGACAAAAAGCAAAATTTGAGCGCTTCGATCCGCTATGACGGAAAAGGGAGCGCACAAGCCGACCTTTTTCTTAACGCGCCCGATGCATCGAAATCCGGTACGGCTTTTTCCGCCGGGGTAAAAGACGGAATTCTTTCTTCGCGCGCACCGGAGCAAGCGCAAGCTCAAGCGCGCTTTACGTCGATGCTTTCGGCGGAAATACGCGCAAATGCGGCGGATCTTGTAAAAGCCGGCTCCATTGTTTTGCGCGACGGGAACAAGGGTACAATCAATTTAACTTTGCATCCCGAAGAGCTCGGAAACGTTAAGATACGTTTGCAAATTTCCGACAATATATTGACGGGGCGCATAACGGTTGCAAGCGAAGAAGCGTACAATGCGTTTAAGTCGAATATCGCCGCGCTGACCGAAGCGTTCGCATCGAACGGGTTCGACACGGCAGGCTTCGATTTAAGCTGGTCGGGACAAAACGACGGCCGGCACGACGGAAATGCCGATACGCGCAATCCCTTTGCGTTCCGCTACGACGAGCAAACGGCCTTTGCCGCCGAAGACAACGATTCGGAAGCGCTTTTCCGCTATGATGCGCGTCCCTCTGTGAACCTAATAGCCTAAGGAGTCGTTTATGGAAATAAACACTACAATGAACGCAGCCGATGTCGCCAAAGTGCAAATGCAGGTCGACAGCTTTAACAAAAGCCTTGCGGTAAACGGACGTACCGCGAGTCAGCAACTGGGCAAGGATGATTTTCTTAAACTGCTTATAACGCAGCTTTCGCATCAGGATCCGCTTTCCCCTATGGAAAACACGGAATTTATTGCGCAAATGGCGCAGTTTTCGTCGCTTGAGCAAATTACGAACATGAGTGCGGGATTTAACCGCCTGTCTTCCATGCTCACCAATTCGGAAGCGGTAAATCTTGTCGGAAAAACCGTAGACATAGCGACCGAAAACGGACTTGTTACGGGAACGGCGGAAGCCGCAACGCGCGGCGAAAATCCGCAGGTTTTTGTAAACGGAACGCCGTATACTATGGCGCAAATCGAACGCATTTATGCACAGTAAAGAGGAATTACCCATATGATGAGATCACTTTATTCCGGCGTATCCGGAATGCACAATCACCAAACCCGCTTGGACGTCATCGGCAACAACGTAGCCAACGTCAACACGACCGGTTTTAAAAAAGGCCGCGTCAATTTTCAAGATATGATTTCGCAGCAGTTGTCGGGAGCCGCAAAGCCCACCGTCGAAGTCGGCGGCGTAAACCCTAAAGAAGTCGGCTTGGGCGTTATGGTCGCTTCGATCGACACGATATTTACGCAGGGCAACTTGCAGTCGACCGGTGTCGGTACCGATGTCGCCATTCAGGGCAACGGCTTTTTCGTCTTAAAAGACGGCGAAGAAACCTTTTACACCCGCGCGGGCGCTTTCGGTATAGACCGCGACGGCACGCTCGTGAACCCTGCCGACGGTATGCGCGTGCAGGGCTGGATGGCGCGCGATTTGAACGGTGAAATGGTTATCAATACGGCGGGCAATACGCAGGACTTGATTATTCCCGTCGGCTCGAAAGATCCGGCAAAGGCGACGCAAAACGTCAATTTTGCCTGTAACTTGAACAAAAACACGCCCGAAATCCTTGAAGGAGCGACGGCCGCCGATATTGCCAAAGGTACTTGGGCGACCGAATTTAAAATCTACGACAGCTTCGGCAACACGCACAATTTGGCCGTGTCCTTTGCCCGCGTTGCCGGTACGCCCAACCAGTGGCGCGCAACCGTAAACGTGGATCCGGACAACGCCGATTTTACGCAAACGCGCACCGGCTTGAATACCACCGACGGTATGGACAACAGCTTTTTGGTCAACTTCGACAATACGGGAACCCTGCTGTCGGTTATCGACAGTGCCGGAAACGTAACGAATCCTTCGGGCGAGATTCTTTTGCAAACCTCGTTTACCGTTCCCGAATCGAACCCCGATGCCGACGGCAACCCCCTGCGCCAAACGCTGAACATCAACCTCGGCACAATTGGCAGCCAAAAAAATACGGTAACGCAAAGCGCGTCCGAAAGCAGCACCAAAGCGTTTTATCAGGACGGTTACACGATGGGCTATTTGGATAACTTTAAAATAGACCAAACCGGTGTTATCACCGGCGTGTATTCGAACGGTACGAACCGTGTCATCGGACAGATTGCGATGGCATCTTTTACGAACCAAGGCGGTTTGGAAAAAGCGGGCAACAACACCTACGTGCAATCGAACAACTCCGGCTTGGCGAATATCGGAACTTCCGGCATTGCGGGCAAGGGCAGCCTTTTGGCCGGCACGCTGGAAATGTCGAACGTCGATTTAACCGAACAGTTTACCGACATGATCGTAACGCAGCGCGGTTTTCAGGCGAACTCGAAAACCATTCAAACTTCCGATACCCTGCTTGAAACGGTGCTGTCGCTGAAACGCTAAGGTTTTAATGCCGGCGCCGGCTGACCCTCATTCGGATTGATCGATTAATTGATTAAGGGACTGTCTTAAAGCGTGTGCTTTTTTGACAGTCCCTTTTTATTTTAAACCGTCTCCGGGAAATTCCCGGAAAAATACCGGTACTTAGGCTTTTTGCGGACGGCGCCCGATAACAATCCGTTTTTGGTTTTCGAGGCTCCGAGCCGGATTCATATATATTCTGACGATAAAAAGGGTAAGGAAAACAAGTGCAAAGAAAATACCGACCGCATATGAAATTTGAATGCCCTTTATGCCCATGCGTACAAGATTAAAGCATTCCGGCGCGTACATAAGATAGGTAATCGAAACGGCCGACATAAAGGTTGCCGGAATAATCGCGATCCAGCAGCGGTTTTTGCCGGGATAATTCGTTGCAAGATAGGCGGCGCCCGTCCACAGTACAATCATCGCAAGCGTTTGATTCGACCATGAAAAATAGCGCCATACGACCGTGTAATTAATGAACGAAATGCCGTATCCGATAAGCAAAAGCGGAGCCGCAATCGACAAACGCACATTCAGCTTTTTTTCGTCAAGATGGAACCAATCGAAAATAATCATGCGCGCGCTGCGGAAAGCCGTATCTCCCGACGTAATCGGGCAGGCGATAACGCCGATCATCGCAATTGCACCGCCGACTTTTCCGAGAAGGCCTGTGCATATTGCGTACACGGATTTTGAATTTCCGCCGCCGATGTCAAGGAGGGCTTTAAGACCGGTTCCCGAACCGTCTTTGTTCCAAAAAAAGGCTATTGCGGCCGATGCCCAAACCATCGCGATGATACCTTCGGCAACCATCGCTCCGTAAAAAACCCAGCGTCCTTCTTTTTCGTTTTTAAGCGTGCGCGAAACGATGGGCGACTGTGTCGCATGGAAGCCCGAAATGGCTCCGCAAGCTACGGTAATGAACATAAGCGGCCAAATAGGACGCTGCGTTGCACTCGGGTATAAATTGGCAAGCGTGAGTTCCATCATGGGGCGCGTTCCCGTGTTTGCCATTGTTCCGATCGAAACGCCGACCGCCATAAGAATAAGGAACATACCGAAAATCGGGTAAAAGCGCGCTATAACCTTATCAACGGGAAGCAGGGTTGCAAGAAAGTAGTAAATAAGTATGATGACGGTCCATACTTTTACGTTGAGCCATTCGGGGGTGAGCAGGGCTAAAAGACCGGCCGGACCCACCATAAATACGACGCCGACCATTACGAGCAGGACAACTCCGAATACACGCATAAGGTTTTGCATCGCGGGGCCCAAATATTTTCCGGTAATTTCGGTAATACTTGCGCCGTCATTGCGCACCGACAGCATACCCGAAAGGTAATCGTGTACGGCGCCTGCAAAAAGCGTACCGCCGACAATCCATAAATAGACGCTCGGCCCCCATAATGCGCCGGAAATCGCACCGAAGATCGGTCCCAAACCGGCGATGTTTAAAAGTTGAATTAAAAACGCTTTCGGCTTTGAGATGGGCACATAGTCTATTCCGTCCGGATTTTTCATTGCGGGCGTCGGACGGTTTTCGTCGGGGCGGAACACTTTTTCCACAAAGGCTCCGTAGAGAAGATAACCGACAACAAGCGCCGCAACACACAGAATAAAAGAAATCATAAAACCTCCTATGGGCGTGTATACGGTAATTATGCATCCCTTTTGTGTATCTGTCAATAAAAAGTCGGGAGAATGCGGCAGGCGCAGCGAAAATCGGATTACCGCAGTTTTGCGTCCGGTATAAAACTTTGCGCATACGAAACAAGATCACGCATTTCGATATCGGAGTAGGGAATGATGTTATTGTATGCGGGATCTATGCAGTTTTCGTTTCGGAAAGGGGCAAAGCGCCACGAAGCGTCTTTGGGCAGCAGGGCTGCCATATGCGCAATGTCTTCTTTTTTTACGAGGGGCGGAACCAGCACCGTTCTGAATTCGAAACAATTTAAAGGAAGGCGCGTACACAGTTCAATACTGCGCCGCAAAGTTTCTTCGGCTTTTTTGCCGCCGAGAGAGCAGCCCAAAAGGCCGTAGCGTTCGGGCGATGTTTTTATATCGACTGCTATAAAATCGGGGCTTGTTGTATCGTCGTTAAAAAGTTTTTCCAGCGCGTCCGGATGCATGCCGTTCGTATCGAGTTTGACAAGATAGCCGAGCGCTTTTGCTTTGCGGATAAGTTCCGGAAGTTCGGGACGCATCAGCGCTTCGCCGCCGGAAAGAACAAAGCCCGAAAGAACATTGCGCCGCCGTTTTAAATGCTCGAAAACCTGTTCTTCGTTATACGAGTCTTTCGGCGGCAGCCGGTTAAAAACCAGTTCGCCGCTGTAGCAATACGGACAGCGCAAATCGCACATCGTTAAAAACCATGCGCAGGCAACTTTTCCCGGATAATCTACGAGGCTCGTCTTTATTAAAGCGCCTGAAAGCATGGCTTTTGCGGATTGTTTACGCTACGTGTTCCGCTGCGGGGTTGAGTATTGCCGAAAGTTCCGACACCGAATAAGCGCGGCCGGCTTCTTCTCCGTTTTCGTCGAACAAAATAACGGTCGGAGCGGCCATAACGCCTAGTTCGGCGGCTTTGTTCAAACCTTCTTCGGTGTCAACGTTTATATAGTTTCCTTCCAAAGAAAGGGCTTCCAAATATTTTTTTACCGGCGGACAGTTCGGACACGTGCTTTTGCCGAAAAATTCATAGGTGAACCTGCCGCTTACCGGTGCGGACTTTTCGCTTTTTACGGCGGGAATATCTTCGGGTTTGCGTACGACAAAAGACGGACCCTCGCTTGCGCACGGGGCGCAGCCGCTTTCGTAGACAAACTGTTTGCGGTGATTATATTCTTCGCGCTTACCCTTATTCCAGTTGCGTACCGAACGGTAATAACCCACGATTCTCGAATACACTTCCGTTTCCGTTCCGCGCACATCGGTCAGCTCTTTTTGTATTTGGGCTATATCGGCATCAATTTCCGCTATAGTTCTTTTTTGATCCATAAAAATCCTCCCATGGCATCATTGTATTAGATATGTGCCGTCTATTCAACACAGTTTTGGCGTTCTTCTTCCAATTTGCGAAGTTTTAAGCGCAGTTCCTGCTCTTTTTCCGCCTTGCATTTGGGGCATTCGAAAACTTCCCCGTTCAAATAACCGTGAATTTTGCACACCGAATAAATCGGCGAAACGGTGATGTACGGAACGCGGTAGTTTTTCGTTACGGCGCGCACCAAATCGCGGCTCGATCTCCAGTCTTTTACGGCTTCTCCCATAAAAATATGGAACACGGTACCGCCCGTATATTTTGTCTGCAGGCTTTCCTGATGATCCATCGCTTCAAAGACATCGCTCGTGTAATCGACGGGCAGCTGCGTCGAGTTCGTGTAGTACGGATCTTTGTCGCCCGACGTGATGATGTCCGGATAATGCTGCTTGTCGTGGCGCGCAAGGCGGTAGGACGTGCTTTCGGCGGGAGTTGCTTCCAAGTTGAAAAGCTCTCCCGATTTTTCCTGATAATCGGCAAGCCTATTGCGCATGTGTACAAGCACTTCTTCGGCAAAGGCTTTTCCGCGCGGATGGACGAGGTCTACTCCGAGGAAATTCAAGCAGCATTCGTTCATGCCGCATAAGCCGATTGTATTGAAGTGGTTGTTGAGCGTCGAAAGGTAGCGCCTCGTATACGGAAAAAGTCCGCCGTCGAGCAGGCGCTGAATAACTTTGCGCTTTGCGCACAGGCTTTCCTTTGCCAAATCCATAAGATAATCGAGGCGCGCAAAAAACTGTTCTTTGCTTTTTGCCAAATAGCCGATCTGCGGCAGGTTAATCGTAACGACACCCAAAGAGCCGGTAAATTCATCCGAGCCGAAAAGACCGCCGCCGCGTTTTCGCAGTTCGCGCTTGTCAAGCTGCAAGCGGCAGCACATAGAGCGCACGTCGCCCGGATTCAAGTCGGAATTGACGAAATTCTGAAAATACGGCGTTCCGTATTGGGAAGTCATTTCGAACAAAAGCTTTGCGTTTTCTCCGTCCCAGTTAAAATCCTTGGTAATGTTGTAGGTGGGAATAGGGTACTGAAAGCCGCGGCCCGCCGCATCGCCTGCGATCATAAGTTCGATAAAAACCTTATTGATAAGGTCCATTTCTTTTTGGCAGTCGCCGTAGGTAAACTCGGTTTCCTTGCCGCCGACCACGGCTTTTTTGTCGCGCATGTCTTCGGGCACCGTCCAATCGAGCGTAATGTTCGTAAAGGGCGCCTGGCTTCCCCAGCGGCTGGGCGTATTGACGCCGTAGATAAAACTTTGAATGCACTGGCGCACGTCTTTTTCGCTCATATTGTCTTTTTTGACAAAGGGAGCCAAGTACGTGTCGAAGGAGCTGAACGCTTGCGCGCCGGCCCATTCGTTTTGCATAATGCCCAAAAAGTTTACGATTTGCTGAATGAGCGTGGACAAGTGCTTTGCCGGCATCGACGTTATTTTATCGGGAACGCCGCCCAAGCCTTCGGCGATAAGCTGACGGATCGACCAGCCCGCGCAATAGCCGGAAAACATCGACAAATCGTGAATGTGAAAAGCCGCCGTCCGGTGCGCGTCGGCAACTTCCTGCGAATAAATGTTTTTAAGCCAATAGTTCGCGGTAATTGTGCCCGAGTTGTGAAGGATTAAGCCGCCGAGCGAAAAGTTTACGTTTGCGTTTTCGTTTACGCGCCAATCCGATTGGCTCAAATAACCGTCCATTGTCGCATTTATGTCGAGCATTAAGCTTTTTGCATCGCGTATTGCTTCGTGCCGTGCGCGGTACAAAATGTAGGCTTTTGCGACTTGAACTTCGTTTTGTTCGATCAGAACCGTTTCGACGATGTCCTGAATCTCTTCAATCGCGGGAATCGAATGTTCGTGCCTTCCCGCCATCAGAAGGCGCAAACGTTCTTCGACTTTTTCGGTCAACAGCTCCGCCTTATCCGGATCGGGCCGTTTTTGAACGGCCGCAATCGCTTTGCCGATGGCGGTACTGATTTTGGAACGGTCGTAATCCCCTATTTCCCCCGACCGTTTTACTACATGCTTGATGAACATAGCCGACTTTTCTTCTTTTTGCGTCCCCAAAAAGCTTTTCCATTCGGGGAACACCGTTTGTTCGGCAGAGCTGTTTTGCCCGCTCATTCCTCTCCTCCCAGTTTATTTACTTCCGTAATAAATTCCTTTAAGTTTTCAAAATGCCGGTACACCGAGGCAAAACGTATATACGCGACCTTATCGACCTTGTACAAGGCTTCGAGTACCAAATCGCCCAAGTCGGACGTCGTAATCTCGCGGCTGCCCTTGCCCTTCATAATAGCAAGGTTTTCTATATCGTTTACGATATTTTCCAGTTCCGCCGTGGAAACGGGCCGTTTTTCCAGTGCACGCTCGATTCCCTTTTCCAACTTCGTTTTATCGAAGGGTTCGCGCCGTCCGTCTTTTTTTACGACCATAAAAGGTTTTTCTTCTATATGTTCGTAGCTCGTAAAACGGTAGCCGCATTCGAGGCATTCCCTTCTGCGCCGTATGCTTTCTCCGTTCGCCATTGTTCTGGATTCAAGCACTTTGTCGTCAAGGCTTCCGCAGTACGGACAGCGCATAAGCACCCCTGTATATATAGTGTTATATCGGCAATATTCGCATTATATAACACTATATTTGTTCATGCAAGATGTTTTTGGGTAAAAGATGCGGAAATTCGGCACAAAACGCATTTTTTTTTGCCTGTACCGACTTTAACTGCGATTTTGGAGAGAATAAAAAAGATTTTGCGCTTTAAAAAAAGCTGCGGAAATAAAGACCGGGAGCAAAACAAAGAGTTTTTTTGGGGAATTTTTCCCGGCGCGCGCTTTCCACGACAATTCCGTTTGCGCCCATACCGAAAAAAGGATCGGAATAAAGGCTAAAAACAAAACGAAAAGCAGCGATATTTTTTTCGGAAGGATTTTTTCGAGCGCTTGCTTTAATTCGAGCGAAGTGGTTGTGCAAAAAAAAAGCGAAGTAATTTGCAGCGCGCAGACAAGGCGCACGATTAAAAGTATAAGCGGCTGTACCGAATCGCCTCCGCCGGTTATGTACGCGATGGCTTGGGTAAACGCAAGAAAAACGGCGTAATACAAAATAGGTTTGAGGTCTTTTAATTGCCGAACGGGGGAAAAGCCCGCATAAGAGGAGGCTGCAATATTGAACAGAATGTACGGCAGGCACCATTTGAGCGGCAAAAAAAAGGCTGCCGTCGGAAGCAAAAGAAGCAGGCATAATTTTAAAAGCGCGGGCATTTTGTGTATAAGACTGTTCCCGCCGCGGTACGAAAAAAGCGGTTTTGTGTCCATATCAAGTCCACACCAAATCTTCCCGTTTTGTATACGAGCATATAGGATGGCGGATGCGCCAACTTGCAAGGTTTTGTTTTAAGCCCTCGGCGGCATTCCCGTCAAAAACCGTTTTGCCCTTGTACAGGACGATTAAGCGGTCGGTCAGCGCGTAGCATTTTTCCAGTTCATGCGTTAAAAGCAAAACGGTGCGGCCGTCTTTTTTTAAAAGGCGGATTAAATCGTTTACTTGAACGACGCCTCCGTAGTCCAAGTTTGCGTACGGTTCGTCGAAAATGACAATGGGGCAATCCATCGCAAGAATTCCTGCAACCGCAAGGCGCCGTTTTTCCCCGCCGGACAAAAAACGTGCAGGGAAAAAGCTCCGTTCGGCAAGGCCCGTTTTTTCCAATGCGGCAAGGGTTCTCTCTTTTGCTTCTTTGTCGGGAACTTTAAGGTTTTTTAAGCCGAACATAACGTCTTCGACGGGCGTTTCGCCCAAAATCTGCGTGTCCGCATCCTGAAAAACCAAGCCGCAGCGTCCCCGTGTTAAAACGCTGCCCTCGGTCGGATTATTCAATCCGGTAATAATCGACATAAGCATGCTTTTGCCCGAACCGTTCGCCCCGGCAATGAGGACGCATTCCGATTCGAACACGTCGAAAGAAATGTCGTCCAAGGCGGTAAAATACGAGGGCGCTTGTTTTTTCGGCGTGCTGTCTGCGGGCACTTGCACAAAGCGTTTTACAATGTGATGCAATTGTATAACCGGCCGGCTTTGCTTTCCGTTTTTTTCGGCACTCATTCGGCGGCAGTCGGCTCTTTATGCAAATAGCGCGCGATCACCGGACGCAGCTTGACCGCCAAAAAGACAGTGAGTGCGGCTTTGAGCGCGTCGCCGGGCAAAAAGGGAATGCAGGCAACCGTAAGCGATTGTCCGAGCGTTTTGCCCGTAACTTTCATAAAGTGGGCTATGCCGGGAACGTACAAAATAACGAAGCCCAAAAGACAGCCGCTTATGATTTTTATCAACGGCGTTTTGCGCTCGACCGACGGCCGTCCGATGTAAAAACCCGTAACGGCGGCGGCGATAAAATAGCCGATTAAAAAACCGCCGGTGGGGCCGAGGAGCCGTGCCATGCCGCTGTGGCCGCCGGAGAACACCGGCAAACCGGCTATGCCGGCAAGCAAAAAAAGCCCCGCAGCTCCGGCTCCCTGAATGCCGCCCAAAAGCGCCGCCGCCAAAATCGGCATCATGTTTTGCAGTACTATGGGAACGGGCGAGCCGGGAAGCGGGACGGCGATAAAACCGCTTACCGCGATAAGAGCGGCAAAAAGAGCCGTAAAAACGGATAACAGCATAGTATGTTTTGTTTTTGAATCGTTCATAAATTCTCCTCACATATGTATTGAACAAATTTTGAGGAAGTGTCGCCGTTTATTCGTTTTGTGTCAAGGGGGATGCGGGATATAGCGGGAGATTATGAGGCGCGTGCCGCCTTTTCTTTTGTCATCGATTTAAGAATGTCGTTTAATTCGCTTTCGTTTAAAGCGCGCGTTATGCTCAAATCGCGGCCGCCGGGCTGAACCGTTTTCGGATTTCCGTTTTTATCCGTTTCGTTTATCAATTCAATAATCGGATTTTTCGGATCCAAAGGATTTACATCGACGCTCATGCCGATTTTTCCGTCCGAAAGATACACATAAGTTCCCAGCGGAAAAAGCGATATGCTGTATAAAAGCGCTTTGATAACCGCTTCGTCGTATTGATTGCCGGTGTTTTTCAATAACTCTATCATTGCGGCATTGCCGTTTTGCGATTCCCGATATTGCCGGCTTGATGTCATCGTTTCATAAGAACAGGCGACTGCGATGATTTTCGCATACAGCGATATTTTCGAACCGTCTTCTTTTTGCGGGTACCCCGAACCGTTTTCGCGTTCGTGATGCTCCAATGCGCCCAAACAAATGCTTAAGGGAAAATTATAGCTTTTTAAAATATCGTATGCGACGATCGGGTGCGACAGCAAAGCTTTTTTTTCGCTTATAGTGAGGGGTTTGTCGGTCATATACAGTTGCGGAGAAAGACGCAGCAAACCTATTTCGTGCATCATGCAGGACATCCCCAGCTCGGTGAGCTTGCTCAACGAGAGTTTCAGCTGCAAACCGACTGCGATTGCGATAACCGTCGAACGCAGCGAATGCATAACGATAAAGTTTTTGTCGCGCGAGGGCATTGTTTGAATGATGCGCAAAATGTAGCGGTCGTTTTCTTTAATGAACACGCACATGTCCTGAATATTTTTCGAAAGCGCTTTAAAATCGAGTTCTTTATGGGTTGCAAAGCGCGTATACACCGCGTTTATATAATCTATATACTGTACATACACTTTTTCGACAAGCCTAAGCCGTTCCGCTTCCATTTCGCGCGTATTTTCTTTTTCCGCGGCGACTGATTCGATAATGGATTGAATGTCTTGTGTTAAAACGGGCGTTTGGATTTCGGCTTTGATTTCTTCGCTCCAATTGCTCGCTCCGGCAAGAGAAAGCGTGTCGGTTACCTTTCCGTCGGCGGTTTCCGGAACGGTTATGTTTCCCGTCGAAAAAATCTGTTTGAAATTCCAATCGATTAAAGCTTTTATAAGAGTGTCGGATAAAGGGGTCATGCTGTTCATGAGGATAAAATTTTTATCGAGCATTACGTCCGAACTGAAATATATTCCCTCTTTTAAATCAGCTATATTGAAAGAATTCATTGTTTTCCCGCCGTAACAGTTATTTTATACTATTTTTATATTGTCTATTATATATTAAAATTCCATTATATCAAGTCGAAAAACCTTTGTGCGGTAAAAAAAAAGCTGAAAAACTGCACATCGTTTTTCAGCTTTATAAAGCGAGCTGCAACGATGTCTGGATGTCTTATGACCCACCGTTACTTTTATGCTCTCATATACAGTATCGGTGTATTGTAAAAAAACTTAAGTATTTTTTGCAAATTTTTTATACGAATAAGCCGTTTTTTTGCAAATAATGAATGTGTGTTTTAATGCTGTCGGCTACGGTCCGGTACACCAATTTTGACTTTGCTATGTTGTACCGCGCACATTCGATGTATGAACCTTCGGGCGGAGCGGGCGGTTCTTTCGGGAGCCGTGCGGCAAGTAATTTTTCGAGTTTTGAAGCGGAAGGGAATATGAGCGATGCGATGTCTGAGGCTTCGTTTGCACGGATTTTGTCGTCGAGGCTGCTTAATTCATTTAAAATACGTGCATAATCGTTTTCGGTTTTGCAGCGTGTTTCGCTTTCGCTGCACAGTTTTACGGCGTTTTCGGCAAGACCTTCGAGCGCGCGTAAGTCGCACGACAGCGACGCAAGGGCTTTATCGAGCGCTTCGCCGGTTCCGGCAGCCTCTTGCATACCGTCGGTGTGCGCGGCATTTGCCTGTGTACCGGTGCAAAACGCTTCTATTTCCCGTTCGCGTTCGGGTAAATCGAGCAGACTTTGTACGGAAACCGGCGTTATGCCGGGAATGCACAGGCTTTTTGAAGATAAGGCATAGGTTTTTACGTCCGGAAAGGCGGCGCATTTACTTTCGAACCACCATGCGTACAGCTTCATGCGGCTGTCGCTTAATACGGCTGTGCCGCCGTAATCGTATGCGCCGTTTTCTTTTGAGTACGCGGGATTGTCGTAAATAGACGCGGCGTTGAAGGTTTCGGCGGGGCGCAGTTTTGCCGAAAGGTTATGAACGTTTTCTTCAAAAGTACTGCCTTTTGCGTGAGTTTTGTTTTCCGGATACGAAAGGTCGAGCCCCGCCGTATACACGGTTGTCGCGCCGCAAAATCGCACAAAATCCCATGCGGTTGAAGCGACCGACCCGCCCGAAGCAAGCCGTTCTCTTTTTCCGGTAAAGCGTTCTATATAACACCCCAGCGGAAACATCGACGAGCATAAAACGATTTTGCGGCACTTAAAGCGGAAGACGCTCGGATAAGCGGCGCTTTCGGTAATTAAAATACTGTTCGGAGATTCCAAGCCGCTTATATGCCGCGCGTTCCAATACTGCGGATCAACTACCGCGATAAAATGCGGTTCGATCCCGGCGCGCAGGCAGGAGCGCAGCGCCGTATCCACACATACGAGAACGGCGCGTTTTTTCAGTTCCGGCAAAAGCGGCAATATATCGTCCAAGGTGGGGCCTGCCGCAATGATGCAAAAGGGAAGGGCGGAGCCGGTATCCTTGTAGCGGTTTATGCTTTCCAGTTCGGCACAGCGGCGCAGATTTTTGCACATATTCGAAAGCCACAAAAAGCCGAATTTTTCGAGCGTGCGCTCGTTAATTTCGTGCTTGTCTTTGTTGCGTGCAACCAGTTCGCTCAACTGCGAAAAGTATTGTGCCGCATGGGCTGTCCATGCTTTGAGCGCGATAAAAGCGCAGGAATTCAGACCGTAGTGCTCAAGCACGGCAATAACCGTTTGCTGCGGCGCTTCAATTAAAAAAACGCAGGACGGAACGCCGAAAACGGGTTGCCAATCAAAAAGCGAAAACGCCCACAAAAGGCGCATCGGATCCGGCTCCACGAACACGATTGTTTTATTTTTATACAGCTGCGCCGCCTCTGAAAGGGCGTAGCCGAGTCCCGCGCCGAAAAAAACGAGGGTGTCGGCGTTTTTGACGTTTTCGGACACAAGCATTTTGTGCGCTTCGGCAGAGGGATTGTAGCTTGAATGCAAGAGCAAGCCCTTGTAAGCCGCGTAAAGCTGCGAATTTTTCGCTTCCGCCGCAAGGGTGTCTTCAAGCGGAAAAAGAAGGTTTGCATTTGTGTCGGAGCTGCCGTTTTCGGCAAGGAGGCGCAAATTATGTTCAAGGGCGGGAAAGCGGCGTGCAAAGGCGGCGAGGTTTTTTTCGAGCATGCTGCGCTGAAGCGCTTTGTCATTCAAGAGTGAATTCAATCGTCATTCCCTTGGTAACGGGCGTTCCCGGACTCGGCGTTTGAGAAACGACCCATCCGTCGCCCTTTATAATGATGTTTACGTCTTCTTTGTTTAAAAGCGGCGTTAAAAGCCGTTTGGGAGTTCCTGTAAAATCGGGCAGCTTTTTGCCGATATCGGGAACCGAAACCGATTCGAGCGTTATATAGCCCGAATGCGCAAAGGACGGCGCGTTGGCGCGCGCCAACCCCAAATAGTCGATTATAACGTTTGCGGCTTCGCCGATAATCGGGGCGACAATTCTGCCGGACAGCGTTTCTCCCTTTGCCTTTGTAACGACAACGTACAGCACGATTTTTGGTTTTTCGACGGGAAAAATCGCGACGCAGTTTGACACAAAGTCGGTTGTGCTGTATTTGCCCGTTTTCGCGTCGAGCATTTGCGCCGTTCCCGTTTTAACACCGATGGACACATCGTTTAAAGACGCCCGCGTTCCGGTGCCGGAGCGCGCCGTCGTTTCCATACAGCTGAGAATATAATCGGCCGTATCTTTGGAAACCGCCCGCTTTTTGAGCGCCGGCACATGCCGGTATTCTTCGGTTCCGTTTGAATCGGTGATTTTCGATACGAGCGTCAACTGAACGGGCGTTCCGCCGTTTGCGAGCGCCGTCGCTCCCTGCACAATCTGCAAGGCGGATACGGCGATTTCCTGCCCGATCGATATGGTCGGCTTCGATCTGAGCGACCAGTACCGGTCGGATACGGTTTTTAAAGTTCCGCGCGTTTCCGAAGGCAATTCCGCGCCCGTTCTTTCTCCGAAGCCGAAGTTCCGTAGGCGCCGCAAAAAATCTTCCGAGTTCAGTTTTTCGCTCATTTGCGCGATACCGTCGTTGCACGAATATTGCAGCGCTTCCCTGACGCTTACCGGCCCGTGTCTTCCCAAACAGGTGATGACTACTCTTTCGCCGCTCGATGTGCTGATTTGATATTTTCCGTCGCAAAAAAATACTTGCTCTTTGCCGACTTTTCCCGAATCGATAAAACTTGCCGCGCTGAATATTTTAAACACGGAACCGGGTTCGTACGCGAGCACTGCGGGGCGGTCGATTTGTTCTTCAACGCTTGAAGAAGGGTAGGAATTTAAGTCGGCGGCCGGCAAGCTTATATATGAAAGAATCTCACCCGTGTCGGATTCGGCCGCCAAAAGCATAAAGCTTTCGGCTTGCGTTTCTTCCATAGCATTACGGGCGATATGTTCAAGTTTATACTGTAAATTCGCGTCGATTGTTAAAAAGACGTTTTTGCCCGAAGCGGTTTTTCCCGTTTCTTTAGGCGCAAGTACTTGCTGCATCGAATATTCTATGCCCGAAAGTCCGATTCCCGCATCGCCCATAAAGCCGATAACCTGAGAGGCCAAAGCGTTTTCCGGATAAACGCGCCCCTGTATTTTATCGAAGCGTATGCCGCTTAACGCTTTTTTAATGACGACGTCTTCAATCGCATCTTTTTGCTCTTGCGTTATTTTTTTTTTCAAATATAAAAAATCCGAGGATGCGCTTCGCAGTGCGGCCGCAATATACAGTTCGCTCAATCCGGTTACGCCCGCAAGCGATTGGGCAAAATAATCGTAGTCTTCAATCGCCGACGGCGTAACGGCGATATGATAAAAGGCCGTTTGAACGGCAAGCGGTTTTCCGTTTTTGTCGTATATGGAGCCGCGGCGCGGCGGTTCGGTTTTTGCGACGATTTCGGCAGGCGGTGTAAAGGCAAGCTTTACATAACTTGCGCCTATGTATGCGGCGAATGCGGTGAGTATCAGTATAAAAAAGACGATCCTTGTTTTTGAAAAAAAACCGTTCCACATGCTATTTGCCTATTACTTTGCCTAAAATGCTGCGCGTGTCGATAAAACCGTAATCGCGCGAATCTACGGAACGGCTGCTGTTGTCGCCGATCGCCAGCACCGTATGTTCGGGAACGGTGCGGTTGAATTTGATGCGCTGATACTGCTGTTCCGTAAGCGGATACGTTTTTTCTCCCACAAAAAGACTATACTCCGAATCCGATGAAAATTCCAGTGCTTCGCCGGCTTTTGCAACGCAGCGCTTTATAACGGGTTTTCCGTTGTATATGTAGGTGATGACATCTCCCAAGCGCGGCTCATCCCATTGTACAATCAGGGCGGAACCGAACGGCCGCACCAAACCGTAGGCCAATTTATCTATATATACGAACGAATATTCGGGAATGGAAGGCTCCATTGAAGTGCCGGAAACCTGCGCAATGTCGAAAACGAAGAGTTTTAACACAATCCCTACGCATATGCCCGAAATAAAAAAAACGTGCGCCTTCATAATCAATATTCTAATATGAACACGCTCTTATGTCGATAGTGTATATATGGAAATTATCAGTTGTTTTGAACCCAAACAAGCTTATTCTTTTTGCGGCGCATTGACTATCGAAGAAATGTTGAGCTCGCAGCGCCTTCCCAACCGCTTCGGCATTTCCGTTTCCGCCTATGCCCGCAGCTTTACCGAGCGCGGATTAAGAGTTTTGGAATATATTACGCGTGTTGTACCGAAAGCGAAAATGCTTTTTGCCGCTGCCTTGGTGCTGCTTGTTGCAGCCGACGGCTGCCTTCGCTGTATAAATTACCTGTACGCATATGCTTCGCGCATACAGCCGAGCGTACAAGATGACGTTCCGGTGCTTGCCGGACAAATGAGAAATTTTGCGCTTAATTTCGGGGTGCAGGAATTTGACGGTAACGGTAATATTTCCCTTATCGACGGCGCCGAAAAAGCCGCTTTGTTTAAAATGCCCGTAAGCTATACCGGCTACACCGTGCGTTCGGGCGACAGTATTTCTTCAATAACGAAACGTTTCGGTTTACGCAATATTTCAACCCTTATTGCCGTAAACGATATAGATAACGTGCGGCTTTTGCGCTCGGGTCAAAAACTGCGCATTCCGTCGGTTGACGGTCTTTTATACACCGTGCGTTCGGGCGACAGTTTGGAATTGATCGCCAAAAACTACGGCGTAAGCGTCGAAGAAATTCTCGACGTAAACGAACTTTCCTCGGCGGTACTGTACGCCGGAACCGAGCTTTTTATTCCGGGTGCCCGTTTAAGTTCTTCCGTGCTTAAAAAGGCTTTGGGAGAATTGTTCGCCGCGCCCCTGGCCGTTTCGTGGCGTATATCGTCGGGATACGGCTGGCGGCAGGACCCCTTTACGGGCGTGCGCAGTTTTCATACCGGTATAGACTTGGTTGTTCCGTACGGGACGTCGATAAAGTCGGCAATGTCGGGGACGGTTGCGGCCGCGGGCTATTCAAACGTATACGGAAATTATGTTATAATAAATCACGGAAACGGTTACCAAACCTTATATGCGCACATGTCCTCTGCATCGGTTAAAAAAGGCGAACGGGTTGCTCAGGGAGCGCAGATAGGCCACACGGGAAATACCGGTTATTCGACGGGGACGCACTTGCATTTTTCGGTATACAGAAACGGCAAATTGATTAATCCGACTCAAGTGCTCAAGTTTTAAAAGACGATTTAAAGGGAGTTTGCATGCAA
>CAJPNP010000037.1 GCA_905372025.1 uncultured Treponema sp. | reverse complement strand
ATCCGCTATCGTTTTCGGTATTGCAGGCGTCTATATCGGAAAGCTCATCTTAAAACGGCATTTTAAGGATATGGAGTAGAGGATTGCCAACCATGCAGTTTAAGGATTTTATAAGAGAGCATATTCCGGTTTATAGTGTTTCTGTGGCTTTGGCGATTGCTTCCGTGTTTTTCGGGTTGTTGCCGTATTATGCGGTATATCGGCTGCTGCTGCGTATTGTGCAGGGCTGCAATGGGCGGACAGTGTTATGGTATGCGCTGTTGATTTTGCTGTCGCTTGCGCTCGAAATACTGATGCACTGTCTTTCAACCGCTCTTTCGCATAAGACGGCGTTTTCTATTTTGAAAAAAGTGCGGCTTTCCATTACGGAAAAAATGATGCGTATGCCGCTCGGCTACATGCAAGCAAAAGGGAGCGGCTACTTTCACGGTCTCTTGATTGACAGCCTCGAACGGCTTGAATTTCCGCTTGCACACGCAATCCCCGAAACGACTTCAAACATATTGCTGCCTGTCAGTATTATCGCGCTGCTTTTCATTTTTGACTGGCGGATGGGACTTTCGGTGTTGGTACCGGCAGCAGCGACGCTGTTGTTTTATCTTCCGATGTATATCGGCATTATGAATGAATTTGCTGCTACCTATTATACCATGCTCGAAAATATGAACGGTAGAGTTATCGAATATATCCGCGGAAATAAAGAAATCAAAATTTTCGGGCGCGAAGATGCGGCGCTTTCCCACTATGAAACCTCCATCGACGAATATAAAACGGCAACACTCCGGCTCTATAACAGAATGTATGTTGCAGCGTCTCCTTCGATTGTTTTACTCTCCTCGCTTTTGGCAAGCGTACTGAGTATCGGCGGCTTTTTATATTGCGCCGGAAGTTTGAGTGCGCACTTGTATTTGTTTTCCGTGTTGGTGTCTGTCGGGATCGGCACTTCGCTTTTAAAGTTCACGGAATTTATGGATAACTTTTATTACATTAAAAACGGCGAACGCCTCATCAACGAAGTTCTCTCTGCTCCCGAATTACAAGAACCCGATAAGGTCGCTGGTGAAATACCGAATAACGAAATTGCGCTGCATCATGTTTCTTTTGCGTATGAAGATGTGCAGGTGCTGCATGATATTTCGCTTGTGTTCCCTGAAAAAACAAAGACTGCGATTGTCGGACATTCAGGTTCCGGTAAAACGACCGTCGCTAATCTTATTGCACGCTTTTGGGATGTACAGGAAGGAAGTATAACAATAGGCGGTGTTGCGTATCGAGATTTATCTTTGGATCAACTGATGCAGCGGGTCAACTATGTAACGCAGGACACCTTTTTATTCAACATGACAATTATGGAAAACATACGGCTTGGGAAGCCCGGTGCATCCGATGAGGAAGTGATTGAAGCGGCAAAAAAAGCATATTGCCACGAGTTTATCATTGCGTTTGAAAATGGCTACAACACGAGCGCAGGAGATGATGGTGCAAAATTGTCGGGAGGTCAACGGCAGCGGATTATTATTGCACGAGCTCTGTTGCGAAACGCACCGGTACTGATTCTTGACGAAGCAACCGCTTATGCTGATATGGAAAATCAGCACAAAATTCAAAAGTCGCTCGAAGAATTGTGCAAAGACAAAACGCTCATTGTAATTGCGCATCGATTATCGACGGTTACCGGCTGCGATCAAATTATCGTAATGAATAACGGAACGGTTGCCGCAACGGGAACACACGGCGAACTGTTGAAGCAATCACCGCTGTATGCAAAGCTGTGGAGTACGCAGGTACAGAGCCGGAACTGGAAGCTGGCGAGGGGAATGGGGGAGTCGGTATGTTAAAAACGGTGCGGGATTTTATCAAGTTGATGAGCGGGCAAAAAAGAGAGCTGTATGCTTCGCTTATGTTGAGCTTTTTTGACGGCTGGCTGATTGTGGTTCCTTTGCTGGCAGCGTTTCATATTACTGCGCGGATGCCGGAATTTAATCCTGACGTTGCGGAGGCTTTGACGATGCCGGTAATGATCCGGTATTCGCTGATTATGCTGGCGAGTATTCTTGTCCGCATCGTGCTGCGTTACCTTGTTTCGTGTCTGCGGTCGGGCGCGGGGTATAAGTGTATGGCGGAAGAGCGTAAAATGTTGGGGAAGGAATTGCGGAAGGTTCCGCTCGGGTTTTTTAATGAAAAGAATTTGGGCGATGTGGTTTCGACGATTACCTCGGACGCGGCGTTTTTGGAAATAGAAGGCATAGGTGTCATTGAAAAAGTTGCAGTCGGCATTCCGGTATTTGTCATCGCGCTTATGATCTGTCTTTCATTTGATTACCGTATTTTTTTGCTCGTGCTTGTCTTGCTCATCCCGACATGGTTTGCCTACCGATATCTTGCAACACGGCAGGATGTGCTCAAGCTGAACCGGCAAAAATTGATCGGGCAGGTAACGGAGGATACGATTGAATTTATCAAGGGACTGCCCGTATTGAAATCCTACAATATGGCGGAAAAACAATTTTCTAAAACACAAGACGCTTATGAAAGATTGCGCGCATTTTCCGTACGGGGAGAATTTGTTCATATCCCGCCGATAGGCATGTATCAACTATGTTTTCGGCTCATTACGACGGGAATTGTATTTCTTTCCGGACTGTTTCTATTGCACAAGGACTTCGTATTTCCGCAAGCCTTTTTATTGATGCTTGCCTCCTTCAGTCTTTTTACCGGCGCCGAAGCGATGGGTGTATTCAGTATCTTTGCAAAGATGACGCAGCAGTCCATCGACCGGATGAATCAGATTAAGACGATTCCTAAATTAGAAGATATTTCCGGCACGGAAAAACTTGAGCGGTACGATATTTGTTTTGAGCATGTGAATTTTGCATACAATAAAACGCCGGTATTGCGGGATGTTAGTTTTTGCGTACCGGAGGGAACGACGACGGCTCTTGTCGGACTTTCGGGGAGCGGCAAAACAACGATTACGAATTTGATTGCCCGCTTTTGGGATATCCGGCCCGGGCACGGGGAGATCAGCATCGGCGGCAAGGCGGTAAAAATGCTGTCGTATGAAAACTTGTTGAAGAATATCAGTTTTGTATTTCAGGATGTATTTTTGTTTAATGATACCGTGCTGAACAATATCCGCATCGGCCGGCCGGAAGCAACGATTGAAGAAGTCCGTGAAGCAGCACGGCGTGCAGGATGTGCGGAATTTATTGAAGCGATGGAAGATGGCTACGACACGGTTATCAGTGAGGCGGGGGCACGGCTTTCCGGCGGAGAAAAGCAGCGTATTTCCATTGCACGGGCGCTTCTCAAGGATGCACCGATTATCCTCTTGGATGAGGTAACGGCAAATGTCGATGCGGAAAATGAGCAGCTGATTCAAACGGCTTTACAGGAACTTTTGAAAAACAAAACAGTGATTATGATTGCGCATAAACTTTCTACTATACAGAACGCGGAGCAGATTCTCGTGCTGGAAAACGGAACAATCAGTCAGCGCGGTTCTCATGCAGAGCTGATTGCTCAAGAGGGACTATACCGGCGGCTGTGGGATATACAATATGAAGCTGAGCAGTGGAGAATGTAGGGGAAAACATACAACGGAACTGTGTTCTATATTGTATACCTTCTTTTTTTTCTGCGGCTATTTCTGAGCAAAAATCCTATTCCAAGATACATGAACATGAATAGCACTCCGGCAAATAAAGAGAAAACGAGTGCTGTTTGCATCATTATTAGGTTGGAAATTAGCGGTTTTTGTGATATTATAAGGAAAGGTCGAAAGGTGTTAGACGGACGGTGCACTGCACCGCGATTATAGGTAGGAAAAAATATAAGTTCAGTCTATAATAAGTTTATGAAATATGAAGATTTAATTTTTAAAATTCCAAAAGAAAGTAAAACGTATCAAGATGATTCTGATAGTGTAATTAAAAGTATTTTAGAAATTTTGGATAAACGAAAAGATAGTGGTGACGATAAAATTATAATAAATACGAATTTACAAAAAGGCTTACCTCTTGAAAATATTAATAAAATAGCAGGTCCTATGATTGAGGCATGGGCATGCGAAGTTTTTGAAGGTATTAGAGATGATAAAGATAATATTTATAGTTTAATTAATGTAGAAGCTCAAGAAAGACTTGGAATGGCTGATATAATATTGCAATTTAAGAAAGATGATAAAGTTTTGACGGGAAATATTGATGTGAAAGCAACTTCAAATGATATACAAGAAAGCGGTAAGAGTCCTAATATAACTTCTTTCTCGCGAATTAGAACTGCTTATGTTGAAGATCCTGATTTTATGTTTATTATTCTTTCTATAAAACATAGAGTTTATTCAAAAAGAAATGAAATAACTCATTTAATGGATGGCATAATGGAAATCGTTGATTATAATGCATATGATTTAAAATTTATAAGCGATGTCGATATTAGTTATAATCCGGCACTGGGAACAGGTCAAATACAAATAAAAGACATACACTATGTTACAACAGGGTTTAGGACAACTTGGGAAATGTGTCAGTTATTGGATAAAAAGTATCTGAATAGTTCAAAAAAGACTTTTGATGATTTTTATAAGGAGGCAAAGAAAAATAAATGGATCAAAAATTAGAAGTAATCTGTGGTGATGCTATAAAAATAATGCAATCGTTACCTAAAGAATCCGTCGATTTAATAGTTACAGATCCTCCTTATAATTTGAGTAAAAATTATGGTAATAGTAAAGATAATTTGGAATTTACTGAATATCTGGAATTTTCTCGTAATTGGTTAAAAGAGGCTAATCGATTATTAAAGAAAAACGGTACAATTTATATATTTATGGGCGTGAGATATATTTCATATATATATGAAATACTGGAACAAGAGTTTAATTATAGTTTTAATTCCTGGATTACTTGGTTTTATACCCAAGGTATTGGGAAAACTAAAGGTTTTTCTCCTAGACATGACGATATATTAATGTTTAATAAAAATGGTGAAGATTTCATTTTTAACTTAGATCAAGTTAGAGTTCCTCAAAAATACTATCGTTCTGTAAATAATATGCGTGGGGCGAATCCCGGTAATGTATGGGAATTTTCCCATATGCATTATTGTAATAAAAACAGAAAGCTGCATCCAACCCAAAAGCCGGAAGCATTATATGAACGGATGATTTTAGCCTCCTCCAATGAAGGTAATACAATATTAGATCCTTTTTTAGGTAGCGGCACATCGCTGAGAGTATGTCAGCAGACGAATAGAAATGGTATTGGAATAGATATAAATCCCGAATACATTGAATTAGTCAAAGAACGACTTAATGAACCATTCAATGGTTTTGACAGTATTGATGAAAGAATGAAAAGAATCCCAAATGATCTAAATGATGTCGATTATAGAAATGAATATATAAAAAATCATGTTAACTGGTTCCTAAAAAATCATTCTGAAGAAATAGATGCTTTTATGGAAACAGTTCTAGAAAAATATTCAAAAAAAAATAAAAAAGCAATAAATGAAATGCCTCTATTTGCAGTGAACATCTGATCCCCGTTTCAATCTGACATTGCCTCTGCGGCAATGCAGATTAAGCGAATGTTGTGTTCACAGCACGCTGCGCTGGTTATAGGAAAAGAGAAAATAAAAAATGACAAGTTCAGAAGAATTATATAAGAACAGTGTTCCTTTTTAATCAAGGAGTACATTGAGAATAATAGACAAAAATAAAGATTATTATGATTATTTGGCTCATCAAGCAGATAGCGATGGACGGGGTATCCTTCTCAAAAAAACGCTTTCTTAAACGCGAAAAAGGGGGTATACTATATGCAGCTGCTGCTTGAGAGGTTCGCACAATGAATGTAATAGAAGTAAGCAATGTAACAAAAAAGTATAACGAAACGGTCGTCGTGCATTCGGTTAGTTTTGCCGTAAAAAAGGGCGAGATATACGGCCTATTGGGAAGAAACGGCGCCGGTAAAACGACGATAATGAAAATGCTGTTAGGTCTTGCAAAACCGACGGAGGGGCGCGCCTGTATCTTGGGCAGCGATACCAACGCCGCTGTGGGGCGGAACATATTGCGGAAAGTCGGCTGCATTATCGAAAATCCGGGCTTTTATGCCAATTTAACGGGTACCGAAAACTTGACAATCTTTGCACGGTTAAAAGCTCTTGACGATACGGCCGTGCAAAAAGCGCTGGCACTGGTCAACTTACCGTACAACGACAAAAAACTCTTTTCGAAATATTCGTTGGGAATGAAGCAGCGGTTGGCAATTGCCAATGCCGTTATGCATAATCCCGAAGTGCTGATATTGGATGAGCCGATTAACGGGCTTGATCCTATCGGCATTGCGGAGGTGCGAAAGCTCCTTATCGATTTAAAACAATCGGGCGTGAGCATTTTAATTTCCAGTCATATACTGTCCGAAGTTGAAAACTTGGCAGACCGCATCGGCATTATCAATGACGGAAAATTGATTGAAGAGGTAGAAGTGTCCGGTATTATAAAAGAGCGTATGACGCTTGAAGACTATTTTAAAAAAGTAACGGGAGGACAGGGAATTGGGTAAGGTGTTGGTGTCCGAAATACGAAAAAACAAACGGTCGAAAGCGCTCGCTATTTCCACAACACTGATTGTCGGCTACGAAGCGGTTATCGTTTTTTATACCGTCAGCGCGGTCGGGCTGTTTGACAATTTTATGTACTTGTATAAATTCTCTTTGAGCTATATGGACTTTTTAATCTTACCGATGATTCTGTTATCGTTTATAACGGCCGCTTTTTCCAATGACTATAAAAGCGATACGATAAAATACTTGTGGACGATTCCGGTATCGAAAAAGCGCTTTTTCTTTTCGAAAGCACTATACGTATTGTTGCTGGCGTGTTTGTTTATGGGGACGGTGTTTGTCATTACCTGCGCTGCGGGGTACTTCAGCCGGTTTCGCTCCGGTATGACGGCCGCATTGATAGTGCGCTTCCTTTTGCTGTGCGCGTTAAGTGCGCTCTTGGTAACTCTGGCCATGCTGCCCGTTTCGCTCATTACTATTTTTACAAAAGGCAATGCCGTCATCACGAATTTGGCGGGAAGCATCTATGTAATCGCCTCGTTTTTATCGATGAAGTATTTACAGGGGATAAGCCCCTTGTCAAGCGTGCCGCATATTATCTGGTACAAGAACTTTGAAGGTGTACAAAACAATCCCCGTATCGGTTTACTGCTGATCAATGTGATTGCCGTATTTATTCTTTCCGTAATTGCGTCGCTGATTGTTCTTGAAAAACAGGAACTGTAGGGATGCACATGATGAAAACGCTGCTTGCGGAAATGTTGATTTTGGAATTCAAAAAGCTTAAACGGCGAAAGCTTTTTTTAGTCTTGTTGTCGGTGATTGTTATTTCCGCCATCATACAACATCTTATGGGAAACAGAACCTATGATGCCGTTGCCTATGGTGAAACGTTGGGATTTTTCCTGCATAACGGTCTTATCGTAAACAGTTATTATATCTTCATACCGGTTTTTTCGTTGGTCGGTATGGAATTGTTTTTATTGGAAAGACAAAACAACACGCTCGTATATATATTGACGGTACCGGTAACCAAAAAAGCGCTCATAAAAGTAAAGACAGCCGCGCTGAGCGTCTTTGCCCTGTTATATACCGTGCTTACATTCTGCTCGGTCTGCTTGCTGGAAACCGAATTCAATCTGCATAATATACACGTTGATTTTGTGTTGACTCATTTGGCTGTCTATGTAATTCACGGCATTGTGTGCACGGTCATAGCGATGCTGATAATCGGCGTTATGCTGCATTTCAAACAAAGTGCTCAGGTTGCCGTAGCGGTAAGTTTTATCGTTTCGTTTATCGGGGTATTCATATCGCAGATACCGGTGCCATACCTTTACTGCGTTAATGCAATGTTTTATATTTCCGAAGCCGCTCAATCAACAGGTTTTGAAAAGATTGTCGCTGTTATTGTCGAGTTGATTGCAGGCGCTTTTGCCGGAGTTTTGTTTAATAAAATATCGAAAGAGGAAGCGTAATTGCTTTAATAAGCTATACAATTACGTTAATGTCCGGCACTCCGACCGCATAATGTCGTACAACTCGACACGGTAAGGTCAGCCGGGCTTACCGCATAGGGTAAGTCAGGCTGACTGCATAAGGTACGTCCGACTGAGCGCATTGTATGTGTTTTTAGAAGTAAACCTTCCAAGCGATGGGAACCTGCCAGCCGAAGGTGTAGATGCTGTCCCGCCAAAGGACGGGGGTTAATTGGACGCCGAACGACAGCATGTGCGTTTTATTTATAGTCCATAAAATATACGGATTGATGTCGAAGCGGGCGCCGGGTTTTACGGTGTCCGGATCGTCTTTAAAATCGGAGCCGAGTCCCCAACTTGCGTTTAATCCGCCGGTCAGCTCTTTTGTAAAATCGGAAGCTACACGAACGGCGACATAAGCTGCCGGTGCCCACGCGGGATCGGACCAAAATGTTACGGCGCCTTCCGGCCGGATTCGGAAGTTTTTTACTCTGAAGTTTATAACGGCTCCGACGGTGTTTGCCCCGTCATGAGCGGTCGCCCTCGTATCGGTCAACATGTTCCAATAAACGCCGAAAGTGAAGCGTTTTAGAGCCGAAGTTGACGCGCCCACATATATGTAATTTTTACCTCTGCTGAAGGGGCCGTTATACGCAAACCCTATGCTGAATTTATCCCGTATATTTGCCTTAAGCCCGATGCCTGCGTTAAAGTTGTTTGTGCTGGTCAGTTCGGGAAGCGAAAAGCCGGCTTCAAAAATATTTTGATACCTGTAGCGCAGACCGAAAGCTTTTTTTGCATAATAATTGATAACTTCAAATCCTCTTCGCGGATAATTCGAATCGGGAGAAACGCTTGTTTGTGCATTTTCGAGATTGATGCCGCCGTAATAGGGCTTATTGTATGCACTCCACTGCGGACCTGATGAGGGGCCGGGGCCGACCGTCCAATTCAAATTCGTTCCGAGTCCGATGTCGAAGCCTTTGACGGGGGTGATGACGACGTTTACATTGTGATCGGCGAACCTTGTTTCCAATCCGCCCGAACCGGGAATAAGCTGCCAGGCAATGTCGCCGGCGAATGTTATTTTACCGACAGTGATATTTCCTGTAAAATATTCGGTAAAGCCCAAAAACTTAACTTGCGCATTTTTTTCTGTCGATTGACCGACCGCTGCGTGGACGGTATTCGAAAAGCCCGGAACCTGCGCCTGCGCGCTAAGAAGGGCAAATGATGCAAGCGCCAGGGCGCATGCCGCTGCAATTTTTTTCATCATATCCTCCTACAAAATACGGCAATCGTCCATAAGATTCGGTTTGTGGCCGCTCGCCGTTTATATGTGCATTTACTATAGCATATTTGTTCATATAAAGTATACAGGTTGACTTTAGCGGACAAAAAAAGTATAAGTGTTTGCAGGAGTTTTGCGCATGCGCATTTGTTTGGATTCGGTAAAAAAAACATACGCAGCGGGCAGCGGCCGTATCGACGCCGTCCGGGACGTTTCTCTCGTTGTGCCTTCCGATACCGTGTACGGTATTATCGGAAAAAGCGGCGCGGGAAAATCCACTTTAATGCGCTTGATCAGTTTGCTTGAAAAACCCGATTCCGGCTCGGTACTTTACGACGGCGTGCGCGTTGACAATCTGGATAAAAAAGCGCTTATTGAACGGCGCCGCCGCATCGGCATGATCTTTCAGAATTTCAATTTGTTCAGCTCGCGCACCGCGGGAGAAAATATCGCTTATCCCTTGGAAATTGTCGGTCGCTCAAAGCACGAAATAAAAAAGAGGACGGCCGAACTTTTGCATCTTGTGGGGCTTGAAGGAAGGGAAAAAGCTCCCGTGAGCACCTTGTCCGGCGGCCAAAAGCAGCGCGTCGCGATAGCCCGCGCTCTTGCGAACAAGCCCGATATTTTGTTTTGCGACGAGGCGACGAGCGCTTTGGATCCGCAAACGACGCGTTCGATTTTGCTGCTTATCCGCAGTTTGCAAAAACAAATGAATTTGACCGTCGTTATGATAACGCATCAGATGGAAGTCGTGCGCGATATTTGCGAGCAGGTTGCCGTCCTCGACGACGGAACGGTTGCCGAAAGCGGAACCGTTACCGATATTTTTACGCGCCCGCAGTCCGCCGTTACAAAAGACTTTTTGTCGAACCTTGCGGTTTCCGACACGGCCGCTTCCTACGCCGATGCCGATCGTGCCGCACCGGGCGAAGGCGACGGCTTTGTGCGCTGGTCGAAAGACGGCGGAAAATACACGCTGCGTTTTGTCGGCAATACGACCGGAGAGCCGGTACTCAGCAGGTTGTCGCGCCTTTTTGACGTGGAATTCAATATCCGCGCGGGCGGTATTCAGCATTTAACGGACAAAAATATCGGCACGCTTATAACCGACATAAGCGGTTCTCCCGCGGAGCTGGAAAAAGCTTTGCACTGGCTTCAAACGCAGGGCGTTATCGTCGAAACCGAAGGGACCGAAGAAACCGCACCGGCGGTGCGGGGGCAAAAATCGGGGGCGCAATAATGAATTCGATACAAAATCTTTTGTCCCTTGTGGGAACGGCCACGCTGCAAACGCTGATTATGGTGTTCGCCTCGACCTTTTTTTCGGTACTGCTCGGACTTCCCGTCGGCATACTGCTGTGCGCTTCCGACCCTGAAGGCGGCATACGGCCCCGTCCCCTTTTGTTTCATGTACTGACGCGAATCGTAAACGTTTTGCGTTCGTTCCCGTTTATTATATTGATGATATTGCTGTTTCCCTTGTCCCGCATTCTTGCCGGAACAAGTATCGGAACGCCGGCTGCAATTATTCCGCTTTCGATAGCGGCCGCCCCTTTTGCGGCGCGGGTTATAGAAACGGCTTTAAAGGAAGTGGATCCGGGCGTCGTTCAAGCCGCCCGTGCCATGGGTTCCACGGATTTTCAGATAATCGTAAAAGTGCTGCTGCCCGAAGCGCTGCCTTCGCTGACGGCGGGCATAACGCTTACGATAATAAACCTGATCGGTTATTCGGCGATGGCCGGAGCGATCGGCGGCGGCGGCTTGGGCGATTTGGCGATCCGGTACGGCTACCAGCGTTTCCGCCCCGATGTGATGGCCGTTTCCGTTATCGTGATTTTGATTTTGGTGGAGATTATACAAGCCGCCGGCACAAAGCTGAGCGCGGCCCAAATGAAAAAACGGTAAAAGATTGTAAGCGGCCTCCGGTAACGGATGTGTACTTGACGGTACGCGTTAGGGATTGGAGGGGCAGCGCAGCTGTTCCGAAGGAATGGAGCGTCAGCGGAACCCCGGAAAGCCCGATGAACGCCCGAAATAATTGTCAATTGTTTGCGTTGCAAACTCTTAGATTTTAATAGGAGAATGTTTGAAGCTCGCGGCTGAAATGGCGCCGCTCGCTTCAAAGCCGAGTTTGCGTTGCAAACTCGTAAGATTATATGTGCGCTAAACGCGCACGGATAAAATCTTTTTTCGGAAACGGAAGTTTCCTCAAAAGATTTTAATAGGAGAAGTTTATGAAAAAGATTTTTGCGCTGTGCGCAGTTTTGTTCGTATGTGTTTCCTGTGCCAAAAAGCAGGATGCAAAAGTTTTGAAGGTCGGGGCAACACCCGAACCTCATGCCGAAATGCTTAAACTGGTTGCCGACGATTTGGCGGCCTCGGGGATAAAGCTGGAAGTTATCGAATTTACCGATTACGTTACGCCCAACGAAGCGTTGGAGAGCGGACAAATCGATGCGAACTTTTTTCAGCATTTGCCGTACTTGGAAACGTTCAACAAAGAAAGAGGCTTCCACTTGGCAAACGCCGGGGGCATTCATATCGAGCCGATAGCCTTGTATTCAAAGAAGGTTTCGTCGTTGTCGGCTTTGCCCGAAGGCGCCTCGATTGCGATTCCCAACGATCCGACCAACGAGGGCCGTGCGCTGCTTCTTTTGCAGTCCGCCGGTTTACTCAAGCTGAACGCAGGTGCGGGGCTTACGGCGACTCCGGTCGATATTGCCGAAAATCCGCGCAAGTTCAAATTCCGCGAAATTGAAGCGGCTTCGCTGCCGCGCGTTTTGGCGGATGTGGACGCCGCCGTTATTAACGGCAATTACGCGATTCCCGCCGGCTTGAGCGCGGTAAAAGACGGGCTTTTTGTCGAGGGCGCGGATTCTCCCTACGTTAATATTATTGCGGTAAAAGAAGGCAAAGAAAAGGACGGGAAAATTACCTCGTTGGTGAACGCGCTGTGCAGCAAAAAGATAGCCGATTTTATTGCCGAGCGCTATCCGAACGGAGAAGTCGTAAAGGTATTTTAAGGAAGCGCCGCCGGTCAGCCGGAAACGAAAAGTCCGATAATCGTTAAAAAAGTGCCGATTGCCGACAGGAGCGTAATGCGTTCGTTTAAAAGAACGGATGCCGCTATAACGGTAATCACGGGAATCACATAAATAAAAAGCGATGTTTTTACGATTCCCAAATATTTTCCGGCGAGCGCCCACGCGCTGTAGGTGAGGGCGCTCGCTCCCACTCCCAAAAATACAAAATGCGCGATGTTTTGCATATCCGCAAAACGGCTCATGCTCAATGCAAAGCTTGACGCAAAGTCAGCTCCCGCAAACTTTTGTCCAGTCAGTTCGGAAAAAAAGACGGCGGGCAGCATGGTTAAAAGGGCGTAAAAAAATATGCGCCGGGTGCTTTCAAGCGGCGGAAGATTTAAGTTGTTTACCTTTGTAATCAAAACCGAATAGCCCGCCCACACGACGGATCCGCAAAAGGCCAAGAGGTCGCCTGCGGGATTGAGCTGAAGCTGTGTTTTGCCGCTGAAGCTGATAAGGCTTATGCCGACCATTGCGCAGATAAATCCGAGTATAAAACGCAGATTTACGGGCTTTGCCTGCGGCGATTTTTTTAAGCACAGCTTTACCGCGATTGCCGTAAAAATCGGCGCGGTCGATGCGATAACGCTTACGTTCGAAGCTTGCGTATACGAAAGGGCGATGTTTTCCAAAAACTGGTACAGCGTAATTGCAAAAAATCCCGCGCCTGCAAAATACAGTTCCTGTTTTATACGCGGCGTACTGCCCGTTCCCGTTTGCAGCTTGAGCGGTCGCGGTGCCAAAATCCACAAGCTTATGTACGCAATCAAAAAACGGATAAACAGAATTTCGGCGGGGGAAAAATCCTGCAGCAGGATTTTTGTCGAAATGAATGTACATCCCCACGAAATAATGCTGAACGCGACGAGTGCATAACCTGCGATTGTCCGCTGCGGTGTTTGGTACTGCATTGTGCCGCCTATCCCAAACTCGCGATTTTTTTATGCAGCGCGATAACTTGCTGATGTAAAAAATGATCGACCGCGTTTTTTTCGATGACACCCGCCGCTTTGTTGTCCGCATCCGCAATGGCGATTGCATCGCAGTCGTTTTTGGTAAACAGTTCGTACAAGTCGGGAATCTTCGTGTCCGGCGAACAGACGACGGGAACCGGTTCCATAATGTCCATCGCCAAAAGCGATTCATACCAGTCCGACATGATCAGGGCTTCTTTTAAGTGATTCAGCGTAATGAGTCCGGTCAAGATGCCTTCGTCGTTTTTTACCGCGTAGTTTAAATTCGGCTTTCGTGTAAACGAATTTAGAATCGAACTGAGGCGCGCCGTTTCGGGGACGACTGCCGGCGATTGCGGCGAACAAACCGCTTCGCCGTTCCACGTAACGTCCGAAACAGAAAGGCTTTTCATCAAATCGTCTTCGGTGATGTCGAGGTTGCATTCACCCGCTTTTTCTATACCGTATTTGACGCATACCGGCCCTGCAAGCTGAACGATGAAGGTTGTCGCGGTAATAATGAGTAAAACAGTCGGCCCTACGCTTTGTGCAAAATCATGCCCCGCCGATATCGAAAGTCCTATCGCGACGCCCGCTTGACTTAAAAGGCAAAAGGGCAAATATTTGCGTACCGCGTCGGGGGCTTTGGTTATTTTTGAACCGATAACCGCTCCGATGCTTTTTCCTGTAGTGCGCAAAAAAACATATAAAAGGGCAAGGAGCCCGACGAGAGGCGTTACGTTCCATATATTCAGTTTTGCGCCGACCAGCACAAAAAACAACACGTAAATCGGCGGCGTAAAATTTTCGACAAGGCTGAACGTTGCCCGCGTTTTCGCCGGCGCGAAATTTACCATAAAAAAGCCCAAAGCCATTGCCGCCAAAATCGTGTCCAAATCCAAAAGCGAAGCGATTCCCGTAGACAAAAAAAGCGCGCCGAGCGAAAATCCCAAAATGCGGCCGGGGTCGGTCATCACGTTGCGGATAATGAGGCTCAAAAAAAAGCCTATGATGCTGCCGAGTAAAACCGAACCGCAGATATTGTACGCGAGCAGTAAAAGCTGTTTGCCGAAGCCGACGGTTTGCTCGCCCAAAAGGCTTGCCGCAACCGAAGAAGCGAAGGCGTATAAAATAAGCGCAACCGCATCGTCCATTGCGACGATGCCCAAAACGGTGGTTGTAAGCGGCCCCCGGGTGCGGTTTTCGCGCAAAACGTCGGTGGTTGCCGCGGGAGCCGTTGCAGAAGAAATTGCACCTAAAATCAAACCGAGCGAAATCGATGTTGCCGCATTTTTAGTTGCGGCATAGGATATAGCCGTTACGCAGATCGATACGACGATAAAGGGAACAATCGATTCAAAAAGCAAAATGCCGACAAACTGTTTGCCGTATTTTTTTATAACCTGCATTTTCAGTTCGCCGCCGATCATAAAGCCGATGAGCGAAAGGGCAATACTCGAAAGCGGATCAAGCGCGCTTATGACGTTTGCCGAAAGTATTTGAAAGCCCGACTGTCCGATCAAAATGCCGATGACGATGTAGCCTACGACTTGCGGAATTTTCAGCCTTTGAAACCAGCGCCCGCCCAAGGCGCCTAAAAGCAAAATGAGACCCAAAAGCAAAATAAGGTTCGTACTTTCCAATCGTGAAAAATGCATAAAAGCGGGAAGAAATTCAGCAAATTTATTCATATAGTATAGTATAGCCGTTTGCAAAAAAAAGTAAATAATCGCCTGTTGCAAGACGGCAAAAAACGTGTTAGAGTGAGGAAAATTGTGGTTGCAGGAGGCCGTTATGATTAAAGAAAAAGTTATTATCGATACGGATCCGGGAATAGACGATGCGGTCGCGTTGGCTGCCGCTTTGTTCAGCGACCGGCTCGACGTTAAACTGATTACGACGGTCGCCGGCAACGTGTCTGTGGATAAGGTAACCGCGAACGCTTTAAAGCTGCTGACCTTTTGGGGTAAAAAGATTCCCGTCGCAAAAGGAGCGGCCAAACCGCTTATCGACGAATTCGTCGACGCCTCCCATGTACACGGAAAAAGCGGGCTTGCCGGATTCGATTTTCCCGAAATCGATTCGTCGCTATTGGTAAAAGAACACGCGGTTAATAAAATGCGCGAAGTGATTATGACCGAAGAAAAGATAACGCTTGTCGCCATAGGCCCCTTGACGAATGTCGCTTTGCTTTTTGCGATGTATCCCGAAGTTAAAAAGCGCATTTCGCGGATCGTTATGATGGGCGGTTCTCTTGCGCGCGGGAACAAAGGCGTTATGTCGGAATTCAATTTTGCAACCGATCCTCATGCCGCAAAGATGGTTTTTGCGTCAAAACTCCCCCTCGTCATGGCAGGTTTGGACGTCGGGCGTCAGGCGGCGATTCCGGGTACGGATATTGAAAAATTGGCAGCTTCGGGTAAAACCGGAGCGATGCTGTGCGCCCTGCTTAAAAAATACCGCAGCGGCAGTTTTGCCGAAGGATTGCGCATGTACGACTCGTGCGCAATCGCCTACCTTTTGCAGCCCGACTTGTTCGAAACGGCCGACGTTTTTGCGGATATCGAATTATCCGGAACCCTGACCGCGGGCTGTTCCGTTGTCGATTTGGACAACCTCTTGAAGCGCAAACCGAACGCAACCGTACTCACATCCGCCGACACAAAACGTTTCCGCACATGGTTCGTCAAATCGCTGTCGAAGTGCATATAGGGAGAATTGTCTTATGAAAAAAATACTTGTTGTCGGCAGTTTGAATGTCGATATGGTGGTGCGCGTTCCGCATATGCCGGCTGCGGGCGAAACGATTTTGGCCGAAAAAGCCGATACGGTACCGGGCGGCAAGGGGGCAAATCAAGCGTATGCGGCCGGTAAATTGGGCGCACAAACGATTATGTTCGGTGCCGTCGGAAACGACCGCTATGCCGAAATTGAAAAGAAAAGTTTGCTGAGCGCCGGCGTTGATGTTTCGCGCCTTATAGTGCGTGCCGACTGTGATACGGGACTTGCATGGATAACGGTAAACGATGAAGGCGACAACAGCATCGTCGTTGTTTCCGGCGCGAATAAAACGCTTTCCGAAAAAGACATTGCCGACAACGATGATTTGCTGCACAGCTGCGATATCGTTTTGTGTCAAATGGAAATTCCGGTACAAACCGTACTGTGCGCCGCGCGCCGTGCAAAAGAATTGGGTAAAACGGTGATACTCGATCCGGCTCCGGTGCCTAAAGATTTTCCCGCCGAATTATACACATATGTCGATATTATAAAGCCGAACGAAACCGAACTTTCGCTTTTAACCGGAGCGGCTTCTTCGGACTATGAAAAGGGTGCAGACATACTGCGTTCGCGCGGCGTAAAAAACGTTATCGTAACGCTCGGCGGAGCGGGCGCCTTCGTCAATTCGGAAACGGAAGGTAAACACATGCTGACCGTCCGTCCCGTTCCCGTTGTCGATACGACCGCCGCAGGCGATTCTTTTACCGCGGCTCTTGCCGTCCGCCTTGCTTCGGGTTCTTCCTTGCTGCAGGCGGTACGTTACGCAAACGAAGTTGCGACAATCGTCGTTACGCGAAAAGGCGCCCAAACTTCAATTCCGACGGCCGAAGAAGTTCCGTTTGACGATTAAGGCTCGGCGATAACCGGCGTTCCCCGTTAAGCTTTGAACGTTTTTTTCCGATATTTGTAGATGAGGGAGTTATTCATGAAGCGTTCGGAGCGCGGTTTTCTTGCCGCGGGTGTTATATTGCTTGCCGTTTCGGCCCTATGTACGATTTCTCTTATACTGCCGTTCCTCGATTTCGGCACCGCCGATTCGGGAGGGGGCGGATTTTTAGGCGCATTCGGCCGCATGCTTTTTACGGCATACGGATTTTCTTCTTTTTTAATACCGCTATATGTGTTCGTTGCCGGACTTTTGCTTTTCAGTTCCGACAAATCGAAAAAACAAATCATATGCTTATTTTTTTCGTTTATACCTTTTTTTACCGTTGCCGGAGTCGAGCTGGTTACAAAAAAAATATTCGACGGAACGGGCTTTACCGTTAATCTCATCCGCGCCGCCACCGTTGTGCTGGTCGGTTTGCTTTTGTGTTTAATCGAATATCTTGCGATCGGTTTGGCTGCCGACTGTATCATACGCGCGCTTTCCGGCAGGGCTGCGGGAAAGACGCCCCTGCGGAAATTCCGTTTCGCACCGAAAAAGGCGCGCAAAAAAGATTTTTTTGCCGAAAAAAATGAAGACCACACCGATCCGTATATGCCGCTTGAAGAAGAAGCCGTTGCCGAAGCGGAACCGCTTGAAGATTTTGAACAAGAGCCCGAAGCCGCCGATACCGCGGACGATTGGAACAGTGCGCTCGTTCAAGAAGAGGACATTGCCGATGTAATGGAAGCCGAAGAGGCGGCCGCGGACGAAAGCGGCGAAAGCAATGAGGTTGGTGCAGACGACAACGCCGATTCTTTTGGTGGCTTGAATGAACCGGAATTATTTGAAAACGCGGGCGAAGCCGAATTTTTAAGCAATCCGTTCGACTTTGAAGTTATCGACGGGGATGAAGATGCTGAAAGTGCCGACGCCATTGAAACCGAAGAGGAAGCGGCCGAAGAACTCGAAGCGCTTTCTTCCGAACAGGACTGTCCCGTTTCCGCACCGCGCGTTCCGAAAAAAAAACAAAGCGGAAAATCGTACAACGTACCGACAAAGGGCTTGCTGAGCGAATATCCGGGCGGCGAATACTGGCTCATCGACAACGAAACCAGACGTTCGGCCGAAGCCTTAAAAGAAACGCTTAACGAATTTAAAATAGAAGCCGAAGTTACCGGAATCCGCAAAGGGCCGGTCGTTACGATGTTTGAAATCCTGCCTGCGCCCGGCGTCAAGCTGAGCAAAATAGTCGCCCTCGGCGACAACATTGCGCTGCGCTTGGCCGCTTCGAGCGTGCGTATCGTAGCGCCGATTCCCGGCAAACATGCGGTCGGTATTGAAGTGCCGAATAAAGAGCGTGCTATCGTCGGCTTTAAAGAACTTATCGACATGGACCTTCCCGCTTTTAAAAAAATGGCCGTGCCGGTTGTTTTGGGCAAGGATATTGCGGGAGATGCTCAAGTGCTCGACTTGGCAAAAACGCCGCACTTGCTTATCGCGGGCGCTACCGGTTCGGGAAAGTCCGTCTGCGTAAACAGCTTGATTTTATCGATTTTGTATAAACGCTCGCCGCAGGATGTGCGCATGATTTTAATCGATCCGAAAATCGTCGAGCTTAAACTGTACAACGATATTCCCCATTTGCTTACGCCCGTTATTACCGAGCCGAAAAAAGCGTTTCAGGCTTTGCAGTATTGTTTGTGTGAAATGGAACGCCGTTACGCGCTGCTCGACGGCATGGGCGTTCGCGACATTGCAAGTTACAATAAACGCATCGTCGAGCGCAAAATCGCGACGGAAAAGCTTCCGTACATCGTATTGATTGTTGACGAATTTGCCGACCTTATGGCGACTACGGGGAAAGAGCTTGAATCGACGGTAGCCCGCCTTGCCGCAATGAGCCGCGCCGTCGGCATTCATTTGGTACTGGCGACCCAGCGTCCTTCGATCGACGTTATTACCGGTCTTATAAAGGCGAACATCCCCAGCCGCATTGCGTTTATGGTCGCTTCGAAAATGGACAGCCGCATTATCATCGATCAGGTCGGCGCGGAAAAACTTTTGGGTAAGGGCGATATGCTGTACGCGAGTGCGGAAGTTCCGTTCCCGATGCGCATACAGGGAACCTTTGTGTCCGATACCGAAGTTGAAAATGTCGTCGAATTCGTAAAACAATACGGCGAGCCGGAATATATTGACGATGAGATTTTTGTCGAAGACGAAGATGAAGGTTTCGATCCGGGCGTATTCAGCGAAGGAGAAGATCCCTTGTACGATAAAGCGCTCGAAATCGTTATGCAAGCCGGAAAAGCATCGGCTTCGTATATTCAGCGCAGGCTTAAAATCGGCTATAACCGCGCTGCGCGCCTTGTAGAAGATATGGAAGCGCGCGGTATTGTCGGGCCTGCAAACGGAAGCAAACCCCGCGAAGTTATTCACGTTGTATAGGTCCCGATAAAACGGCATTTTTGAGGAAGCGAGCGCTTAGTCGCGGCTGAGCTTTGAGGGTAAAATCACCTGAGAAAAACGCTCAGAGCGCCCCGCGCTTTGCTTCCT
>CAJPNP010000036.1 GCA_905372025.1 uncultured Treponema sp. | reverse complement strand
AAGAAACTACCTACTCCCGAAAAGATACGTGAAAAAAGAGGGCGCTCAGGCAATTCGCTTCGCTCATAAGCCGTTCACGTCCTCTTTTTTCACGCATTTCTCATAGGCATGTTTTCTTTTTTGGCTCTTTAGCCCGATAAAGCTCTGCCCGCTTAAATAGCGAAGGAAGAATTCCTAATTCCTGAGCTGAGTTCTGCTTGAATGATTCAAAATCCGCACGATTGAGACTCAATATGGTTCATCTTTTTGTCTTACGCTGTGCCAATCTTTTCATGTTGAAGCCCTGTTTTAGCTGTGAATTCTTTAGACGTATATTTTTCAGACGCCGAATTCCGCCGTACGTATTCCGTACCTACTGTACTGAATGGTGTTTTTTGTATATAATGCCCCATAAATACGAAAACCGAATATGAGGAAAAAATGGCCGATTTTGTTTCATGGGATTCAAGCTACGATGTAAAAATCGAAATAGTCGATAAACAGCACAGGCATTTGGTTGCTTTGATGAACGAATTGTATGATGCATGCCTCGGCGAAAGGGGCGCGTTGGAGCAAAAATTCAAAGACGTTATGAAAGAATTGGTCGACTATGTGCTCGTGCATTTTAAAGACGAAGAAAGAATAATGGAATCGGTCAAATATCCCCGACTTCAAGAACACCGGCAAAAGCACCAGGATTTTGTAAAAGCGATGCTCAGTTCCGTAAATGCATATACGAGCGGCAAGCAATTTGTACCGAATACCTTTGTGCGCTTTTTACGCGACTGGCTTTTTAATCATATTTTGATTGAAGACAAAGAGCTGTCGCGCTATTATTTTTCGGTGAAATCGTAAAGGTGAAGCGAACAGTGCGAGTCGGGCGAATTATCCGAGCGCTCTTTTTTCATGCGCACTGTCTATTGACCAAAATATTTGTTTATGATATAGTCTGTTGCGTTATGGGGGCGTAGCGAAGCTGGTTATCGCGTCGGCCTGTCAAGCCGAAGATCGCGGGTTCAAGCCCCGTCGCTCCCGCTAGTCCATCGCCGCTGATGGACTTTTTTTTGCACCGCAATCAGGATTTGAAACGGTGCCGTGTTAAAACAGCCGGAAGATGCGCGACTTATGTTTGCCGTCGGCCTTGCGGTTTTATATGAATCCTGTTTTTATAAAGGCCGGAAAACGCATCGCGTTTGAAAGCCGCTTCGGGCAGTAGCGCAGGGGGAGCGCGCCTCGTTCGGGACGAGGAGGCCGTGGGTTCAAATCCCACCTGCCCGATTTTAGGAAGCGCTGATACTGTTATGAGAACAATATCAGCGCTTCCTTGCTATTTTCATAAGCCTTCGGCTTATTGGAAAATAGCGAATTGTAAGGTTACCATTGATAAATCCGCATTCGGATTTATCAATGTTTTTTTTGCTTCGTGCGCGGGATTTGAACCGAAGGAGCGCCGAGCGGGAGCGAGGAAAGCCGCCACGGATGGCGGCGCCAGCGACTGAGGCGGCTCGGAGAAAGGTTCAGGAAGAACCTTTCGGAGAGAAATCCCACCTGCCCGACTTTAGGAAGCGCTGAATCTTGTACGTATTGCGGCTATCGTATATCGGTATTACACGACCTTCCCAAGGTTGATAGGTGGGTTCGACTCCCATTAGCCGCTTTTTTCCGCATAGTGAGGATTCCATATGTCAGCTGATCAGAGTCCGCAGCCCTTTCCCGCGGAGCATTCCCCCGGCAAAAAGGTTGCTTCGTCATTTTTTAAAAACGATTTACACGGCGCTCATATACATTTTACGGGCATTAAGGGAACCGGTATGGCGGCCCTGGTCGAAATTTGCGCGTACCGCGGAGCGCGCATAAGCGGAAGCGATGTTGCGGAACGGTTTTATACGGACGAAGTGCTCGAACGTTTGGGCATAAAGCCGACCCTTTTCGCCGCAGCACACATAAGTGCCGATATCGATGTATTGATTTATTCGTCGGCATACAGTCCCGACACGAATCCCGAACTTATCGCCGCGCGGAAAGCCGGTATTCCGATGCTTTTATATACCGAAGCGCTCGGCCTTGTGTCCGAAACGGCGTACAGCTGCGGCATTGCGGGCGTTCACGGCAAAACGACGACGACCGGCATGTGCGGTTTACTGCTCAAAGCGCTTGACCTTCCGGCCCAAGTGCTTGCCGGAAGCGTTATTCCCGCATTCGGCGGCTGCACGCTGAATATGGGCCGGCGTTTTTTTGTCGCCGAAACCTGCGAATACCGGCGGCATTTTATGTCGTTCCGTCCCCGAAAAATAATTTTAACCAGCGTTGAAAGCGATCATCAGGATTATTATCCTACATACGAAAGCATACGCGACGCCTTTGTCGATTATTGTCTTTTGCTGCCGCATAACGGAGAGCTGATTTATTGTGCCGATGATAAAGGCGCCGAAGAGGTTGTGCGCATCGTACAATCAAAACGTGCCGATATCCGCTGCACGCCCTACGGCGTAAATGCTTCAGGCGATTACCGAATCGTTTTCGGCAACACGGGCGAAGGCGTTCAGCATTTTTCGCTTGCAGCCTTCGATACCGATTTTTGCGTTCCCGTGCCGGGAAAGCATATTGTGCTGAACGGCGCGGCAGCCTGCGCTTTGGCAGTGTCGCTGTATGCCGAATTTTCGGGCGAGGTTTTGAGCGAACGGAACAAAGCGCTCATAGCCGAAAAACTGCAAGCGGGACTTTCCCGTTTCGGCGGTGCAAAGCGGCGCAGTGAAACGGTTGCGCGATGCAAAGCGGCAAACGGCAAAGATATTTTGATTGTCGACGATTACGCCCACCATCCGACGGCCATAAAAACCACGATAGCCGGTTTCCGCTCTTTTTATCCGGGGTACCGCATCATTGTCGATTTTATGTCGCACACGTATACGCGCACCGTCGCCCTTTTGGACGATTTTGCATCTTCTTTTTCTGATGCGGACGAAATTATTTTGCACAAGATTTATGCGTCCGCACGCGAGCATTATGACGGCTCGGTCAGCGGAAAAGATTTGTACGAAAAAGTCTGTGCGCGACACGACAATGTGCATTATTTTGAAGAAGTTGAAGATGCGCTTTCCTTTGCGCTCGAGCGCCTGTCGGAGCCTTCTTCTCCCGTCCTTTTTATGACGATGGGTGCCGGCGATAACTGGAAGCTCGGAAAATTGATTGCCGAAAAACTGAACGCGTAAAATCGGCGGTTTACGGCAATCGATATTTCTTTAACTTTTGTTTTAAGGAAGATCTATGACAAGTATGACGTCTTACGCATACAAAGAAGTGTCGAGCGAGCGGATGTTCATTTCGGTTGAAATAAAATCGGTCAATTCGCGCTTTTTGGATTTGAACATTGCGCTGCCGCCGTTTTTGGGCCGGTTGGAACAGGATATCCGTGCGCGCTGCGCAAACCGCATGCTGCGCGGCAAGGTTGACGTGTATATACGCGTTAAAGATTTTTCGCCGGACACAAAGGTCGACGTCGATCTTCAAGCTGCAAAAAACTATGCGGAAGCGCTAAAAAAAATTGCCGAAATTTCGAGTCCCGGCTGCGGGGTTCCCCTTTCGCTTATCGCATCTCAGGAAGGCGTTCTTTCCGTCCGCCAAAACTGCGATGCCGATATGTACCGTTCGTTTATCGAACCGGTATTTGCCGATGCGCTTGAAGAGTTTTGCGCGGGAAGAAAACGCGAGGGTGAAAATCTTAAAAAAGACATACTTTTTCAGCTTGCGTCGCTTGAATCCTGCGCCTTGGTTTTTAAACAAGCGGTTCCCGAAGCCGAAGCGTTTTTTAAAAATTTGATTGTTTCGCGTTTTAACGAACTCTTGGGCGACAAGGCGGACGAGCAACGCATTATGAGCGAAACCGCCGCAATGCTTGTAAAGTATACGATAAACGAAGAGGTTGTCCGGCTGTTCAGTCATTTGGAAGCGCTCAAAGCCGAAATCGAACACAACGAAGCGCCCGGCCGCAAAATCGATTTTTTGTGCCAGGAATTGAACAGAGAAATCAATACGATCGGCTCCAAAAATCAAACGGCAAAGCTCGGTAAGACCGTTATCGACGCAAAAAACGCCCTCGAAAATATCCGCGAACAAAGCAGAAACATCGAATAACGCGGCCGCTTGCACATCGCCTTTTTTTTCGGTACACTGTGTGTTATGAATACAGCACTTACTACGCTGAAAGAACGCGGTTTTTTTCAGCAATGTACCGACGCCGAAAGGCTTTCCGGCCTCATGGATCAGGGGCCGGTTACTTTTTATGTGGGAAGCGATCCGACCGCCGGCAGTTTACATATCGGGCACTTGGTTCCCCAATTTGCCTTGCGCCATTTGCGCAAAGCCGGCCATATCGGCATTGCGCTCATCGGCGGGGGAACGGGCCGTATCGGCGATCCGTCGGGTAAAACCGAAATGCGCAAAATGCTCAGCTACGAGCAGCTCGACGAAAACGTCGAGAAAATCAGCGCCCAGCTCGACCGCTTTATCGGCTTCGACGGAAAAACCGCTTTTCCCGAAAACAACAAAAAATGGTTGTGTGATCTCAATTATATAGATTTTTTGCGCGATATAGGTTCCTGTTTTTCCGTGAATAAAATGCTTACGTACGAAGCGTATAAAAAACGCATGGAAACGGGGCTTTCGTTCCTTGAATTCAATTATCAGCTTTTGCAAAGCTACGATTTTTTAATGCTGTACCAGCGGCACAACTGCCGCCTGCAAATCGGCGGCGACGATCAATGGGGAAACATCGTTGCGGGCGTCGATTTGATTCGCCGCAAAACGGGCGCCGAAGTGTTCGGTCTTACCTTTCCTTTGGTAACGCGCAGCGACGGCAAAAAGATGGGCAAAAGCGAAAAGGGCGCGCTCTTTTTGGATAAGAATTTGACGAGCGTTTTCGACTTTTTCCAATATTGGCGAAACGTTGCCGATGCCGACGTGCGTAAATTCTTTTTGCTTTTTACCTTCCTTTCAATCGAAGAAATTGACCGCATATGCGCCGGCGACATAAACGCCGCAAAAGAAAAACTTGCGTGGGAAGTGACGAAAGAAATCCACGGTAAAGAAGAAGCCGACAACGCACTCGCCGGCGCAAGGGCTGCGTTTTCAGGCGGCGGCGATAAAGAAGCGATGCCGACCATATCGTTGGAGCGTTCGGCTTTGCAGGCGGGAATCGGCGTTGTTGATCTGTTCGCTTCGGCCGGTTTGGGCGGATCGAAAAGCGATATCCGCCGCCTCATCGAGCAAGGCGGGGCAAGCGTGAACGGCAACTCGATAACCGATTTAAAAGCGCTTATAAGCCTTAAAGACGCCGATGAAGCGGGCGAGTTTATTTTGCGCGCAGGCAAAAAAAAGTTCGTGCGTGTTGTGCTCGGCTAGTTTTAGTTGCGCTCTTTAGTTCCGGTTTTAATTTTCTTCGCGGTCAGGTTGTGCAAACTTTTTTTTGCTGCCGGCCGTAAAGCGGATAAAAAAGAACAAGCCGTATAAAAAGGCGGCGGCGGATACGACATTTAAAATCGTGAGCAAAACGTAACTGATATAGCCGCCTTTGTGCAGCACGCCCGAAAGGATTGCCAGCGCAATGCCGAACAGGGCCGTAAGCGACAGCAGCGCGTTTTTGCGCCGCTTGTCGGCACGGCTTTGCCTTCCGGCTTCAAAAATCACCGCAAAAAAGTTTTTTATCTTGCGCCCGATGCGGCGCAATAAACCCGGATTTTTAAGCCGTTCAAGCGCGGCGTATCCTTCGAGCAATTCTTCTTCGGTAAAGTTTGAGCGCTGCACGTTTTCTTCCAATTCGATTTCCATGCGGCCGATTTTATCGTTTGCATCGACGATCGTTGCGGGAATCGACGTCCAGCCCAACCGCTTTGCCGCCTGCAGCCTTCTGTAGCCTGCAAGCAGTACATAATCGTCGTCAAGGATGATCGGCATTAAAAGGCCGTATTTACGGATGCTGTCGGCGAGTTCATCGATGCCGGAAACGTCTTTTCGTATGCGTTTTTTTACCGTAATATCGGAAATATGTACAAGCATCGGGCCTCCGATTATTCAAAAAACTTATTGAAGTCGGGAAGCGTTTCCGGTTCCGTACTCGGCGCCGCTTCGGTGCTTTCACCCCTGAGGAACGACAAGTCGAGTTTTAATCCGTCGCTGTCGGACACCTTCGGCTGCGAAACGCCGGACATATAGTATTCGGAAGAAAGCCGTTGTGCGCCGAGCAATTCCGCGCGCTCGCGATCCGTGTGCAGTTCGCAAATGCCGGTCGGCTGCGTACCGTCCAAATAATACTTGGTTGTGCGGTTGTTGCCGCATGCTGGCGATAATATGCCGCCCGATACGGAGCACACAGTCGCTTCGGTTATGCCGGCCGACGGTTTGGCAAAGGCTTTATACGGCAGACCTTCGTTGGCGACTTTCATAAAATCGCCCCATGCAGGGCCGGGGAGGCTGGAGCCGTTAAGGTCCATTCCCATGGATTCTCCCTTTGCGTCGAAACCGAACCAAAACGCTGCGGTGTAATAGGGCGTAAAGCCGATAGTCCATGTATCCGACCAGTTTTGCGTCGTGCCGGTTTTGCCGGCTGCGGGAATCGTATACAGCCTGCCGTTCGCATCCTTGTACTGCATTTTTTTGCCCCAGTTTGAACCGTAGCCTAAAGTGCCTTTGGGGTTTGTTATCGTATTCGTTAAAAGGTCGGTCATAATGTATGCCGTTTGCGGACTGATAATTTGCGCGGCGTCTCCCTTTGCCTGCTGGGCAAGGCGGATGTCGCGTTCGGGATTCAAAATGACTTTGCCGTTCCGGTCTTCAACCGAGCGGATTGCCATCGGAACGACTTCTTTTCCCTGATTCGCAAAAATCGCAAAAGCCCTCGCCATTTCTATCGGCCGGACGGAACACACGCCCAAGCCGACCGGATATACTTTTTCGAGCTTGCGCTCGGCGTATTCTTCGGGCTTTAACCCGAGCAGCGCTCCCGCCTGATTTATCGCCGCATCGAAACCGATGTCGCGCAGGATTTTTAACGACGGAACGTTCATCGATCTTGTAAGCGCATACCACAGCTGTACCGGGCCGTACCATTCGCCCTTGTTGTTTTGCGGAATGTACAAACTGCCGTCGTCTTTTCTGAATATGGTCGGCACGTCGTAAATAACGCTAGTGGCGGTAAACTTTTTCGACGCGATTGCCGCCGTGTAATACAGCGGTTTAAAGGAACTTCCCGGCTGCAGTTTTGCCTGCACGGCGCGTATAAACTGATTGTCCTGCCCGTATTCGCTTCCGCCGACCAGGGCGGTAATATAGCCGGTTGCATTTTCGAGGGCGACCATTGTGCCTTCGATCTTATTTTTTTTGCGTGTTTCGGTCGTTTGCGCGTTCACGCGGTTTACAACGTCGATCTTCAATTCTTCTATACCGAACATAAGCGATAAAACGTCTAGCGTCGGGTTTACGGTATTTTTAAAGGCCGCCATTGTAACGACTTCGTTGCGCTGCTCGGAGATTTTCAGCTGCGGAATATCGAACACGAGCGATAAAAGTTCTGTCATCGGAATATAAGTCGAAGCGGCGCTCGTTCTTCTGGATGAGCGCGTCCGGTTGTAGGAATTGTTTGCCCACGTAATATAGCGCTGCATAATATCCTGTGCCGCGCTTTGGTGCTTCATGTTCATAGTCGTGTGAACGGTGTAGCCGCCCGTGTATACGTCCATCGTGCCGTACATCATCTTTTCAAGCTCTTTGCGCACAAACTCGCTGAACCACGGCGCCTTGTCTTCCCGCATAAAATAGGCCGAAGAATTGATTCGGGTATAGTCGAAGTTGAGCCAAAAATCGTCGAAGCTTTGTTCCGCCGCATCTTTGCTTAAAAAACCCGTTTTGGCCATTTCGTCCAAAACGTATTTTTGCCGTTCCATCGCGCGATTCGGGTATTCAAAAGGATTGTAATAGCCCGGATTCGAAAGCTGGATAACCAAAATGGCGGCTTCGGCCGGAGTGACTTCGCGTGCGCTGTGGCCGAAGTAATATTTTGACGCAGCGTTGACGCCGTAGGTACCGCCGCCTAAGTATACCTTGTTTAAGTACAGTTCCAGAATTTCCTGCTTCGAATAGCGGCGCTCCATTTGAACCGCCCACCACAGCTCTTTTATTTTGCGCGTATACGTAATTTCGGTACGATCAAGGTAGAGCGTTCCGGCAATTTGCTGCGTAAGCGTACTGCCGCCGCCCATCGAACGGCGCAAAAGCTTTCCGGCAAAGGCGCGCACAATGGACTTTATGCTAAAGCCCGCGTGCTTAAAAAAGATATTGTCTTCGCGCGTTATGAGCGCATCGATTAAATGCTGCGGCAGTTCATTTAAAGTAATCATTTCGCGCTTTTCATCCGACGCGAATTCGGTAATAAGCTCGCCGTTTATATCCAAAAGCCGCGTGGGCAGGGCGTTTGTAAATTCGGTAAAGTGTTCGTTATTTTTTATATTTTGGGTCATGCCGAGCAGCGCTCCCAAACCCGTCCCGAACAAAACGGGAAGGATGACGGACAGCGCGCATAAAAAAATTATCGTAGCTTTGTTTTTTCGCGTATGCATACCGTCTTAGAGTAGTAAACAGGTCGATTTTTGTCAAGGCGGACATGTAGGGCAGTCCGATACCTATTACGGTCAGAGCGGCTCGGCGGCAGTTGTCGCTGCCTCGCGTTCGGCTGTTTTTCTTCTTTATCTTTAGATATTTTGCCCACATTCATACATTTCAGGTACGCTTACCCTGTCCCTAAAACGCCTAACGAAGGTTTTGACAGCGCGAGTTCCGTTTTTCATTTCGGTGCGGTAGCTTTGTCGGGCGGGGTAAATAAAAAAAGGCCGGCTTATGCGCCGGCCATGCCATCAAGGCAATCGAATGAACAATGGGTGGGAGGGGATTTGCTCATCCGACATTTAAAGTATCGGCGGTATCCTGCAAATCTTTAATTTATTCCTCCGTTATGTTCACATCGAAAAGAACCGCTATTTTATACGTGCGCCCGTTTACCGCTTCCAAAACGCGCACGAGTTCATAATCGCCGAGCGAAAATCGCAGCTGACGGCTGCCCGGCTTTATAACCAGCGGTTTTGAATAATCTTTAATTTCGATATTATCCATAAAAAAGCGCGTGCGCTGCGGAGCCGATACATACAAAAGCGGCGCAATGTCTTGAAGCTGAATTTCCAGCGACGAGGTTTTAGCCTGAGCGATCGTAAAGCTGCGCACTTCGTTCCGGTACGCTTCGGAAACAATATTCAGCCGGTGCATGCCGACAGGCAAAAGCACATTCTTTTTCACGGCATCGGGTCGCTGTACTTCATCTATAAATACCGAAAATTCTTTATGTTCTTCTTTTTTTTGCTCGTTCGGGTACAGCACCGTAAGGGCGAGCAAACCCTGATCCGTAAGCACGGGTTTTATGTCGATAGAATAGACGGCGTCGAAAAGTTCCGGCGGAACGCCTTTCATAACCAGTCGGAAGCGCAAAAAAATCGATTTGGGCGACTTTGAAAACAAAAGGGGCATAACAATCGTATACGGATTTTCCTTCATCGTATGTTCTTTGATGAGCGGAATGCGAACATTGCAACGCAATTTTCCGGGGAAGGTTGCGATGTTCAAACGCTTTCCCGTATAATCGATGGTGCTTTCGGATGGTTCCGGGGCAATGTCGGCATACAGCGCGTAGGCAACGGCATCGCGGTGCTCGGCTGCGATTGCGGGAATCTTTATTTCCAAATCGATGCCCTGTAAAAAAAGCGCGTTTTCCGGCAGTTTGATTACGAGTGCATCGTTTATGCCTAAATCCGCATGGACGGAAGACGTTTTTTCGGAAACGGTGCGGACGACGGTTTTATGTACCCTGAATGTTTCGGCAAAGCCGAACACGCACATATGAATTGCGAATAATACTGTTATAATCCGTTTGGTTTCCATATGCTTTCAGTATTCCTGCAAAAACTTTCTGATTAAAGATGAAGGATCTTTAGCCCTGCCTCCGACTCGTATTTCAAAATGCAAATGGGGGCCGGTCGACATACCGCTGCTACCCACCGTTCCTATCTGCTTGCCCTTAACTGCCGGCTGTCCCTTTTGCACCAAAACGGTTTGCAAATGGGCGTACAGACTTTGCGTATTGTTTTCATGCTGCAAAATAACGTAGTTGCCGTAGCGCTCGTCTTTGCCCGTAAAAGCGACAATGCCCGACTTACATGCAAAAACGGAACTCCCCGGCGCGGCTGCAATATCTATGCCGCCGTGAAAGGTTTTGCGTCCCGTAATCGGACTTATGCGCGTTCCGAACGAAGACGAAATAACTCCCGTTGCCAAAGGAGAGGTCATGCTCGAATCGGCAAAGAAAAAACGCTCCGTAGGATTTAACCGTTCGTCGGGTACAAAAAAATAAGAAGAGCCGTTTACGGTATACATCCCGTATTTTCCGTTTTCAGAATAGCGCGTTTTTAAAATAAACTCAAGCGGTGTAATCGGTTTTTCGGCGATGAACAAACCGGGGCATGTCGAAAGATAGAGCACTTTGTTCGCAAGGGGAGAATCCATAAATGCCACATTGTTTATGAGGGCTATTGTTTCATACGGAATATTGCACCTGGCCGCTATGCTTAAAAGATCGTCGTCTTTTTCTGCCTTATATTTATAGAAGGAAGTTTGAATCGTTTCGCCGTGTACAATCATGCGGTAATTTTCCTGCACTTCCTGACTGTATTGTTTAAAGAGGGGATCCGACGAATTGAGCGCTTGTATGTACGGATAAAACGGTTCTTGCGCCGCAAACCGTACCGCCGCAAAAAGCAAAACGGCGGCGCACCGTAAAGCTTTTTTATTCATTGTCTGCCGCGCGGACGCCGGTTAAAAATAAGGGCCACCGCGATAAAAAGCGCGCACAAAATAAGCACAAAGGCGGAAAATACGTCCGGCTTTTTTACGGCGAAAAGCCACAGCGGGTATACAAAGGCAAAAGCGAAAACGGCGCAAAAGAGAATGAGGGCAAGCGCTTTTACAAAAAACAGGGCAATCGAACGCAGTGTCCGTAAAACATTTTTTTTTATTTGTACAACCATATGTGATGCGACAATAGCACAAAAATGCAAAAAAGAAAAGGCTTTTCCGCGCCGTATGCCGGTTGAAACATAGCCTTGCTTAAACGGTATTCTTGTTTGCGGCGCTTAATACAACGTTTGAATGTCCCGGATTCTTTTATGCAAATCGAGGGTGCCTTGTGCGGCTGCGATTCCTTTTTTGGCAGGATCGAAGCGGGGATACAGCTCCAAAACTTGGCGCCATTTTTCGATCGCTTTTTCGAATTCGCCCTGCGCGTATAAGTGCATGCCTTCGGTGTACAGCTTGTCTGCAGCCTCTTCTTTTTTTTGCCTGCCGGCGTCGCCCAAATCTATCTTAACGGCCAAACTGATTTTATTGACCGGATTTAAAGACGAGGTAAGATCGAAAGAATAAGCTGCGTTGAAAATCATTTTTTTCCATTCAAGGGATGAACCGAGGCTTATTTTCGGATTTACGCCTTTGAGCAAAAAGCCCGCCTGTAGAGCAAAAAAATCGGTTATGCGGATTTCCGCCCCCGCGGCTGCGCTTGCGCGTTCCGATTTCGAAAAATTCCACATGTTTATCGGCTGGCGGAATTCGAAGGCGAGCGTAAGCGGTTTTATCATTTTGTACGAAATGCCGGCCGCCGCATACGAGGGGAGCGGATCATCGGCTCTTATGTTTTTGCCGAATCCCGTCCATGCGAAGCCCGCGTTGTGCAGAGTAAGACCGATGTTAAAGTTCGGGTCGCGCGACGCGTAGAATTTTCCCATGTTGAAGCGCAGCAACATGCCTGCGTCGGCGCTGAGGGCGACGGCCGATTGGCTTAAACCGCTTTTCGGTATAATTTGCCCGGAAATATTGTCGCTGTAATCGGGAATGCTCCTAAAAGACGTTTTGAGGTTTGTGCCGAGCGCTATACCTTTGAAGGTATAGCCTGCGAAAAAATTGTACGAAATATTGACCGCGGCGGTCGTTTCCGAATAATAGCCGGTTGATGCGCGCTCGCCGAAAATATTGTATTCGGTAAAGGGAATGTAAAAACTTTTTAATGCGCCGCCGTATCCCAAATTGTTTGTACGGCGCGTAAACATGAGCGTATCGACTGCCGAATCGGCTATCCAAAAATTATGGAATAAAGCGAGTTCGGTTTGTTTAAGCACGGAACTTGCGGCCGGATTGTATTCGAAAACGGAAACGTCGTCGGTCATTGCGGAAAAAGCGGTTCCCATCGCTTCGGAACGGCCGCCGACGGGTATGTTCAGCGAGCGGAACGAGGTAAGCCCCGCGTTACCGTCTTTTAAAAAGCCGAATGCGCTTAAAAGCGATTCGTAAGGTTTTGCCGTATCCGCCGCCCATATAAGGGAGGCGACGCATAAAAAGAGAAGGGCTGTCAGATGTTTTTTCAATTCGGCTTTTGTCATTTTTCCGCGCATATTCCGTACATCCAGTATACTCTATTTTCGGTTTTTTTTCATTATTATTTACCGTTAAAACACCGAAAATAATAGCGAAAATGGATACTTTTACATATTTCGTTTCTGTGCTACAGTAGGAATCGGGAGCTCGTTATCAATAAAAGACTTTTGTCCGTCATATGCATTCTTCTCGCCGTATCCGGCCTTTTTGCTTTCGGCCGGAAAGACACGAATTTAATCGAGGCCGACGAACTGATTGCGCAGGGAAGATTGAACGAAGCTTTGTTTTTTCTTGAAGACTACATAAAGCGCCGTCCCGAAGACTTTGACAGCGCGCAACGCAGAGTCGATAAAATCTTTGCTTTGCGCAATAAATACACCGATGCGGCAAACGATTTGATTGACGTTATCGTCGAAGAGCCGCTAAACGATGAAAAAAAACTGACTCTTATTGCGGAGCTTGAAAACCAGGAAAGTGATCCCAGTGAAATTGAGCGCGCCTTTGTGGCGGAAACGAAAATTGCTTCGCAGTTTACCTATTACCGTGCGGTGTTCGATTCCATTATGAAAGACGGCGCCGAGCTTTTAAACGGACGGCGTTTTACGGGGGCCGCTCGACGCTTTGCCGACGGGTTTACCTTGTATCGCAGCGATTTTTATAAAGATTTTGCCGGTACCGAATTGCTCGAAAAAACGGATGCGCATTTAACCGAAGTGTCCGATGCGCTCGATTCGTACGAAGCTTTGCAAAACAGACTTGCCTCTGCAGCCGAAAGATTCAATACCGCTTTGGGCGAATACGACATTGACCGTGCCTTGGAATCGTATAAATCCTATGACGACGTTTTGCGTGAATACGTCGCAGTGCGCAATGCGTTTATGCGTGCGGGACTTTATTTTCAAACAAGTTTTGCCGAAATGCGGAAAAGCGATCCTAAATTAACCGAAGCGTCGTTTTTGCCCTTTGCCTACCGCTTTTTGCTCGGGCGCACGTCCGATCCCGATACGGGAATCGTGCGCGTGTTGGACCGGCAATGGGAAGCCGTATGTTCGCAATCGCGCGAGTTGTTGACTGCTTTTATCGAAAAAAAATCGACCGATATTGCAGGACAATTACCTGAGGCCGCGTCAAGTACAAATACCGACTCGCGAAAACTGACGCACATTGCCGATATCGGAAAAGAATTTATTTCTTTATATACGCTTTTTGAAGGGGAGGACGGTTTTTCCGTTCCTTCATTTTATGCGGATTATAATTCGGCGCTGGAATACAACAAGGTTCTTACGGCACAGGTACAAAAATTTATCGAGCAAAAAGAAACCTTCGATTCCGAAAAAAAAACACATGACGATATATCCAGTCCGCCGCTTCGCGAGCTGCAAAAAAATCTGGGCGTTATTTCGTATGCGGATACGCTTACGTCTTATGCGGCAAAAAAAAGTGCCGCCGTTCAAACATGCTCCGAGGATATACGCGCATTGGATGCCGCACATGACACGTTTTTCGCTCCGCCGTGGGAAAATTTGTACGCGGCTTTAAGTCGTTCTCTCTCTCTCTTTGCCGGCGAAAACAATGCAGAGACGATGCGCACATGGGAAAAACTAAGCTCTTTTGTAGCAAGGGCTTCAAGCTTTGTGCGCGAACGATACGAAACTTCTTACGCCGAAGCCCACGCGCTTATCAATGAAAATTCCGATCCTGCCGTTTCATCGCAGCCGGAAGAAGCCTTGAATACGCTGAAAAAGTTGCAAAAAGATTTGGGCGAAGACATAAAGGCTGCAACCGTCCGCTTCGATTTGCTTGGCGCTCCGGCGGAACCGGTACTCAAAAATCCCGGCTCACAGTTATACGTGACGAATCTGCGCAGTGCGCGCTCGGATCTCGAATATTTTAATAGCCTTGGGCTGCGTATCGCCGAATCTTCACGCCTTGCACAAAACAGGATACGTTCGGCGCTGCAGGCTCAAAACGAAGCCGACTTTAGGTATTCGCAGGCGCTTGCCGCTTTGCAGCGCGAAGATTTCGATGCGAGCCGCGAGTCTTTGCAGCAGGCGCGCAATAAATACAACGAATCTTTGTCTTACCAGGATTCGCAAACGCTTCGTGCACAAACCGATAAAAAGCTGGATGTCCTCGGTGCCGACATTGTCCGTCTCGAAAACAACAAGGTTGTCCGGGATGTGCGTCTTCTCATTACAAGCGCGCGCAGTTTGTATTACAACGGCGATTTTGAGCAAGCCGAACGGCTCATTTTGCAAGCTGAAGACCGCTGGGCAGTTACGAACGTCGAACAAAATCCCGAGGTTGTAAACCTTAAAGCGCTTATCGGCAACGCACTTTCCATACGGACAGGGCGTTTGGTGCCGGTTACCGACCCCTTGTACCCTGAAATAAGTCAAACGCTCAATGCCGCCTATCAGTATTTCGAAGAAGGCATGCAAAAAATCAATTCTGGCTCCCGAAGCGCCGGAATGGTATTACTTAATACCGCGCGGGAAAAAATAAAAGACGTGCAAGTGTTGTATCCGCTCAATCAGGAAGCAAACCTCTTGGCGCTGCGCATAGCGAAGTTTATCGATCCTACCGGCTTTGAAGAATTGTTCCGCCAGCGCTACAATACCGCGCGCAACGAGTACCGCAATCCCGCTACGGTAAACAGAGCCTATGCAGACTTAAAGGACTTGTATGAAATCAATCCCAAATACCCCGGCTTAAAGAAGCTTATTTACGATATGGAAGTCGAATTGGGAATTATCATTCCGCCGCCCGATCCGCAAAAAATTGCACGAGCAGCCCGATTGGTTGGTGAAGCGCGGCACCAATACGAAGTGAATCCGCGAAACGAAATCGCCCTTAACGGAATTTTAAATAAGCTGGACGAAGCTTTAACGCTCAATCCGGAAAACAGCGAAGCCGCTATTCTTATCGACCGCATAAAAACCGGTATGGGCGGGCAATCGCTGGTCGTTTTAACCGCCGATGATGAATTGCTGTATCAAAAGGCTGTTCAAGAGCTTTCGAAAGGGAATACGATTACGGCTGCCGCCCTTGTCGCCGAACTGTGGCGGAATACAAAGCTGCGTAAGTCGGCAAAGATTATCGATTTGAAAAATAAGGTGGATTCGCTGTTATGATGCGCTTAAGAATTACTTGTATCTGTATTCTTATTTTTTCCGTTTTTGCATCGGTTTTAGCTGCCGCCGATCTGTATTGGGAAAGGCCCGTAACGCTTACCGACGGCGGAAACCGTTTTCCCGCCGCCTCATACGGCAAAGATACTTCGATTGTCGTATGGCAGGATATAGAAAAAACCTCTGATCAGCAAGGTAAAATTTGGCTTTCGGCGCAGATTATGTCTTCCGAAACCGGTAAAAACTGGGTTACAAAACGCAGGTTTGCCGGTCCGTATGCATATTCTGGCGAAGTGCCGAACCTGTTTTCCGTTGCCGTCAATTCGGCCGGCGTTATCAGCGTATGCGCCCTTGCCGATGCACAAACGATTGCCGTATTTACATCCGACAACGGCGGAACGTCCTTTACCGAAACAAAGCTGAACCAGGGCGGCATATCGGTTGTTGCACCGCGCGTTTTCCGCAGCTACGACGGCGGTTTTGTGCTTTTTGCAACTCAGGGAAACAGTCAAAGTTTTTCTTTAAAGTTCACGCGCTCGCCCGACGGAAAACGCTGGCAGGATTTCCGCGATTTTCCGCCTTCACAAAAGCTGACCAATTCCTTTGTGCCCGATTTTATCGCTTTGCCGGGCGGACGCGAAATGGTTGTTTTTCAGTCCACGTACATTGCGAACAACCGGATTACCTATCAGCTTTATTCATCGTATTCGGACGATAGAGGCGGAAGATGGTCGGAGCCGGTTCTCGTTACCGACCAAACGGATGGAACAGGACTTTTAACCGACTATACAAACCAAAGACCTTTTTTATATCTGTTTGAAAAAACACTTTATCTTGCATGGGAGCGCTCTCGCACTTCGTCCGTTCGATCCGCCGTTGTTGTCGCGCCTTTAAGCGAAAACGGCAGAATAAACGGTACAATCGAACAACTTTCGCCGCGCCAAGTCGCCGCATACCAGCCGGTACTGTTTACGTATGAAGGAAACCTTGCGGCTCTATGGACCGACACGCGGCGCGGTATAGAAAATATTTATTTCGCTTCAAAAAAGGGAATGCTGTGGGACGAAAGCCGCATTTCCGTCAGTGGTTCCGCTTCCGTGTACGGTTCGCCGCTGTTTACCGCCGACGGCAGCGATTTGCACATTTTTTGGGAACAAAAAAGCGCCAAAAGCTACCGCATAATCCGTCTTTCGGCCGACCGTTCCGTATCTCCGCCCGTTTTAAAACCCGAATCGTTTAAAGACGGCGAGCGGTCAAACGGCGAAAAACTTTCCGTGCGTTTGCAATTTCCGCAGGATTCGTCGGGAATCGCCGCATATTCATGGATTTTAACGAAAATGGCCGCCGACGAGCCGCCGGAAACCTTTATGGAATTTCCCACTAAAACGACCGTTTCGGCTTTTCCCGACAGCGACGGTTTGTGGTATGTAAAAGCGCGGGTTATGGACCACGCGGGAAACTGGTCGGACAGCGCAAGCGTTTCGTATTATCGGGATACGACGCCGCCTGCAAAACCGGAGATTGTAAGTCCTTCTTTGGACGACGCGGGCTTTATGGCCTCCAACACGTTCCGCATACAGTGGCGCGTCCCCGCTTCCGACGACGACCTTATTGCCGGCTATACCTATTCGCTGCAGTATATCGGCTCGCTCCGCGATTACCGGAAAAATCCTGCAGCCTACGGTGCGGAAAATTCAGCGCTTTTAAAAACGAGCGTGCCTGCAAAAATCGTTACCGGCAATTCTTTTGCTTCGTGGACGAATTGGGACAACGGTGTGTACGCATTTTCCGTTTCCGCCGTCGACGTTGCGGGCAATATCGGGGAAAAAGCCGTGATTCCCGTATACTTGAATAAGTATGTGCCGTACACGGCCGTAACCGCCGTATATCCGCAAACCGATGTGTACGGCAACGTGTCGCTGAGCATATTCGGCAAGGGCTTCAGTTCCGACGGTGCAATTTCCGCCGTGTATTTGGACAAAGACGGCAAAGCACCCTACGATATGGTATTCGAATACGGAAGCGGCGGTTTTAAGATCCTTTCGGATACGAAAATAGGCGGCATAGAATTTGCCGGCTTGGAAAGCGGCATGTACCGCATCGGGCTCTTGCACCCGAAGCGGGGCTTGTACATGACGCAGTCGATTTTATCGGTAAACGAATTCGGTACGGTAAAAACGGGCGATTATGCTTACCGTTTTGAGCCGCCGTGGAAGGCATACAATGCGCCATCCTTGTATGCGGTTCAAATAAGCGATATTTTGTTGTGGGCGGTATTTATTTTGGCTGCCGCGGGGCTTTTTTTTGTGTCGCGGCAAATGCTCGTAACGGTGCAGGATGCGATTACGGTAAGGCGTGAAGTGCGCGCCTTTATTTCAGGAGAAGGTATGGTATCGGAACGGAAACAAAAAGAAAAAGAATTGCGGCAGCGCGGAATGAGTTTAAGATACAAGATGATGTTTTTTACGTCGATTTTGGTATTGTTGCTCACGCTGCTTGTATCGGTTCCTTTAGGTTTTATCTTTGTGTGGACGCAGGAAAACACCCTTGCCAAAGGTTTGGAAGACCGCATTTCGGTTTTGACGGAAAGTCTCGCTTCCGGTGTAAAAAACTATATGCCCGGCCAAAATATGCTCGAACTCGGCTTGCTGCTCAATCAAATCGAATCGATGAGCGAAATTCAATACGGTACGATTTTAGGTTTGCCCGCCGACGGCAGCAATACGCATATTGATTATGTGTGGGCGTCCAACGATCCGAACATAGCGGATAAAATAAACACTCAAACGCTCATACTCGGCTTTTCGCGCTTTACCCATAAAGAAGCGGCGCAAATAGGCGACAGAATCGCTTTATTGAATCAGGAAGCGGAAAAACAAATAGGCAGTATTTCTTCCGACTTGGTTTCTTTAACCTCTGAGGGAATGTCGCTTGCTTTGAAAACGGACTCCATATCGGTTGAACGGCGCAACGATATTCAGCAGGCAAGTACGCAGCTTACGCAAACGCTTAACCGCGCTTTAAACGATTTGTCGAAAGCGGGGTCAGGCTCTCTTCCCGGATTCAACAGCGGACGTCTGTCGCGCGGCGTTACCGACTATCTTTTTTACAAACCCGTTTTGTATCGGCGCGGAACGGAACAGATTTATGTGCGTTCGGTAATTTTGCTGAAAGTCAGTACGGAAGAACTTATCAAAACCGTACACCGGGCGACGCTGACCGTTGTGCTTATCGCCTCGGCAATTGCTCTTGTTGCCATCATCATTGGTATTTCGGGTTCGCTTGTTTTGGCGTCGATTATTATCCGGCCGATCAGGCGTCTTGCATTCCACGTGGCAATGATCCGCGATACGGGCGACAAAGCCGAACTTGCCGGTCAAGACCTTCCCGTAGATACGGGCGACGAGATCGGACTTTTAAGTGAAAACGTCAACGATATGACCCGCGCGCTGGTTGAAGCTGCGGTCAACGAAAACATGCTGCTCGGCGGTAAGGAAGTGCAGCGTGCGTTTTTGCCGCTCGACGAAGTCAGCATCGAAGGCAAAAAAGTCAAGCAATCGGTCGGCAGGCTCGATACGCCGTATGCGCAGTTTTTCGGCTATTACGAAGGTGCAAAGGGCGTTTCGGGTGACTATTTTGATTATAAAAAACTCGATGAGTGCCGCTTTGCCGTTATAAAGGTTGACGTGTCGGGCAAGGGCTCGCCTGCCGCCCTTATTATGGCCGAAGTTGCCGCCCTGTTTACCGAATATTTTACAAACTGGAACATACAAAAAAACGGTGTCGATTTATCGCCCTTGGTGTATAAAATAAACGACCACTTGGTAAACAGAAATCTGTTCGGAAAATTCGCCGCGTTTACCCTGGCTATCTTCGATTCCGTCGCGGGCGACTTTTACTTTTGCAATGCCGGCGATAATTTGATTCACATATATGATGCGTCCGCCGGACAAAAACGAACGATTACTTTAAAGGAAACGCCTACGGCCGGCGCTTTTCCGTCCGACCTTATCGAAATGCGCGGCGGCTATCCGGTTGAAAAAGTTCATGTGGATTCGGGTGACGTACTGTTTTTATACACCGACGGTATTGAAGAGGCAAAGCGGCTTTACCGCGACAATGAAGGCCGCGCTTTAAAATTCCGCGATGAAACGGATATTCCCGTTACCGATGAAGAACAAAAAGGCTATGAGGAATATCTGAACCTCTATGCCGACGGACAAAAACTGAAAGAAGATAAAGCCTACCGCGATTTTGAACAAACGCTGCCGGAGCCCCTGCTTGCTTTTTTGAAAAAAAAATCGGCCGATATTTCCGACCCGAAAAAATACCTTCAGGGTGTGCGCCGTAGCAAACTGTGGGCACAGGAATACACCGCTTTTGAAACCGATTCGGTTCCGCAAGCGCAGCGCATCGGCAAAGCACAAGTACGCTCGTACATAAAACGTTACAACAAGCTTACGGCTTCCAAAAAGTTTTTAAACTGTATTACACGCATGAAAAATGATGTGTACGCTTATATCGTTTACATGAGCAAAAAAGGTTCAAGCGTTGTAGACGGCGAAGAAATGTCCGCCGAACGCGTACGCGATATTATAGAAGCGGTGTTTAAGCGCAAAACGTATTCGCTTGTAAAACGAAGCAATCCACGCACCTTTGCTTCCGATCAAAGTTTTGAATTCGATTTTTCCGATTGTGCCGGAACACCCGAAGATGCCGTTATGGCCCTTGTTTCCGTCGAAAAAGTGTTCCGCATGTACAAGGATTCTGAAGCAAGTGCATACGATCACGCCGTTGTCGATAAAAAAGTGGATGCGTTTTTGAAAAAGTACTTTGTGCAGTATTCGGCGTATTGCGCGCAGCAAGCCGAACACTTTCAAAGTTCTTTGCGCGACGAATACATGTTTTATACGCATATAAAAGAAGACGAACAGTTTGACGATCTTACGCTGGTCGGAATCAAAAAAAAGTAGTATATTTGAAGAAGCTTTTATAAGACAGGAGCAGGCTATGAATGATTTTTTGAACAAGATGAAAGATTTGGTCGACCAGGGTTTTGATGTTTCACAAAAAGCGCTGGCAAAAGCCGGAAACAAAATTCAAGAATTGGGCGATAAAGGCATAACAAAGATTGAACTGACCCGCCTCGAAAGTCAAAGCCGCAAATGCTTTGCCAAGCTCGGACTTTTGGTGTACGATGCCTTTGTGTGCGAAGGAAAAGCGTCGATAACGGCAAAAAATACGGAAGTTGCCGCCGTATTGGATGAAATCGAACATTTAAAACACGAAATGGAAGTACGTTCCAAAGCACCCGCTTCTTCCGGAACCGCCAAAAAGGACTAAAAAGAATACAGAAAGAAGCGGTAAAAAAGTAGTAGGAAAAGAGAAAAAAAAGGTAAAAAAA
>CAJPNP010000035.1 GCA_905372025.1 uncultured Treponema sp. | reverse complement strand
TGTTATCCTTGACGACTATCAGTTTAATGCGGACACAACCGTTTATGCCGAATCACAACAGATTACGGTACCGCCTGTTAAAGTAACGATAACCGTTGATGGGGATACGAACGCGGTTCCCAAAGCCGACCATACCTTTAAGGTAGACCCCGGTACAAAATGGGATGCCATTAAGCTTTTAGCAAACGATAAGATAAATTATACGGCGGGTTATGAAAATAAAACATGGAAATTTAACAATGCTTTAGGCAATGTTATCCTTGACGACTATCAGTTTAATGCGGACACAACCGTTTATGCCGAATCAAAAAAGAAAACAATAACCATCACCGTTGCGGGTGACAGTCATATCAATATAGCGACGGCAGGCGATGCGAATAAATTAAAAAAAACTTACGGAGTTAAATGGTCGGAGATAAAGACTGAGGCCGATAATCTGATAACAGGATATGATCCGAATTACACCTTTTCCGCATGGAAGCTTAACAGCGACGGAAGCGGTGCGGAAATACAGCCTACGCATGAATTTACTGCCGACATTACCGTATATGCCATTTCAAGACGGGAACGAGTTACGCTGACTATCCAAGGCGATTCCAATATCATTTTGCCGAATCCGAATACGCATACAGTTGCCTACGATTCACAATGGGGAGGAGTCAACGAAACCGCAGTTGAAGCTTTGCTCGGTTATAAACCAGGTTATAAATTAAAAGGCTGGAAACTCGACAGTGCCGGCGGACAAGATTTGAGAAAATCATATAAGTTTAAAAACGATACGGTAATATATGCTCTTTCCAAGCCCGATAAGGTAAAGATAACCGTAAAAGGCGATGAGCATGTTCAGATTACACCTGCTCCGAATAATGAATTCCTTGCCGATGACGGTGCAAAATGGGAAACGATAAAAAAGAACGCAACGGATAAAATAACCGGCTATACCCCGCGCTACAGACTTTCACGCTGGGCAATAGACAACGTTGATGGAAGCGGTATATACGATGATACAACCTTTGAGAAAGATACAATTGTATATGCGGTTAGTGAAGAATTGCCGCCCGCTCCCGCTTACGAAGGGGTAAAGGTGGACGAAGCAACTATCACGGGCAAAAATCCGTCTTGTCCGTTGCCTGCGGGTTCCGATGCTTCATGGAATGGTGTTTTCCCCGCAGGACGCACTGTTACTTTAAGCAGCTACACCATAGGAAAGCACGAAGTTTCTGTGAAAATATGGGATGAAGTATATAACTGGGCAAAAGACAACGGTTATAATTTTGAATTTGACAACGAGGGTCATGAAGACAATCCTCCGCCTGACGATCATCCGATAACGAAAGTAAGCTGGCGCGACTGCATTGTGTGGTGCAATGCCTATACCGAACTGAAATACGGGACTACCGAACACTGTGTATACCGAGAAAGTTCGGCTTCAGGTGCGAAAGCACTGAAAGATGCATATGACGCGGATGATGTCCATTTTGACCAATCTAAAAAAGGCTTCCGTTTACCGACCGAAGCCGAATGGGAATATGCAGCTCGTTATACGAATAATACTGATACTAATGCCGAACAATACGGCAGCGTCTATTTAACAAATTTAAATTCTGCAAGCGGAGCGACAAAGCCTATCGGTTTTCAAAGTACGGAAATGCCGCCGTCAGGTGAAACTTATGAAACTTTACGTGCTGAAACGGCACGGGTTGCGGTTTTTAACAAATATTACAACGGTACAGGTTTTGTAGCACAGTCCCCGCCCGTAACCGGTTTAGCTGCTGTCAAAAGCAAGGAAGCGAACAAACTGGGGCTTTTCGACATGAGCGGCAATGCTTCCGAATGGTGCTGGGATAGGTATTCTATAACACTGTCTTCCGGTGCAGTAACGGATCCAACCGGCTCTGCGTCGCCTGCCGATACTGAACGCGTTTTGCGCGGCGGCAACTGGTCATTATCAGACAAGCCGGTAACTGAAAATGCCGTCTACGGCTGTATGACCGGTAAACGGGATAGCGATAGTTCTCATAATAGTTACGATGTCGTAGGCTTCCGCTTAGTGTGGAAAGAGTAGGCAGCGGGTCCCGGTCAAGGGCTGTCCAAGAGCTTCGGTTTTCGGACAGCCCTTGTTCTTTTCTGAATAAAGACGAAAAAAACTTTATTTTATATGCCCAGGAATATAATAATGGTTGTACCGTAACGGGGTCGATCCACCCAACTATGAACATCATGTTGTAGGAAATTATTTCTTATAAATATTTTGATTTCATTTTTCTTTCTTTTATAATCGTTTTTTCGTCCAAATCCTAAATTTTTATTATTAAATTTTTTCAGCAAGCTTGACTTGCTGAAAAAATATTCCTAAGCATTTTTTAAATATAAAGTCTCTTCTTTTTCCAAGTAATCAGTCCAATCATCAATCCCATAATCACGAATCGTAAGATTATTTGAAAACTTTACAAATTCAATTTGTCGCTTTGAATCTGAATAAATTGTAGGTGCAATAAAAATACATTGAGCTTGTTTTTTATTTTCTTCGATAAAAGTCGCCAGATGTCGTTCTATCGGCCATACTTCCATCATTGTTTGGGTTCTGCCTTCTGCCATTGTAACTTCAACTAAAATTCCTTTGTCATTTTCAAAACATTCGATATCACCTTTATTACCTCCGGCTGTTGATGTTGGTAAGCCAGTATCATCGCAAGAATAATTTGGCTTTACGGTTACTGTTGGCAATTGTGATTTTATTGCAAGAGCTGTTAAAAATTCAAATCGAACTGGAGCAGCTAGAAATTTAAGAACATCATCTTTTGAGGTTTTACGAGTAGCCAAAATATGCAGTTCGTATTTGATTTTGTTCCATTCATAAGTTTTTAGCCATCCCGAAAGTAAGTCATTTGTTTTTTCATCGCTGATAACTTCAGTTTTTTGTGCAATTAAGTTTTTATCAATTTTTGACATATACGCAAAATAATTGTGTTCATCATCAAATCTTTCATAGTCTGAATAATTATCCAGAATGTATTCAACTTTATTGTATTCGTTGTGGTTGATGTCTATAAAACGACCGGCACCACGTAAAGAAATCAGTCCACTCATACGCATTTTACGGATAAATTCGTCTACATAGTCATTCATAATTGAGTGGGGGTCAAATTTTTTGTATTGACCTTGCATAATTTCTTTGATGCAAATATCTATAATTACTTCATCGCTTGGCGCATATCCGTAATCTTTGCGTAATTGCTTAATTCGTAAATATAAATCAGTTGCATTATTATCTTTCCAAAAAAGTAAAAGTGGAATTTCTTTTCTTGAAATTCCTGTTCCATTTCCACATTCCGAATCTAAGTTTACAATTCGAATTGTTTGCAAAAGCAATACCAATGGGATATTGTCATTCAGAACTTTAACAAAGGGATTTGCTCTTTGCGAACGTGCCAACGATTGCAAGAAAACGGATTGTTCACGCTCTGGATTTTTTAGATTAAGTGAAATTGCATTATTTCTGCCTATTTGCACATCAACTATATCAACAAGTATATTTCCAAGTTCTGAAAATTCTATTTTTTCACCTATTTTGAAATATACAAAACCAAACTCTTTTGCAAGGTCAAAAATTGTAGCAAATCTTGACGGATAGCCCCATTCAAAACCTGCTTCTTTATGTTGTTGGGGATTATCTTCAATAATTTTTGAAACTGTATTATCATCTAAAAGATTAACTGCAAATTCACCGCCAACAGTTTGTTTCCAAATTGATTTTATATCAGCAGAAACTTTCATAGGACGATAAAGGCCATATTTAATAAGTTTGCCAACAATAGATGTTGCAATTTCATTTGTTAAAATTTGATTTTCAAATTTTTTCAAAACAAAGAGATTATACTTGATTCTTTCTGGATTTCTTACTGTTGTCGTATAGAGTAATGGTTTATACTTTGCGTTTTGTTTTTTACTTGCCATAATTTGTTATCAAAACCTCCGAAAATGATTTAACTCTGTTGTCGTGATAATTTATATAATTACTTTTTATTGGATAAATATTATATTTTTTTGCCCAATTTAAAAGTTTTGCATTTTCTTTTTCTTTATAATTTACAACATTAGAAAGTGCAAATCGTATTTTCTTCTTATTAAGTTTATCAAGCAAAGAACAAAGTTCATCATCGTCTTTTTGATTCCAAAGCTTATTATATTCACTTGTTGTAATAAGATAAGGTGGGTCAAGGTAAACAAAATCTTTTTCTGTGATTGTAATTTTCGAAAGAAAAGATTTATAATCTTTGTTTGACCAATGTATTTTTTTCTGATTTGTAAGATTTACATAATTTGTAAGAGCGTCAACAGCGTTTTGATTAAAATCTACATTGCCAACAGGAAGATTAAAGTTTCCTTTTTGATTAAATCGTAACATACGATTAAAACCATAAATTAAAAGTAAATATAAATCTGCAATATCTTTTCTATCAGATGCATTATATTTTTCTTTGAGTCTTTTATAAAATTCGGCATTGTATTTGGCAAAATATGTTTTTACATATTTGTCTTTTAATTCCTGTGGAACTGTTTTTCCTATATAAGAGCAAGTAAAATGATATTCATCTATTTTTGAAAAGAGAATGTTAAGCAGTTCTTCTGAAGAAGAAAAAGATGATAAGTAATTATGAATAGACATGATGTTTTTATCGATGTCATTTTCATAAAATTCTTTTGCATTAACATTTAAAAAAACAGAACCACCACCAACAAATGGCTCAATAAATTTTTCTATTTCATTTGGAAAATATTTTTTGAGTTCGGGAATAAGTTTGTATTTATCGCCGGTATAGAAAAAAGGCGAGCGGATAACTTTTCCTTTTTTCATTTTACTTTTGTAACATAGAGCAATTCTTGATGATTCTTCAAATTAGTTTTGCCAGCATTGAAAAAACGATAATCTTTTTCAAACTTCTTTGTTTTGCCTTTTTTATTTAAAGCTTCTTCAATTTCTTCAAGTTGAATTTTATTTTGAGAACTTTTGCTTTTTGAATTATATGTGTTATTGTATGAAACTGCTAAATACTTTGTGTCAAGATTTTGAATTAAGTTATTAAAAGTCTTTGGGGCTTGAGTACTACAATACTTACTCATATTTTCAATAGGTGGTTTCATTGCTGTTCCAACAAGTTCTGGCTTTTCCCATTTTACAAGGTTTTCATAAACATGATAAAAACGAGAATATTGACGTGAATTATATGGTGGGTCAATATACACCAAATCGGATTTTATTTCACGAGCCAATTTATTTGAGTCTTCGCGGTAAATTGTCAAGTTTTCAAATTCTTTTACATCGATTAAGCGAAGCTTTAAGTCTGTCTTTTTAATCGGCTTTTTAATATAAGCTTCAAAATGTCCTAGAGTATTTGCATGTTTGTCAATATTGTAAATTAGAGTAGATAGTAAGATTGCATACTCTTTTTCTGTAAGTTCGAATTTAGAGTTTTCTATATCCTCTCTTATCCAACCTATTTTTTTTGACATATCATACTCGAAATATTTTCCACCGTAGTTTATTGAAAAATAATTTTCATCAAGAGTCGTTTCATCCAAGCTATTATAAAGCTCAAGTTTCCTTAAAATTTTTTCCTTATTCCATTTCCCATTTTTGAAGAAAGCTGTATAAATCTGATTATTTGAGAAAAGAAAATCGTTAATAATTACATTGTCATACATTCCAAGCATTTTTTTTGCGACAACACCAGTACCAGCAAAAATATCTGTTGCAGTATGCACATTTTTTATTTCGGTTTGTACGATATCAAAAATCCAGTCTACAAGTTTTTGTTTGCAACCAATATATCTACGACTTTCAAGAGGAATTGTTGCGCCGGGAAGTGAATCTGCTGCAACAGATAAATAGTTTCCTTTTGATTCAAGTTTTTGTTTTGCTGTATCAAGAATTTGCTCTTGATTTGAAAATGTTTTTATGTTTTCTAAAATCTTGTCACTATCACGTTGAATCTGTAGTTGATTAGAATCTATATTGTAAAATCTAGCTAATATAAAAATTTGTTCGTCTGTAGGAAATCTAATGCCAGATTCTATTCTACAAAGTTGACTTTCTTTTATACCTGTATTTCTTTGGATTTCTAATAATGAAAAACCTTGTTCTTCTCTTATATTTTTTAAGACAGTACCAACATACATATAAAATTTCCACCTATTGTCAATTTTAACAGAAAAACTAAAAATTTTCTAGTACTTAACTGATACTATTAAAAACTATAAGTATATCGATAAATTGCCTGTGTAACATAAATTATACTTCGCTTATGTCGCTTAATTGAAAGAAATCCGTTTTTATGCTACTATTGCCCATTCGGAGAATATATGCTGACATTAAAATTCGGCGGTACCTCGATGGGCAGCGCCGCACGTATACTTAATTCCGCGGATATTATTATCGGCCGCGCAAAAAAAGACCGCGTAAGCGTTGTCGTATCCGCCGTCGCAGGCGTGTCCAATTTGCTTATGGATAGCATAAACGGCTGCTGCGCGGGAGGCGATGCAAAGTCGTTTGTTTCCGCAGTAAAAAAAATCCATTCGGCCGTCTGCGCCGACATTGCCAAAAAGTGCACAGGCTTTGACGCTTCCGGCGTACTCAAGGGCTTGCAGCCGCTTTTTGCCGATTACGAAAAAATGCTGAATGCGGTTGCCGCATTCGGCGAATGCCCGCTTTCCGTTCACTGCCGCATTATGGGTTTGGGTGAATTGCTCAGTTCTCCGATTATGGAAGCGGTTTTAAAGGCGAAAAAGCAAAAGGTGTGCCTCATCGATTCGCGCACGCTGATTTTTACAACCGGCTTGCAGCAGGAAGGGGACCCGAATTACAAAAAAACGATGGACGCTTTTGCGCCCTATGTGGACGGTGAAAAGGCCGCCGACGCGCGCATTTTGCTGTTTCCCGGTTTTGTGTGCACGTGGGGAAACGGTCAGCCGGGCCTGCTCGGCAGAAACGGTTCGGATTTTTCGGCGGCAATCGTTGCCGTAGGTTTGCGCGCTTCAAAGGTCGAATTTTGGACCGATGTTGACGGTATTTTTACCGCAGATCCGCGCATTATAAGCGACGCCATTTTGGTCGACGATATGAGCTACGAAGAAGCGATGGAACTTTCGTTTTTCGGCTCAAAGGTGCTGTATCCCAAAACGCTTGCGCCGCTTTCGGCGCGCGGCATAGAAGCGTGGAGTTTAAACAGCCACAATCCGTCCGCACGCGGAACACGAATCGGTGTCGGACCCTTTTCGGCGGCGGGTGCGGTACGCGGCATAACCTGCCTTAAAAAAACCGCCATGATAAGCGTGTCCGGTTCGGGTATGAAAGACAAGCACGGTATTGCCGCGCGCATATTCGCCGCAGTTGCGCGCACGGGCATTTCCATGCTGCTCATTACGCAATCCAGTTCCGAATATACAATCAGTTTTTGCGTTAAGCAGGAATACAGCGCTGCGGTAGAAAAATCCTTGAACACCGAATTCGAATACGAAATCCGCATCGGCGATATAAATACCGTAGAAATCGTCAACGACTGTTCTATCGTGTCGATTGTCGGCGACGGCATGAAAGAAAAACGCGGTGTTGCCGGAACCTTCTTTAACGCGCTCGCCTGCCAGGGCATAAATATTTTGGCGATTGCGCAAGGTTCGTCGGAGCGTTCGATAAGCGCCGTTATAAACGGAGCGGACGGCGATACGGCCGTGCGTGCGGCGCACCGTTTCTTTTTCAATACCGCGCAAACGATCGAATTGTTCATCTTCGGTACCGGTACTATCGGCGGTTGTCTTATCGAACAAATCCGCGGCCGGCAAAAAAAACTTGCCGCCCAGAATATCGACATAAAAGTTATGGGAATCGGGGCGGCGGACGGCATGATGCTCAGCGAAGCGGGCATCGATTTGGCTTCGTGGAAAAAGTCGTTCCCGAAAAAAAAGACGGACGTATCGGTTGACGGCATGCTCGATTTTGTATCGCGCGTTAAACCGCTGAATCCGGTGTTCGTCGATTGTACCGCATCTTCCGAACTTCCGCTGAGATACCTCGACATATTCAAAGCGGGTATGCATATTGCAACACCGAATAAGCGCGCCAATTCCATGGATATGAACTTTTATAAAGAACTGCGCCGAACGGCGAACGCCATGCACCGCCGTTTTTTATACGAAACGAATGTGGGCGCAGGACTTCCCGTTATGGATACGCTGCAAAACCTCATCAAAAGTGGCGACAAACTCGTCGGCTTTTCCGGCATTATGTCCGGCTCTCTTTCGTACATATTCGGCCGATTGGATGAAGGCGTTCCGTTCAGCCGGGCGGTTGCCGAAGCGAAGAAAAAGGGCTTTACCGAACCCGACCCGCGCGACGATTTGGCAGGCAAAGACGTTGAGCGCAAAGTACTCATCATCGCGCGTGAAGCGGGAATTTCCTGCGAGCCTGCCGATATCAAAACCGAATGCATCTTTCCGGCCGGCTTTGACGATTCCGGTTCGGTAGACGAGTTTTTGCAAAAGCTTGCAGGGCTTGACGATTATTTTAAAGATAAAATCGAAAAACTGAAAGCGAAGGGCAGAGTACTGCGCATGGCCGCTTCCATCGAAAAAGGCGTGTGCAGGGTCGGCCTTGTCGAAGTCGGCGCTTCGAATCCTTTGTACGGCATACGCGACGGAGAAAACGCGTTCGTGTTCCGCACCGAGCGCTACGCTCCCATTCCGCTGACCGTTCACGGCTACGGAGCGGGGGCCGAAGTAACGGCTGCCGGTGTGTTCGGCGATATTTTGCGTACGGTTTCGTGGAATCCCGAAGCCTAAGGACGGCATATGGTTATCGTTCTTGAAAAAAACATTTCCGCAAAGCAAAAAGAGGGTCTTCGTTCTTTCCTTGAAGAAAAGGGCTTCCGCGTAAACGAAATACGCGGCGAAGAAGATACGATTTTCGGTGCGGTCGGCAAACTTTCGATCGATCCGCGTGAAGTTGAAATTTTAAACGGGGTCGAGCGCGTCATTCCGATTTCCAAACCGTATAAAATGGCGAGCCGGGAATTCAAAAAAGAAAATACCGTCGTCGAAATCGTGAACAACCGCGGTCAGGTTATCCGCATCGGCGGCTCGCGCTTTGTGAGCATCGCCGGTCCCTGTGCGGTTGAAAACCGCGAGCACATGTTCGACGTTGCCCGCCGCGTTGCGCAAGCTGGGGCGGTTATGCTCCGCGGCGGTGCATATAAGCCGCGCACGAGTCCGTATGCGTTTCAGGGATTGGGTGCCGAGGGAATAAAAATCCTCAAAGAGGCGGGAAACGCGTTCGGTCTTCCCGTCGTTACGGAAATCGTTTCGGCCGACCACATCCCCGATATGATCGATTACGTGGACGTCTACCAAATCGGCGCGCGCAATATGCAGAATTTCGAACTTTTAAAAAAGGTCGGAGCCTTGGGAAAGCCGGTTATTCTTAAGCGCGGCCTTTCGGCAACGATCGAAGAATGGCTTATGGCGGCCGAATACCTGCTTTCTTCGGGAACCGACGACGTTATTTTATGCGAGCGCGGAATCCGTACTTTTGAGCGGGCGACAAGAAACACGCTCGACCTTTCGGCCATTCCGATTGTCCGCTCGCTGACCCACTTGCCGGTTATAGTAGACCCCAGCCATGCGGTCGGAATCCGCGACAAAGTGCCGCCGATGGCGCTTGCGGCGGTTGCCGCCGGTGCCGACGGCATTATCGTCGAAGTGCACTGCAATCCCGATAAGGCGCTTTCCGACGGCGCCCAATCGCTGTATCCGGAACAGTTCGAAAAGCTTATGCGCGACATAGATGTGCTTGCTCCCCTTACCGGAAAAGAAACGCTTCGCATAAGGCCGCAAGCCGACGGCGGGGAACGCTCGGCGGACGCAAAACATCGGTGCGGTACAAAAACGTCCGCCGGCGGACAAAACGCTTGTATCGATTGCGCTTTTGCAGGCTCTCACGGCGCATACGCCGAACAAGCCGCCCGCCGTTATTTTGACGAGCGGGTCGAAACCGTTCCGTATCCGAATTTCCGCAGTTTGTTCCAAGCCGTAAGCGAAGGGCGCGTTTCGTGCGCAATCGTTCCGATCGAAAACAGCCTTGCCGGTTCCGTATACGAAAATTACGACAACCTCATCCGTTTTTCGGATGTCGCCGTTGCAGGCGGCATTAAAATGCGGGTCGAACATTCCCTGCTTGCCTGTAGCGGTGCGAGCTTCGATACGATACAAACGGTGTATTCTCATCCGCAAGCGCTTGCCCAGTGTTCCGATTTTTTGGCATCGCACCCCAACTGGCGATTGGTCGAATGTTCTTCAACGTCCGATGCGGCCGAAACGGTCGAACGCAAAGGAAGCGTGCACGATGCCGCGATCGCTTCGCAGGATGCGCTTCGCTGCGGCAAGGGATGCGCAAAACTGGAAGTGCTTAAAACGGGTATAGAAAACAATCCGCGCAATTATACGCGCTTTTTGATTATCTGTGCGCGCGACGCCGCTCAGGCAAAGACGGAGCTTTCCCGGCTTTCGCTGCAAAACAGCGGCGTTTTAACGGCAAGTTTTGCCTTTGTCGCAAAAAACGAAAGCGGCGCCTTGTACCGCTGTCTCGGCGTCTTTGATCGTTTGCGCGTAAACCTTACGCGTCTTGAATCGCGTCCCGTACAGGGCCAGCCGTGGCGCTATATGTTTTACGCCGATGCGGAATTGACGTGCGGCGGAACGAACATCGATGAAAAAGAAGCGCAAACTGTTGTTGCCGATGCGTTTTCGGGCTTGCAGGAATTTTCCGATGAAGTCCATCTTTTGGGCCTGTATACCGAATCCTTTTGAACCGGGAGGGAGTTTATGAATTCCGATAACGTAAATCCTGATAGCATAAAGCGCTATGTTTTGTCCGTGTTGGTTGAAAATCATACCGGCGTTCTCAGCCGTGTAGCGGGCTTGTTCAGCAGGCGCGGTTATAATATCGACAGCCTTACCGTCGGCGAAACTTCCAATCCCGGAAAATCGCGTATGACGATTGTCGTTCGCGGTGACGAGTATATTTTGGAACAAATCGAAAAACAGCTGGCAAAGTTGGTGGAAGTCATCTCGATTCGCCACTGTAATCCCGCCCGTACCGTTATGCGCGAAACGGCGCTGATTAAAGTGTCGGCCGTCGGCGAAAAACGGCTCGGAATTATCGAAACGGCGAATATTTTCAGAGCGCGGATTGTCGATGTCGCTGCGGATTCCCTCATTATGGAAGCGACCGGAAGTGAAGATAAAATAACGAGCCTTATCGGCTTGCTCGAACCCTTCGGTATTATAGAAATGGTATGTACGGGGCTTACCGCAATGAGCAGAGGAGCCGAGGTTTTATGAACGATAATACAGCCGTAGAAATTCTCGATTCGACTTTGCGCGACGGAGCGCAGGGAGAAGGAATCAGCTTTTCCGTTCAGGATAAATTGCACATAGTGTCGGCACTGGATGAGCTCGGCATCTCCTACATTGAAGCGGGCAATCCCGGTTCAAACCCGAAAGATTTGGAATTTTTTCAGCAGGTAAAAAAGCTGAAACTTAAGCACTCGGCCGTGTGCGCATTCGGCGCGACGCGGCGCAAAGACATAAGCTGTGCCGAAGACGTCAACCTGCAAAGCCTTTTGGCCGCGGGAACCGATACCGTCGTCATCTTCGGTAAAACCTGGGATTTTCAGGTAACCGAAATTCTGAAGGCGACACTCGAAGAAAATCTTTTAATGATAGAAGAAACCTGCGCGTATTTGTGCGAAGCGGGCCGTTCCGTTATATACGACGCCGAGCATTTTTTTGACGGTTATAAAGCGAATGCCGATTATGCGCTTAAAACGCTTCGCGCCGCCGCAAAAGGAGGCGCCCGCACCTTAGTGCTTTGCGATACAAAAGGCGGCACCATGCCCGCCGATGTTGAAAGCGCCGTAAAAACCGTCTGTGACATTTTTAAAGATACTAAAGCGCCGGATAAAAAGTCCGTGCGTATCGGCATTCACACGCACAACGATTGCGCTCTTGCCGTCGCCAATTCGCTTTTAGCCGTAACTGCGGGCGCCTCTCACGTGCAGGGTACGCTGCTCGGTTTCGGGGAGCGCACCGGCAATGCGGAACTTGCTTCCGTTATCGCCGACTTGCAGCTTAAAATGGACAAGGTGTGTATTCCCGAAGAAAACGTAAAAAAACTTACGCCCCTGTGTCGTAAGGTTGCCGAGGTTGCAAACATTTCGCTTCCCGCGGGCGCGCCGTACATCGGTTCGAGTGCCTTCGCGCACAAAGCGGGCATGCATATAGACGGCGTTACGAAAAATCCCGCCGCATACGAACATATTAAGCCCGAAGACGTCGGCAATGAACGCGTATTTTTAATGAGCGAAGTTGCCGGCCGTTCGATGATTATCGAAAAAATCCGCAAGTTTGAACCGTCGATACAAAAAGATAGTCCGCTTGTTTCCGAAATTACGCGGCAGGTAAAAGAGCTTGAACACGCCGGCTATCAATTTGAAGGAGCCGACGGCAGCTTTGAACTTTTAGTGCGTAAAATAATCGGAAAATACAAGCCGTTTTTTAATCTGCGCTATTATAAAACGCTCGGCGAACAGCCCCGCCTTGATGAAACGCTGTGTTCTTATGCGCAGCTGAAGATTGAAGTGGACGGCCAGCTTGAAGTAACGGCGGGCGAGGGCGACGGTCCCGTTCACGCGCTCGATACGGCTTTGCGCAAAGCGCTGGAACGCTTTTATCCGGCCGTAAAATCCATACGCTTAACCGATTATAAGGTGCGCGTATTGGATTCGCAAAGTGCGACCGCCGCAAAGGTACGCGTTTTAATCGAAAGCTCGGACGGAAACGATTCATGGACGACGGTCGGCGTTTCGGCCGATATTATGGAAGCTTCGTGGCTGGCCTTGGTCGATTCGTTCGAATACAAATTCATCCGCGATATGGAAAAAAAGTACAAACCCTTTTTATAAAAAAGGTTCTATGCAAAAGATGAACGATTGGAGAGAATATGAATAAAAAAATAGCGATTATCGGCGGCGACGGAATCGGCCCCGATATTGTTGAACAAGCCGTACTCGTTATGGACGCCGCGACAAAAAAATATTCGCACCGCTTTGAGTATACGAGCGTTTTGGCCGGCGGAGCGGCTATAGATGCACACGGAGAACCCCTTCCCAAAGCCTCACTCGACGCATGTCTTGAATCGGATGCGGTGCTGTTGGGAGCGGTCGGCGGTCCCAAGTGGGACAATATTCCCGGCATACGTCCCGAACAGGCTTTGCTCGGCTTACGGAGCGGTATGAAAGTTTTTGCCAATTTACGTCCCGCCCTTATCTTTGAACAGTTAAAAAACGCTTGCCCCTTAAAAGATGAAATTACCGAAGGCGGTTTGGATCTTCTTATCGTGCGCGAACTGACCGGCGGCATTTATTTCGGCGAACGCGGACGCAGCGCCGACGGAAGCGAAGCGTGGGATACGGAACGCTACAGCGTGCATGAAATCGAGCGCATAGTCAGGCTCGGTTTTGAAGCTGCCGAAAAAAGACGTCAAAAGCTGTGCCTTGTCGATAAAGCGAATATTCTCGAAACGAGCCGCTTGTGGCGCGAAGTTGCCGAGCGCGTAAAAAAAGAATACCCTTCGGTTGTGCTCTCTTATTTGTATGTCGATAATGCCGCAATGCAGCTTGTGCGCAACCCGCGCCAATTCGATGTTATCGTTACAAGCAATATGTTCGGCGATATTTTGTCCGACGAAGCAAGCCAAATAACCGGTTCGATCGGCATGCTTGCATCGGCTTCGCTCGGAAAACCCGGAACGCCCGGCTTATACGAACCCATTCACGGTTCGGCGCCCGACATAGCCGGAAAAGATATTGCAAATCCTTTGGCGACGATTTTATCCTGCGCCCTTATGTTCCGCTACAGTTTCGGCGCCGAAAAAGAAGCGTGTGCAATCGAAGCGGCCGTAAATGCCGTCCTCGACGAAGGCTGGCGTACCGCCGACATAGCGGGAAGCGATGCCGACTCCTTAAAAGCGGCCGGCAAACTGGTCGGCACAAAGGCGATGGGAAAACGTGTTGTTGAAGCGTTGGAAAATATGTGATAAAATAACCTTGAATCGAAAGTCGATACATTCCTCTTGCTTTTTTATGGGAGGTTGTTATGAAACTGAGTGTGTTTTATAAGGATAAAATGGATGCACAGCGGCTTGTTCTCCTCGATAAAACCTACGCCTCCTTTTTTAAAGCTATGATTGCGCAAACGCAAACCGGGCAATGGACCAAAGCTCAGCAAAGACGGCAATTCGTAAATATCGTTCCCATTTTAGCTTTGTATAAAACATTTAGGCAGCTCGGTTTTTCTTCCGACGAAGCCCAAGACTTAGCACGCCAATGGATAACACGGCGTGCAAAAAAGATGAACGCTTTTCTCCGTTTTTTTTCGTTGTTTCCGAACTTTTCAAAAACATTCAGAACATTCTTTAGAAAGGCAATGTCGGGAACCGAGATTTGGATAAGCGATTTTCTTAGCGATACCGACAGCGAATTAAAAGTAAATATAACAAAATGTCTGTGGAAAGATACCTGCGATTTTTTCGGATGTTCCGAAGTGTGCGGTGTATTTTGTTCCGCGGATTGGACGGTGTTCGGTAATTTAAAAAAACTGCAATTGTTTAGAACCGAAACGCTGGGAACCGCCGGTTCCAAATGTGATTTTATATTCAGATTCAACAGCCGCATAAAAACAATTTGACAGCTCAGTTTTTATCGTATATAATAATTGCATAAAATAATTTTTAGGAGGCTTTGAGCGATGGCTAAAGTTGAACTCAAAGGTATCGGAAAAGTTTACGACGGAAACGTGCGCGCGGTAGATAACGCAAACATCGTCGTAGACGACAAAGAATTTGTGGTTTTCGTAGGTCCTTCCGGCTGCGGTAAATCCACAACATTAAGAATGATTGCCGGATTGGAAGACATTACCGAAGGCGAGTTGTACATCGACGGCGAATTGATGAACGACGTTCCGCCGAAAGACCGGAACATCGCGATGGTTTTTCAAAACTACGCTTTGTACCCGCACATGTCCGTGTACGACAACATGGCGTTCGGTCTTAAAATCCGCAAAGTAGATAAAGCCGAAATCGACCGGCGCGTTCATGAAGCCGCCCGCATTTTGGATATTGAAAAACTGCTCGACCGCAAACCCAAAGCGCTTTCCGGCGGACAGCGCCAGCGCGTCGCCGTAGGCCGCGCAATCGTACGCAATCCCAAAGTATTCCTTTTCGACGAACCCTTGTCGAACTTGGATGCAAAACTGCGCGTGCAGATGCGTGCCGAAATTTCGGATTTGCACCACCGCTTAAACGCAACGATGATTTATGTTACGCACGATCAAATCGAAGCTATGACGATGTCCGACAAAATCGTTGTTATGAAAGACGGTAAAGTGCAGCAAATCGGTTCGCCCTTATATTTGTACAATCACCCGATCAATAAATTCGTCGCGGGCTTTATCGGTTCTCCGCCCATGAACTTTTTGAACGTTAAAATCGGCGAAAAGGGCGGTAAGATTATTGCCGACGAAGGAACCTTCGAATTGACCGTTACCGACGATCAGGCGAAGATTTTGAAAAATTATGTCGGAAAAGAATTGTACTTCGGAATTCGTCCCGAAGATATGGAATACAGTTCCTCGCCCGCCGCAGCAAACAATATGCAGCTTAAAGTGTCGGTTATCGAACCGCTGGGCGCCGAAACGCACTTGTTCCTCAATACGAAAACCCAGTCCATGGTTGTGCGCACCGCTCCGGACGTTACGTTCCAAATCGGCGATACGGCAAACTTTGTTCCGGTTATGGCAAAGGCCAAATTCTTCGACAAAGATACCGAATTGAGCATTTGCGACGACGTAAAAGCGCAATAAATTGAGCGGCTGTAAAGCCGCCGCATTTATTAAAAAAACTGCCGAAAAGCAGCCGTACACGCGGTCTTTTGCGGCGGTCTTTCGGAACCCTTTTAAGATCCGTTTTACGGCTTCTTAAAAGGGTTTTTTGTTTTTAGGACAGTTTATAAAGGGCGTATTGATTGAGCGATACCCCTTCTTTTTCGGCAGCTAATGCAAGTTTTTTGTGCAGCGTTTTGGGGATACGTAAGACAAATTTACCGCTGTAGTTATTTTCTTCTAGAGGTTTGGGGACTTCGAATCCGTTTTCAAGTTTTGTTTCTATCCAGCCTTCCATTGCTTCATAAATGTTTGTATAGGCTTCTTCAAAAGAATCGGCGGTACTTTGGCAGCCTTCAAGTTCCTGAACGGCAGCGTGGTAATAGGTGCCGCTTTCATCGGTGATTTTCTTGATAATAATAGAATACGGTAAATCCAAATAATCTTGTATTTTCATTTATTACTCCTTACATACGCTTTAAAATATCTTTTATATAGCAGGCTTTTAGCGTATTGTCGGCCTTTATCGTTATAACATCTCCTTCGGTATTGATGTATTGCCGATGAGAACCCTTTTGTCTGTCAAATCTATAGCCGATAAAATGCAAAACTTTATCGGCTTCTTGTAAACGAATACCGTTCGGCTGGTTTTTCATTTTGTCGATTATTTTCTCTATGTTTGACATAAATAATACTGCATTTAGTACTAACGGTCAACTATTTTTTCGCTACTCTGATTTTATGTGAATCGTATGCCGAAAAAACCGATTGAAAATTGTTTGCGCTACGCTTCTTTTACTGGGACATAGGTTGCGGTCAATTCGGGAATATTGATGCCGGCTGCCTGTACGTATACGGTGTCGTTGAGCGTTTTGCCCGGAACGAGGGGAATGAGGGCTTCCTGAGCCAGCGCGGGGATGATGACGACGGCTTGATTTTCCTTTGTGTCGACAATAACGGCCTCAAAGCGGCTGTCTTTGTGCTGCAAAAGATATACGAGCGTCCAATGCAGGTTGCTTTTGCGCTCGGCTTTTACGGCAGCTCCCGCTGCGGCATCTCCTTCGCTTATGCGTTCGAGAACGCTGTCTTTGCTTAAAAGCGGCCGCCCGTCCAAAAACGCGTGCAGCTGCTCGTGCGCTACAAGGTCGCCGTAGCGGCGCAGAGGACTTGTTACCTGGCTGTACATACCGAGCCCCAATCCGGCGTGTGCAAGAGGCGAGGTGCTTATCGTGCGGCTTTTCATGCAGCGGCGCAGCCGGTACTGCCCCGCCAAACCTTCACTCAGGCTGCGCGGTATTTCGGGCTTTTCCTGGCACACGAAGGGGAAGGGGATGGCGTTTTTGAACGCGAAACGGGCGGCCGCTTCACCGGCTAAAAGCATAAATTCGCGTACGAGTTCCGCCGAGCGCGAGCGTATAATCGGTTCGATACGTACGGCGGGTTCTCCGTGAAGTTTGACGTCCGGTTCACTGTCCGCTTTACCGGCGGTTTCGCCGTTTGCCGCATTTGCCGAATATTCCAGCGAAATATGGACTTCAGGCATTTGAATGAACACTGCGCCCGCCGCTTTGCGCCGTTCGATATTTTTATCCGCAATTTTAAAAAGTGGTGCCAAATCGCCGGAACTTTGAGCGTCCGCCTGTTCATAGGTGAGCCTGTGTACCCGCACCTTTGTTTTTAAAACCGTCGTTTCTTCTATTGCGCCGTCGTCATTCAATTTGATGCGGAAAGAAAGCGCGCGCGAATATGCGTCGCCGGTTGTGTTTTTTTCATTTTCAGGCAAACCGAGCGCGTAATCGGTCAAAGATTCTTCGGCAAGCATGCGCGAAGCTCCTTCGGGAATGTACAGCGTTGCGCCGCGTTCCCGTGCCGCCTTGTCTATAACCGAGTCGGGCAGCACTGTGTCGGCAGGGTCGGCGATATGCACCCACACGTATGTTCCGTCGAATGCGATCGCATCGTCGGGATCGGTGCTCCATTCGCTGTCTATCGCGTATGCGATATGGTCGACTTTGCTGCGTTCGCTTTCCTGCGGGCGGCTCAAGCGTTCGGTTGCCGACTGCGTCGATAAACCCCAGCGCGACGGGTGGGGGTTTCGGTATACCGTCCATATACCGCAGTCGAGCAGCAATTTGTGAGCTTTTTCGGGCGAAGCGCTCATTCCGGCTTCCTGCATGACTTTCGATTTATCCGTTTTGCCCAAGGCGAAGGCTTCTACTTCTCCCATAAAAACGCCGTCTTGCGGCAAAATGAGCCGCTTTTTACGCAGCCGTTCTATAAAGGCCGCCCGTTTTTCTTTTTCGCGTTTTTTTTCGTCCTGCTTTGCAAGCAGCTTTTGCGCTTCTTCGCTGCTGCGCAGGGAAAAGCGCGGCTGTTCGGGAGGATTCGGCGGCAAAAGCAAAAAATGCGGATGTTTTGCAAGCGCTTCATATATTACCCATGATTTTTCGGCTGCAAAACCGCCGAAAGCCAATTCGGCAATTTCGTACAGCGTAAACGAGGGACGGTTTTCGTCTTGTAAAAGTTCCCACGCTTCGTTGAAGGAGGCATTCAGTGCAGCGCGTTCCGTATCCTTTTCAGCCGGCATTTCGAGGGCGGTAAGCGAAGAAAGGCCGCCTTCATGAAGCAGGCAAATATCTTTTTCGCGTACTTTTTGCGTTCCGAGCGCATATTCGATCGTATATTTATCGGCACATTCGCGGATAAGGGCGGGCCGGTCTTTATATAAAACGATATTTCCGGTTTTCAGCATGTGCGAAGTCTAATGTATATTGTGATACTCTACAATAGTTATTACCAAGAGTTTATAAAATTTTGCGCATTTTTTTCGGAAAATCATAAAATTGACTTTCTTTTTTTCATATATGGGGTATAATAGATATGGAGAGTGTTTATGGACTTACAAAAAATACTGCCGCTTTTTTTTTATGTCTTGTTCACAATCTACGTTACAATAGGTTCTTACGTAATCTTTTTTAACGCTAAATCGTTGCCTAAATATTTGTTTTTTATTATGTGTATGATTTTATCGCTGTGGTGCTTTGCGTATGCGTTTGCGATAACCTCATACAATCCCGATACGATTTATTTTTGGCGGTATTTTTCGGTTTTCGGCTTCGGCACTTTGTATTTTGTGTACTTTTTGTTTGCGGCAATATCGGTTCAAGACACGCTTATGCTGAAAAAACGCGTGTATATACTGATGGCGATTCCGTTTTTTTCTACGGGACTGCTTATTTGTTTGCGTCCCGCGGTTTTCCATGCCGCATATGATGTGCGGAACACTGTATTCGGTTATATTTTTTTTGTGCACACGGAAAAAGGGGCTCTGTATTTAAGCGCATATTATCTTTTTTATTTGATGTTAGCTTCGGCGCTGCTTTTTATCGCATACAAAAAAACGCGTTCGAGTGTACAAAAAAGAGAGCGATTTTTATTGCTTATGGCATTTTCCGTAACTTTGACTCTCAATATCATAAGCAATGCCGTTTTATGGACCTTTCATTCGCGAATTTTATATTCGATTCATCTTGTAACATCGCTTGTACCGGTATCGGCTATACTCTATAATTTTAGGGGTTACTATCTTGTACAGCATCAATTCGATTCGATCGACGACAGCGTTTTTTACAACAATAAATTGTCTTCAAAAAAACAAATATTTTTTACGCTTGCTTTTTTATACATCGTATTCGGCTTGCTGCATTTGGGCATGTCATATATTATCGTTAAGGTTTTTGTTGAAGAGGGAATTTTTGCCGGTTTGTACGCGTTTATTTCGGGCCTTGTTATTTTTGTGTTTCAGCGAAGCAAAAGGTTGGAACGCTATGCGGATAGGGTTTCGGCCGCGATAATTGTTTTCTCCGTACCGATTATTTTATTTACATTCCGCGGGCTTGCGGCCGTAACGGTATGGGTGTTTCCGCTGCTTTTGCTGTTTATCAGCATTTTATTTAAAAGAACGCTTTTGTTGCGGCTCATTGCAGTCGTATCTCTTTTATGTTATGTGTTTATCGCCGCAACTCATTCAACCGTAGTCATACCGATTCATAGAGACGATCATGTATTCAGAATTCTGTTTTTTTTGGTAAGCACCTATGTCGCTTATTATATTCAGCAATCCTATCTTGCGCGATTTGTGGAGGTTCAAAGAAAAACCGACAACCAGCGCGCCATTGCCGAAGTTTCGAATATCCTGCTGCGCGGGAATGCATCATATGTAGAAGAATATATTTCTGCCGCTTTAAAAGTTATCGGAAATTTTTTTGACGTCGATCGGGTTTTTTTATACCGGTTTTCGGACGATAAAAAGAAAGCGCTTTTTGTGCTCGCGTGGAACAATCCTGAATCGGCTGTTCAAAACGGCAAAGACGCTTCGTTCGGAGATTTACCGCCTTTTTGCATTAAGCAGCTGAAGGCAAAAAAGAAGATTGTGTATTCGGATATACAAACTTATGTTTCTTTAACCGACCGCGAAAAAAAGTTTTTCGGCAAACGCGAAATCGTTTCTACGCTTTGTTTTCCGCTCATAGAGAACGAAACCGTCGCGGGCTTTTTAGGCGTTCACGATTTTCGGTACAAAAAGGCGTGGACGGAAGACAATTTGCAGATATTCAGAATTTTTACAAACCTATTTTCTACAGCCATCTTGAAAATCGAAAACGAAAAATACATCGAACATATGGCATATCATGACGTTTTAACCGGTTTACCGAACCGTATGTATTTTAACCGGTTTGTATCGCGCCAGATAAAAAACAATGCGGACGATTTTGCGGTTTTGTTTATCGATTTGGATTCTTTTAAAAATATAAACGATTCCAAAGGTCATGAGTACGGCGATAAGGTGTTGCTGCAAACAAGCCAGCGTTTAAAAAAAGAGCTGCCGTCTTCGGCCGTTATTTGTCGGTTCGGCGGCGACGAGTTTTTGATTTTTTTACCTGCGGTAAAAACGGATGACGAAATTAAAGTTATCGTTAAGCGGCTTATGAAAACGCTGGGCGAACCGATGGGAATAAACGATGACGTACTCTACGTAACGTTCAGCTGCGGTATCGCGCTTTTCCCGAAAGACGGCAAAACGGTAACAACGCTTATAAAGTACGCCGACAGCGCCATGTATGTATCAAAGTCGAAAGGTAAAAACTGCTTTACGTTTTGTAATCCCACTTTGAAAAAAAACATTGCGAAAAAAATCGCTTTGCACCAAATGTTGTATACCGCCGTCGAAAACAACGAATTGGTTTTGCACTATCAGCCGCAAATCAATTTGAGCACCGGAGAGATATTCGGCGTGGAAGCTTTGCTGCATTGGGCGAATAAAGATTTCGGCATTGTTTCCCCGACGGTTTTTGTTCCCTTAAGCGAACAAACCGGTTTAATAGAAATGATCGGAAATTGGGTGCTGAACAAAGCATGCGAGCAATTGCACTTGTGGCAGCAAAAGGGCATCGAAGGAATTTCGATGGCGGTAAACATTTCTCCGCGGCAATTCGAAAATTCACAGCTGAATTCTCTTATCGGCGGTTTGCTGAAAAAATACGATTTGCCGCCTTCTTCTCTGAATTTGGAAATTACCGAAAGCGTGTATTTATCGCAAAATGTCGGCGTCGAAAAAATCATGATCGACTTAAAGCGGCTCGGCGTAAATATTTCGATAGACGATTTTGCCACCGAATATTCCTGTCTGACGCGCTTAAAACATACGCCTATCGATAAAATCAAACTGAGCGACACCTTTGTAAAAGGAATCGGCGAAGACAAAATGGACGAAGCGATTATACGGAGCATGATTATTCTTGCCGAAAATTTGCAAGTGAAAATCGTTGCCGAAGGCGTTGAAAAAAAAGAACAAGCCGACTTTTTAAAACAAAACGGATGTACTTTGGTGCAGGGCTTTTATTTTTATAAACCGATGTCGGCCGACGATACCGAACAAGTTTTGAAATCGAATCCGTTACCCCCCCC
>CAJPNP010000034.1 GCA_905372025.1 uncultured Treponema sp. | reverse complement strand
TTGATGAGACTCTAAACTTTTTTAGGCCCATTGCGGCAAATACGGTTAGAGCTGCCAATAAGATGAGTAAAAGCCATCTGTACTTCAATTGAAATTCGGCGATTTTTTTAAAAAACTTGTGTAATCCTTCCGTTTTCATTGTATCCTCGTTTTAATGTAAAAATGGTAAACAGCGTTTACCATTACAGTATAGCGTTCCCTAAAAAATTGTCAAGAGGGGGTATTTGTGTGTGTATTGCGATTTTTATTTTTCCGGCTGCATGATTTTGTTCCAGCAAAAATACATCACATCAGTTAGGATATCCATAAAGCTTTGCGCTTTTTCATAGGAATATTCATGTGTAATGATTTCAAAAAGAGGTGTTAAGGCGGTGCTGTAAATTAAGTGAAGCTGGTCGTCGTTTAAGGGGCGGATATTTATGCCGCGTTCTTTTAAGGCAACAATGAATTTTTTGCACGCTGTAACGTCTGCCATGACGAATTCGTGACGGATGTTTTCGTATTTTGTTCCCGCCGAGCGGTTAAATAAAAGTCTAAAATCATCGAAGCGGCTGTAAACCAGCGTACATAAATTCTGTAAAGATATGCGTATTGCTTCTTTTGTTGATAAAAAATCTTTAGTTTCGTATAAATGTATTGCGATTTCGGAAAAATCGGTACCGATGCTTAAGGTTTGTCCGATAAGCGGCTGTACGAGAGCTTCAAATATTGCCGCCTTTGATGGAAAATGTTTGTACAAAGCCCCGGCCGTTATGCCGGTTATTGCGGCAATGGAACGCATCGACGCTTTTTCAAAACCGTTTTGCAAAAATTCCGTTTTTGCATTTTTGAGGATTTCCGTATAAGTATCGCTCTTTTTTTTTGTCGACGGCATTATCGGTACTCCTCTTGTACTATAGGTTTTCGCAAAAAAACTGTCAAGGATAATGCAGATAAAATAACCGATCCCGGGTGCAACTTTTTGTTTTTTTCAGTGTCTGAATACATCGGATAAGCCGACCGCAAAGATACCCGTACAGGTGTTGACAAAATAAGGCAAAGTGTCATACACTGTGCGGGTGGAGAAGCGATGGCCGTTGTAATATGCGGAACGGGAAAGGCTTTACCCGTACGAAAAATGGAAAATGCTGATTTCCCTGCCCGGCTCGATACGTCGGATGAATGGATCCGCAGCCATACCGGCATTGCGTCACGTTTTATTGCGGACGAAACCGACAGCGCTTCTTCGCTTGCCGTTGCCGCGTGCCGTGAAGCAATGGGCGCAGTGAACGCCGCGGACATCGATTTGATTGTGTGCGCAACGGCGACGCCCGATTATTGCGGCTTCCCGTCGGTTGCCTGTCTTGTGCAGCGCGCTTTGGGCGCACAAAACGCGGCGTGTTTTGATGTTAGCGCCGCGTGTTCGGGCTTTTTATACGCGCTCGATACGGCGGCCGCTTTAATGGAACGGCATAAAAGCCGGTTCGCCCTTGTGTGCGCCGCCGAAGTGCTGAGCCGTATTGTCGATTGGAATGACCGCGCAACCTGCGTACTGTTCGGCGACGGCGCCGGAGCCGTGCTTTTGCAAAATACGTTTACCGACGGAATTGAGGGTATCCGGCCTGCGGTGTTGGGTGCCGAGGGCGCAGGAGCCGGCAAGCTGTATATCGACGGCGAGCGTCATATACGCATGGACGGGCGCGCGGTCTACACCTTTGCCGTAAAAATCATCGCCGATACGGTGCGGCAGCTGCTCGAAAAAGAAGGCTTGCGCATGGATGACATAGACTTGGTGGTTTGCCATCAGGCGAACAAACGGATTTTGGAAGCAGCCGCAAAACGGCTGAATTGCGATTTTGCCAAATTCGTGTGCAATTTGGAAATCTACGGCAACACATCGGCGGCGTCTATTCCGATAACGCTTGACGATTTAATAAAAAGCGGCCGGCTGCGCAAAGGTATGACAATCATCGCCGCCGGATTCGGTGCGGGGCTTACCTGGGGCGGCTGCGTTATACGGTTTTAAGATATTTTATAGGAGAAAACATGCGCTGTGTGTTTTTATTTTCCGGTCAGGGTTCTCAGTTTAAGGGCATGGCTCGGGATATCTGCGATACATATTCGGCCGCCCGCTCGGTAATAAACAGCATGAGTTCAATCGTGAACGAAGATATAGCTTCTCTTTTGTGGGAAACCGAAAAAGAAGAGCTTTCGCGCAGCGATAAAAGTCAGCTTGCAATTACGGCAGCCGAATGCGCAATCTTGGCGGTTTTAAAAGAAAAAGATATTCTTCCGGCCGCCGTTGCGGGATTCAGTTTGGGAGAATTTCCCGCCCTCTATGCCGCAGGCGTTTTGGATTTTGAATCGGTATCGCGCATTGTACAAAAACGCGGCCGTATTATGCAAAAAGCCTGCGAAGAAATTGCCGCGCAGACAAACGGCGGCGCTTCTTCGTGCGGTATGGCCGCCGTCATAACACCCGAATCCGGAAAGATAGCCGAACTTTTAGCCCCCTATTCAGACAATGAAAGGGGCATCGTTTTTGCGGCCAATATGAACAGTCCCGTTCAAACGGTTGTTTCCGGAACCGCCGAAGGTTTGGCCCTGGCCGAAAAGTTGTGTAAAGAAGCCGGCGCAAAACGTTTTATCCGTCTTGCGGTTGCAGGCCCCTTCCATTCGCCGCTTATGAAGCAAGCCGCCGCGGAATTCGAAAAAGCGCTGGAAGACTTTACGTTTGCGGATCCGGTTATTCCTGTTTTTTCAAACGTAACGGGAAAACGCATACTCACCGGCGCGGAAGCGAAAAAGAATGCGGTTTTGCATATCACGCATCCGGTACTGTGGACGGACGAAGAAAAAGAAATCGCTTCGCTGATGCAAAGCGAAAAAATCGATTCGCTGTTGGAAATCGGTCCCGGAAACACGTTGAGCAATTTGTGGCGCGATGCGGAATGTTCGTCCGCGCTTTGTTCTCCGACGGGAACGGCCGAACGGCTCGGTGCGCTTTTCGGCGGAGTGAGTGCGCGCTGAAGTAAAATATTTTATAGATGAGGTTGACGGTATGTTATTGGAAGGAAAAAAAGCTTTGGTAACGGGTTCTTCCCGCGGAATTGGAAAAGAAATCGTAAAACGTTTTTTTGAAGAAGGCGCGCAAGTGTGGGGTTTGTGTACAAAACCTTCGGCGTCAAAAGCGGAACTTGAAGCTTTTGCCGCAGAGCACAAAAGCGTCTTTCATGAAATATACGCCGACTGCGGAAACGCTCAAGAGCTTTCGCAAGCCGTAAAAACGGCGCTCGAAGAATCGGGCGGCTTCGACGTTTTGGTAAACAACGCGGGCATAACGCGCGACGGTCTTTCGTTCCGCATGAAACTTGAAGACTGGGAAGCCGTTTTGCGCGTCAATCTTACGAGCGCCTTTATTGCGTCGCAAATCGTATCTTCGGATATGATCCGCAAAAGGAGCGGTTCGATCATCAATATGTCGAGCGTTGTCGGCTTGCACGGGCAGGGCGGTCAAGTGAATTATTCGGCAAGCAAAGCCGGTCTTATCGGTTTTACAAAAAGCCTTGCAAAAGAAACCGCAGGCCGCGGAGTCCGTGTAAACGCGATTGCCCCCGGTTATATAGAAACGGATATGACGGCCGCCGTAAACGAACAAATGCGCAACGAGTGGATTGAAAGCATTCCGCTTAAACGAGCCGGTCAGCCGAAGGACATCGCGAATGCCGCCGTATTTTTGGCTTCGGATTTATCGCAGTACATTACCGCCCAAGTCCTCGGCGTCGACGGCGGGCTCGGCGCATAATAAGGAGTGAATATGAGAAAAGTTGTTGTTACGGGAATGGGCGTTGTTTCGCCTTTGGGAAACAGCCTTGACGAAACATGGCAGGGAATAAAAGAAGGAAAAAGCGGCATTGCAAACATCACCGGTTTTGACTGTACCGATTACAAGGTGCAGATTGCCGCCGAAGTAAAAGATTTCGACGCATCGCAGTTCATCGACAAACGCGAAGCGCGTAAAATGGCGCGCTTTACCCAGTTTGCCGTTGCCGCAGCCGTTCAGGCGGTAAAAGATGCGGGTCTTACCAAAGAAACCATAGATGCCGACCGCACGGGTATTATGCTCGGCAACGGAATAGGCGGTTTTGAAATATACGAATCTTCCTTTAAAAAATATTTTGAATCGGGGCCTGCGCGCATTCCGCCGATGACCGTTCCGCTGCTCATTCCGAACGAGGCGGCGGGAAACATCAGTATGCTTTTTGGCATTCACGGCCCTTCATGGACTTTGGCAACCGCCTGCGCTTCCGGTACCGACGCACTCGGAAACGCTTTGGATATGGTGCGCTCGGGCCGCGTGGATATGTGCTTTGCAGGCGGTACGGAAGCGACCGTTACGGGCTTCGGTATAGGCAGCTTTATGATTTTGCAAACCCTTGCGTCCGACTATAACAGCGAGCCTGCAAAAGCCTGCTGCCCCTTCGATAAAAAACGCTCCGGCTTTATTATGGGCGAAGGCGCGGCTATTTTAATTTTGGAAGAATACGAACACGCAAAAAAACGCGGCGCGAAAATTTATGCCGAATTTGCAGGCTACGGCTCATCTTCGGACGCCTACCACCTTACCAGCCCCGATCCTTCGGGAACGGGCGGCGCTCTTGCGATGACAAAGGCGCTTCAGGATGCCGGTGTAAAACCCGAAGACGTACAGTATTATAATGCACACGGAACTTCCACGCCGATAAACGATCCGGCCGAAACGGCGATGATAAAAAAAGCTTTCGGCGATCATGCGTACAAGATGAAAGTATCGTCTACAAAATCGATGACCGGACACTGTTTGGGTGCTGCCGGAGCGCTTGAAGCCGTGTTTTGCGTAAAGGCGATACAGGACGGATTTTTCCCGCCGACAATCAATTTGACCGAACCCGACCTTGAAGCGCACTGCGATTTGGACTATGTGCCGAACAAGGGTCTTTCCGGCGACATACGCTGCGCCGCATCCGGCTCTTTGGGGTTCGGCGGGCATAACGGCGTCGTCGTGTTCAAGAAAATATAAGAGGCACAAGCATGAGTCTTACCAAAGATATAGAAAAATTACTGCCCCACCGCAGCCCGTTTTTATTCGTCGATGAAATTATTTCGGCCGATGAAAAAGGCAGCGTAAGTGAGCACGTATTTACGGAAAGCGAATTTTTCTTTAAAGGTCATTTTCCCGAATATCCGGTTGTCCCCGGCGTTATCCTGGTTGAAACGATGGCGCAAGCGGGGGGCGCGGCGCTGAGTTTTCAAAACGTTTTTGAAAAAAACGCCTTGTTTTTTTTAGCGACTGTGGATAAAGTTAAATTCCGCTCGCAAGTGCGCCCCGGCGACAAGGTCCGTATGGAAGTAATGAATTTGCGGGTTTCTCCGCGTATGGTAAAACAAGCGGGTAAGGCTTATGTCGGCGATACGCTCGCGGCAGAAGCCGAATGGATGTGTCTTGTAGGCAGCGCGGAATAATCCGGCCTAACCGCCGTTTAAGGAGTTGTAAAATAAAAGCCGTATAAATAGCACGGCTTTTATTTACCCAAGTTTGCCGAAGGCAAAACGTTTGTTGAAGGCAAACTTGTATATTATATGTACGTTCTCACTTCGTTGCGAACGCGCGTAAAAAGTCAATCGAAAGTTGATACTTTCTTCTTGACTTTTTATAGGAGTAAATTATGATTATAAAACCGATGGTACGCGGCAGCGTATGTTTGAATGCGCACCCTGCCGGATGCAAAAAATCAACGGACGATCAAATTGCATACACGAAAAAGAAAGCGGCTTCTTACGCAAAAGACCGCGCGCCCAAAAGCGTTTTGGTACTTGGCTGCTCGAACGGCTACGGATTGGCAAGCCGCATAACGGCCGCCTTTGCATACGGCGCGGCGACAATCGGCGTGTCGTATGAAAAAGCCGGCAGCGAAACCAAATGGGGAACACCCGGCTGGTACAACAATTTGGCCTTTGATAAAGCGGCCGAAAATGCGGGACTTTTTTCGTGCACGATAGACGGAGATGCCTTTTCCGATGAAATAAAAAATCGGGTTATCGAAGAAGCGAAAAAAAAGGATATACGGTTCGATTTGGTCGTATACAGCTTGGCCAGCCCCGTGCGCACCGATCCGGACACGGGCGTTATGTATAAATCCGTACTCAAGCCCTTCGGCAAAACGTTTACCGGAAAAACGCTCGACCCGTTTACCGGCGAGCTGAAAGAGATTTCGGCGGAACCCGCGAACGAAGAAGAAGCTGCCGCAACCGTTAAGGTTATGGGCGGTGAAGATTGGGAACGCTGGATAAAGCGCTTGGCGCAAGCCCAGGTTCTTTCCGACGGCTGCATTACGGTCGCGTATTCGTACATCGGGCCGGAAGCCACCCAAGCCCTATACCGCAAAGGAACAATCGGCAAAGCAAAAGAGCACCTTGAAGCAACCGCTCACAGCCTGAATTCCTTTATGAAATCGTTTTCGGGCAAAGCCTTTGTATCGGTCAACAAGGGGCTGGTTACGCGCGCAAGCGCCGTCATTCCGGTTATTCCCCTGTATTTGGCATCTTTGTTCAAAGTAATGAAAGAAAAGGGCCTTCACGAAGGCTGTATCGAACAGATAAACCGCCTCTTTTCGGACAGATTGTACCGCGCCGACGGAACAATTCCCGTCGATTCCGAAAACAGAATCCGCATAGACGATTGGGAACTTTCCGACGAAGTGCAAAAAGCGGTCGCCGCCCTAATGGTACAGGTAACGAGCGAAAACAGCGAACGATTAACCGACTTGGCAGGCTACCGGCACGACTTTTTAGCCGCCAACGGCTTCGACATTGCGGGAGTAAATTACGATGCCGACATCGAACGATTCGACACGATATAATCGAAGCGGCGCAAAAGGATTTGCCATGAAAGAAGAATTGATTTTAAAGCTGTTTGAAAAATTCGAACAAAGCTCGTCGGTGTATATGCGGATAAAGGACGGCGAAAACGAATTCGTTCTGAAAAAAGAAGGCGCCTTTGCTCCCGACCGGATCATGCCGATTGTACAAAGTGCGCCGCCCCATCCGGTTCAGGCGGCCGCCGCACCGGCGGCTGCGGGCTTTGTCGCGGGGTCTGCCGTACCCTCAGCTTCGGCTGTCGCGGCGTCCGCGGGCACCGGCGGTTCCGCATCCGGCGCACAATCGGCTGATTCGGCAGCGAAAAACCTTATACAAATAAAAAGCCCGATTGTCGGAACTTTTTACCGCTCGCCGTCTCCCGATTCTCCGCCGTATGTAGATAAGGGCACGAAGGTAAAAAAAGGCCAGCCGCTTTGCGTGCTTGAGGCGATGAAAATGATGAATACGCTCGAATCCGAATTCGACGGAGTCATAGAAGACATTGCCGTTTCGAACGGCGATTTGGTCGAATTCGATCAGGTTTTGTTTACCCTCCGCACCGTATAGGAGCGCGGCTGATGATAAAAAAACTGCTTGTTGCGAACCGCGGCGAAATTGCCGTACGCATTATCAGAGCCTGCAAAGAGCTGGGAATCAAAACAGTCGCCGTCTATTCGGATGCCGACCGAGAATGTCTGCATGTGAAATTGGCCGACCAATCCTGTTGCATAGGGCCGGCTCCTTCGGCAAAAAGTTATTTAAACCGTACGGCTTTAATTACGGTTGCCCTCAGCACCGGCTGCGAAGCCGTGCATCCGGGAGTCGGCTTTTTATCGGAAAATGCCGACTTTGCCCGAGAAGTTGAAAAGGCGGGCATGTATTGGATCGGCCCCGACCCGGAAACGATCGACATGCTCGGCGATAAAGTTCGGGCGCGCGAAACCGCGGTAAAAAACGGTCTTCCGGTAACACCCGGTTCGGACGGGGCGGTTAAAAACGAGCGGGAAGCGGCAAAAACGGCCGAAAAATGCGGCTATCCGGTTATCATAAAAGCGGCTTCCGGAGGCGGCGGAAAGGGTATGCGCGTCGTATGGAAAGAGGCCGATTTGGCCGAAAACCTTAAAATCGCATCCGCCGAAGCCGAGGCGAACTTTGCCGACGGTACCGTGTACATCGAAAAATATCTTGTGGATCCGCGCCACGTTGAATTGCAGATTTTGGGAAACGGAAAGGGTGCCGTTGCCGTTTTGGGCGAACGCGATTGCTCCGTTCAAAAAAATCATCAAAAACTCATAGAAGAAAGTCCGTCGCCCGGCGTGAGCGAAAAAATGCGCGAGGCCATGTGTTCGGGTGCAATCAATTTGTTTTCGTCGCTTAAATACCGCGGCGCCGGCACCATAGAATTTTTGGTTTCCGGCAGCAATTTTTATTTTATGGAAGTGAACGCGCGCATTCAGGTTGAACATCCCGTTTCCGAAATGGTAACGGGAACCGATCTTATCTGCGAGCAGGTCCGCGTGTGTACGGGGCAAAACATGAGTTTAGCGGCGGGAATTCTTCCCGTTCACGGTTGGGCGATAGAAGCGCGCATAAACGCATTTACGCCCGGCACGATTAAAACGCTGCGCATCCCCGGCGGAAACGGTATCCGCTTCGATAGCTTTTTGTATCAGGGCTACACGGTCGTTCCCTTTTACGATTCCATGACGGCAAAGCTGATTGTTCACGGACAAAACCGCACGCAAGCCGTGCAAAAGCTTTTGTGCGCCTTGGATGAACTGTGCATAGAAGGAATCGGTACAAATATAGAAGAGCAAAAAAAGATTTTACGCTCGGCGCAATTTCAGTCGGGACAATTCGGCACCGGATTGTACGCGGAACTGTTTGCGAAAAAAGCCGTAAACGGCAACTAAGGAGGCGCTTATGGACTGTCCCCATTGCAAAGTCTCGCATGAAGATGAAGTTTTTATCGATAATTTAATGGTGTGTCCGCATTGCGGCTGCCATTTGCGTATAGACGCCGCGCAGCGCATAGAGTATCTTTCGGACGAAAATTCCTTTGAGGAATTGTACGCCAATTTGAAAACGGGCAACCCGATCGAAATGGAAGGCTATGAAGAAAAACTGTCGGCGGCGGAAGCAAAATCGTCCATGAACGAAGCCGTCGTTACGGGTTCATGTTCGATAAAGGGTCGTAAAGTGCTGCTTGCCGTTATGTCTTTTAATTTTATGGGAGGCTCGATGGGGTCGGTTGTCGGTGAGAAAATTTCCCGCCTTATGCTGAAAGGCGCCGCCGAACGACTTCCCGTTATTATTTACGCGACGTCGGGCGGTGCCCGAATGCAGGAAGGACTTTTTTCTCTTATGCAAATGGCGAAAACCTCAAGCGCCGCCGCCGAACTCGACGAAAAAGGCATTCCGCTTTTTATACTGCTGTGCGACCCGACGACCGGCGGCGTTACGGCAAGTTTCGCCATGCTCGGCGATATTATTGCGGCCGAACCGGGGGCCTTAATCGGTTTTGCCGGCCCGCGCGTTATCGAAGGAACAATCCGCCAGCAGCTGCCCGAAGGATTCCAGCGTGCCGAATTTCAGCTTAAAAAAGGCTTCGTGGACTGCATCGTGCCCCGCTCGGAACAGCGCCGGTTTTGGGTACGCATGATCGACGCGCACAGTGCGAATTGTTCGAAAAACGGAAAAGCCGGGGGTGCCGTATGAATAACATGAATCAGGAAGCCTTATTAAGCGGCTTGCAGGATATTGCGCAAAAGTCCGGGCTCGATATAAGCGAAGAACTCGGAAAGATAACCGCAAAACTGCAAAGCAGCGGTGCGCTTTCAAAAACATGGGAACACGTGGAATTGGCCCGCCACAGCGACCGGCCCCGTACCCTCGACTATATCGATATGCTGTTTGAGGATTTTACCGAACTGCACGGCGACCGCTTTTTCGGCGATGACCCTGCTTTGGTCGGCGGCATTGGCTTTATTGACGGTCGGGCGGTAACCGTTATCGGCAACCAAAAAGGTCGGAATTTACGCGAAACGATAGACCGCAACGGCGGAATGGCAAACCCCGAAGGTTATCGCAAAGCGCTGCGCCTTGCAAAACAGGCGGAAAAATTCCGGCGCCCCATAGTTACGTTTATCGATACGCAGGGCGCTTATCCCGGCTTGGGCGCCGAAGAACGCGGCATCGGAGAAGCAATTGCCGTCAATTTGCGCGAATTCAGCCGCCTTAAAACGCCGATTATCTGCTTTATTATCGGAGAAGGCGGTTCCGGCGGAGCTTTGGGTATCGGCGTCGGCGATAAGATTTACATGCTCGAAAACGCAATTTTTTCGGTTATATCGCCCGAAGGCTGTGCTTCCATTTTGCTGCGTGATTCAAGCCGCGCAAAGGACGCCGCCGTTATGCTGAAAATTACGAGCCGCGAAGTTTTGGGGTTGAAGATGATAAACGGTGTTGTAAACGAACCCGAAGGCGGCGCCCACACCGATCCTTTAAAAACCGCAGCTGCCGTCCGCGATCAACTGGTACACGATTTGGCGGATTTATGCAAACGCGATCCCGCCGTTTTGGTTAAATACCGCAGCAAAAAAATCCGCTCAATCGGCTGTGTGTTGGAGTAAATAAAAAAAGGGGCGGAAACCGCCGCCGAAGCGGACGATCTCTGCCCCCTCTTTTTTTCAGGCACGCGCCGATTACACTTTATTCTTTTGCGGCATTGGCGCCTGCAATCCTGCCGAATACGTGAATATCTACAAGTGCGTTTCCGCCCAAGCGGTTTTTGCCGTGAATACCGCCGGTAACTTCACCCGCCGCATAAAGGCCGGGAATAACTTTGCCGCTTTTATCCAGCACTTGGGCATTCAAGTTTATCTCGATACCGCCCATCGTGTGGTGCACGGTCGGCATACGCGGAGAAGCATAAAATGGCGCTTTGTCCATTTTTTGACCGAAAAGGCTGCGGCCGAATTCCGGATCTTTTCCCGCTTCGACGGCTTTGTTAAATGCGTCGTTTGTTGCCTTTAAAACCGCAGGATCGATATTGATTTGTTTTGCCAAATCTTCGATCGTGTCCGCACGGAAAATCTTTTTGTCGGCGACCAGTTTATCCACATCGTCGCCCCACAGGTTTTTGCCGTTTTTAAACGCAACGTGGCTGTCTGCAATAACATAGCTGAATGAACCGGGCTGTTCAAGCAATGCCTTGGTCATTACGTCGCGCCGGCCGTCTTCGGCCATAAAGCGTTTGCCGCTTTTGTTTACCTGATAATAATATTCAACGCCGATACCGCCGACCCAGCCGTTCAGGCCTCCCGTTTCCGGGTTTCCGAGCGGCAGGCACTGAATGTATTCCATACCGATAAGGTTTGCGTTTAATTTTTCGGCCATCGTAATGCCGTCGCCTACGTTTGCCGGATTATTCGTCGTTCCCAAATTTTCGCCCAAAAGCGGATTGTACTTTTTGCGCATTTCTTTGCTGGCCGCAAAACCGCCGGATGCGATTACGACCGCTTTTTTCGCATTAAGCACGACAGGCGTTCCGTCGCTTTGCACGGCATTTACGCCTGCGACACGGCCGTCTTTTTGAATAAGGCTTTCACCCTTGCAGTTCATGATGATTTCGACGCCCAATTTGTCGGCTAAGGCTTTGTTTGTGTTGATATAGTCCGCACCGGCCGCATTTTGGGGAACGTGAGCGCGGGGCCACAAACCGCCGGGGACCGTTACGATCGTATCGCGCCAGACAAGGCCGTTGCTTTCGAGCCATTCGGCTGCCGGCAAAGATTCGCTGCACAGTTTTTCGATAAATTCGATTTTTCCCGCATAATCGCCGCCGTCGTACGTTTGCAAAATATGCAGCGGAATGCAGTCGAACAGATGGTTCGGCTTTTGCGCCTTATACGCATCCAATTCTTTTTTTAATTCATCCTGATATTTTTTGTGCAAATCGTTTTTAGGCGCAACGGTTAACAGTCTTTCGATGCTTTTCATCGCGGCATCGGATGCGGGAGGAACCTTTGCCTGCCGCGCGGGATCGACCGCATTATACGGGCCGCCTGCGCGGATCGTATTGCCGCCGAGCAAGGGCGTTTTTTCAATAAGAATAACTTTTGCACCGTTTTGCGCTGCCGAAATGGCTGCCGACAAACCCGCGCCGCCTCCGCCTATTACAACGACGTCAGCCGTTTTTTCTACGGCTTTTCCGGTTTTTTTAGCATCATCTTTCTTCGTTTGAAGAGCGGTAACGTCTCCGCCGGCCTGTTCTGCGGCGGAAGCTACGGCCGCCAAAATCGCTTTCGACGTGAATGTTGCTCCGGTAACGGTATCGACCGCTAAACTTTGTGTTTTGATGATTTGAGCGGGAATTTCCTTTATCGGCGTATCGGAAATACCGGGCGTTTCGTTATGGTTTCCGATTTCGATTTTTGTAATTGCCGATTTACTGAATGTTACGGAAACGTTTACATCCCCGTTCATGCCCGGTGCCGCAGCGGTATATGTACCGGCGTTGTAAACTGCTTTGTTTGCATTGCTGCCGCAGCCGATAAGGCACAGCGTTAAAAGCAATGCAATCCCTGTTAAAAAGATTTTTTTCATAAATACTCCTTCCTGTGTATAGAGCATACGCTAAAGAAGTGCTTGTGTCAAGAAACTATCGATAAACGTTTCTCGAATCAACCTGCGCTTGCCGAGTTTTCTTCAAATGCCTTTTTCAGCCTATCGGCGATTTGCTTCATGACGGAAGCGTCGGCTTTTATTTCTTTTCGGTCGTACGTAAACAATCCGTTTATTTCGTCTTCAACATCGCTGACTTGCGTGTAAACGGCGGCGCTTAAGCCTTCGGACATGTTGCGCAAAACGTCGTTTTCATACAGTTTTAAAATATTTTCATTCAGCGTTTTTTTGTCCGAAAACATTTTGTATCCGTACAAAACGGGCGAAACCGTGTGTCCGTCGGACGGCAGACTGTAGCCGCCGAATTCGGTAAGCGCGAGGACGCGTTTTTCCGAGTCGGGTCTCGGCGAAAAGGGCTTAAAGTAAATATGGTAACTGTGAAAGTCGCCGGCCTTGCGGTCGAAGTAGCCGCTTGCGTGATCTATCGCGCGGCTCGAATCCCAAGAGCGAACTTTTGCGGCCATGTCGGCGGCGTCGAATTGCCCCCAGCCTTCGTTAAAGGGAACCCATACGGCAAGGGAAACGCAGTTGTATAAATGATTGACCGTGCGTTCGGCATCGCGCAAAAAGTTTTTGCGGCCTTGTTCGCTTTTCCGGCCCATAAGTTTATAGCGCTTCGGCCCGTCGGAGTACTTTAAGCCGATCCACGGCGCGTATTGAACGACAAAGGGTTTGTACGGTCCGCCGCCGCTTACAAAATCCTGCCATACGAGTACGCCGAGTCTGTCGCAGTGGTAGTACCAGCGCAGCGGTTCGATTTTAATATGCTTTCGCAGCATGTTAAAGCCGAGCTGTTTTATCCGTTCGATATCCCAAATCATAGCTTCGTCGGAGGGGGCCGTGTACATGCCGTCGCTCCAATAGCCCTGATCCAAAAGTCCGTGGTGAAAAATCGGCTTTCCGTTTAAGCTGAGAACGGGTCCGTTTTTGCCTTTTATTATGCCGAATTCCCGCATGCCGAAATAGGTGCGGACGCTGTCTTTTCCCGCGCTGATTTGTGCGCCGTATAAAAACGGCGAATCGGGCGACCAGCTTTTAAAGTTTTCGGGCAAGCGTATGCGCGCGCCGTTATTTGCGAGCGGAGCTTCGGCTACGACGACGTCCCCGTCAAAAACGGTTACTTTGCCGTCCTGCCCGTGCGTTCCGTCGAAGATTACGGTAAATTCAATTTCGCCCGTACCCATGTCGGTTTTAATGCGGACGTTTTTAACATGATTTTCCGGCACCGTTTCGCACCATACGGTTTGCCAAAAGCCGCTTTGCCCCGTATACCAGATTTTTCCCCTGTTCAGCATTTGCTTTCCGTAAGCTTCATCGCCCAGATTCGTATCGTCGGTAACGGCCGCGGTAATTTCGTTTTCGCCCTCATTTATGAGGCCGGTGATGTCGAAATAAAACGGCCAATAGCCGCCCGAATGACTGCCCGCAATTTTGCCGCCGACGTACACGCTACAATGCTGATCCGCGGCGCCGAAGTGCAAAAGAAGGCGCTCGCCCCGTGCCGGCATTTTATCGAAGCGTACCGTCCGCCGGTACCACAGTGTTTGACCCGGCATAAGTTTGCGCTGAACGCCGGAGAGTACACATTCGGGCGAAAAAGGAACAAGGATTTCGCCGTCCCAGTTTTGCGGCATTTCTTTTCCATCGCGGATTGCATATTGCCACGCACCGTTCAGGCACTGCCACTGTTTCCGTTCAAGCTGGGGGCGCGGATAGTCGTTTAAGGGGCATTCCTTATTCAATTTTTCGCCCCATACGGTCAGGAGGGGATGAATGTCTTTGTTGTTGACACGTTTATGGTAATGTTTTGCGGCGAAAAACAGCGGAATAAAGGCGCCCGTTACCAAAATTGCAGCCCACATGTAGATGGATTCGACGGGAATGTTTTCGGTAATGCCGTATTCGTTTACTATGGAGCCGGCACCGTTTTTTATAATGATGTTCCCGATAAGGGTTCCGATAATCATCGGAGTAAGAACAAAGAAAAGAATGCGGATGCCTTCAAATTGACCGCGGCTTTGTTCGGGGTAGAGTTGTTTAACCCACATGGTCATCGACTGCGTAACCAGCACAAGTCCCATTCCCGCCGAAAACACGGCAAAAAACAGGGGCGCGTTTTGCGCACTGAACACGCTTTGCGTATTGACCGTGTCCGGCCGGATGAACAAGGTTAAAACCCATAAGCCGATAATATTGACCGCAACGGCGAATGCGGCAACCCGCGGCGTGCGGTTTTTATTTATAAGACGTGCCGCGGGAATCGCCGACAAAGAGGCCGCAAGCAGGCTGAGTCCCTGAATGAGTCCCATGCTGTCGGCGCTGAAGCCCATGCGGTAAATCATCCAGTTTCCCATGTGTACAAAATAAATGTTAAAAGGAATAAAAAAACAGGCGGTTGTAACGCACGCGAGCACCAGTTCCGTTTGCGCAAAAAATCCTTTTATCTTAAACACGGAACAAAACTGAGCGGCAAGCGAACCTTCCCGGTGCGGTTTGAGCGACGGAGAATCTTTTAAAAAAAACAGCGAAAATATGCCGACGGCGATAACGAACAATCCCATCGACCAAAAAAGACGCTGATAATTGTTTTCCGAACCGATGAGAAAGCCGCCGAGCACCGTGCCGACGATGGTGCCGATAATCGGCTGAACCGCCAAGACGGCACCGACTTGCCCGCGGTTTTTGTCATCGGTCATGTCGTTGCTCCACGCATTATAGCCGGAATCGTTGCCCATCGAACCGAAAAAACTCATCACGTCGTCGGCAAGAATAACCATAACCGCCGCCCACATAGAAACGCGCGCGCCGACTCCAACGGCTCCCTTTCCGATAAATTCGGTAAAGCCGAATAAAATGGTGCAAAGCCCCCACACAATATAGCCGAAAGAAACAAAGCGCCGCCTCGTGCCCAAGCGGTCGGACAGCGTCCCGAAAAGAAAGGTTGAAAAGGCGGTTACCAAAGCGCTCGTAATTACCATCAGCGTAACGATTGAAGAATCTTTTGCGATCTTCGCGTATACGAAGGTGTTGAACCACTGATTTTCGATGTTCCAGCAAAATTGCCCCGCCAAGCCCAGCATCCACATCAAAAGCCAAAACCGAACTTGATTCATACCGCTTTCATTTTTTTGCATAACCGCACACCGTCCTTTATTTGCATACACACCTTGTTCAAAATAATAAGAATAGTCAAGCCCTTTATAGAATTTTTACCTTTTGGAATAAAATTTATTCGTTTTTATGATATAATCGGGAAAGAGAGGTTCGGAGACGGCATGCAGCGGGCACAGTTGGAAAGCATACTGAAGGGAGATACCGTACTTGCAAAGCGAGGGGGTAAGGGCTCCGATGAGTAGGATGGATTATTATTTTAACCTCTCGGTACGAAATATGGGAGAATGGTTGATGATGGAAGATTCAGCGATGAAAAAATTTATAAAGGGATGGAATAATGTTTAGGGCTGGGAATCTGGTTTTACCCGGAGATGTAAATAAATGAACGTAAAAAGAAGATGATACTGTTGTCGGTTATACGGGAATACCGGAGAATCAGACGGAGCACATATCCATTCGGGGGTATATGTACCAAAATACAATAATCCCTTGTATATATGGCTTAAAAATAGTGACTACGAGTTAGAAGACCGAGATCGAGGATGGTTTTATAATCCGTATGAATTGGAAAGGCGGAATCCGCAATGGCAAGAAAATTAGGGCTACTCTGCGTGTTTTGTAGCATTGCCTATTGTATGTTTACACAACAGAAAAGTAACTATACTCATATTAACAACTTTGTTAATAAGATGGCTAATAATTCAAAGACTGTAGAAGAAAGTATCAAAAGATACGGGAAACCATTGAGTACAGAGCAAAGATTGGCAAAAGATTTTTCAAAAGATTTTTTTGCCAATTCTTCTGAAGAAGCCGTGTTGCTTTTTTATAATTATAAAGATGCACGTTTCGTTTTTTTTATTGATAAAGAAAAGCATTTTTTAACATTCTGGGAAATAACAGGGAATTTTGCCGAGTTCTCACCATTTTTGTCAAATAATATGACGATAAACGATGTAAAAAAAGTATTTGGTGAGAATATTGCAGTGCCAACAGAAGATGGAGTAAGATATGGGGCTGATAGGGGTAATGTTTGGTTTTCCTTTATAGATGATTGTCTTATTTCTGTAAGTTGGGCTTCTGGAGTTTAAAATAAGTAGCGTAGGAAGGAATTTTGATACAGTAAATTTTAGATATAGGGAAAGAATAATAGCGAAGGGGGAGCGGACAAGCGTGCCGCGAGAGAGTAAATATATCAGCCAAGGTATCTAAGATATGCAGAGTGTCGGCGAGTTTTTGCATATGCAAAAACTCGGTAGCGCGAGCTCCTCCCGTAAAGGAGCCATGCGGGCTTACTTGAGATGAACATAGGTAAAGACGGCTAAAGATGTATATAAAACGAAAACTTAAAAATACATATATAAACTTTCAAATCTGCGAGTTTTTACAGCCGCAAAACAAGGGCGTTAAAACGGCTGTAAAAATCTCGGTAAGCACGGCTCGCATTGAGAGCCGTGCGACCGATATAAGCCTTGGAAGAATCTCGGGGGCATTGGCCGGAGCAAGCCACTGGAACAAGAATATACAGATAGAAAAGGCTGCCAAACGGGACGGCTTAGGTAACGCGGCCACCGCCTTAAGAACACAGTACGGCTTCGGGGAAAACTTGACGGTAAGGAATGAAAGTATGTATTCTGACGTGAAAATACGCGAGTTTTTGCGCAGTAAAAACTCGGTAAGCACGAGCTCCCGTAAGGGAGCCGTGCGACTACAGTTGGAAAGCATACTGAAAGGGGATACCGTACTTGCAAAGCGAGCGGGCAAGGGCTCCGATGCCGAAACGGTAACAAAGGACGGAAAGCGAACGGTATACTTGGATAACTATAAAGAGACGATGAGCCGCGAAGAAAACCTTTTGATTTTGTCGCTTTTTTGAAAAGCTGGTAATCCATCCCCAAGTGCTGTTTTTTATGGGCCCACCTGGACTTGAACCAGGGACCGACGGATTATGAGTCCGCAGCTCTAACCAACTGAGCTATGGGCCCGTTCGGCGCGGTGCACCGCAGGTGAAATATAATATATCATAAAATAATCGAGGCGGTCAAGACGCTTGCGCTTGCAGTGTAGAGAGTGCGGAGTTTCATTTTAAGAGGCGGAAGTTTGTGTGTTTTTGCAAAAGCGGCGCAAGTTTTCGATTTGTATGCGAACCTGTTTTTCGGAAGGACCGCCCGCCGTGTTTTTTGCGTTGAGGCAGGCCGCCGGCTCAAGGCAGACAAACACGTCTTCTTTGATAAGCGGCGATATTTTCGTATATTCGCTGAGCGGAAGTTCTTCGAGCTGAATGCCGCGCTCGATGCATGTTTTAACGGCCGAAGCCGCGCAGCCGTGCGCCGTTCTGAACGGCATTCCCTTTTTTACGAGATAGTCGGCAAGGTCGGTCGCGTTTGCAAAACCGCCGCGGCACGAGGACGCCATGTGTTCCGTATTCCACTGCGCCGTTTCCATCATCGCGGCAAACACTTCAAGCGAGGCGCCGAGCGTGTCGAGCGCTTCAAAAACGCTTTGTTTGTCTTCCTGCATATCGCGGTTGTAGGCGAGCGGGAGGCTTTTCATCAGCGTAAAGAGGGCGATTAAATCGCCGTAAACGCGTCCGGTTCTTCCGCGGATTAATTCGGCAAAATCGGGGTTTTTCTTTTGCGGCATAATACTTGAACCGGTAGACCACTGCTCATCCAAATCGATAAAGCCGAATTCGCTCGACGACCACAAAATCACTTCTTCGCAAAAACGCGACAAGTGGGTCATGCACAAAGCCGCCGCCGCGGTAAGTTCTATGCAGTAATCGCGGTCGGCTACGGCGTCCATGGAATTATGCACGATATCGGAAAAGCCCAACTCTTTTGCCGTATAAAAACGGTCGAGCGGAAGACCGCTTCCGGCAAGGGCCGCGGCTCCGAGCGGGCATTCGTCCATACGCGTGAGCGCATCGGCAAAGCGTCCGTAATCGCGTGTAAGCATCCACGCCCATGCGCATAAGTGCTGGGCAAGGCTTACCGGCTGCGCGCGCTGCAAGTGCGTGTAACCGCTCATAAGGCTTGAAACGTGTTTTTCGGCAATTGTACACAAAACGTCCGTCAGGTGCACAATGCGCTTTTGCAAATCGGCGGCGGTGCGGCGCAAATACAGGCGCTCGTCAAGGGTGATTTGGTCGTTGCGGCTGCGCCCTGTGTGAACCTTTTTGCCCGTGTCGCCGAGCCTTTCGGTTAGGGCGTGTTCGATAAACGAATGAATGTCTTCAAAGCTTGTGTCGATTGAAAGCTTTCCGGAACGGATATCGCTTTCAATGTTTTGCAGTTCACGCACGAGAGCGGCCGCTTCCTGCGGTTCTATGATTTTTTGCGCACCGAGCATTTTAACATGCGCAATGCTGCCTTGAATGTCGTCAAAAACCATGCGGGAATCGACGCGGATGGACGTTTCAAAGTCCAGCGCTTGGGACGAAAGCGTTTTGGTAAAACGCCCCTGCCACAGCGCGTCTTTCGGTTTGTTTTGTGCGTTGTTTTCGGCCCCGTTTTGCGGGCAGTCCTTTGTGCTTTTTGCGTGCATTGCGGCGCTCCGTTTCGTTATAAAATGCTTTATAAAGACTGCGGCGGCAAACCGTTCGCCTTTTCCATAAGGGCGCGCACCGTTATCGGGAGGCCGTACAGCGTGATAAAGCCTTCGGCATCGTGATGATCGTACAAATCGCCCGTTTTAAAGCTTGCGATGCTTTCGTTGTACAGCGAATAGGGCGAAGATGTGCCCGCGTTGCGTATGGAGCCCTTGTACAGCTTGAGCTTGACGCTTCCGGTAACCGTTTTTTGCGTCGCATCGACAAAGGTCGAAAGGGACGTCATAAGCGGCGTAAACCACTTTCCGCCGTAAATCAGTTCGGCAATTTTAAGACTGACGTGCTGCTTAAAATGATAGGTGTCGCTGTCCAAACACAGGTGTTCGAGCATTTCGTGGGCAAAGTACAAAATGCTGCCGCCGGGAGTTTCGTATACGCCGCGGCTTTTCATGCCGACGACGCGGTTTTCGACAATATCCGTAATGCCGACTCCGTTGCGCCCGCCGATTTTGTTTAATTCTTCGAGCAGGGCCGCCGGCGCGAGTTTTTTGCCGTTTACCGCGACGGGAATGCCTTTTTCAAAATCGATGGCGACGTATTCGCCTTTTTCCGGCGCTTGTTCGGGAACGGCCGTCAGTTTAAGCATGTGTTTGTAATTCGCTTCGTTTTCGGGTTCTTCCAATTCCAAACCTTCATGCGACAAATGCCAAATGTTTTCGTCGCGGCTGTACGATTGGTCTTTTTTCATCGGAACGGGAATACCGCGCTGTTCAAGATACGCGATTTCGGCTTCGCGGCTGTCCATATCCCACTTGGGGTGGCGCCATGCGGCAATGATTTTTACTTCGGGAGCAAAGGCTTTTATCGCGAGCTCGAAACGGATTTGATCGTTGCCCTTGCCTGTTGCGCCGTGGCAAATCGCGACAGCCTTTTCTTTACGCGCGGTTTCCGCCAGAATTTTCCCGATGAGCGGCCGTGCCGTCGACGTTCCCAAAAGGTAGCGGTCTTCATAAACGGCCTGGGCTTTGAGTGCCGGGAAAATATAATCTTTTACGTATTCTTCGGACGCATCGACGATGATGCACTTTTTTGCACCCGTGTCGAGGGCACGTTTTTTTATATCGTCCCAGTCTTCTTTTTGACCGACGTCTACGCACAGCGCGATAACTTCGTAATCGAAATTTTCCATAAGCCAGGGAATAATGACCGTCGTATCCAAGCCGCCGGAATACGAAAGAATGATTTTTTCTTTATTCATACTGATTGCCTCTTTATGCATAAATATGCAGTATGTATATCATTTTTGTATAATTTATGCAAGGGGGTGTGTTTTCTTTATTGACTTTGTATACAGATTGATTTATATTACAACCGGATAAAAAACAATTAAGGGAATTTTTTCATGAAAAAGGTTCTTGTTGATTTAAATACCGTTCTCGATTTTCTTAATAAACGTAATTTTCACGAAAAAGCGGCTCGCCTTATCGATATGTGTATACAAAAGGAACTGGCGGGCTTTATATGTGCGCATGAAATAGCCACCCTTTCTTATTTTTCAAGGAATATTTCCGATTTTAAACTCTCCCGTGTTGCAACCTATACGCCTGAACAATTCTTTTGTTTATGACACGTCGTAGATAAAATCAAGGAAATTGTCCGAAAAACCGAGGTTTTCGGGCAGCCCCGTGCTTATCGCGTTTTCCCGGTCGCTCTAAGCTCCCTTGTCCGCTTCCCCTTCGTTACTTACCGCGGTAAATCTCGCGACGGTGAGCGATTCTTAATATCTCTATGATAAGTCTTGTATCTTCAATACTGCAAAATAGCGCTTTCATCCCGATTAAAAATTCTTGACAGGTATACGCCATTGGCGTATACTAAAAGCGTGGAACTCATAGAAACGTCGATTTTTACAAAACAAATAAACCGACTTCTTGACGAAAAAAACTATGCGGAATTTAGAGAATATCTGATATTTAATCCGCTGAAAGGAAAGCTGATTAAAGGCGGCGGCGGTATCAGAAAAATAAGATGGAAAACAAAAAATGCGGGTAAAAGCGGCGGAGTAAGAATTATTTATTTTATAAAGACGGAAGTAAAAATATATTTACTATGTGCTTATTCAAAGCATGAGGCGGAGTCCTTGTCAAAAAGACAGGTAAATATGTTGGCAAAAGTTGTTAATGATTTATAGGAGGTATTGTGTTTAAGGCAAAAAAAATGAAAGATGAGATGTTCGGAGAACTTATACAAAGTATACGGGAGGCCGCTTTAATTGAAAAAGGAAAACTGAAACCGTCGCGGGTTTTTAGACCGGAACCGCTTGATATATCGGCTATACGGGGAAAAACAAATAAAACACAGGAAGAATTTGCGGCAATGCTGAACATCAGTATCGGAACTTTAAGGAATTGGGAACAAGGCAGACGGAAGCCTGATGGAGCGGCCTTATCTCTTTTAAAGATTGTTTCGGCAAATCCCGAATATGTTGAAGGAATATTACTCGGCAATTTATAAATTCCGCATCTTCTTAGGAAGCACGCTCCCTTGCGGGAACATCAAAGCACACCATATGCCGATGCGGAAACAAGGCTCAAAAAAATACGCAAAGTGGTTATGGCCTTATCGAAACTTTCAACGAAGACCTTTTTTCCAAAGGTGCTTTCGATTGGACGGGTATGACGACACTCGGCAGCTACTGCGTGTCGGCAACATCGAGCCGTTACGATTGGGCGATCAAGTGCTTAAAAAAGCACTGAAAAAATATAGAACACGATAACAGAAAAACGCTCTATGATGAGAAAAAAAAGGCTTTAAGTTTTTCTTCGTTCTTTGGCGACATGGCATAATCCCCCGTAATGCCGCCGTCCCCCAAGTGTAAAATACGGGTACAAGCGGAAATCAAAAACTCATAATCATGTGTTACAACAAAGAGCACTTTACCCATAGCAGAGAGGGTTTGAAAGAGGCGGGAAACATTGACCATACTGTCATAATCCAACCCGCTGGTAGGTTCATCAAAGATTAAAATGTTTCTCCGGCATACCATACTTACCGCGACTGCTGCACGCTGCTTTTGTCCGCCGGAAAGCGTGCTCGGGTGAACTTCTCGATATTCCCAAATTCCAAGTTGCTCCATAGCCTGTTTAGCAGCTCCATAATCCGGAGATTGAATGCCGAAACAGCACTCCTTTTCCACAGTGTCTGCAAAAAGTTGATAGCCCACTTCCTGCATCACCATATAACAATGCTTCAAGCGCTCTTTTGCACTCAGTCTTTTGCCATTCCACGTAACCGTTCCGGTCATCTCTTTGTGTAAGCCGCATAAGGCGCGGGAAAATGTCGATTTTCCTGCACCATTATGCCCGATAATCCCGATGATTTCTCCCGGTGAAGCACAAAGATTAACTCCGGCAAGTACTGTATGCTCATGATGTGCAAGAGCAAGATTCTGAATTTCCAATATGGGTTTTTCGTATTTCCGTACTCTATCGGGAATACAAATGTGAGATAAGTCCATCGTTCTCAATCCCATATTGCACCGATCAGCTTCTGAAATGTTACATACTTGCCCCGATGTCAAGGATTGCCGTATCTTTCCATTCTCCATATAGAGAATGCGGTCTGCAATATCTTTAAGATAATGGATCCGATGTTCAGCTATCACAATAGTCTTTCCTTGCTTTTTTAACAATACCAATATTTTTCGCAGGCTTTCGATAGCTGCCGTATCCAAATTGGAAGAGGGTTCATCCAATAAATAAATATCAGGCGAAAGAGCATAGATAGAGGCGAATGCAATTTTTTGTTTTTCTCCGCCCGATAACGCTGCAACCCGTCTTCCGCTCAGCGTTTCGATTTGCAAATCACGGATTGTTTTGGTCAATCGTTCTGTCATCTTTTCTCTCGTCCAAGCGAGATTTTCCATGCCGAATACCATTTCACTGTCCGTGTCTACATTAAAAAACTGTGAACGGGGATTTTGAAACACGGAGCCTACGTGTTCCGCAAGTTGATACAGAGGGGTTTCCTGAACAGACTTTCCGTTAATCAACACTGAACCGGATAATTCTCCGGAATAGAACGAGGGAATAAGACCGTTGATTAATCTGATCAATGTTGTTTTTCCGCATCCGCTCCGACCGCACAGCAATACGCATTCCGTATCTCGAATTGTTAAGTCAATTTGAGATATATTCGCGTTTTGCGCGGAGCTGTAGTAACTGAAAGATACCCTTTCCATCTCTATCATGCTGTAATCATCCTATGATTGATTTTTCCCTATCATAAATAGGATAGAAATCACAAAAAATACGGTAAAAGAAAATGCAACAGCGAAATCTTTCCACGTAAAACGAATATCCGCCATACAGCTTCTTTGCTTCGGATTTTCCAGCCCGCGAGTAATAGAGGCTGCGGAAAGTTCATCCGCCACTTTTAGGGCGGACATCATCATCGGAACATAAATACATTCAACTGTACGAATCGGATGGGTCAATAAACTTCTCACGGTAGGAGCCACATCTCTCATTCGCATAGCGTCATGAATAAAGCCCCAATCCTCAC
>CAJPNP010000033.1 GCA_905372025.1 uncultured Treponema sp. | reverse complement strand
TATTTTTTTTGTATTTTGTTTCCTTTGAATGCGGCAATTCACATAAGTACGGCAGCTTGCAAAATCAAAACACCGGCGAGCGCAAGTGTAAGCGCAACAATACCCAAGCGCTCACCTGCGCCGTTTTATCTTTAATATTTTTAAGTTTAAGCACGGTAACCGCCGCTTCGGACATCGGCATACACTTGTGTTTGTATTTTGCATGGATTTCTGCCGTATGTTTTGCGACGAGCTCCCCTTTTAACTATATCGCCGGTGCAGCGGGGAGCGTTTGTTTTGTAATCGTTTTAACACACCCCGATATTTTCGGCATTAACATGCTGTTAAGCCCAAACGAAATTGCCGAACACCAGCACGTATTATACTTGTTTAGCGCTTTTGTACCCCTTTTGTCTTATGCGCTGCGCTTTGCATGCGACAAATGGCAGGAAAATTTGGATACGGTAGTGCATTTGCATAATACAATGAGCAATATGAGCCTTTTAAACCGAAAATTGCAAAGCGCAGCGCGCAAACGGGGGTTGCAAGCGGCACACGAAGAGCGGCTGCGCATTTCTCGCGATATGCACGACAGTTTAGGCTATGTATTTACCAACATTGCCGCGCTGATGGATGCCGCAGTCAGCAGCGGATGCAAAAATAAAAGACAAACGCAGGAAACCTGCCAGCTTGCCCGCGAACAAGCGCAGCACGGCTTGCAGGAAATGCGCAAAACCCTGCGTTCAATCAGAGAAGTACAAGATCCTTTTTTTCAAAGTATCGATACCGTATATCAATTGAAAAAGATATTCGAAGAAGTTACGGGTATACGTGTGGTTATCGAAAGCGGCAATATGAAAAAAAATTACGGAAAAGAGCTTAACGCCGTTTTAATACGCACGGTGCAAGAAGCGTTTACCAATGCGGTTCGCCACGGCCGGGCTACGCGTATAGACATATTGTTTTGGGAATTTCCCGATTATTTAAGTATGACCGTATGCGATAACGGTATCGGTTCAAAAGAAATTGTAAAGGGCATAGGGCTTGCCGGCATGGAAGAACGCCTAGTAAAACTGAACGGCAGCCTACAGGCAACCTCTCCGGACGAAGGCGGATTTCGCTTGACGGTTCGTATTCCTACAAAACCTACAGGAATAAAAGACGATGTATAAAAAACAAAAACTCTTGTTAGTAGAAGATCAAGCGTGCTTTGCGTTAAGTTTAAAAACTTTTTTAAACAACTATGCAAACGATATAAAAGTTGTCGGCATTGCCGAAAACGGAAAAATCGGAAGCGCCCTTGCCGACAAGCTTAAGCCGGATGTTATATTGATGGACGTGCGCATGCCGGTAATGGACGGCATCAGCGCGGTAAAAGCGATAAAACCTGCGCATCCGGACATAAAAATCGTTATGCTTTCAACTTATGATGAAGACGAATTTGTACGCGAAGCGCTTTTGGCGGGAGCGTCCGGCTATTTACTAAAAGATACTTCTCCTACGGAATTAATCATATCCATACGGGCTTTAAGCACCGGTATAACGCTCATTTCGCCGGATATTGCACGGGATCTTGTGCGGAAAAAATACGTTGACCATAAAAAAGAAAACGGCGAACATAATATGCGGTATTTGGATGAATTAACCAAACAAGAGCGCGAAACCTTTGCGCTCTTGGCCACCGGATACAACAACGACCAAATTGCCGAAAAACTACACATCAGCTTGCGCACCGTCCGCAATAGGGTAAGCACAATTTATTCAAAACTGGATGTAAAAGACCGCTTTGAAATTATACAACTGGCAAACCGCTTGCGTCCTTTATAAATATTTTTTTCATATGCCGGCAAAATAAGGTACTTTTGTCCCTTGCGTGTAAAGCCCTTCGGCTTTATTCTGTGTAATCAGGAGGAAAAAAATGAAAAAACTATGTTCCGTATCGCTTGCGGTTTTTTTTACCGCGCTTTGTCTTTTTGCAAACGGAGCAAAAGACGGCAATGTATCCGATGAATTGATAATCAATTCATACCATTCCGACGAAATTTCACAAAAAGCATTTGGCGAGCTGGTTGCCGATTTTAAAGCTAAAAACCCCGGCATTAAAGTTACCGTAAACACAACGGCGCACGAGCAGTTCAAAACACTGCTTCCTTCTTGGCTCACTTCAAACCGGGCACCGGATGTGGCAACGTGGTTCGCAGGCTACCGCATGCAAAGCTTTGCGGAAAAAGGACTTTTGGAACCTTTAACCGACGACATATTCCCCGGCGGCAGCTTTGAAAAAGAGTTTCCAAAATCGTTCAAAGGAGCTGCTTCTTACAACGGCAGTGTATACTTTTTACCGCAAGCATGGTATTGGTGGGCACTGTACTACAATAAAGCCGTTTTTGCCAAATACGGTTTAAAAACGCCGAAAACATGGAACGAATTTTTACAAATATGCCAAACTTTAAAGGCAAACGGGGTTGCTCCCATTTCCATCGGTACAAAAGAAACGTGGACTGCCGGCGGATGGTTTGACTACATAGACAGTGCGGTAAACGGCGGCGATTTTCACCGCAATTTAACTTCGGGTAAAGTTGCGTATACCGACCCGAAAGTTAAAGAAAGCTTTAAAACAATAGCCGATTTAGCTCAAAAAGGCTTTTTTTTGCCGAATGCATCAAGCTATTCGTGGCAAGAAGCGGCAAACTTTATGATCCGCGACGAAGCGGCTATGTTTTTAATGGGGCAGTTTATTATGGATGTTATTCCTGCCGATATGCAAAACAAAATAGACTTTTTCCCCTTCCCCTTGTACGGTTCAAACACCTTTTATGCGGTAGATACGCCGACCGACGGCTTTATAGTTCCTGCAAAGGCAAAAAATAAAGCAAATGCTAAAAAATTCATAGCTTATGCCGCAACAAAAGAAGCACAACAGCTGTTTTGTGCAAAATTGGGACGCTTGGCGGCAAACGTAAACGTACCTCCGGTAAATGCCGAAGCAAAACGCGGTTTGGATATGGTGCTCGGAGCTGCCAGTGCGGCACAATTTTACGACCGCGATGCTCCCGAAGAAATGGCCGCAAAAGGTATGAACGCCATTGTAGACATTATGCAGGATCCGTCAAAACTTGATACGGCGCTTGCCGATTTGGAAAAAGAACGAATACGTATTTACGCTAAATAAAAATACGCAAAGGGCAGGGAGTTTTACAATGAAAAAAATAAAAACGATTCTTACACCGTGGCTGTTTTTAGCCCTGCCCTTGTGTATGTACTTTATATGGGTAATTATTCCCGTATTTCAAAGTTTATTGTTCAGTCTTACTTACCGGGAAAGCATTCTTATTCAATCCAAATTCATCGGGTTGGCAAATTTTATCCGCCTTTTTCAAGACCCTCAATTTTATTTGGCTTTAAAAAATAATTTCGTATGGCTTATCTGTTTTGTGCTCATTCCCATTCCGCTCGGTCTTGCCGTTGCACTTTTATTTAATATTGATTGCGCCGGAGCAAACACATATAAAACGCTTTTTTATATTCCCATGACCCTTTCATTTACCGTTATCGGTACCATTTGGGCATGGATATATTTACCCGAATACGGCGTTTTAAACGTATTTTTGCGCAGTATCGGCTTGGAAAGCTTTACCCGCCAATGGCTCGGCGACAAACGCTATATGACCGGAGCCCTGGTTGCGGTCGGAGTGTGGCGGCAAATTCCATACATCATGATTTTGTATTTGGCAGGCTTAAAAAATATTCCCGTAGAGTTAATCGAAGCGGCACTGATAGACGGAGCCGATTTTCGCCGACGCTTTACCCACATTATCGTTCCCTTACTCGCCCCGTCAACCGTTATGGCGGTAACCATATCCATTATAGACTCTCTTCGTTCTTTTGACGCCATTTATGTTTTAACCAATACCAAAGCCCGCGCCGCCGAAGTGCTTTCCACCTATATGTACACATCCTCTTTTAACTATCAGGATTACGGCTACGGTTCGGCAATAGCGGTTATACAATTTACCATTACGCTTGCTTTTATTTTGGTATACGTAAACAACAGCTTAAACAAAGAAATTCAAAATTAAGGACGTTGTATAATGATAACAAAAAACCGAGGCTACGGAATAAAAATCCTTTTTTACACGCTCGGAACTGTGTTAACGGTGCTGTGGTTGTTTCCCATAGCCATAGCGATTTTTACCGCATTTAAATCGATGGACGAAATTATGGGAAATCCGTATATGTGGAAAATTCCTCATCGATGGGTGTTTTCGAATTTTGTACGCGCATGGACCAATGCAGGTATGGGGCGCTACGTTATGAACACCTTTATTATTACGGTTCCTTCTTTATTGGGCACACTTTTTGTGTCGAGCTTGGGCGCATTTGCTTTAGCGTTTTACAAATTCAAACTAAATAGAACCGTGCTGATTATTTTTATTTCGGGTATGCTTATACCCTTCCAAATGCTGCTTATTCCCGTATACCGGTTTTCCGACAGGGCAGGATTAATCAATACCTTGCACGGTGTTATACTGTTTCACGCCGCTTTTCAATCGGGGTTTTGTACCTTTTTTTTGCGCAACTTTATGAAGCAAATTCCGTTTAGTTTAATAGAAGTTTCGCGCATAGACGGTACAAGCGAGTTTACCATATACCGGCGTATTATTCTTCCGCTGTGCGTATCGAGCTTTGCCGCTTTAAGCGTACTAGAGTTTACATGGATTTGGAACGACCTTTTATGGGCTTTGATTTTATTGCAAAGCGACAAACTTAAACCGGTAACGCTCGGTTTGGCAAATATGCAAGGACAATACGTTACCAATTATAATATGATTGCTTCAGGCTCCATTATCGCAGCTGCGGTTCCGCTTGCCGTGTTTTTAGTTTTTCAGCGTTATTTTATAGACGGCATGACTGTCGGCGCCGTTAAGGGATAAAAAACAACACAAAGGCGGAATCTATGACATTCGAAAAATTCCACGAAAACCCGAAAACTCCCCACAAGGGCACATGCCCGCCGCGAAGTTATTATATCCCCGCTTTAAGCGAAAAAACGGCAGAAAAAGCTGTCGAAACGGGAATAAGCGAAAACGTTTTACCGCTGAACGGCGTATGGAACTTTGCTTATTTTTCTTCTTTTGATAAAGCAACCGAATTCGGCAAAAACAAAATAACCGATATTCCCGATGCGGCTATGAAAACCATCCCTGTTCCCTCGTGCTGGCAAAATCACGGCTTTGACACGCATATGTACACCAACATACGCTACCCCTTTCCCTACGATCCGCCGTACATCCCCGATGAAAACCCCTGCGGTTTTTACCGGCGTACATTCGACATACAATCACACGAAACATTAACCGACAGTTTTTTAAACTTCGAAGGCGTCGATTCGTGTTTTTACGTGTGGGTAAATAAACGCTTTGCAGGCTACAGCAGCGTATCGCACAGCACGTCCGAATTCGACATCACCCCCCTTGTAAAGCGCGGAAAAAACACGCTTGAAGTATTGGTATTCAAATGGTCTTCTCTTTCATACTTTGAAGACCAAGACAAATTGCGCATGAGCGGTATATTCCGTGATGTGTACATTATACGCCGTCCGCACGCGCACATAAAAGATATCTTTGTTAAAACCGAATTGAACGAAGACTGCACGCACTATACGCTCAGCGCCGATATCGAATGCACAAAAGCAATCGATATTGATGCCGTTTTGTACGCCCCCGACGGCAAAGTCCTTGCAAAGCAAGCGGCAAAGCCGAACATGAGCTCGCACATAGATTTTGCAATCGCCGCGCCCGTTTTATGGAACGCCGAACAGCCGCACCAATACCGTTTAATTTTGCACGCTGCAGGCGAATACATAGCGGTTCCGGTCGGCATACGCAAAATAGAAGTAAAAGACAAAACCGTTTTTTTGAACAATAAGCGCATAAAGTTTTTCGGCGTTAATCGGCACGACAGCGACCCTGTTACCGGCTATACGATAAGCAGACAACAAGCCGAAAAAGACTTACTGCTGATGAAGCGGCACAATATAAATGCCGTGCGTACCAGTCATTACCCGAATGCACCGTATTTTTTGCAACTGTGTTCAAAATACGGATTTTACGTTATCGCCGAAGCGGATATAGAATCGCACGGCACCGTTACTCAAAACGGAGAATACGATGCAGCCCTTTTTTCTGTCCTTGCATCAGATCCTCTGTTTGAAAACGCTATTATCGACCGCGTGCAGCGCAGCGTTATACGCGATAAAAACTGCGCCGCCGCCGTTATGTGGTCGCTGGGTAACGAAAGCGGCTACGGTTCTTCTTTTGAAAAAGCCGGGCGATGGATAAAACAGTATGATCCGTCGCGTTTGGTGCACTACGAAGGTGCATTTTGGGCGGATAAAAACCGCAAAAACGATTTTTCCATGCTCGACGTATTCAGCAGAATGTATTCGCCAACCGAATGGGTGGACGAATACTTTGCAAACCCGAAGTGCGACAAGCCCTTTGTGCAGTGCGAATTTATACACGCTATGGGAAACGGTCCGGGCGATATAGAAGAAAATATTTTGCAAATTTTAAAATACGACGGCTTTTGCGGCGGCTTTGTGTGGGAATGGTGCGACCATGCCGTAGCCGGCGGCACAACGGCAGACGGTAAACCGATTTACCGCTACGGCGGAGACTTCGGCGATTTTCCCAACGACGGAAACTTTTGTATGGACGGTTTGGTATACCCCGACAGAACGCCGCACACCGGTTTAAAAGAATACAAAAACTGTATCCGTCCCGTGCGCGTAAAAAAATACGCGGTTAAAGGCGGCGCACGTGCCGTTAAAAGCGGCGGGCAAAGCGCAAACGATAAAAACACCGCCGGCACAACGGCTGAATTTGTGTTTACATCGAATTTGGTTTTCAGCAACACGCACGACGTTTTAAACATCGATTATACTTTTTTTAAAAACGGAAAGGCTTTTACAAGCGGGCGCATAAACGATGTCGTTTTTGTACAAAAAGCAAACGCACAAGCGTTTGCAAAAACCGTCCTCGCACTTCCGGCTGCTGCGGCAAAAGATGTACTTTCTGTTGTGTTCACATACACGGCAAAAAAAGCAACGCCGTTTTACCCCGCAGGCTTTGAATTGGGATTTGATGAATGCATTTTACACGACTGCGCGACGCAAGGAACGGGACGACCGAATGCCGCACAAGATTCGGCTCAAGCGGCTGAACGAGCGGTACCGGCTACCGAACGAGCGGTTAAAACAAGTGAGGCGGACAAAACGTCATATACCGAAAACAGCCGCTATATTACGGTGTCGTCCGCTCTATTTTCTTATGAATTCGATAAATACAGCGGTCTTTTTTCGGCTATGCACTATAAAAACAGCGCGCTTATAGAAAAAGGCTGCGAGTGGAACCTGTGGAGAGCTCCTACGGATAACGATCAATACATCCGCAAAGAATGGGAAAAATTCGGCTACGACCGAGTACGCACAAAAGTGTATGACGTTGCCGTTTCCGTTTTACCGAACGGCAGCACGTGCATTCAAGCACAGCTTGCCCTTGCACCCCTGTTTATAGCGCCCGTTATGCGCATAAAAGCGCAATGGACAATCGACGCATCGGGTACCATACATCTTTCGCTTAAAGCAAAGCGGAACACAGCTATGCCGCACTTACCGCGTTTCGGCATGCGTTTTTTTATGCCGCGCAGCTTTGAAGACTGCGAATACTTCGGTTACGGCCCGTACGAAAGCTATTGCGATAAACACCGTGCAAGCATCCTTGCCGTTCACCGTACAACCGTAAGCGAGCAACACGAACCGTACATACGGCCGCAAGAAAACTCGTCGCACTGGGGCTGCCGCAGCGTAACAGTGACCGGACAAAACACTCGGCTTGACGTAAGCTCGCTTCAAAGTTTTTCGTTTAACGCGTCGCATTACACGCAAGAAGAATTAGGCGGAAAAGCTCACGAGCACGAACTTAAAGACAGCGGCTATACGGTGTTTTGTTTGGACGTTCAAATGGGCGGCATAGGGTCTAACAGCTGCGGTCCGGAATTAAACGAAAAATACCGGGTAAACGCCGCGCAGTTTAATTTTGACTGCACGCTTGTTCCGTCAAAAATATAGTTTTATTGTGTGCTTTTTCTTTTTTCTTCTTTTTGCTATACTCGATGAACATGCAGGTTTTTTCGTGGGACGATGTTCTTAATTCAAAGGTTTCGGACTTTATTGCGGGAAGCGGTACCGCGCTGACTGTCGGCGGTTTCGACGGCCCGCACCGGGGGCACGAGGTTTTATGTGCAAAAGTTGTCGCGGATGCCCGAAAACGCGCTCTTTTGCCCGGCCTTATTACCTTTAAACATTCTCCGCGCGCTTTTAAGCAACAGGATTCATACGAAGGCGACATATCGACGCTGCGTTTGCGTTTGAAAGTTTTTAAGCAATGGGGCTTTGCTTTCGCCGTAGTCATTGACTTTTCCTCCGATTTCAGTAAAATGGAGGGGTATACCTTTTTAACCGTATTAAAAGATTACTGTGGAATGCGCTTTTTTGAAGTGGGAAAACTTTTCCGCTGCGGGCATAATCATACAGCCGGAGAAGACGAAATACGGAAGTTTGCCGGCGAACACGGAATCGAATGCGATTTTGTGTCTTTGACAGCCGACGGCGGCAGCCGCATAAGTTCCAGCGCCGTGCGCCGGTACATCCGTTCGGGCAGTCTCGATAAAGCCGAACAGCTTTTGGGACGGCCGTTCGAAATTGACTGCTTGTGCTTGAGCGCCGAAAACGAGGGCGGTAAAACAGTCGCGTTAAAAAAATACGGGGGCGGGCAAGATTGTTTTCAAATACTACCGCCCGACGGTGTTTACCGTGTAAACGTTTCGGCATTCGAAGCCGAAAAAAAAATCGGTTTTATAGCGGATTTACATGCGGGTTCTTCCGTCCTTCGCCTGGATGTGCCCGATGTATATAAAAAATGCCGGTTCGATACGATCCGGTTTAAAAATTAAGACTTTAAGGATTAAAATAAAAGGAGTAAGTATGGCACTTACAAAAGAAAAAACGGTATCGGTTGTAAACAATTTCGGTGCAAATGAAAGAGACACCGGAAATACAAAAGTTCAAATCGCATTATTAACCGAACGGATTAAACAGCTTACCGAGCACTGTAAGACGTTTAAAAAAGACACCGGGGCGTCGCGCTCTCTTATAAAGCTGGTCGGTCAGCGCAGAAGGCTGCTCAAATACTTGCAGCGCAGAGATTTGGAAACGTACCGCGCGCTTATTAAAGACCTCGGTTTGCGCAAATAATAGAATAAGAAGGATTAAATGGTTCACAGAGTTACATATAAAATCGGCGATGACGAGCTGATTTTGGAAACGGGCCGGATTGCCAAACAGGCGAACGGCGCCGTGTACGCGCAATACGGCGGTTCGGCCGTTATTGCGACGGTATGCGCTTCTCCTTCCGCACAGGAAGGCTTGGATTACGTACCGCTCACCGTTGATTACAACGAAAAATATTATGCCGCAGGAAAAATTCCCGGCGGTTTTATAAAAAGGGAAGGGCGCCCCAAGGATAAAGAAATCCTCGTGTCGCGCCTTATCGACCGGCCCATGCGCCCCCTGTTCGATATTGCTTTCGGGCGCGAAATTCAAATTATTCCGACCTGCATTTCTTCGGATCAAATAAACCCGCCGGACATACTTTCCGTTATCGCAAGTTCGGCCGCCGTGCATATTTCAGACATACCCTTTAACGGCCCGGTTGCCGGCGTGCGCGTCGGGTACGTAAACGGCGAATATGTTTTGAATCCGACCTACGAGCAGATCGAAAAAGGCGACATGGAAATCGTCGTTGCGGGAACAGCCGACGGCTTTACGATGGTCGAAGGCGGCGCAAACGAAGTGTCCGAAGACGTTATGCTCGGCGCTTTGGAAAAAGCGCAGGATTTTATCGCCGCGATGTGCCGCTTGCAGGATGAACTGCGCAAGCTTGCCGGAAAAGAAAAGCTTCCGCTTTCGCCGCTGCAAGTTGCCCTTGAAAACAAAGATGCCATGCTCGCCGAAGCGCTTCCGCAAATGGAAAAAGCCTGCTTTGTAAAGGGCAAGCACGAACGGCGCGATGCGATTGCGGCCGTAAAAACGGCTTTGGCCGAAAAATATGCGGGGCAGCTCGAAGACGAAACGCAAAAAAAATTGTTCGATGCGCTTTTTGAAGACATGGAATACAATATTTTGCGCAAAAGCATTCTCGATAAGGGTGTGCGCGTCGACGGGCGCGGAACGGAAGATATCCGTCCCATTACCTGCGAAATCGGCGTACTGCCGCGTCCGCACGGTTCGGCGTTGTTTACGCGCGGCGAAACCCAATCGCTTGCGGTTGCAACCTTGGGCACCATGCTCGACGAACAGGTGTACGACGACATAGACGGCGATCGGCGCGAACACTTTATTTTGCATTACAACTTCCCGCCGTATTCGGTCGGCGAAGTCGGCAGAATGGGAACGGGACGGCGCGAAATAGGACACGGTAATTTGGCGCGCCGCTCTTTGGAGCCGATGGTCCCGAGCCGCGAAAAGTTCCCGTATACAATCCGCGTCGTTTCCGAAATTATGGAATCGAACGGTTCTTCTTCGATGGCGTCGGTGTGCGGCGGTACCTTGTGCATGCTCGCCGCGGGCGTTCCGATGAAAAAGAGCGTCGCCGGTATAGCGATGGGACTTATCACCGAAGGCAGCTCATACGAAAAATATGCGATTTTGTCCGATATTTTGGGCGAAGAAGACCACCTCGGCGACATGGACTTTAAAGTTGCGGGTACCGTAGACGGTATTACCGGCTTTCAAATGGACATTAAAATCGCCGGCGTTACAAAAGAAATTATGACGAAGGCGCTCGCTCAGGCAAAGCGCGGCCGTTTGCATATTTTGGGTATTATGAACCAAACGATCGACAAGCCCGCCGCCGAAATAAGCAAGTATGCGCCCAAGATCGAAACGATGAAAATCGACGTGGATAAAATCGGAGCGCTTATCGGGCCGGGCGGCAAAAACATAAAAGCCGTTTCCGCTCAATACGGCGTTACGATCAATACCGAAGACGACGGAACGGTTACGATTTACGGTAAAAACGCCGCCTCAACCGACGGTGCAAAAGCGGCCGTAAAGGGAATCGTCGAAGATCCCGAAGTAGGCTTAATTTACAACGGTACGGTTAAGCGCATTATGGATTTCGGCGCCTTTGTCGAAATTCTTCCCGGCAAAGAAGGCTTGTGTCATATTTCCAAGTTTTCGCGCACGAAAATCGCTTCGGTTTCCGATGTCGTAAGCGAAGGTCAGCAAATTCCCGTAAAACTGCTGGAAATCGATAAGATGGGCAGATTGAACTTATCCTACATCGATGCCGTTGAAGCGCAGCACAAGTAAAAAAACGGAGCCGGCCGCAAGACCGGTTTTTAAACGCAGATTTTCAAACGGCGTTACGCTGATTGCCGAACCGATTGAAGCCGTACGGACGGCTGCAATCGGTTTTTGGTTTTCCTGCGGTTCGCGCTACGAACAAAAAGGCCGGCGCGGCATAAGTCATTTTGCCGAACACATGCTTTTTAAAGGCACAAAAAGCCGCAGCGCTTTCGATATCGCGTCCGCATTCGACCGCATGGGCGGTTACGCAAACGCCTTTACCGAGCGCGAACAGGTGTGCCTGTATTGCGTGATTCCTTCTTTTTATGCCGAAGATGCGCTGGACATTTTGTGCGACATGGCCGAACATTCCGTGTTTTCGAGCGAAGAAACGGAGCGCGAGCGCACGGTTATCGAAAGCGAAATAGAAGCGTCGGCCGACGATCCCGAAGACGCCGCCTTGGACGCGGTGAGCAAAATTTTATGGCCCGGCGATCCGCTGTCGTTTCCGATTGCGGGTACCGTTAAAGACGTTCGCAAATTGACCGCCGATTCGGTGCGCTCGTGGTATGCCGATTTTTTTCAAAAAGGAGAACTTACCGTCTGCGTCGCGGGAAATGTAAAGCCCGAAGCTTTGTGTTCTCGTCTTGAAAAATTGGGGCAGCACGCCGCTTCGGCGCTTAGACAGATTCCCGCAAAAACGGCACAGAAGCGCAAAAACGGCGTGCATTTTTTAAGCGCCGATTTTCAGCAGGAACAGTTTTTTGTTTTGTATCCCTTGCGCTTCCCGTTTACGCTAAAAGATTATTATTGCTGGTCGGTACTCAACGCGCTTATCGGCGACACGATGAGTTCAAGGCTTTTTCAAGCTTTGCGCGAACGGAGCGGCTATTGCTATACCGTGTACAGTTTTTTTTCGCTCTATGCCGACTGCGGCTATTGGTGCGCCTATGCGTGCGCGCCGAAAAAAAACGCCGGAAAAATCCTTGCTTCGGTGCGCGCCGAACTGCAGCTGCTTGCCGACAGGGGCTTCGGCGACGATGAAATCCGCGCGGCAAAAGAGCATGTATGCGGCGAAGAAATTATCAATGCCGAAGATACCGAACACCGCATGAAGCGTCTTGCGCGCTGCGCGTTTTACGGCTTTGTTCAGACGCCCTTCGACGAAAGCCTTAAAGCGATACGCAGTTTGACCGGCGATGAACTTGAGTCGGCTTTGCAAACCTTGCTTGCTTCGCACGAAAAAATCGTCGTCACCTACGGCCCCGAATTATCTTCTTCCGTTCAAAAAAAGATAAAATCGCTGTACGATGCGGATTAAAAAATATCGATTTTTTGCATTTTGTACGGATTCAAATTGTTTTTTTCGATATTTTCGTATATACTTAAACATAATAATTAAAGGCAAAAAGTCCTTATTTCAATTTGAATTAAAGAGTTAAACGACATGACAAAAACTGTTGAAAATGAAGTTCCGTATCGGATTAAATTTTCCATCGGAGCGAAACTGGTTGTTATTATTTCGGTTCTGACGATTTTAGCGCTCGGAATTATTACGCTTTTGGTTACGTGGTTTGGAAGTCAGGATGTGCGAATCCGCGCCGAAGAAAACAACCGTACCGTAAACGCGCAGGCCGCCGGATTGGCTGAAAAAGATTTGTCGTCTTTGCGCGCGAACGCGTTTTTGCTTTTGGATATTTTGAATAGAACGGAAAGCGGGAGTTCGTTTGCAAAGCAGGCGGCCGATTTTTACTTTGAGCGCAACCCTTCGGTTGCCGCCGTTTTGGTAACCGATTCGAATAGACCCGACGGTTTGGAGCGCAAACTTTTAAGTTCGGCGTTCTTTTTGTCGAACGAATTGGATCCTTCTCTTATCGATACTTTTTTATCCCGTGAACGGGATAAAATCCGTGAAACCGAACGCGGCATTATGAACGTGTTGAACGCTTCTCCCGTGTTCGAAAGCCCCCTGCTGGTGCTGTGCTATCCCTACACGGAGCGGGGCTTAAATCAGGGTTTGGCCGTCTTTTTTTCCGCCGAAAAACTGTCCGACAGTTTCGGAGCAGGAACGCTGCAAACGACGTATTTGGTCAACGACGACGGCGACATCCTCATTCACCCCGACTTTAACTTGGTAAAAAACGGTGCCAACGTGAGCAATTTTTCGCTGTTTACACAGATGCGCGAAAACGGCGATACGAACCGTCAGCTTCTCGTTACCGACGATACCGGCAAAAAGTATTTCGGTACGTACCGCCGCCTTGCCTTCGGCGAGCTTGCCGTTTTAACGACCGCGGACGCCGACGTTCTTTTGGAACCGGTTGCCGATACGACGCGGCGCAATATTTATTTGAGCGTTATCGTATTGTTCCTTGCGATTGTATTCATATGGTTTTTTTCCAAGTCGATAAGCCGGCCCGTTAAAACCCTTGCGCGCGCCGCGGGGCAAATAGAGCAGGGCGAATACGAACTCGATTTGAAGCCGAAAACGAGAGACGAAATCGGTCTTTTGACGTCGAGCTTTGTAAAGATGGGTAAGGGCCTTGCCGAGCGCGAACGGCTTAAAGATTCGTTCGGCCGTTTTATCAATAAAGAAATCGCAGAGCTTGCCGCGCGCGGGGAACTTGCGCTCGGCGGCGAAACGAAAGACGTAACGGTTTTCTTTTCCGACATCCGTTCGTTTACAGCGATTTCCGAAAAGCTGCAGCCGTCGGAAGTCGTTGAGTTTTTGAACGAATATATGACGGCGATGGTCGAATGTGTGAACATGACCCACGGCGTAGTCGATAAGTTTATCGGAGACGCGGTTATGAGCGTGTGGGGCGCTCCGACTTCGGCGGGAAGTCCGAAAGAAGATGCGCTCAACTGCATCCGCGCGGCGCTCCGTATGAGGGCTGCGCTTATAATCTTTAACCGCGGCCGCGGCGGAGATAAAAAGCCTATTATCCGCATAGGATGCGGTATCAATTCGGGTCCCGTTGTTGCCGGTCAAATCGGTTCGGTAAAACGAATGGAATATACCGTTATCGGGGACGCCGTAAACCTCGCTTCCCGTACGGAAGCGCTCAATAAGCCGCTCGGTACGGACATCCTTATTACCGAGTACACGTATAATTTGGTGCGCGATCATGTTGTCGTTGAAGAAATGCCTGCGGTTACCGTCAAAGGAAAAGAAAAGCCGCTGAGAATGTTTGCCGTTATCAATATGCCCGCCGAAGACGGCATCCCCGGCGCAGGTGCAAAAGGCCCCAGATCACTCGGACAAATACGGACTGTACTCGGAATCCCGACTCCCGATTTTGCGAAGGTAAACATCAATGAAGACGAAAGAAAATACAAAATACAATTCTGATTCTCCGAGTGCAATAAGCGTATTGCAGGATATCGCCGTCGTTGTGTTTTCTCTGGCTGCGGTTGCCTTTACGGCGCAGGTGTTTTACCGCGATGTGAACAAAACGCTTGAGCGCAGCGATAAGGTGCCGGTCGCATCCGTTTCGTATAAATACAAAAGCGTGCAGCGGAAATTTCTCGACCGTTCCGTATGGGACAGGCCTGCGCAGTATTCTCCCGTGTATAACGGCGACATTATTCGCACTGCGCCTTCATCCGAAGCGACAATTTATTTTCCCGATCAAAACGTCATAAGTGTCGGCGCGAATACGATGATTCAAATCTTTAAGCAAGCGCAAAAAGACGAAACGTCCGTACAGGTTGCCGAAGGAAGCGTTTCGGTGCAGACGGCAGGCTCGGCGATGACCGTACGCTCGGACAATGCGGCGGTCAATGTGGAAAAAGATTCGGTTTTGCACATGCAAAAGCTTGAGACCGACCGGGAAACCGATTCTTCCGGCGGCGTGTTGCGTTTGAGCGTCGAAAAAGGACAAGCCGCGCTGAGCAAAACGGACGGCAGTTTTGCCGAAGCGGATTCCGCGGCGCAAGGTGAAATCTTAACCGAAGGGACGGTTGTGAATGCCGGCGCGCCTGAGCGCTCCTTCGTTTCGGTTATAAGTCCCGCTTCCGGAACGAAAATACTGAATAAAAACGCCGACGGTAAAGCGGCTGCGGTTCCGTTTAAATGGTACAGCTCTTTTGCCGATAACAGCGAATTGATTTTGGAAACGTCGCGCAGCCGCGATTTTACGCAAAATGTGCGCCGCGTGTCGGTTACCGGCTTAAAAGAGCTGACGGTTGACGAGGGTTCCGGTACCGTTTATTGGAGACTGTACGCTGCCGAAAAGGGCCCGGATGATGCTTCTTCCGATTCGGGAAAATTTACCGTGTTGTCCGCGCCCCCGCCCGTGATTCTTGAACCTGCGAGCAACAAGCGCTATGCGTATAAAGAAGCGCTTCCGGCCGTGCGGTTTTTGTGGAAGGGCAACGAAGCCTGTTCGTCCTACGTGCTCGAAGCGGCTTCCGATCCCGGCATGAAAAATCCCGCCGTTACAAAACAGGTGAGCGGCGAATCGATTTCGTTCGTGCTTCCCGGCGACGGAACATGGTACTGGCGTTTAACGCCGATTTATGCGGCGGAAGACGAAGCGAGCCGCAAGCCGACTCCCGCGTCGGTTTTTTACATCGAAAAACAAAAAACCTTTGCACCCATAGAACAGCTTGCGCCCGGAAAAATCGCCGATACGGCCGAAGGTAAAAGCGTAACCTTTTCGTGGAAGAGCGTAAACGAAGTAAAAAAATACCTCGTGCGCGTTGCAAAAACCGAAGCAATGAACAATCCCGTTTTGGAGCGTTTTTCCGACATCAATTATTACGAGCTGAAAAACGCTGCAAAAGCGCTCCCGAACGGCAGCTATTATTGGACGGTCGAAGGACTCGATAAAAACGGCGAGCGCTTGACTTCGAGCGCGGCCGCCTCTTTTAAAACGCGCGACAGCGAAGTTATCCTCCGTTCGCTTTTTCCGCCGGACAATTACGTGTTGGCCGACACGCTGTGTCTCGACACGCGCTTTACGTGGAAGACAAATTTGGAAGGCGAGCAGCGCTTTCAAGTGTCCTTGTCGCCCGATTTTTCATCTCCCGTTCTCGACGTAAAAGCGCAAGGTTCCGGCATCGAAGGCCTTATGCTCGAGCGGGGCGACTGTTATTGGCGTGTGGCGGTAAAAAGCGAAGATGAAACTTTTCATACGCCGGCTAAAAAGCTGAACGTTGCTCCTGCGCTTAATCGTCCCGAACTTATCGGAGTAGGCGATTCGGTCGTTGTCCGCCCCGATGCCAAAACAACCTTTGCGTGGACGGCCGTTCCGCTTGCCGATTATTATCAAGTAAAAATCACCGAGCCGGGCTTGGACTCGCAGCCCTTATACGAAAATCTGTACATTACCGACACCGAAGTAAAAATGGCTTTACAGTCGATACGAGAGGGGCAGTACGTTATACACGTGCAGGGCTTTGCCGCGGCGACTGTAACGTCGAGCAGGCGTTACAGCTATGCCGCCGATAAAACCTTCGACTTAAAGCATCTTCGCCCGGTTGAACTTGTGTCGCCGCTGCGCGGGGCACGGATCTCCGGAGTGGATGCGGCGCTCAAGCCGGGCAGCCTGCAATGGAGTTCGGTCGAAAAGCCCGTAAAAAGCAGGCTCGTACTCGAAAAGGTCGGTAAGGCAGGCAGCATAATTTCGGCCGCAAATCCTTCTTATACGGTGAGTCTTCCGCCCCTTGACGCCGGAACATACCGCTGGCGCGTTACGGCCGCAACCGAAGACGGGCTGGACATTTCGTCGGTACGGGACGGAACTTTTACCGTGCTTCCCATACCGCCGCTTGAAAAACTTGCCGTTTCTTTTCCGGCGGAAAACCAAACCTTCGGCGTAAATTTTTTCAAAACGAACCGCAGCATTGTGTTCCGATGGAAAAGGAACGACGAAGCCACGCATTATTCAATCAAACTGTACAACGCTAAAAATCAAACGATTTTCGAGCGCAATATAGACGCAAGCGAAGCTTCGGCGGCGGGTAAGGCGGGTGAATGTGCTTTTACATTTACCGAACTTGCCAAATTATCACGGGGAACGTTTTCTGCCGACATACGTGCCCAGCGGCGCTTGAAAAACGGCTTATTGTTCCAAGACGGGAACGCTTCGGTACGGCACTTTGTTATAGATTTGCCGCAAGCGAAAAAGGTCGAAACCGACGATACCGGAGTGCTGTATGGAAGATAAACGTTTTTCGCCTACCGGCGTATTTTTGTGCGCGATCGTCTTTTTTTTGTGCCTGCCGTCCGCATATGCGCAGGCACCTATTGCGCAGCAAGCCGACGAAACGACGCACTATTTTATCGAGGAAAGCGAACACGGCTCGGTTTTATACCAGCGGCTTTCATGGCAGGCGGTTGAAGATATTTTTGGCTACGAGTTCGAACTTGAAAAAGAGGACGATAACGGTAAGTGGCGCAGAATCGATAAAAAACTGGTTAAAGACAACTTTACCGATGTGTCGCTTCCGCCGGGAAGTTACCGCTATAAGATAACCGTCATCAACCTGCTCGAACAGGCCGAAGCGTCCAGCGCTTACCGCAATTTTGAAATTTTGATTGCGCACCAGCCGGAAGTCAACTCCGTGTCGCCGCAGCTCATCTATTTGGATGAATTTTTTGACGGCACCTTTGCCGCATCCGGTGCATACTTTTTGCGCCATACCGTGTTTTTTTTGAACAAACAGGGGAGCGTTCCGATTCCGCTTGTGCCGGCAGAACTTTCCAAAGACGGAAAAAAAGCCCGCTTTGAATTGAACTTAAACAAATTCAATCCGGGCGCCTATACCTTTACCGTGCGCGACATAAGCGGCTTAACCGACAAAAGCAAAACCGTAATCTTCAAATTCCAAAAGCCCGTGGATGCCTATGCGTCGGTCGGTTATGCGTTTACCGGCTTTGCGGGACACAGCGTATTCAAAACGTATTATAACCGGAGCGTCGCCCCCTTGGGCGGCATATTCCGCTTTTCGCTCGTACCGGTAAAAAGAACTTACGGTCATTTCGGCTTTAATCTGACCTATTCGGCTGCAATGATGAACTCAAAACACGAGTATTACAGGCTGAACGGTACGCTTATGACCGCACAGCTGAATGCGGTATATATCTATCCGCTTATAAAACACCGCTTAAACCTCGACGTACACGCAGGCTTCGGCGCCGCCTTTTTGGTAAACAGCCGTTTTGTGTTTGACGGTTCGGGTAACGTAAAAAGTCCCACGTACTGGTATTGGGGGGCGGGCATCGATGCGGGAACATCGCTGCAGCTTTTAAATGTATTCAAAAAGATGTATGTCGAAGCCGGCGTTGAACACTTTATCGTGTTCAGAAAAGGTATGCCAAAGTATATTGTTCAGCCCGAAGTTTCGGTCGGCTGGATGTTTTAAGGAAATTGATATGCGTAAATTTATGACGGTACTTATCGGCGCCGCCTCTCTTGCGGCACTGCTCGCGATAACCGCTTGCAAACAGTTTTTAGCGGATATGGATGAAGAACTCGGTTATTGGGCGTCGGAGCCCGTCATCACCGGTTTCAGAGCGGCGTCTCCTGCGCAGACGAGTCCCGCAGGCGTTCAGTGCGTGCCGTCGGCGACCGATGCAGTTATTACGCTTACCGTGCGCAATCCCAAAAACTTTTTGTTTGTAATGCCGGGAGATGCGGGAGCGCCGCCGGATATCGTAAGCTTTGGAAGTAATATACACGATAGTTCGGGTACAAATCCGCCTGCGGTAAACGCCGATTATACACTTTTGCAAAGCGCGCACGATACGTTGACATTGACGTACAAACCGGCTTTTTTGAAGCGGTACGAGCACAGCCGCGCAAACATCGGCACTTCGATTACGCTCTACAGTACGGACGGCAGAAAATTCAATCAAACCTACTCATTCGATCTGGAAGCGAATACGCCGCCGCCGAATCCCGCGCCCGTTGAGGCAGCGGCCGGTAAAATTGCGCTTTTTAAAACATATACGGCCGATTCGCAGGGCAAACACTATTACGTTTTGTGCTTTAAGGCGGACGGCTTACCTGGCGAAAACGTGCTCTCCGGCGTTCCGCTGCACAGTGATCTTACACACGTATATGTGAGCAAAAACGGCGGTGATGAAACTCCGCATTCCGTTACGCTTAAATCGGATCATAGCGATTTTGATATTGCACACTCAGGCGGTACTTTTATCGCGAAAACGGCTGTCGATTCATTAAATTTCACGGAAGCGGGAGTTTTTTCGGGCAGCCCGCAGCCGGACACCGTTCCTTCCGGTCCGTGGGTGCTCTATCTTAAAACGGACGTTCCAGTAGGTGGGGCTGCGGCAAAATACGGCATACGGCTCTTTGACGGAAAGCTTTATTCCGCGCGTGCGGAACAAACCATCGGCAAGAGCACGCTTCCCGCCCCTAAGGTATTCGCCCATGCGGACATAGACAATGTAGCCGCTTTCGGCGTGTATACTGAAGCGACTAAAATTGTTACGCCGGGTACCATAGCTACCGTAGACGGCAACGACTTGAACGGCGGGGGCGCCCCGATCGGCGGCGTATCACCCGACGGTTCGGACGAAACTCACGCGATCCCCGTGTACAGCGCATACGGAGGGGCCGTAAAGCTCACGATTAAAAAACCTGACGGGACAGATTATCCTGCAGGCGTTACCGTAACGGGAAGCGCTGAATATGTTTCGGGTGCTTCCGTCTCCGGTACCGCATCCTTTACGGAAGAACAAAGCGCTGTCGTTACGCTTCCTTCTCCGACAGAGGCCGGCGGTGAGACAGTGTACAAAGTTACCATTCAGGCAAAGGGCGAAGGTTTTGACGACAGCACAATGCGCACTCTGTACTATAAAGTACGAAGGGAACTAAAAGCGGTCAACAATTTGCCGGTGTGGTATATGCTGAAAGCTGCTATAGGAAAGATTCCTTTGGGAGGCGCGGGTACTGTCAAGATAAGCGGAATATTAAAGGCGAAAAATATCGGCTATCCTCCACATCCCGACGGGACTCCTGTAGAAAACCATACGGATATAGAAGTCAGCGGAATACGTGAATCGCATGATTATCCTGGCAGAACGGTTACCGTCATAGGAGATAACAAAGCTTCTTCAATACTCGATGCTTCAAATTTATGCAGCGTATTTAATGTAGAATTTAACGGAAAGCTCATTCTTAAAAATATAACGCTGCAAAACGCTAAAAATGATGACGGAGGTTACGGCGGCGGCATCGGAATAGGCGATAACGGCTCTTCTGTAGAAATGACCGATACTGATATTAAAAACTGTACTGTCACCGCAGTACCTAGACTGGGCGGCGCGGTATATGTCAGAGAAGGCGGCAGCCTTACCGTCGGATCAGGCTGCGTGCTCTCCGGTAACACTGCGCCGACTGGAAAAGGTGCGGCCGTTTATCTTGCAAGCGGCGGCACATTCAACATATCAGGCGACGCGAAGATTGACGAAGCGAACGACGTCTATTTGGAAAAGCACGCAAGCGATCAATCCCAAAATGCAAAGATAACCGTAACGGCGTCTCTTACGGGTACGCACACCGTCGCAAAGATAACGCCTGACGATTATACGGCAGGACGTACAATCGTAAACGCTTCCGGCGTAGACATCAGCGCGTATGCGAAAAGGTTTAAAATAACCGATCAAAATCCGACGACTCCGTGGAAGCTCATATATAACGACACCGCCCTCGTCTTGAAACAAGCGACGACTGTCATACCAAGCGGTTCCGATGCGTGGAAAACGCTGAAAGAAGCTATCGAAGCGTCATCGGTGGAAGACGGCGATGAATTCCTTGTACAGGGGGCTATAACGGCAACAAGCGCGACGGATAATTACGGTGCGATCAGCGTAACAAAAAAGATTACCGTAAAAGGAACCGGCTCAACTCCCGTACTCAACGCAAACAGCAGCGGCACCAATCGTCCTCCAACGCCTCACCGCATCTTTACAGTAGAGGACGGCGGAGAACTTACGCTTGAAAACCTGACGCTTAAAAACGGAAAGGCGGCAAGTTCGGGAGAAGGAGCGCAGGGAGGCGGCATACTTGTCAAAGCGGGATGCAAGGCGCACCTTAAAAACTGCATTATTAAAAACTGTGAAGCAACGGGGGCAGGCGGCGGCATTTATTCAGTCGGCGAACTGGTTTTAGACGGCTCCACTATCGGCGGCGCTTCGGCATTCGACGGCAATAAATCAAAGAACGGCGGCGGCATATGTCTTGAGGGTGGTACGGGCATGACGTTGCAAAATTGTATCATAAAAAATAATGAAGTAACCGACGGCGACGGAGGGGGGATATGTTTTAACGATGGCTCCTACGATTCTTCCGAGTACACGATAACGGGCGGAGAAATTTCTTATAACAAAATTAAAATGACCGATTCCATACTGACGTATTCCGGCGGCGGACTTGCAATAGCGAACATGCAAATAAAAGTCGTCATTGACAGCTGCACAATAGAAGGCAACACGATAGAGGGAGTTTCCGGTAAAAACCCGAGGGGCGCGGGACTTTGGCTCGGCAACGACGCTCAGACCACGATAAAGGGAGCATCCCGCATTAAAGACAACAAGCTGCACGAAACCGGCAACCCGGCAAACCTCATAGGAACCGGCGGCGGTATCCAGATTGACGGCGGAAAGCTTACCGTACAAGGCAGCACAATCATAAGCGGCAACGGCGCAAAAGACGGCGGCGGTATTTACGCACAAAATAATACCACGCTGAATGCCGAAATTACCTTGACAAATACAAAGATAAACAGCTGTGTTGCAGAAGAAAACGGCGGCGGTCTTTATATCAAAGACAGCAAGCTTACGCTCAAAGACGCAACTATCGGCGGCGATCAACTCTATAGCGGCACCCAAGCCGGTGTAACAAAAGGCAACAAAGCGAAAAACGGCGGCGGTATCTTCCTTACCGGAAGCGGCACGAACGGCAGCACGATGACCGGCGGGAAGGTGTCTTATAATCTGGCGACAGATACGTCGGCGGCGAAAGGCGGCGGTATTTATATTGAAAAATCCGCTTCTTTTACAATGCAAAGCGGAAACATCAATGACAACAAAGTCGATACCGGATCTGTAGAAGACGGCGGCGGGGTGTATGTGCGCGGTCAGGGCACCGGTTCCGATACTCATGCCTCATTCACCTTAAACGGGGGAACGATCGGGAATAATGTTGCAGGCTTTGGCGGCGGCGTTATGGTGACTGCCGGCGGTAAGTTTACCATGAACAATGGAACAATGAGCGGAAACAGAGCCAATTACGGCGGCGGCGTACGTGTAGACAGAACAGGACTCATCAGCAGTATATTTACCATGGAAAACGGAACAATTACCGGCAATATCGCATACCAGAATGGCAAGGCGGTATCAGTCTATGGCATTTTTTACTGGGAAGGCGGCTCCATAACCGGAAATACTTCGGGCAGCGGTGATGTAATTCACAAAGAGCCCAGCGGTACGTTTATTAATAATTCCGGTAATACGGCAAGCTAAGGGAAAACGGCAACGGGCGTATATATTACCAATTAAAAAGACAGGAGGCATGATAAAAAGTGTCGTCTGAAATATCGCCGACACTTTTTATCTCGAGTTTGTACGGATGTTTGCAGAAATCGTGTATACGTGCCGTTTCGATAAAAATCGAATGAATACGGTATACGTTATTTTGCAAACTCGATTATTGAACGTGTGCGCCGCTAGAAACGTCGGAGCAAAGCTCCTCGTTGCGAGGCTCGCGCACGGCTAAAAACTTTTTCGGAAGTTACAACTTCCTGCAAAAGTTTTTATGAGAGGAATATATGACAAAACTCAAATCGTTTTTCTTTGCCGGTTTGGCGCTTACACTCGTGATCATGACCGCATGTTCAAACGCGGCGCAAATGCCCGATGCGGGAACAGGCGGAAGTGCAGCACTGCCCGAAGCCCCCTTTGTTGAAGGCGGCGCCTCGCTTATCTTAAGCCCCGACAAACTTGACATCAAAGTTATGGTAACAACCTCAGATAACTCCCTCGTTACAGTTGAAGGCTGTACTGTTACAACGCTTACAAGCGGCACCGAAACTACACTGCACGCAAAAGACATACTGGTAATCCTCAAAGGCAAGATCACCGATCTGTACTGCAGCCGCAATCAGCTAACCGCCCTTAACGTACAAGGCTTAACCGCTTTGAAAGGGCTGAACTGCAACCGCAATCAGCTAACAGCACTTAACGTGCAGGGCTTAACCGCTTTGAAAGGGCTGAACTGCTGGGGCAATCAGCTTACCTCTCTTAACGTGCAGGGCTTAATCGCTTTGAAAGAGCTGTGGTGCTACGGCAATCAGCTTACCGCACTTAACGTGCAGGGCTTAACCGCTTTGCAAGAGCTGAACTGCTCCGGCAATCGGCTTACCGCACTTGACGTACAGGGCTTAACCGCTTTGCAAACGCTGCACTGCGGCGACAATCAGCTGACCACACTTAACGTGCAGCGCTTAACCGCTTTGCAAACGCTGTACTGCCACAACAATCAGCTGACCGCACTTAACGTGCAGAGCTTAACCGCCTTGAAAGACTTGGGCTGCGGCGGCAATCAGCTAACAGCACTTAACGTGCAGGGCTTAACCGCTTTGAAAGAGCTGAACTGCTGGGGCAATCAGCTAACCGCACTTGACGTACAGGGCTTAACCTCTTTGGAAAGTCTGGCCTGCGGCGAAAATCAGCTAACCGCCCTTAACGTACAGAGCTTAACCGCCTTGAAAGACTTGGGCTGCAACAGCAATCAGCTAACAGCACTTAACGTGCAGGGCTTAACCGCTTTGCAAACGCTGCACTGCGGCGACAATCAGCTAACCTCTCTTAACGTGCAGGGCTTAACCGCTTTGCAAACGCTGTACTGCGGCGACAATCAGCTAACCGCACTTGACGTGCAGGGCTTAACCGCTTTGCAAACGCTGTGGTGCGCCGGCAATCGACTGACCGAGCTTAATGTGCAGGGCTTAACCGCTTTGCAATGGCTGAACTGCTGGGGCAATCAGCTAACCGCACTTGACGTACAGGGCTTAACCGCTTTGCAAGGGCTGGACTGCTCCGGCAATCGGCTTGCCGAGCTTAATGTGCAGGGCTGTACTGCTTTGAAAAGGCTGAACTGCTATAACAATCGGCTCACCGCACAAGCCTTTACCAAACTCTTTGACGATTTACCGCAGATTACAAGCAGCTATGGTGGATACTGTGTTCTTTACACCGAATACACCGGCGTTACCGAAGGCAATCACACAAACTTTACCGCTCCGCCGGATTTAGCCGCAGCCTTTAATAATGCAAAAACGGTAAA
>CAJPNP010000032.1 GCA_905372025.1 uncultured Treponema sp. | reverse complement strand
AAAAATTATTTAAAAATATATGTAGAGGAATATCCAAATGGAAATTGATACATATTAATCCTATGATTTTTTTATTTTCTCCGAAAATAGGAAAAGTTGCCGCTTTAATCGGAGACCCGTTTTTGCTCTGATTTTGATATACCATATTCGGATTGTCGTGTTTATTAAGATTTATTTTTTGTAAAAGTTCCAACGCAAGATTGGTAATGGGAGCACCGACTTTTCTGTTTGAATAATGACCGTTTATAATTTTTATTGCGGAATGATCCAAATCTTCAAGACTGTGAAGGACAAATTCTATTCCGTCGCCGAAAAAGGCGGAAAGACCGTCCAATACGGAATCGTATGAAGCAAGAATGGCTCTATCGGTTAAAGATAAGGTTATAGCATGTTTCATTAAGAACCCCCTGATATTTTATTATAATTAATTCTTTTTTTAATTTAAAGAACAGAATTCGGCAAAACTGTAAAAGCATACAAAAATAGTGTAAAAAAATTTATTGACTAAAAAAAATTTCAGTGTTACCATATACTTAAAGAAAAATCACTAAAAGGAGATATACATATGGCTGAGAAGATTAACACTTCCAAAGCACCGGCTGCAATAGGCCCTTATTCTCAAGGTATCCGCAGCGGTAATTTTTTATTTACCTCCGGGCAAATACCTTTGTCGGTGGAAACCGGAGAGGTAATCGGTACCGAAATTACGGAACAGACAAAACAGGTTTTACAAAACTTAAAAGCCGTTTTGGAAGCAGGGGGAAGCTCTTTAAATTCGGTATTGAAAACGACATGCTTTCTCGCATCGATGGCTGATTTTGCCGCTTTTAATAAAGTATATTCGGAATTCTTTGCCGAAAAACCCGCACGCAGTTGTATTGCAGTAAAAGAGCTGCCGAAAGGAGTTTTGGTTGAAGTGGAAGCTGTTGCGGAAGTTATAGGAGGGTAGCATTATCAGTATCAGACATTTAATGAATAACAAGTTTAAAGACCTTCAAGGAGGTCTTTTTCTTGAAGTTACAAAAGCGGATGTCGGAGAGGGTGCCGGTAATTTTATGAAAGCCGGCGGTGATATTATGGCTTGGGCAGACCCCTTTTTTCCCGACCCTTCAATTCCGCAATCCGTTAAAGATGTTTTGCATAAAGCCGTAGATCAGGGTTTTGCATCTCACTATTCAATGCCTATCGGTGATTTGTTGCTGCGAAAAACGCTTGCAGCATATATTACAAAAAGAACGGGATTAACTATAGACCCGTCGCGTAATATCATTATTACGCCGGGATCCGATTCCGGACTCTTATTTTCTATGATGCCGTTTATAAATGAAGGAGATGAAGTTCTCGTTCCGGATCCGAGTTATCCGAGCAATTTTTTAAACGGTAAATTATTAGGTGCCAAAACCGTTCCCGTTCCGTTGTTTGAAGAAGATAATTATCAATTTCGTATGGAAGAATTTGAAAAACGTCTTTCCCCTAAAACCAAAATGGTTTTATTTTGTCATCCGAATAATCCTACAACAACCGTTTTTCGCCGAAAAAGCATAGAAGACTTATGCGAATTTGTAAAAAAACACGATTTGATTTTAGTAAGCGACCAAGCGTTTCAAGATCACATTTATGACGGAATTGAATTTGTTCATCCGGCAGTTCTTCCCGGAATGTGGGAGAGAACACTTACCGTCTGTTCAATTTCCAAGGGGATTGGTCTTTCCGGGTTTCGTATCGGGTATATATATGCAAACGATGTTATTATGGACGTCCTGTACGGAGCTGCGGTAAATGTTTTGGGTGCGTCATCAACCTTATCGACAATAGGGGCTATTGCCGCCATAGAAGATACCGAACATTTACAACAAAACTATATTAAACTGGAAAAAAGACGTCGGCTTGCCTATGAGATTTTGCATGATATTCCCGGTGTTCGGATGAAAATGAGTGAAAGCGGAATTCTTTCTTGGCTGAATATCAGTAAACTGGGAAGCAGTGAAGAAGTTGTTTCCAGATTAATGTCGGAAGCAAAAATATTGGTAAACCAGGGAAATCCGTATGGAGAACAAGGTAAGGGTTGTATTCGCATTGTTACCGGATGTTTTTGGGATGACGATGCCGCCGTTGAAAGATTTAAACGTATTCGGCGCGTATTACTGAACATGGCTCAAGAAAAAAATCTTGTAAAGTAAATTCATTTTTCAGGAGGAGGAAAAAAATGGAAAACGGACAAGAAAAACATGAAATACTTCAATTTAGAGGAAGTATGTTTTTGTCATTGGTTCCTGTTGTTATTTTTTTTGCTTTTTGCGCCTTAATGTTTATAGGGCTGAAAGCATTTAACATGGAAGCCTTGGCTATGGCCGGCTTTATAGCCTTGCTTATCGGAGGCGTATTTTGTACAAGTTATACAAAATATTGGAATGCTGCAATTAAAGGTATATCTTCCGTAAGTTCCGTTTCCGTCATTGTTATTTTTTTTGTAATCGGAATGTTTTCCGCCTTGATGAAAGCCAGCAATTTGTCGGGCGGCTTCGTATGGCTTGCCAATTCCATAGGCGTTAAAGGCGGTATTTTTGTCGGTTTTGTTTTTTTTGCTGTCTGTATTATGTCTACGGCAACAGGTTCTTCAATCGGCACAATGTTTTCCGCGTTTCCGATTTTTTATCCCGCAGGCATAATTCTTCAGTCAAACCCTATGTTTTTAGCAGGAGCTATTGTTTCCGGCGCAATTTTTGGAGATAACTTGGCTCCCATCTCCGATACAACTATAGCATCCGCTTCAACTCAACAATTCCGAAACGGCAGACCCGCCGATGTCGGAGGCTGTGTTCGTTCACGCTTAAAATATTCGTTAGTTGCAGGCAGTATAACCCTGTTGTTCTTCTTGATTTTCGGCGGAACGGGTGCCGGAGTGGAAAGCATACAAATCGAACAAGCGGCAAATCCTAAAAGCTTATTTATGTTACTTCCCGTGATTGTCATGCTTATCATTGCAACAAAAACACGTAATATATTTTTAGGCTTGTTTATCGGTTTGCTTTTAGGTATTTTAACCGGAGTATCTCTGGGTCTGTTTCCTATCACGGCCGTTTTTGCCAATGATCCCGAACACAACGCTATTACAGGCTTTTTGGTCAACGGCGTTGCAAGTATGCTCGGTACGGTAGGCTTGGTCATTGCCGTATTCGGTATTATGGGAGTCATTACTGAAGCCGGAATGCTCGACTATATTGTAAAAAAGATATTGAACAGCAAAATGGCAAAAACACCCGGCGGAACAGAAGTAGCTGCGATTATAGGCATTTCGTTGACCGATATTATTTTCGGCGGCGTATCAAGTGTGTGTATACTTACGTTCGGTCCGGTTTTAAATGAAATCGGAAAAGCACGGGATATTCATCCTTATCGACGGGCTAATTTATTAGATGCCATAGCAAACAGCCTTCCGGCGTGTATTCCGTTTATGAGTGTTTTTGTATTTATAGGTTCGGCGCTTACCGGTCTTTCACCCTTAACCGTAGCGGGAGGAACCTTATACGCCTATTTTCTTTTTGCGGTTATGTGTGTTGCCATTTGTACCGGTTGGGGAAGAACTTTTGAAAGTTCAACCGGTGAAGAAATCAAAAACAAAAAGCGATAAAAAAATTTAAGGAGCCGGGGCTGTTCAAAAAATGTTTTTTTTGTCAGTCCCGCAGCTCAATAGTCTATATATAATGTTTCAAATCCTTGGCTATTACCATCTTTTCACGTGAGGCGACATAGTAGGTTGCAAACAGCGATATGGCCGTGTCTATTGCAGCGGCAAAGGCGCAGATGACGACAGCGGCGGGTTTAAGCAGCAAATAACCGGCTTCAAAGCCGCGCCCGTACACGGTACATAAAATCGTAAGAGCCGCGAACGCGCCGCCGGTCGGAAAAGAGCCTAAGCAAAACGAAATGCCGAACGACAGCCCCGTGAGCCACAGAATGTCGCTGAAAAAGATGCCGAGGCTGGAGTAGGAGCGCAAAACAACGATAAAAGATACGGCAATAACCATGGCCGTTCCGCCGCGGGCAAAAACGGAAAAAATCGGCATACTTACCGCTCCGATTCTGCGCCGGATGCCCAAACTGTCTTTTGCGTGCCGGAGGTTTAGCGCAAGGCTGAAATTTACATCGCCCGAAAACAAAGCTCCGATAATCGGCGCAATACCGGCAAACAAAACCTTATACGGGTGATTTTCGCGGCACAAAAAGCGTAAAAGCACGGGCAAAAGGCCTGCGATAATGATAACGGAATCCGCAAACAATAAAAGGAACAAACCGGTAAAAGTTCCCGACACAAGTGTTTCAAAAAAAGTCAGCGCCCACATGCACGATACGGCGATGATGCCGATTGCGATTAAGTCCGTAAAAAAACTTAACACGGCGTAGCTGATTCTGGAAAGCGAATCAAACAAAGTAAAGGCGGGCTTTGCTCTAATGCTGTCTGATGCGAATCCCGCACCCAAAAACCCGGCTAAAACAAAGACGGGTAGCAAAAAAGCGCCGTCAAAAAGCGCACCGACGCCGTTGTACGGAAATAAGGATAAAAAATGATCGGAAAGATTCAGGTTTATCGGTTCGGACAGTTTTTCAACCGAAATGGGAATGCGCGGCAGTTTTATGATAAGGGCGGAAACGATACCGATTGAAGTTGTTATAAGCGTAATTCCCGCTCCGGTTATGAGGGTAAAAAGACCCGTGCGCAGCAGTTTTCGCGTGTCGCGCAGCTTGGTTACGGCGATTGTCATGTTAAAAAAAAGAACGGGCAGCAAAAAATATCTTCCCATTCTTACGGTAAGTTCCGCACAAAATTTAAAAAAAGCTTTGAGTTGAATGTGTTCGAAGGGCAAAAATAAAGCCAAAAGAATGCCGAGCGCACAGCCGATAAGAAACTTTATCCAAATTTTCATATCCGAAGAATACCCTATGACGCGACGACAGTCAATCGTGTACTTGAGAAAAGAGAAAAGCTTTGTTATACTTTTACTATGAACAAAGGCATTATAATCGCCGGAAAGGATTTTCCGGAAACGCGTGCATTTGTAAAGGCCGCTTCGGCAAACGGATTTTCCGTTATAACATCGCTTGCCGAAGATGAAAACGCTCAAATTCCCGCCGAACCGGTTAAAGGTTTTGTGTGGCAAAAAGTTTCTCCCGTGTCGGCGCGCTCTTTTGTTTTTGAAGCGCAAACGGCGCTGTCCGAATTGACTCACGCGCTGCTTATATTCGATACGCTTTCTTATATAAAAAAAATTCACCTGCGCGACAGCCAATCGCTTTCTTCCGGCATAGACGATTTGATTGCTTCATACATGCACATAACGCGTGAACTGCTCGGCCGTTTTGCGAAGCTCGGCGGAGGAACGCTATGCTTTGTTTTTAAGCCGTATCCCGAAAACGCGAAATTCGGCGCACGAAAAGAAGCTGTAAGTTCGTCGCAGGCCTTTGTGCTTGCCGCCGCGTCCGCATTTAAAACCTTTGCCGAACAAACGGCTTTGTCGAATGCATTTGCTTCGGGTATCGATTTTTTGCTGTGCGAAGAAGACCCGGCGGCGGAAAATGACGACGAAATGGCGGATTTTGTTTTTTCCGCGTTATCCGCTGCCGCTGCGTCTAAAAGCGGCGGCAAAAAACAGAGCGCACGCTGGCTGCGCGTCGGTTCAAAATTTTCTGTAGGATGGAATCCTTTTAACCGATAATAAGTTATGAGTTTGGCTAAAATACACGATCTTTTTTTCGGTACGGACCTCGGTTGGTACGCATGCCTGATGCGTATTTTTCTCAGTTTTATTGCCGGAGGTATTTTAGGCTGGGAGCGCAAGCACAGACAGCAGTTTGTCGGTATGCGTACGCTGATTTTAATTTCCGTGTCTTCAACGCTGTTAATGCTTCTTTCGGTATATACGGCGCGCTTGTCAGAAAACCCCGCCCGCGGAGACCCCGCGCGTATTGCCGCTCAGGTTGTATCCGGTATAGGTTTTTTGGGTGCCGGTACCATTTTGCGCCAAGGTTTGAACATTAAAGGTTTAACGTCTTCCGCGATAATTTGGTCGGCGGCCGCTTTGGGTTTGGCAATCGGTGCGGGTTTTGTAATTCCGGCCTATACCGCCCTGTTTTTGTATGTTTTTGCTTTGATTTTTCTTGAAAAAGTCGAAGAAAAATATTTTCCCGCAGAACGCGCCAAACACTTGAATTTGGTATTTGAAAACAAGCGCGTCGACCTTGACGCTTTAAGTAAATTGATTCATGCGAACGGTTTGATTATCATGACGACCGATGTAACGCGCATTTTGGGACAAAAACATTTGAGCATTTCGTTTTCCGTGCGCGTTCCGCCGTCTTTGGATATTTTTTCGCTCACCGATAAGATAAAACAGCTGGGGCGTCTTGAAGAATTCAGTTTAACCGATTAAAATAGACCGTTATGCAGAATTCCAATCCTCTTATCGTGCAGGGCGACAAAACCCTGCTTTTGGATATTCACGCACCGCAGGCGGACGAATGCCGCCGTGCTTTAATTCCCTTTGCGGAATTGGAGCGCTCGCCGGAACATCTGCATACCTACCGTCTTACGCCCCTTTCTTTGTGGAATGCCGCAAGCGCCGGTTTTTCTCCCGACTATGCCGTCGATGTTTTAAAAACCTATTCGCGTTTCGACGTTCCGCAGCCGATTATTGTTTGGATCCGCGAAACCGCTTCCCGATTCGGCAAACTGCGGCTTCTTCCCGATTCGCTTTCCGGTTCGGAAGGCGAAGATACGCTGATTTTGGAAACGCAGTCGCTTGCCGTATACCGCGAACTGGAAGCGAACAAAAAACTGTTAAAATATCTGCAGCCCCTGCCCGAGTATGCGCCGCCCGCCGCGACAACCGAAAAACCCGAAAATACGACAGGCGGCCGGCCGTCCCTGTACGCCTTTAAGCTTTTGCTTACCGACAGGGGAACGATAAAAGAAGAACTTTTAAAAACCGGCTGGCCCGTAAAAGACGAGGTGCCGCTCCGCGAAGGAGAAGGGCTTTCTTTTTCGCTGCGGGAACGCACCTTATCGGGAAAAGATTTTGCGTTCAGAGAATACCAAAAAGAAGCGGCCGCTTCCTTTTTGGGGAACGGCGGACCGGGAACGGGGTTCGGTACAATCGTGCTGCCCTGCGGATCGGGAAAAACGATTGTCGGCATGCTGCTTATGGAAAAGCTGCAAACGAGTACGCTCATCGTTACGGCGAACATTTCTTCCGTTCATCAATGGATAAGCGAACTTTTAGATAAAACGGATTTAAGTCCCGATGAAATCGGCGAATATTCCGGGGAAAACAAAGAAATCAAGCCGGTAACCGTTGCGACGTATCAGGTTTTAACGTGGCGGCCGAAAAAAGAAGGCGCCTATCCGCATTTTAAACTCTTCCGCGAGCGCAGCTGGGGGCTCATTATTTACGACGAAGTGCACCTTTTGCCGGCTCCCGTATTCCGTGTAACGGCCGAACTTCAAGCTGTACGCCGGGTCGGTTTAACCGCAACCCTTGTACGCGAAGACGGATGTGAAGGCTTGGTATTTTCTTTGGTCGGGCCGAAACGCTACGACGTTCCGTGGAAGGAGCTTGAAAGCGCGGGGTGGATTGCCGGCGCCGAATGTATAGAATTCCGCGTGGACATGGACAAAGGTAAAGAACTCGATTATGCGGTTGCTGCGTTGCGCCAAAAACACCGCATTGCCGGCGAAAATCCGGTAAAAATTCCTATCGTGTGCGAACTGGTCCGGCGCTTTTCCGAAGATAAAATCCTTATCATCGGCCAATATTTGGACCAGCTGTTTAAAATCGCCGACGTGCTGAAAGTGCCGCTTATTACGGGAAAAACGCCGGTGCGCGAACGCGATGCCGTGTACGATGCTTTCCGCAAAGGAAAAGAGCGTGTCTTGGTTGTATCCAAGGTTGCGAATTTCGCAATCGATTTGCCGGATGCGTCGATGGCCATTCAAGTGTCGGGAACCTTCGGCAGCCGGCAGGAAGAAGCGCAGCGGCTCGGCCGTATTTTACGGCCGAAAACCCGTACGGCCCGCTTTATAACGCTGATTTCGGCCGGAACGCAGGAAGAAGACTTCGGCGCGAACCGGCAAAAATTTCTTGCCGAACAGGGTTATGCTTACCGTTTGGTGCGTACAATCGAAGAATGCGCCGGCGAAGCGGCGGCGACCGAACCGGCCGAAAGCGGAGGTGCGCCGTGAAAACTTCTTCTGTCCGCGATATCCTATGCTGGCGCGAATTCCTTACCGCAATGGATGAAACGGGTTTTTTCGGCCTCATGCGCCTTTATTTGGGCGAAATAAAAACACCGTACAATAAACAAAAACTCATAGAATCGCTTACTTCTTTTTTGCGCAAAGAAGAAAACAGGCGCGTTCTTGTAAAACTGCTTTCGCGCGAAGAACTTATGATTATCGGCGCGGTTTTATACATTCCGTTTTGCACAAAAGAAAAAGCCGCCGCTTTTTTTTCGCCGACCTTTTCATTTGCTTTTTTGCATAATGCTTTTTTGAACCTTGAAGAGCGGCTGATTTTATTCCGGCGCAAAGATGCGGAAAATGTAAAAGAATATTTTGACGTAAATCCGCTGCTGTTGAGCGACATCGAACCGCTTATAAACGCCGAATTGCTTTTTCCGCAAGCGTATCCCGTGCGCCAAGTGTCCGCCGACCCGGATTCTTTCGGCCGGGCGGAAATCTTCGTTCAAGAGGATACGCAGCCGGCGGTATGCGAACGGCATTTTTTATCGGCGCGGCTTTTGGCGTCATGGTTTGCTTTTACCGCCGAAAATCCCGATTGCTGCCGTTCTGACGGAAGTTTTAAAAAAAAGACGCACGAACTTGTCGGCCTTTGTTTCCCTGAAATTTCGGCCGATTTTTTGCAAAAAACGCACAAAGCGTTGCTTAGTTTATCTTTGTTCCGAAAAAAAGAATTCGGCCGGGAAACGCTTTTTGAGCCCGATTTTGCAAAATGGAAAAGCTTTGCTTTGCTTCCGCCTTTAAGCCGCGCTTCCTATATTGCCGCAGCTTTTTGCCTTACGGATTGCAGCAGCGCGCCGTATGGTGTTCCGCGCGATGAGCTTCAAAAAGCCGCCGTCCTTGTGCGGGATTTTTTATCGCTCGTACCGCCGGAAGGGCTTTTCCGGCAGGATGCGCAGCGCTTGCTGTTTTTGCTCAAAGAGCGGCAAGGCGAGTTCCCGCAAAAAGAAAACCGCTTCAGGCGACTGCTGCGCGAAAATTGTGCCGCAACAAGCGCGGGCACTTCCGAATCAGACGAAAAGGTAACGATCGAAAGTCTTGCAGGCGCTCTTATTTTATTCGGACTGCTGCAAGGTTCGGCGGCGGAAAAGAAGCGGACGGGAAAAAATCGGGATGAAACCATTGAAGTATTTACGGTAAACGCCGAACTGAATTTTGTTCGGCCCCCGGGCGGCGAAGATCAAAAGAACGGAGAAGAAAATTCCGCAAATTCGGCAAATTCCGCAGAACTTTTTAAAAATTCGGTCAGCATAAACGCGGGGTTTTCGATAACCGTGCTTAAAGAACTTCCGCTTTCCGTTTTTATCGATTTGGCGTCCTGCACGGAACTTGAAAGCTGTGCCGCCGTTGCGTCTTTCCGCATAACAAAATCCGCCTGCCTCCGCGCCTTTGCCGGCGGCGCAAAACCCGAGGGTATTGAATCGCTTTTGAAAAAAACCGCTTCGCACGAGCTTCCGCAAAACCTGCTGTTTTCGCTGCGGGATTGGTACGCCCTGTATTCTTCGGGGAGCCTTTTTAAAGGCTATGTGCTGCAGGTTGCGGACGACAAACGCGTACTGGTCGAAAACAATCCATCCCTTGCGCCGCACATACGCACGACGTTTTCGCCGGGTGTGTATTTACTCGATTTTTTGAACGACGATGAAGCATTCGAAACGATAAAAAAAAGCGGTTTGGAATTTATCGGCGGATTGAAAAATCCCGAAAGCGGAATAGAGCCGCTTCCTTTTGAACGGCTTGATAAAACGGCACGCTTTTCCGGCGGCACGGACGGGCTTGATGTTCTTTTTGCAAAAAAAAGTACGAATGCCGATTCGGTGAAAAACGATGAATTTTGCGAAAAACATCTTCGGCAAATGGAAACGGAATTGGAAAAAATGAATTTGCCTAAAGAGCAAAAAGAAGAGCTTTTGCTCCGCATAAACCGTAAAACGATTGTGCATTCCGCCCAGCTGCGCTCCGATTCCGTTCGGCCGGAAAAAACCGAAGCGTTCGGAATGGATTTTTTGGGAAAGATACACGTGCTTGAAAGCGCCATCGCCTTTTCCGACCTTGTAGAAATCAATTCCGCGGGCGGCATCGTAACGGGCTTTCCCGTCAAAATAGAAAAATCGGCGGGAGACGCCGTCCTCGTGCTGCAAAGCGATGATGTAAAAAACGCCGACATAAAAAACGGCACGGAGAGTCAAAAAATTTCCGTTGCGCAAGCGCGTTCGGTAAAACGTATACGCAGTTCCGTACTCGGCAGAACAAAATAAAAGCAAACCGGAATAAGGCTTGCGGGAGATGACTATGAAAGTACAGGCTGTTTTATTCGATTTGGACGGCGTCATTATAAATTCGGGAGCCGATATTGCTTTGTCGGTAAACGCCGCGCTCGAAGCGTTCGGCTATAAAACGCTTCCGGAAGACGTACTCGTAAGCTTTGTCGGGGACGGAGCGAAAAAGCTTTTAATCCGCGCGCTTGAATATCAAAACGCGGATGCGGCGAACATGAAAAATTTTCAGGAATTTTTTGAGTGGTATGTGAACTGGTACCGAAAAAATCCGGTAAACAAAACCTTGCTGTATCCGGGAATGTATGAGCTTTTGGAAACACTGAAAGAAAAATCCGTATACGCCGCCGTCGTTTCGAACAAACCGCTGAGCGTCGCGCAGACAATTTTGGTGCATTTTAAAATCGGCGGCTTTTTCGACGCCGTCATCGGCCCGGAACGGCTGAGCAAAATAAAGCCCGATCCGGAAGGCTTGTCGCTTGCGGCAAGCGACATCGAAAAAAAACGCGGCGTGCGTTTGGAACGAAGCCGGATTATAATGGTCGGCGATTCGGCGTCGGACATTCAAGCGGGACGGGCTTTCGGCTGTATAACCTGCGCCGTAACGGAAGGTTTGGGGAACCTCAAAAAACTGCTCGAAGAAAAAGCCGATATTATTGTTCCGTATGCGGGTGATTTAAAAAACGCCCTTTTCTCTTAATGTTTTTGTCAATAACTCCGCGGCTTCTTTAAAACACAATTCAACTTCTTGCCCTTGCCGTTGAACCGCGTATAATCAAACTGCTTTTATATTCTATCCTTACAACGTCTAAAACGCCCGAGCGGTTTTCGGGGCGTGCGGCGATAAGTTCTATGGCTTTTTTCCCGCGCTCGATAATATGGTGTTCTACGGTAGTCAGATTTATGCCGCAAAATTTCGAAGGAAAAATATTATCAAAACCGCATATACTGTAATCATCGGGAATGCGGAATCCCCTATCGCGTACGGCATTCATACAGCCGTAGGCTACCATGTCGTTGATTGCGATAACCGCCGTTACATACGGGGTTTCGTTGATGCACTCAAGCATTAAGCCGTATCCCGTTTCAAATTCCACATTTACATTGTGTAATTCGTATTCGGAAGTGATGCTGCGGCTGTATACAACGGGACTGTCCGGCATACCCGCATTTTTATATGCGTCTGTCAAACCCTCCAGCCGCTGTGTTCTTGCGCTGTGGTATTCATCCAACGTAGTCGAAATGTATGCAATTTTTTTATGGCCGAGACCGATTAAATGTTCTGCCAGAAGTTTACCTGCATTACAGTTGTTTATATCGACCGCATCGAGCTGTAAATCTTTGTGATAATCGCCTATTGCGACTACCGGAATTGTTTTATTCAGTTCCACTGCCGTTTCGTGTATTTGCGGTATCATGGCGAATACGGCTCCGCATATTGCCGGATTTTTTGCAAAATCGAGAACTTTTTTTTCTCTTTCCGGATCCCAGTATGTATTGTATACAAGCGTTGAAAAACCGTACTTTGCAGCTTCCATATCCATACCCTGTAAAACGGTTGAATAATAGGGGTTAAAAACCGAGGGGCAAATAACAAGTACGGTAGTACCCTTAATCCCCGTATTGTAATTGCATTTTTTAGCGGCACCGCGGATTTCGCGAATCGTTTTATCCGAAAAGCGTTCGAGCATTTTTCCCGACAGCACCATCGAAATGCTCGCAGGAGAATATCCCGTCATAGCTGCAATATCTTTTAAAGTCACCTTGTTTTTCCGCACCGCTTTCTCCTTTTAAAAATTCAACAAAATTTTAACACAAATTTAATAAAAAAGCAAATATTCTACCTTGTTTTTAGGCAAAAAAATAATTATTGACGATTTTGCATATTCAGGGTACAATATCTATAAGTTTAACTGCGATTTCTTGTTGAATATTTGTTGAAAATTTTAATTAAAAAATTCAATAAGAAACCCATAATAAACCTGTTCGACAACGAAGTTATCGAACAAGTCTAATATACGCCAGGACCGAATACGGCGTAAGAGGAATGACTGCAGGTGCGGAATTCCCGAAAATTCAGGAGGAAGTATATGAAAAAATCGATAGTATCGATTGTATGTGCGGCGCTTATGGCTACCGTTCTTTTTGCAGGCGGACAAAAGGACGCAAAGTCCGGCGGAGACTACAAGCTGGTTTTAAAAATGAGCCACGTTTTTGCACCCAATGAACAGCTTACAAAGTCGCTTACCATGGTTGTCGATAATATTTACAAGCGTACAAACGGCGCAATCGAAATTCAGCAGTATCCGCAGGGACAGCTTGCAACCTATAAAGACGGTGTTGAACAGGTTGTACAGGGGGCAAAGTTTATTTCGGTAGAAGATCCCTCGTATTTGGGAGACTATGTCGCCGATTTTAACGCTCTGGTCGGTCCGATGTTGTACAATAATTTCGATCAATATGAATACATGATTCAAACCGATTTGGTTAAAGGCATGATTAAAGAAGTTGAAGAAAAGCACGGCATTAAGGTCCTTGCCCTCGATTACATTTTCGGTTTCCGCAGTCTTATGACAAATAAGGTTATTACCGAGCCTAAGGATTTAAAAGGTATGAAGATCCGTGTTCCCGGAAGCCAGCTGTTTATCGACACTTTGACCGCTATGGGTGCAAATGCAACACCGCTTCCCTTTTCCGAAACCATTTCCGCCGTGCAGCAGGGGGTTGTCGATGGTCTTGAAGGTACGATGGATGCGTACGGAACAAACGGCAGCGCCGAAGTTGCAAAAAAGATGGCTCTTACAAATCACTTTTTGGGAACCTGCGGTGTATATATCAACCGCGATTTATTCAACTCCATTCCCAAAGAATACCGCGACATAGTTCAGGAAGAATTTACAAAGGGTGCAAAACAGATGATTGCCGAAATTTCCAAAAACTATGCGGTTTCCAAAGCCAATTTGGAAGCAAAAGGTATTACCTTCAATGAAGTAAATCACGAAGCCTTTGCCAAAAGCGTTGAACCCGTATACAAAAACATGAAAAATGTAAGCCCCGGTATTTTGGACAAACTCCGTGCCGAGTTGAAAAAAATGCCCAAATAAAAATATCGGTTAGATCCGGAATTCGGACAAATCGATTCATTTAAAATATATGAGGGGCTTGCCGAGCATATTAAACCTGTTCGACAACGAAGTTATCGAACAGGTCTATTTTACGGCAGGCCCTTTTATGTCTTTACCTTTCATACGTCAGGAAGTGTTATGAAAATCACTATAAAGAACTTTTTTGATAATATTGAAGAACTGTTTGCATCGCTTTTTTTATTTGTTACCGTTTCCCTTGTTTTACTAAACGTATTTTTGCGGTATTTTCTTAAAACCGGCATTTATTGGTCGGAAGAAGTTGCAACCGGCTGCTTTGTGTGGAGTGTTTTTTTAGGAGCGGCGGCCGGCTTTAAAAGAAAAATGCACGTCGGCGTCGATTTTTTAGTGGACAGAGCGCCCGTTAAAATCAGGGGTATTATAAAAACGTTTGTAGCCTTTATACTTCTCTTTATCAATATGTATATTACCTATATTGCTGTCATATATTTGCGCGTTTCGCATACCAAGCCGACTCCCGTTTTGGGCATTTCATCGGCCTATATAAGTACTTCCATTCTGGCGGGCTTTTTTCTTATGACCGTGTATTCGGTACGCTTTGTTATTACCGATATTATACAAATACGGAAAAAGGAGGCTTAAATGAACGCATTTTTACCCGTCATTATCGTTTTTGTTTTGTATTTTTCCGGCATACCGATTGCTTTTGCCCTGTTCGGATCCACGCTGGTATATTTCGGATTTATCGATAACAGTTCTCCCGTTTCCCTGCTTTTGCAAAAATTCGTTACGAGTACACAGTCCTTTCCGCTTTTGGCAATTCCCTTTTTTGTTATGGCCGGTTCGATTATGAATTACAGCGGAATAAGTCATAAGCTTTTGCTTTTTGCCGATGTTTTAACCGGACACACGCGGGGCGGTTTGGCTCAGTCAAACGTATTGTTGAGTATGCTTATGGGCGGTGTTTCCGGTTCCGCAAATGCCGACGCCGCAATGGAAAGTAAAATGCTCGTCCCCGAAATGGAAAAACGCGGATACGGCAAAGCTTTTTCTACCGCCATTACCGCAGCTTCTTCCGCTGTTACGCCCGTTATTCCGCCGGGTATAAATCTTATTGTCTATGCATTGATTGCAAGCTGTTCGGTCGGGCGAATGTTTGCTGCCGGTTATTTACCGGGCTTTGTAATGACTGCATCTTTGATGATTACCGTTCATATTATAGCAAAAAGACGCGGCTTTGCACCCGTCAGAGACAAAATGCCGACAATTAAAGAGGTTGTCTTACAGTTTGTGGATTCTCTGTGGGCACTGCTTTTTCCCTTTGGTATTATTTTGGGGCTTCGTATCGGTTTATTTACTCCCTCGGAAGCGGGTGCGGTTGCGGTTTTATACTGTGTTATTATCGGAAAATTCGTCTATAAAGAATTAAAAAAAGAACATATTATTCCTATTTTTAAAGAAACCGTATACGGTTCAAGTTCGGTTGTATTGATTATCGTTGCCGCATCGGTATTCGGCTATTATTTAAACTGGGAACGCATTCCGCAAACAATGACTACCTGGCTTTTGGGGATTACGCAAAATAAATATTTTATGCTTATGATTTTTAATGTGCTGCTTTTGGTGGCAGGTATGTTTTTGGAAGGCGGTGCCGTTTTGATTATTTTAACCCCGCTGCTTGCACCCGTTGCCGTCGGCTTAGGCGTTGATGTTATTCATTTCGGTCTTATCTGCATTATAAATATTATGATAGGCGGCCTGACCCCGCCGTTCGGCTCTATGATGTTTACTTGCTGCAGTATAACGGGTTGTAAATTGGAAGAATTTACCAAAGAAGCGCTTCCCTTTATGTTCGCGCTTATAATTACATTACTGTTTATTACTTATATTCCGCAGATAACGTTGGTGCTTCCGAATCTTTTATACGGGGCAAATTGAAAATAAGAAGGTGTGTATGCTTGTAATAGGTCATCGGGGTTGTTCGTACCCCGGATATAATCAAAATACGATTCGTGCATATAAAAAGGTTATTGCGGACGGAGCCCGTGCATTCGAGATAGATGTTCAGCTTACAAAGGACGAACAGCTTGTTGTCGTTCATAATTTGAATCTGGCGAAGGTGTCAACGGGTACCGGTTTGGTGCGTGAAAAGACAGCGGAAGAAGTCCGTTCCCTGTATGCCGGAAGTCCGGAGCGGGGCAAAGACAGGATTCCTCTGTTCTCTGAAGTGCTTGATTTGTGTGCTTCTTATCCGGAAGCGCAAAGACCCGTTTTGCACTTGGAGTTAAAGGGAGACGGAAGCGGTCTTCCTGCCGGGAACCTTGTTGCGGACTATATCGAACGCAAACTGCTGCGTCGGGAGGATTTTCTTGTCAGCTCTTTTAACTTTGAAGAACTGAAGCATATACGCAGCGTTTTGCCCGATATTCAAATCGCCTTATTGGACGGCTCCATCCGCCGCAAAGAATTGGTAAAACGGATTTCCGACGATAAGCCCTTGTTTTCGCGTATTTTCAATTACGGTGAAGAAGATTATATGCTCCCGTATTCGACGGATTTTAACGAGTGTAAAAAACTCTACGAAGCCGAAATCACCGACCCTAAAGTGAGGAAGGTGATAGAAGATGAGGTTTCCAAGGCGCTTTCGGGCGGATATTATACGGATGCGCTTTTGGATACGGCCTCTGCGATGAAGGCTTTTTCGGTGAATGTGTGGTTTAGTACCTTGAATGCCGCCTTTGTGGAAAAGGCCCATGCGCGCGGTTTTAAAGTGTTCGCCTATACGGTAAACAAAAAAGAAGACTTACTGCATTTGGCTGATTTAAAAGTCGATGGCTATTTTACCGACTTTTATACGGAATCGAAGGCTCTTACCGATTCGCTGTGATATGTATTGTTCAACACTTTGCTTATCAAGTCCGCGGCTTCTTTGTGACAGAGGAGGCCGGGGTGCTTTTGAGCTCCCGCCGTTGTATCGTCCATCGGAGAAAGCTCTATAAAGCGGACTTTATCGTCGCCGTTTTCCGCTCGGAACTCTTCTACGGCGCTGCGGAACAAATCCATACAGTCGGTTAAAAACATTCCGTAGCACCAGATAATCAGCGCTTGCGGATTGTGCCGGCGGATTTCGCCGATAAAGTTTTTTGCCGCCGCCTTTAAGCGCGCATAATCGGTATCGCCGTGCAGTTTGTATGTTTTTCCCGAAGCAGGGTCTTCCCACGGTTCGGCGCGGAATGCGTATTCGTCGTTTGAGCCGAGGTTTATAATAACCGCATCGGTTTTGTGCTGCGAAAAATCCCACGCTTGGGATGCGCCGGCTTCGCGGTTTGCTGCGCCCTTTGCCAAAGAACACACAAAATGGTACAGCGGCGGAATAGTGCAGTGCGGGTCGTTGTTCCAACCGCATAAAAGTCCCCAGCCGCTTTGCGCGATAATCGAAATATCCGCATTAAAGCGCTGCGAAAGAATCATGGCGAAGTGATTGCGCGTTCCCTGCCATGCGGAATTCCATTCTTTTCCCGGCACGGGGTCTTCCAAGCCTTCGCCGCAGGTAAGGCTGTCGCCGATACATTCAAAAAGGTATTTTTTAGGCTCAAGCGGTATAAAAATATCCGGAACGGATTTTCTGCTGTTTGTAAAAAAGCCGTGAATACAAAAACGGTGCGAGCTGTCGCCGGCCATAGCCTGACATTCTTTTAAAATTTGTATGCGTGTTAAGGGCGCCGGAGACTCTAAAAGGCAAATGCGCGACCTTCCTTTTTCGGGGGCGAAACGCGCCGTGCGTTTTCCGTTTATCCATACGCTTATCCACGGCCGGTAGCATTTGTAATCGCATTCGATGTCGGCATATAATTCGGCCTCGGTTACCGCACATTCGATGCCGCTTGCCGTCCAAAACAACGTGAGCGGGTTTAAAAAGGGGGACCCGTCCGGCGAGCATCCGGTTCTGCCCGAAATATGCAGGCGGTTCGAAAGTGCTCCGGAAAATTCGGTAAGCGGTATAAAGCGCATCGTTTCTCCGTTTGACAATAGAGTAAAAAAAAGGTACGATAAATATATAGGCCGAAGCCTTTGTTAATCAAGAGGGCTAAAAAGTTTTATCGGAGGAATCATGAAAAAATCGACGCTGACCGTGCTTGTCGTTATCGGCATTATCGTGCTGATTGTCGCCGGCGCATGTAATTTTTATACGGGAACATATAATTCGTTCGTTACAATGGAAGAAGGCGTAAAAGGACAGTGGGCGCAGGTTGAAAATCAATATCAGCGCCGTTTCGATTTGATTCCCAACTTGGTTGCGACGGTAAAAGGTTATGCCGCTCACGAAAGCCAGGTTTTTACCGATGTGAGCGAAGCCCGGGCGAAAGCCGGCGGCGTTATGCAAATGTCCGATCGGCTTTTGAACGACCCGGAAGCGTTCCGGCGTTTTCAGGAAGCGCAGGCTTCGTTGGGCGGAGCGCTGAGCCGCCTTTTGTCCGTAACGGAACAGTATCCCGAATTAAAAGCGAACGAGCAGTTTTTGTCTTTGCAGGATCAGCTTGAAGGAACGGAAAACCGCATCAGTGTCGAACGAAAGCGGTTCAACGATGCCGTTCAGCAATACAACAGAGAAATTCGGCTTTTCCCGAAAAGCATTATTGCGGGAATGGGCGGGTTTACGCAAAAGCCGTATTTTTCGGCCGATGAAAAAGCCGCCGTCGCTCCGACCGTATCTTTTTAAAATCCGCAAAGGATGCTGCCGATGAGCGGACGACAAAACGCACAAAAAGAACAAAAAGAGCGCGTGCGTATTTTACGTAAAGCGGGAATAACCGAAGCCGATGCCGAAAAAATCGGCAAAGCGATAGAAAAAGCCGAACAAACTACGAGCGGCGAAATTGCGGCGGCGATAATACCTCAAAGTCATTCGTATGATTTTTGGGAATTGTTTTTTGCATTAAGCTGTTCGGCTGTGCTTTTTGCCGTCTTTGTTTTTTTGTCCGATAAAATCGCACATACGGTTTCGTTCTTTTTTTGGGGCGAACTTCCCGTGCGCGTTATGCCCCTTTTAACGGGCGCCCTCGTTTTTTTAAGCTGCGCACTGATTTTTTTCTTTGCAAACATAAGCGCGCTCGACCGCCTCATTGTTCCTGTTTCTTACCGCAACGAAGCCGTCTTTCGCCGCGCAATGCGCCTGTTTACCGAAAGCGGCATATACGATACAAAAGAACACACCGGGATTTTGATTTTCATATCGCTTTTGGAAAGACGCGTGTGCATTATCGCCGACCGCGGCATTTGCTCAAAAATCGAACAGCCCGTGTGGGACACGCTTGCCGCAGCTCTTTCGGAAGGCTTCGGCAAAAAAAACGTACGGCCGGCCGGCTCCGAATGTTCGGCATCCGCAGAAGCGCTCATACAAACCGTAAACGAATGCGGCGCTCTTTTGGCAAAGCATTTTCCCGCGCGGAACGAAAATCCCGACGAATTGAGCAATGAGCTTATCGTATTGAGGGGCGGCGAATGAAACGGATTTTTACCGCGCTTTTTTTGTGCGCCGCGCTGTCTGTGCCGGCGCTTGTTCCGCCTGCGATGAACGGTCCGGTAAACGATTATGCGGGACTTTTAGATTCCGCCGAAAAGCGGCAATTAACCGATTTTTTAACGAACCTCAGTAATACGAAAGGAATTCAAATTGCGGTTTTGACGCTGCCGAGTCTCGAAGGCGACGACTTGGAAAGCTTTTCGCTGCGGACGACTGAACAATGGAAGCTCGGCAAAAAAGGCGAAGACAACGGCGCTTTGCTGCTTATTGCCGTCGCCGAAAAAAAAATTCGCATTGAAGTGGGTTACGGGCTTGAAAGTACTTTAACCGATATGCAATCCGGCTCGATTATTCGGAACATTATCGCTCCGGCTTTTAGAAGCGGCAATTACGGAAAGGGTATAATCGGCGCCGTGCAAAAGATGGCAAACCTTGCCGCCGGAGGCGATGCCGGCGATATAGACGAATCTTATGCGTCCGAAATTTTCGACGAGGATCCGGCCGCCGCTTCGCGTCCTTCGGCATTTGTCTTATTTTTATTTTTTGTGTTTATGATGATCGCTATGAATAGGCGCCGGCGACGCTTCGGACGCTACCGCGGGTCGGGTTTTGCCCGGTCGGCGGCGACGGCGGCATTTCTTTCGTCGCTGAGTAAACATTCTTCCGGCACGTCAAGCTGGAGCGGCGGCTCTTGGGGCGGTGGTTTCGGAGGCGGCTTTTCGGGCGGCGGAGGCGGATTCGGAGGCGGCGGTGCTTCCGGAGGATGGTAAATTATGACAACCGTACTCGATACGGCGCAAAGCTATCCCGGCTTTGAACCTTTAAGCGATGCCGATTTTGCGCGCGATATGGATGAGCGCGTCGTTCCGTTCGTAAACAGGCTGCGCAAAGCTCATACGCTTAAAACCGAAAACGGCAAAGATATCTATTGCGAAACCTTGGTTCCGGAAACGAAAAAGGTACGCGGTCTTATCGTGCTGTTTCACGGTTTTTGCGAATTCTGTTCCAAATTCGACGAATTCACCTATTATATTTTGCAGCAGGGCTACGCGCTGTGCCGTTTTGACGAATTCGGACACGGATTTTCTGGGCGAGAAATTGACGATTCCTCCAAAGTGCATATCGAGCGTTTTCAAACCTATGTAGACTGCGCGTATGAAGTTGTTGTAAAAATCGCCGAACCGCTTGCAGCGGAATTGGGGAAAATGCAGGGCGACGGAAAAGAACGGGACGGCGGAAAAGCGCTGCCCCTGCTTTTGTTTTCGCATTCTATGGGCGGAGCGGTGGCCGCATTGTTTTTGGAACAGCATCCTTCCGTTTTTAAAGCGGCCGTTCTCGCTTCCCCGATGCTGGAGTTCTTTCCGAAAAAACGTTCTCAAAATACGGCGCATCTTTTTGTAAAAATGCTGCGCGTTTTCGGCAAGGGAAAAGCGTATTTTCCCGGTCAAAAGAAATTCGACGGCACCTATTCGTTTTCTGCGGAAAAAGCGCTTACGTGCAGCAAAAAACGCTTTTTGTATCATTTTAACAAGCGGCATGCGCAAACGCACTACCAAACATGGGGCGGAACCGTCGCCTGGTTGGACGAATCGGTTAAGGCCTTAAACCGTATTTTTAAGAAAAAAGCGCTTAAAAAGATTTGCGACCCGATTCTCGTTTTTCAGGCGGAAAAAGACACAACGGTTTCCAACGGCGGACAAAACCGTTTTGTCGAAGCCGTTCCTTCGGCGCGCTTGGCGGTTTGTCCGGGCGCAAATCACGAATTGTACAACGGCACGGACGAAACGCTGCGCCGGTGGTACCCCGAACTGTTTAAATTCTACGACGAATTTTCAAAATAATATGGATAAAGCAAACGCTCAAAAAATCGGCGGAAAATTCAAGCGCCTGTTTTTAATTATTTTTGCATCCGTTCTTTTTTCCGCGAACATCAAAATCTTTGTCCGCGCAGGTTCTCTTTTGCCGGGCGGGTTTACGGGTTTGACGCTGCTTATTCAACAAATCTTTTCTCATTTTGTGCACATAAGCGTTCCGTTCAGCGTTATCAATTTTATACTGAATAGCATCCCCGCCGTAATCAGTTTTCGGTTTATCGGCAAAAATTACACGCTGTATTCCGTCATTATGATTATTCTTTCCGGTCTTTTAACCGACGTGCTGCCGCTTCAGCCTTTTACCGACGACATCCTTTTGGCGGCCGTTTTCGGCGGATTTTTTAATGCGCTGGCAATCAGCTTGTGTTTGTTTGCCGGAGCGACCAGCGGCGGAACCGATTTTATCGCGATTTTTATTTCCGAAAAATACGGGCGCGACGCATGGAACTATATTCTTGTCGCCAATATGTGCATATTGGCGGTAGACGGTTTTATGTTCGGCTGGGACCGCGCGCTGTATTCGATTTTATTCCAATTTACGACGACACAGCTTTTAAACTATCTGTACCGGCGCTACCAAAAGATGACGCTGTTCGTTATAACAACCAAAACTGAAGAAGTGTTTGAAGTAATCAAGGTAGACACGCACCACGGCGCAACGGTGTTTCACGGGTACGGCTGCTATAATCATACCGGCCGCGATCTTGTCTATTCCGTTGTTTCCGGCGACGAAGTGCGCCGCGTGATTCCCAAAATAAAAAAGGCGGATCCGGGCGCGTTCATAAATGTTGTGCGTTCGAAAGAAATTTCGGGGCGGTTTTATCTTAGGCCGAACGATTAGGACTCTGCGGCAGCGTCTTTTATACCGCGTTTTGTTCGACAACGAGTACGTCGCCGGCGGCAAGGCGTGTGTCGCCTTTGGGAATGATAAGGCGGCTATTGCGTTTTATGAGCACAATGAACATTTTTTCCGAGGCGATTTCCGCAAGCGTTTTTCCCGTCCAATCGTGCAGCTTGCCGATCGGCATTTCAACCAATTCTTCTTCGCGCGCAGCGTCGTTTGTTTGTTCGGTAAAAACGCGCGCCGCAAGCACTAAAATGTCGCCGCTTTGGATGACTGTTTTCCCGCGCGGAATAAGACGTTCCGCCCCGCGCAAAATAAGTACCAACAGCGTTTCCGGCGGGAGCACGAGATCTTTAATTTCCTGTCCGTTCCACGGGTGTTTTTCCGGCTGCGTTACCTGAATAAAACGCACGGGAATTTCGTCGGGATAATCGTTGAACGTATGCAAAACGTTTGTGCTGTCGTCTATCATTTTCAGCGATTTTGCCGCAAAGGGCAGCAGGCTGCCCTGTACGAGAATCGAAAAAAGAACGATGCAAAAAACTATATGGAATACATCATGCTGCAAAACGCCGTGCGGATAGCCCTGTATTGCGCTCACCGCCATAACGGCAAAAACGATCGATGCGGCACCCCTGAGCCCCGCCCACGATACGAGCAACTGTTGACGCACGGGAAAGCGGAACGGCGTAAGCAGCAAAAAAACCGCCAATGGCCGCGACACAAGCGTTAAAAAAAGCGCTATCGCAACGGACGGAAACAGCACCTTGTATATGTCCGAAGGCGTTGCCAAAAGACCGAGCAGGAAAAAAACAAACATTTGCACAAGGCCGGTTATGCCGTCAAAAAAATGGACGAGCGGTTTTTTGTGCGGGATGGTGCTGTTGCCTAAAATAATGCCTGCTATATATGCCGAAAGGTACCCGTTTCCGCCGATGAGGGACGGAAGCGCGTACGACAATACGGCCGCACCGATGACAAAGGCCGAGTCGAATCCCGCTTCGGAAAACTTGAATTTACGTAAAATAAGGGCGGAAAGCATGCCGAAGGCAACTCCGAACGCCGCACCGTAAAGCAGCTGCGATATAACCAAATAGATCAGCGATGCGGCGCTTTTTCCCTGCCCGCCGCTTTGTTGTTCCAAAATCGACAAAGCGATTATCGTCAGCATGTACGACATCGGGTCGTTACTTCCGCTTTCGGCTTCGAGTAAAGACGCCGTGTTGTTTTTTAAGTTTAATTTTTTTGAACGGAGAATATAGAATACGGAAGCGGCGTCCGTCGAACTTATAACCGCCCCGATTAAAAAACTTTCGCTTGCCGAAATGTGCAGCACAAAGCGGCAAAAAAGTGCGGTAAATACTGCGGTAAAAACGACGCCCGCCGTAGACAGCAAAAAAGATTGAACGGCAACGGGTTTTGCCGCGCTCCATTTTGTTCCGAAGCCGCCGTAAAACATGATGAAAATAAGGGCCGTTGAGCATAATTGTTCGGCAACGGTATAATTCGTAAACGAAATTTTAAAAAGTCCGTCGGAGCCGAATACCATGCCCAAAACGATAAAGGCTAAAAGCATCGGGATGCCGAGCCGCGAAGAAACTTTATTAAGCAACACGCATAAAAAAATGACGGCGGAAACGGTCAGCAAAAAAAGAGCCATACGAAAAAAGTATAGCGGAAAAGCCATTTTTTTCCAAGTGCGCGTGAGTAAATACGGTGCGCGTGTCCGCATTATACGCACTTGCGCCGTTTTCAATTTGCTTTTATAATTATGCCATGCCGATACGGATAATAACTGCCGATATTACGAAAATAAAAGCCTGCGCGATTGTAAATGCCGCGAACACGACGCTGCTCGGGGGCGGCGGGGTTGACGGAGCCATACATAAAGCCGCAGGTCCGCTTCTTTTGGAAGAATGCAAAAAACTGAACGGCTGTAAAACCGGCGAAGCAAAAATTACAGGCGCATACAATCTGCCCGCGCGCTACGTCATTCATACGGTCGGACCCGTTTATTCGGACGGCAAAAGCGGCGAGCCTGAACTTCTTGCTTCGTGCTACCGGGAATCTTTGCGGACGGCACTTGAGCACAACTGCGAGTCGATCGCATTCCCCTGCATAAGCACGGGTGTTTACGGGTATCCGAAAAAAGAAGCCGCCGAAATCGCCCTGCGCGAAATCAGAACGTTTCTAAACACCCACGGCGATTGCATGGAAGTAACCGTCGTTTGTTTTGACGATGCGTCTTGCGGTATCTATAAAGAAATGTTTTTCGATTATTGATTTCGATTTTCAGAATTCGAGAACCGTGTTAAAAGTTAGTTATAGTTGACATTTTTTCCGCTTTTTAATAACATTGTTACTAATTTATGAGCGGTTTAAAGCACGAATTAAATACGCGTGAAAAAATCCTGAATGCGGCAAAACGGGAATTTTTGGAAAAGGGCTTTGCCGGCACAAATGTGCGCGCTATCGCCGAAAAGGCCGGTGTAACGACGGGTGCTTTGTATAATCTTTTTAAAAACAAAGACGGCATATTTGAAGCCCTTGTCGGCGGCGTATTCAACGAATTCTTAAACATACTGGCTTACAACGATGTTTTCGAAGCACGGGAACTCGATATGAAAGCGGGCGATCTTTCCGAAATTACCGAAATGTCGCGGCGCCGCTTTTTAGGGATGGTAGATTTTTTCTATGCCAATTGGGATGCGATGAAACTGATTGCCTGCTGTTCGAAAGGAAGCGCCTACGAGCGTATTTTCGATAAGGCAATCGATTTGACGGAAAAAGAAACACTTCGATTGCTGACGGTGGACGGTGTTAAAATGTCGCGCCGCATAAAATTTTTTATTCACGTTATGGTAACCTCCCATTTTGATAATTTAAAAGAGATTTTTTATCACGATTTGACAAAATCGGAAGCGGCCGATTTTATACTCGATTTTAACGTGTATCACTGCGGCGGGTGGAAACAATATTGGATGGAGCAAGTGAAGGAATAACGGAGATG
>CAJPNP010000031.1 GCA_905372025.1 uncultured Treponema sp. | reverse complement strand
GATGGCAAACCATCTTTTAAACGAAGTCCAAAAGCTTTTCTTTTCCATAACGTTCCTTCCTTTTATTGCGGGTAACGATACCCTATACTCTTATACGGATACTCTTGCTGTACTATTTGTCAAACAAACTGCCGAGTTCCTGTGCCTTCGGGCCGTGAGCGCCGAAGAATTTCCCTACCGCCCATACGGCGCACTGGTTGCTTGTAAGAACCGGAATACCGATTTTTTTTTCAAGGGCTGCCGGAAGCGACAGGGAGTGCAGCCCGCAGCAGCTGATAAGGAGCGTATCGGCTTGTCCGCTTACATGGCGCAGGGCAAAGTCAAAGGTGCGCTCTTCGGGTATCTTTGTGATAAGCATGGGATTGGTCGGGTTTTCGGTTTTGATACCGTTTATCGAAACTACTTGAAAACCCTCATGTTCAAGGTATGCTTTTTCCATATCGTTGATTTCGTCGGGGTAGGGGGTTACTATTGAAAGCTTTTTTGAACTGACGGCTCTAAGGGCTTGCAAAAGCGCAGTGGTAGTGGTCAAAGCCCCCCGTGATTGAGCGGCGCTTTTCATCGCTTCGCACATTTTTTTGTCAAAGCCCGCACCGCCGATTTGACTTCCGGTTGTACAGGAAAAGTATGCCAAATCTATCGGAAGCGAAAGCGGAAAGTTGGACATGCCTTCAACCACCTTACCGCTGAGGTCCTCCAAACCTTCTTTGGTAAGTTTTTTGAACAAAATCGGCACTTCCGCCACTTGAATATCGGGATGGAGATAGCGGTACATATCGCTGATGATAATCTCTCCTCCGAAGGGAGTCGCAACGCCGACTCTACCCAGTTTTCCGTACATATCGGTCCTTTCCTTCAGCCTTCGGGCTGGTTTTGAAGCTCCAAACAAAAATCGCAGACGGGGTTTCCTTCCATGATTGTACCGGTTCGCTTAAAACAAATGCGCGGATCCATTCCCTTAAAAAGGAATTCGTCCCGCTGGCAGGAAAGAAGCGGACCGAGATCCGCTCGTCCCATATCTTTGTACATTTGTACATAGGCACAGTGTTTAATATCCATGAGAACCCGCGTATCGGAAAGCTCTTTGTATTCGGGCTCCAGCGCACCGCCGGCGGCAAAGCGGGGTGTGACGGATTCTTTAAAAAAGGTTAAAACGTTTTTACCCTCCGGCTTTTCCTTGACCATTGCGGCTCCGGCTTGACGGGCCAGGTCGGCAATTACCTTGCGGACTATTTCATCCGTCCGTTCCTTTCCGATCTCTTCTACAAAGGCGTCATAAAAAGGCGCTATCATTTTCGCTTCAATTTCCCGCCGCAAAAGCATGGGTACGTCCTGAATTGTTTTCATATCTACACAACCTTTTTCCGTTTTATTTTATTAGAAAAATAAAACGAACTTCATTCTAAATAAAAGGGTAACACGCTTTTTTTCAGCTGTCAAGCATAATTGTAATCAAACCTGTTCTTTTATTGACAGGCTCTATGCTCTCTGTGTATTATGATGGAAGTGTACTTAAAATAAATGAGGGTGCTTTTTGTTTGAAATCGAAAGGGAAGTGAATGAGGCGCTTCACAACATTATCAAAGCCTGGGAGCTGATGTACTATTCCGGCTATCGCAGCAGCGAAAAAAAATCCATTGAAGATTATTCTATGATTGAGCTTCATTTGCTCAAAGCGATAGCCCATCACGGCGGAAAAATGCTTAGAAGTCAGCTGAACAGTCAAGTCGACCTGCCCGTGAGTACGGTTTCCAGCATTATTAACCGTTTGGTTTCCAACGGCTGTATTTCCCGCACGCCGAGTGCGGAAGATAAAAGGCAAACGCTGCTTTCTCTTACGGAGCTGGGCTCTAAAATCAACACGGAACACGATATGATAGATATAAATGTCGCGCATAATTTTGTTTCGCGCATTACCTATGATGAGGCAAAGGAATTTGTCCGAATTGCAAACCTCGCCACGCAGGAATCGCTGATTTCTCCGCAGTTTACAACCAAATATAAAACACCTCGAAAAAAAGCCGCTCAAAGAAAAAAAACAAAGCACAAAAACAAACCATAAAAATAAAGTCCGCGCTTGACAGAACGGATAGGCCGTGTTATGATAATTAAAACGAATTTAGTTGTAAAATCCTCGAGGAGGCATTTGTATGAATTCGTGTCAGGATATATGCCGCGAAACCGATGCGCTCGGCGCGGAATTTATAGAGCTGAGTCACCGCATATGGAGCAATCCGGAGCTTGCGTATAACGAGTTTTGTTCCAGCCGGTTTATTATAGACTGTATGAAAAAAAACGGTTTTGAGATTGAAACGGGATTGGCGGGAATTCCGACCGCTTTTAAAGCGGTGTACGGTTCTGGAAAACCGGTGATAGGTTTTTTGGGCGAATACGACGCCTTGCCGAATCTCAGCCAGCATGCGGGTGTCGAATACGATTCGCCCCTCGTTCCGGGAGGAAACGGCCACGGCTGCGGCCATAATGCCTTGGGTGCCGGTACCGCCTTGGCGGTTGCGGCGCTCAAAAACCATATGGAGCGGCACAAGGTGCCGGGTACGATTATCTTTTTCGGCTGCCCGGCCGAGGAGCGCGGCTGCGGAAAGTCCTTTATGGCAAGAGCCGGTGTTTTCGACGGAGTAGACGCTGCCGTCTGCTGGCACCCCGACGATCTTAATCGGATTGTCAATTTTCCTACGCTTGCCAACATTCAAGTGAATTTTACCTTTGAAGGCCGGCCGGCACACGCTTCGGCCTGTCCCGAAAAAGGACGCAGCGCCCTCGACGCCGCCGAGCTGATGAACATAGGCGTACAGTTTTTAAGAGAACATGTGCCGCAAACGACGCGGATACACTACGCTTTTCAAGATGTCGGCGGTTCTTCGCCTAATGTGGTACAAAGTTTTTCCAAGCTGCTCTATTATATCCGCTGTCCGAAAAGTGTCGAAGCAAAAGAAATTTTTGAAAGGGTCGTTAAAATTGCGCAGGGGGCGGCGCTTATGACCGAAACCGAGCTGCATTATAAAATCGAATCGGGCATGACCGAATTCATCCCCAGTCAAACCCTGAGCCGTTTGGCCGCCTCGTGTTGGAAAGAAATCGGCGCCTGCGAATATTCGGCCGAAGCCCATGAAATTGCCGACCGCTTTAGCCGGTATTTGGGAGAACCTCTCGAAGAAAATATTACGTCCGAGATTCCCGAATATGTGTTGTCGGATATTGTACTGCCTGCGTCCACGGATGTCGGGGACGTTTCTTTTAACGTGCCTACGGTTATGCTCATGGCCTCATCCTATGTTAAAGGAACAACCGATCATTCACGGCAGCTTTGCGCACAGGTAGGTTCCGCTGTCGGCGACAATGCTTTAGTTCATATTGCCAAGGTTATGGCCTATACCGCGCTGAAGGTTTTGGAAAACAGACAGCTTGCGGACGAGGCAAAGGCGGAGCTTATAAAAGCGACCGGCGGGGTATACGAATGTTTGATTCCCGAAGATGTTCAACCCGATATTCCCGAAACTATACCGGAGGATTACCCCTGTGTGTAAATTCGGACCTGCTCCTTTGCCGTGCTCCGGTTATGAGCTTATGGCGCTTCCAAAGGAGCAGGAAAGACTGATTCGGGAGATTGCAAAAAAAAACACGGAGGACGGCAGCTGGGATCAAGCCGTAGCGGCCGGCTTGGATATGGAAGACCCTTATTTTTGGGCATATTGGATGACCAAGTCCGCAAAAACAATCCGCAAGCCGCTTTTGGGATATGAAGAGTTTGCCGCTCTTTTTAACGAAAAAAAAGGAAGCGCATTTTGTTTAAACGGCGGAACTCGTGCACAAAAGCCGATTTACATGAGCTTTGCCGGCGACCTTTTGTGCACCAAGGGAATTGAAAACTCAAAAGACGGGCTTTATGAAGGAATCGAAAAAGAGTTGTTTTCGGCCGACCTTATTTTTGCCAACTTGGAGTCGACTCTTTCTGCGGGAAAGGCTGAAGAGGTGATCTTTTCGGACAGCAGCGGGCCTAAGGTCAATCTTACCGTGCCGCAGTACGAAACCCTTATCCGGCACAATGAGCGCCGAATAGATATGGTACAGCTGGCAAACAATCACATTTTAGACGAAGGTTTTGAAGGAGTTTTAACCACTTTGAACCGCTTGCAAAAAGACGGCGTTGCCTTTTGCGGTATTAATTTAACGGAAAAGGAAAGCCGCGAAGCCGTTATTACGGAAAAAGGCGGGATACGCACCGGCTGGGTTGCACACACACTCTGCGTGAACGAGCGGCCTATTCCTAAAGATATGCCGTATTTGGTAAATATAACGCCTTTTCATTACGAAACGGAGCCTGACCTTTCGCGGATTTTGGAACAAATAGCCTATTGCAAAAAATCGGGCTGCGAGGTTGTGATTGCGGCTATGCATTGGGGACTGGAATTTGAAGCTTATCCGCATCCCTGTCAGCGCCGCTGGGCACAGCGCTTTGTCGACGCCGGAGCCGATGTAGTGATTGGCCATCACCCGCATGTTGCGCAATTTACGGAAGTTTTACATCCGTGCAATGAGCCTGAAAAAGACGTGCCGGTTATTTACAGCTTGGGAAATTTAACCCCGCTTTTTTCCTGCCCGGAATCCGCAATGAGTGTGGTAGCACGGATCGGTTTTGAAAAGGGAGCAAAGCACCCCGTCAAACAGGTGAAGCTTATTCCGGTAGCCCTTGTGGAAAATCAAACAAGCAAAAAGACGGTGCTTGTTAAGCTTAAAGAACTCGTGTCGGCACATAACGAAGCGCAAACAACAGCCTATGTTTCGCAGATGGCGGATTACGCCGATTTGATTCTCGGCAGCGCATGGCGGGAAACAAGGGTTTGAAAACGGGGGAACGGACAATGCTTGACAAAAAAGTATATGAAACCTATGTCCGCTTGCTGCAAGACGAGCTTACTATGGCGACCGGCTGCACCGAGCCTATTGCGATTGCCTATGCGGGCGCCGTACTCAGAAAAACCATGGGGGAGATTCCTCAAAAGCTGGACGTGTATTGCAGCGGAAATATTGTAAAAAACGTATTGGCGGTAACCGTGCCCAATTCCGGCGGCGCTAAGGGAATCGAAGCTGCGGCTTATTTGGGAGCCGTCGGCGGAAATCCCGAACGCGTTTTGGATGTGCTGGGCGAAGTGAGCGAAGAAGATATAGGCCTTACCAAGCGGTATGTGGCCGAAAAGCGCTGTATTAAACACTTGGCAACGGGAGTACCCAATTTGTATATCCGTTTGGAAGGCGAGGCGGGAAAAAACCGCGCATCGGTAGAGATTCAAAACTATCATACCAATATTGTACGCATTGAGCATAACGGAACCGTGCTGCTGGACGCCTCAAAACATATCGGAAAAAAGCGCGAAGAACCGGATAGAAGCCTTCTCAACGTTAAAGATATTTTGGAATTTGCAAACACGCTTGAGCTCAAAGACGTTCACAAAACGCTGCTTACACAAATCACATGTAACAAAGAAATTGCCGAAGAAGGATTGAAAAACGATTGGGGCGCTTCCGTGGGGAAGACAATCTTCGAAAGCGACGATTCCCTTAAAGCAATGGCTGCAGCCTATGCCGCCGCCGGCTCGGATGCGCGAATGAACGGCTGTCCGCTTCCGGTGGTTATCAATTCGGGCAGCGGGAATCAGGGTATTGCCGTTTCCATGCCGCTTTATGTATACGCCCGCTTTTATAATATTCCCGAAGAAAAAATGCTGCGCTCTTTGGCGCTTGCAAACCTTATTTCTTTGCATCAAAAGCGTTTTATCGGCAGTCTTTCGGCATACTGCGGGGCGGTAAGCGCCGCAACCGCCGCCGCCTGCGGAATCGCCTATATGCTCGGATACGGCTATGATGTGATTTACGGCGTAATTACCAATTCCATAAACACAACGGGCGGTATTATTTGCGACGGCGCCAAATCCTCATGTGCATCCAAAATAGCGGCTTCCGTTTCGATGGCCCTGCTCAGTTTGGAAATGAGCATTAAAAACAGAGTGTTTTTACCCGGCGAAGGCTTGGTAGAAGACAGTTTGGAAAAAACAATCGAAAGCGTCGGCCGCATGGGACGTGAAGGCATGAAAAGCACCGACCTTGAGATTTTGAATATCATGCTCGAAAAATAAAACGGACCTTAGCCGAAAAGCCGCTTATTTTGCGGCCAAGTCCGATATAAAGGAGGAATACAATGTTCAGTACCCGAGCAAAGGAGTATGTAGAGACACTTTATGCCTCGCGCTCACATGTGGAGCTGACCGTAGGCGTGCTCAAGGACGGGCTTACACAGGTAAAGCACTTCGGGCCTGACGGCAAAGAACAGGAAAAAAAACTTATTTATCCGGTGGGCTCTATCGGCAAAACAATCACCGCCGCTCTTTTAGCTAAAAGGGTGGAGGAGGGAAGAATAGATTTACACAAAAGCCTGCGCGACTATATTCCCGAACTGCCGAAAGGGTATTACCCGAACCTGCTTAAACTTGCGACGCATCATTCAGGCTATTTTATTCAACCTCTCAGCTTTACGGAAATACTCAAAAGTCAGCTCAGGCAGCATAAAGAAGACGGTATGTTCCGCAAAAATCCCTATCACGGACACACTATGGATAAGGAATTTATTCCGCTGCTTACGCAGACAAAGCTTAAAGATAAACCATATAAGTACCGGTATTCAAACTTCGGCTTTGCAGTGCTTGCCTATATTTTAGGACGGATTGAGGGAAGCGACTACTACAGCGTTATAGAACCGTATATCCGAAAAGAGTTCGGACTTTCGGATACCGGCTACAACGAAGCCGAGCTGACCGGTTACGACAAAAAAGACCACCCCTGCCGTCCGTGGCAGTGGGATAAAAACGATATTATCACGCCGGCCGGCGGCATATATGCATCTATAGAAGATTTACTTGCATATGCACAAAAGCATTTGGACGGAACGCTGCCTTATTTGGCGCAGTGTCATAAGCGTTGGGCGTCCGGGCAAAAAGACTTTAGTCAGGGACTCGCTTGGCACCTTAAAAACGGCAGCGAAATCTCTTATCACGAAGGACTGGCCGGGACCTTTAGCAGCGTCTTGGCGATTGACAGGAAAAAAAATTGCGCCGTTGCCGCCGCTCTTAACTACGGTATGGTGTTTTTGGAAAAACTGGCATTTATTATGATAGAAGATATGCACTTATAATTTTTTTAAGAGATGGAGGCTCTTATGAAGTATTTTCCCATCGGTCTTATGGCCCCGATGTTTTTCGGCAAAACCGTGTATGCGTATACGGCTTCGGCCGTGCCGGAACTGGACATTAAAGCGTTCAAAAAAGAACATTTAAAAGAGTATAAGGCGATGATTAAGCGCACGCCTTCGATCGGGTCGCCTAAAGAGAACATATTCGCCCCCGTTATGTATTTAGCCTGTTATTTGTTCAGCTATTACAAGGCGGATCCTGAAAAAATTACGATGGATGTATTTGACGGTATGGTGAACGCGGTATGTTACAACGAGCGTATGAAAAAGATGTACAAAAACAAAAGCTGCTTTGATTCCAAAAAAATGGAACGGTACCGACAAGGGGCGCTGCGTTCTCAAAAAAAAGAATATCCTATGGATTGGGTATTCGAATTCAGCTTTAATCCCGATGTACCGGAATACTATATTACACACCGTCAGTGCGGCGTTTGTATGATAGGCAAACAGGAAAACCTTTCTTTTTTGCTTCCGCACATGTGCGTTATGGATTATCCGACCATAGAATTTTCGGGCGGAAAGCTGCTGCGCACCAAAACGCTGGGAAACGGAGACGATTGCTGCGATTTTCATGTCGTTAAAGCCGAATAAAATTGTAAAGTGTCTCCCCTTGCTTGCAAGACACTGTGCCTTAGAGATTCAAACCGCTACATCCTGAATTCTTCGCCTAGGTAGAGCTTGCGGGCGACGGGGGATTCGAGGATTTCTTGCGGGACGCCTTGCACGACGATTTGGCCGCTGCTTATGATGATGGAGCGGTCGGTGATTTCGAGCGTATCCCGGACGTTGTGGTCGGTAATCAGCACGCCGATGCCGCGTTGGGCAAGAAGGCGCACCATGGCTTTTATGTCGGCGACGGCAATGGGATCGATGCCGGCAAAGGGTTCGTCCAAAAGCAAAATTTGCGGTTCGGTTGCCAAGGCGCGCGCTATTTCCGTTCTGCGCCGCTCGCCGCCCGAGAGCGTGTAGGCCGGCTGTTTCCGTATCCGGCCGATCGCAAACTCTTCGATAAGTTCTTCGAGCAAGTCGTGTTTTTGCGCTTCGGACAGGTCGCGCCGCGTTTCTATAATCGCCCATATGTTTTCTTCGACGGTGAGTTTGCGGAACACGGACGTTTCCTGCGGCAAATACGAAATGCCCAGCCGCGCCCGTTTGTACATGGGAAGGCGCGTGATACAGCTGTCGTTTAAAAACACGTCGCCGGCGGTCGGCCGGTAAAAGCCGACAATCATATAAAACGTAGTGGTTTTCCCCGCGCCGTTCGGCCCCAAAAGGCCGAGCACTTCGCCGCTCGTCATCGAAAAATCGATGCCGCGCACAACTTCTTTTTTCCCGAAACTTTTATACAAGCCCGATACCGTCAGTTTGCTCATGTGCCGCTCTCCGAAGATGTTCCGCCGTTTTCTTTTTTATCGATAACCGTGCCGCTGACTTTGCCGTCAAGTGTAATTTCTTTAGTATCCAAATTAAAGACGATTTCCTGCGCGCGAAAAACGTTGTCGTCTTCCGTTACCCGCGGCGAACCGCTCAGTTCCAGCATTTGTATTTTTTTGCGGTAGACGGCAAAGGCCGAAGTGCACACGGAATTTTCCTGCGTAATTTCAACATTGATTTGAATGAGGGCGGTTTCGGTTGCCTGGTTGTATTCGACATATTCAGCCTTTACGTGCACATCGTTTTTGGTGTCGTGCATCGCAACCGCGCCTTCCAAAACGGTGATTTTCGTTTCCCGGTCGTAGCGGAGCGAATTGCATGTAAAGGTAAACCCGCCTTCGGTGTCGGCGCCTTCCACGTTTTTTTCGGCGATTATACTGCGGTAATTGCTGCCGCTTAATTGAATCGAATCGGCTTTTATGTCCAGCGTGTTCGTTTGAATGCGGGCGCCGCCCTGCAAGCGCGTGTACTCATTGGTTTCGCTTGTACTGCCGGTCATCGAAGATGCCGAAAAAACGATTGTGTCTTTTTCGGGCACCGGCGTACTCAGTGACGCACTCTGTGTTGCGCTTTGAGTCGTACTTTGTGCCGCGCTTGGCAGTGCGACTGCAAAGAATAAAAGCCCTGCAAGCGCCGAAGCTGTAGGAAGATTGCACCGAAGTTTAAAAAGCGTCGGAACCTTCATTGTATTTCTCCGCTTACGCTTTCGCCGAAGGCGAATGATAAATCGTCTTTGTGCGCCGAAAACGCTTTCCCGCGTATCGTTATGAAGCTGCCGCTTTCGGTTTCGAGCGAAACGCTGACGGTATCGTCTTTGCCGCCGTCCAGCACGGACGTCTTTTCATTCCAGCGCAAACTGTCCGCCGTAATTTCAGCGCGATGTTCAGCGCTTTTTATCCGTATGCCCGAAAAAAAACAGTACAGCTCGTTTTCTCTGTCGGCGGACAGCAGGGAACACGAGCCGGTCAGCGAAGGCTCGGAATTGTCGCCGTAGACGGCGAACGAAACGTTTTTGCCGTACAGAGAGTCGGCTCCCGTGTACTGTTCGATTTGTTCCGCTTCCATGCGCAGTTTTGTTTTGCCGCGTTCCACATGCGTAAAGCCCGCATCGTAAAACACGAATTCGGGACTGACGATTTGCGCTTGACTTGAACGGCCGTAGTCGAGCGAACAGCCGCCCAAACAAAAAAAGCACAGAGCGGCAAAGCACAAACTGACGGCGGCCGAACGGGGGCTGAACGCCGCACGGTATACGGAGCGTGTCATTTTTTTATCGCGGCGCCTATAAAGGCGGACACCAACGGGTGCGGGTTTGCCGGCCTCGATATGAATTCGGGGTGGAACTGCACGCCTATACCCCACGGATGATTTTTCCACTCGAACGCTTCAACCTGACCGTCGGCTTTCGAATACGCGCCGATCATCAAATTATGCGACTGCATATCGTCGCTGTATTTTCGGTCGAAGGTATATTTACTGCGGTGGCGTTCGATAACGGGCGTTTTGCCGTAGATTTTCGCGAGCTTTGAATCGGGAAGAATATCCACGCTGCCGTTACCCAAAAGCATAATGCCGGCGGCGGTTAAGCCCGCTTGTTCTTCGGGCAGGCTGATAACCGGATAATCCGAGTTTTGAACGAATTCGGTCGAGTCGGCGTCTTCCCAGCCCAAAATATTGCGCGCCGTTTCGATTGCCATAAGCTGCATACCCAGTCCTATGCCCAAAAACGGAATTTTATGTTCGCGCGCGTAGCGGATTGCCTGCAAAAGCCCCAAAAAACCGCGCTGGCCGTAATTGTCCGGGACGATAATACCGTCAACGCCTTTAAAATACTGAGCCGTGTCGGCATTGCTTTCGAGCGTTTCGGCGTCTATTTTGCGTATGTCGAGTTCGAAGCCGTGAGCGCTGACCGCCGCATGAAAGAGCGCTTCCCTGACCGATTTATAGCAGTCGTCGAGGAAGGTTTTTTTACCCAGCATGCCGATGCATACCTTGCCCTTCGGGCGGCTCAGCTTATCTATAAACGAAGTCCACGTGCTTATGTCGATTTTGCGCTTTTTCCAGCCGAATTTTGACAAAATGTGCGCGTCCAAACCTTGACGGTGAAATTCCACCGGCAGTTCATATATCGTTTTGTCTACGTCGATCGATGTAAAGACGGACGCTTTTTCAACGTTGCAAAACGATGCGATTTTTTTACGCAAATCGTCGTCGAGGGGAACTTCCGTACGGCACAATAAAATATCCGGTTGTATGCCCAACTGCTGCATGTTTTTTACCGAATGCTGGGTCGGCTTTGTCTTTAATTCGCCGCCGGTTATGATCGGAACCAGCGTTAAATGTATGCACAGGGCGTTTTCTTTTCCTTTTTCGCGTATGAGCTGACGGGCGGCTTCAAGAAAGGGAATCGATTCGATGTCTCCGACCGTTCCGCCTATTTCGATAATAACGATGTCGGCTTCGGTTTTGGCGCCGACCAGCATGATTCTCCGCTTTATTTCGTCGGTTATGTGCGGAATTACCTGCACCGCGCGTCCGTTGTAGCGCCCGCTGCGTTCATTTTTTATAACTTCTTCATATATTTTGCCCGTCGTAATCGAGTTCGAACTGCTTAATTCCACGTTTACAAAGCGGGCATAATTACCCAAATTCAAATCGGTTTCGGCGCCGTCCGCGGTAACGTATACTTCGCCGTGCTGGTACGGATTCATTGTGCCCGCATCCACATTTATATAAGGATCGCATTTCATCATAGCGATTTTTAAACCGCTGCATTCCAAAAGACTGCCGATGCTTGCCGCCGCAACACCTTTTCCCAAGCTGGAGCACACTCCGCCGGTTACAAAGATAAATTTACTCATTCCGTAATTTTCACATCTCCGGGGCTTTTTGTCAACTGTTCCGAAATGGCATTTACTTTTTTTTGCTTATGATTTATAATATTTCGGTATGGTTGATTTATTGACTGATGCCCAGTTCGATATGTTCCGCAAAACTATATACGACGAAAGCGGTATAACGTTTTCCGAATCGAACCGGACTATTTTGGACAGTCGTTTAAAAGAGCGCTTGCGCGAAAAATCGCTGAGCAATGTCGAAGACTACTACAAACTCATTCTTTCCGACAAGGAAGAAATGAAGATGTTTTTGGATTCCGTAACGACAAACCTCACGCGTTTTTTCAGAAATCAGCCGCATTTTGACGCCTTAAGTCATTATGTTATTCCTAAAATCGTCGAAGTGAAAAAAAATTCCGGCCAAAAAACGGTAAAAATATGGAGCGCCGGCTGTTCGACGGGCGAAGAACCCTACACGATTGCAATGATTTTAAAAACCGTTTTGCCGCCGACAATGGATTTTGAAATTATGGCTTCCGATATTTCTTTAAAATCGCTTTTGGTCGGCAAGCAGGGTTTTTATCCGGAAAGCCGTATTGTCGGTATTCCTCCCGATTATTTGCAGCGCTTTTTTACGAAAGCCGACGGCGGTTATCAGGTAAAAGACGAATTAAAATCGAAAATAAAATTCGACTATCACAACCTCAAGCACGATTCGGGACAGCGCAACCTCGATGTTGTTTTTTGCAGAAACGTGCTTATTTATTTTGATGAAGCGGCTCAACTTACGGTAATCAACCGTTTTTGGGATTCCATGGCCGCAAAGTCCTTCCTCTTTATCGGACATTCGGAATCTTTGTTCGGTATGGATACGAAATTCGAATTTCTCAAAACCGATTGGGCTTGTTTGTACCAAAAAAATACTTAAATTGCGAGTGCGTTATGGATAATATGGATAATATTGACGTTTTAATTGTAGACGATTCCGCGCTTATGAGGAACCTCGTTTCTAGAATGCTCGAATCGGCTTCCGGCATAACCGTTTGCACAAAAGCGATGAACGGAGAAATGGCCTTGGAAAAAATTCCTCGCTATAATCCCGACATTATTATTTTGGATCTTGAAATGCCGGTGATGACGGGTCTTGAATTTATGCGTGAGCGCAAAAAGGCAAACATCGATATTCCCGTAATTATTCTTTCCAGCATTGCCCACCGCGGTGCGGCCGTTACGATTGAATGCCTTGAATTGGGTGCGAGCGACTTTTTGCTGAAGCCTTCGAACGTCGGTTCCGAAGAACTGCCGAAGGTTGCCGAGCGGCTTGTCGAAATGGTGCGAAGCTACGGCGGATCTTATGCGCGCAAAAAGGGCAAAAAGATTCCGTTCTTTTTTACGGGCATCTCGGAAGAACGGCGTTCGGGTTCTCCCGCCGGTACCGGAGCGCCTGCGGGTTCCGGCTTAGCTCAAGCGGCAAGCACCGCTTTAAAAAAGCCCGAATTTTATTTACCCAAGGCGCCCGCTCCGGCCGCCCCCATTCAGGCGGTGCGCGAAAGCGGTCCGATTGAAATTATCGCCTTCGGTATATCCACCGGCGGACCGAACGCTTTGCGCGAAGTGTTCGCCGGTTTATCGCCGAATATCCGCCAGCCCATAGTGGTCGTGCAGCATATGCCGGCGGGCTTTACGGCGGAGTTTGCCGCGAGCTTAAACAATATTTGCCCCTTGGAAGTAAAAGAGGCAGCCGAAGGCGATGTGCTTAAAGGCGGCCGCATTCTTATCGCGCCGGGCGGCTATCATATTACGGTTGAAAAACTCCGCCTCGCATCGGTTATCCATACGAACCAGGATCCGCAGCGCAACGGGCACCGTCCTTCGGTTGACGTGCTTTTTGAATCGGTTGTAAAAGAGTATCAGGCGAACGCGCTGGGTATTATTATGACCGGAATGGGAAAGGACGGAGCTGCCGAACTTGCCGAACTGCGCCGCGCCGGTTCACGTACGCTCGGTCAGGATGCGGAATCCTGTGTCGTATACGGCATGCCGCGCGCCGCCTTCGAGTTGGGTGCCGTTCAAAAGCAGGTTTCTTTAAGCAAGATGGCTGCGGAAGTCAACGAGCTGGCTTTAAAATACGCTCCCTAAGCTGAGAGCGTGAAGAGAGCCGCTTATTCGTCGGCTACGATTTCGGTAATTTCGCCGTGTGCGCTTTTTAGGCGGCGGCTTATTAAAAAGATAATCCCCGAAGGAACGAAAATTCCCAGCAATACCCCAAGCGCTTGAAGCCATTCTCCCGAAGATATGTTCATTGCCGCCGCAAAGGCGTTTGCTGCGAACCAGCCTCCTGTTGCGCATGCTATGGGGAGCACAAGCGCTACCAAAGCCTGTACCGCCTGCGAACTTTTTTTTGCGGCGATGCGCACGGTCATTCCCGGCCTTATGTTCAGTGAACGTGAATTCATAACCGTAAAGGGAGTTCCGGCTTTTGCGCAGCTCGTTCTGCTGCAGCTTATGCACGCGTCTTTTATGACTGGCAAAACCGTAACGCGGCCGTTTTCGCCGACCGATAAAATCTTTGCACTGTCACGCATCGAGATAATTTCCCTTGCTGCGCAATTGAGCCATAAGGCGCGCACATTCGGCTTGCCCGACCTTGTTGCCTAATTCGGCATAGGTGTCGCGCAAGTTGTACAGCGCATCGTAATAGTGCGGGTATAAACTGACCGCCTGTTCAAACGCGGTTTCCGCTTTTTGATATTCGCCGCGGGCAAAATACAGCACGCCCAAATTATTCCATGCGTGGGGATTTTCGGGATTTATTTCAATATTTTCCGAGCAATATTCAAAGGCGTCGTCCGTTTCATCAAGCGCAAAACATACGAGGGTAAGGCTGTCGAGCAATTCTTCGTCGGTATTGTCCAAGCCGTAAGCGGTAAGCAGCACTTGTTTTGCCGCCTGCAAATTGCCCGAATCGCGGTAAGTTACGCCCAAATTATACCATAAAAGATAATTCGAGTTTTCCATGCTTATGGCTCTTTTAAAGCAGGCAATCGCTTCGGCGAAGTTTCCTTTGGAAGCAAGTTCGATAGCGTGAGTGTTCAATGATTCAGGACTTTCCGTCATAATGCCTCCGTTTTTATATGCCGATTGTACGCTATTACGGTAAAAGGCGCAAGTACATTTGAGCTTTCTTATAGATGTGAAAAAAGTTCCGTGATTAAAAGCGCCGCTTCGTTTTTTGTATACAGTTTTTCGATGCGTTCGCACGATTGTTCAATAAGTTTTTTGCTTTGCTTTTCGGCTTTTTGTACCGCGTTTCCGTTTAACAAAAGCGAAACGGCTTTTTCGACAGCGGGAGAATCGATGCCTTCTTCGGCGGCTTGTTTAAAATAGGCGGCGAGGGTTTTAAAATCTTCGGGATACTCTGCAAGATGGTACAAAACCGGCAAACTTTTTTTGCCTTCCACTATATCGTCGCCGCGCTTTTTACCGGCGTTTCCTTTGGTAAGATTGAGGACATCGTCGCGTATTTGAAAACCGACTCCTATATTGACCGCACAGGCGGCCGTTTGTGCAGCTTTTTTTTCGCTCCCGCCTCCGGCAAAAACGCCGCAGCGTGCGGCAAGCGAGGCGAGCGTTCCGGTTTTAAGCGAGGTCATTGCAAGATATTCGTTTACCGAAGGAAGGGTGCGGTTGTCTTTGTGCCAGGCAATGTCCATAGCCTGCCCCAAGTGGAGCCGGCGCAATTCCCTCATAAGCGTATCGTACAGTTTTAATTTTAAAGAATCGGAAAGCGATGCCGCTTCAAGACACGATGCCGCTTGAAAATACAGCCACGAACCGGCATTTAAAGCGGTGTCGGTTCTCCAGCTTATATGCGCGGCGGGTTTTCCGCGGCGGGTGTCGGCATTGTCTTCGATGTCGTCGTGAATGAGGCTTGCCGTATGGACGAATTCAACCAGAGGAACAAGAGCGTAGGCGCGCTTTATAAAATCGGCCTTATGCTGCCGGCGATTGCAGGCGGCTTCGGCGCACAAAATCATAAACAACGGCCGCCAGCGCTTCCCGCCCGATTCGATCAAGGTTCTGCACGGTTCGGTAAGGGCTTCGATATGCCGTGCGCATACCGCTTTATCCGCCGTTCCGAACGATGAAGTTTTCCATGAAGGCTTATAAGGGCTCGGCGGCAAATTTTTTTGCAAAACATCTTCAATTTTTTTGAGTCTTGATGTAAAATCAGAATTCATGGTATTGATTGTACAGAATTTTTCCGATAAAGAAAATAGCGCGGAATTTATATGGGCGTAAATTCGTATGAAAAGCCGGACTTTTGGTCGAAAAAGGCTTTTTCCGAAGGATATCCTGCGCGCTCGGTATACAAACTGAAGGAAATAAACGAAAAGTTTTCGTTGTTTTCGAAAAACTCGTGCGTACTCGATTTGGGATCGGCGCCCGGAAGCTGGACGCTGTTTATATTGCGCGCTTTGGGCGGGTCGGGAAAACTCGTATCGGTCGATTTAAAGCCCTTGGCAAAAAATATCGCCGGTGCGAATTTAAGGTTTTTTCAGGGCGATTTATACGCGGATGACGTGTTTGCCCGCGTGAAAGATGAAGGGCCCTACGATGCGCTTGTGTGCGATGCGGCGCCTCCGACAACGGGCAACCGTTTGATAGATACTTCGCGGTCGGCCGCTTTGGCCGAGCTTGCTTTTGACTATGCGCGGACGGTGCTGAAAGAAGGCGGCAGCTTTGCCGTAAAAATATTTCAGGGAGGAGATCAGCAGGCTTTGCTTGAAAAAATGCGGACGGTGTTTGCATCCGCGCGGAGTTTTAAGCCGACGGCTTGCCGTTCCGAGTCTTTTGAAATATACTTAATAGGATTGAATAAAAAGGCGGAGTGAATGTTAAAAAAGTTTAAGATTTTTACCGGTGTTTCTTTGCGCTCGCTTGCGTTTGTATTTGCGGGCTTTTTTGTGTTTTTTTTGTTTGCGGCATTTTCGCTTTTTGCATATAATACGCTCTGTGCGCAAAAAGTCGCCGGCAGAGCCGGAAATGCCGATGCCGCCGAAGGCGAAACGCTTTTGGGTACCGAATTCTTTTTGTCGGATCGCAGCGGCCTGCAAAGCCAAGTGTCCGCCGTTCCCGCCGCCGATTTTTCAATATCGGAAGCCTTTGCGGGGCAGGGCGGCTACGATGTGAGCGCCGGCATATACGGAGGATACCGCAATTTGCAGTCGTTTTTGCCGGAGCCCGCCGTATGGGCGCAAGCCGTGCAAAACGCCGGCTTATACCCGGAACTGACATATACCTCTTACCGCATACGCAAGGGCGATATGATCGGCGTTATTGCCGAACGCTTCGGCCTTACGCAGGATACGCTCATAAGCATAAACAACATCCGCCAAACGAGGCGCATTCAAATCGGCGAATATATAAAAGTTCCGTCAATGCCGGGCATTTTATATACGACGAAAAAAGACGGGGAAACGGCCGCGAGCGTTGCCGAAAAATATCAAGTGTCGGCGCAAAAAACGGCGGCCGTCAACCACTTGCATGAACAGGGAGCGTTGGCTGCGGGAACGTCGCTCTTTGTACCCGATGCTTTTATGGATTGGGTAACCAGACAGGAAATAAACGGCGATCTGTTCAGACGGCCGCTCCGTGCGCGTTATTATGTCAGTTCCAACTTCGGCTGGCGGCGCAGTCCCTTTACCGGTAAACGAACCTTCCATAACGGCGTCGATATGGCAAGTCCCGCGTGGACGCCGGTCTATGCGGCCTTGGCGGGCACCGTTACCGCAGCGGGCTTTCATTCCGTATACGGAAACTACGTTATCGTAACGCACCATTCAGGCTACCGGACCTTGTACGGACACATGGTCGGTATAAAAGCGCGGAAGGGACAGTCCGTAGACACGAGAACCGTTTTGGGCTGGGTCGGAACAACCGGCTTAAGCACGGGGACGCACTTGCATTTTTCGGTGTTCAAATACGGTTCGGCGGTAAACCCGGTCAGCTTGTGGAATTAAGCGAAAGGTTAAAACCCGAAGCGCTTTATAAAAAAGTTCAAATTGCTTCCGATAAAAAAGGCGCAATAGCCCGATATGAAAAGCGCAAAGCACAAAAATAACAGCATGTGCAGCTTTGAGCTTCCGTCTATCGTGCTGAATACGCCGAATAAAAATACCGCAAAAACGAGTATAAAGCCGGAAACTATCCAACGCTTAAGCGAAATAAGTTCGACGCGCTCTTCCGTTTTTTGTGAAGCCATAGGGGCAATCTTTTTTATAATAAGCGCGAGGGCCGGATCGTTTTGCGGCAAAACGGCTTGCAAGGGTTCGGTACACAGTTTTTCCGTTTTTGCGTACAGCCGGATAAAGTCGCGGCAGTCCCTGCACATAAGCGCGTGAATTTTCATCGCGGCGTCCATAGGTTCGTCTTTGTCGAGCGCCAAAAAACGCTCTATAAACGCATCGCATTTTGCAGTTTTCATTGAACGGTCCTCCTTACTGCCCGATAACGGCTTCCAGTTTGGGTTTGAGCAATTTTTTTGCCCGAAATATATGGGATTTTACGGTATTTACCGGCCATCCGGTAATAACGCTGATTTCATTGTACGGAAATCCGTAAAAAAAGTACAAATCAAGACAGATTGAAAAACGGTAGGGCAGTTCTTTTACCGCGCTGCGCACGGCCTGCGTAACGCTTTCGCGTAAACAGCGTTCTTCCGGCCCGTAATCCGTATCCGAAATTTCGGTGTTTTCAAAAAGCGGCGCATACTCTTCGCGCCGGTTCACCGCGTTGACGGCGGTATTGTACGCTATGCGCATAAGCCATGTAGAAAAACGCGCTTCAAACCGGAACGAATGCAAATTGGTATACGCTTTGATAAAAACGTCCTGAACAAAGTCTTCCGTATCGTGCACGTTGCGGAAAAAACTTTTTCCCAAGCTGCGGACCTTTGTTCCGTAGAGCGTTACCAATGTTTTAAAAGCTTCGGTGTTTCCGCTGCAAGCCTTTTTTATCAAAATAAAGTCCTGCAGCATTTCTTCGGCGTTTCCGCTTTGCGCAGTTTTCAATGCATGCTCTTTACTTTACGTTTTTATATATCCGGTAAAAAACGATGAGGGCGATTCCGATTGCAAGCGGAATAAGGCCGCCGAGCAGCGGATAGGAAATGCCGTCGATAATCAAAATCAAAACCGTTAAAACAAGCCCGACAGCGATGAGTAAAATTCCCGTGAGCAGGGCGAAGGCTTTTAAATTAAAGCGGGCAGGCTCGTATGCGCCGGATTTTATAAGCAGTTTTATTTGCGTGTTCCGCCATAAAAGATAAAAAAATATAACGATGCCGCCGATAACGATTCCGACTAAAGGAATTATCGACACGATAACCTGCGCTGCGGGACTGGTAGTTATTTCCGTCATAAAACATCTCCTAAAAATCAATGCTTCCCGATATTAGACACCGGAGGAGGCAATTTGTTGCGTTCATTCAAAAAAAATATAATCCGAAAAATACAGCGTTTTGATTTTACCGAGGACGAGTTCGCGGTTTATGAGTTCGGTTAAATCGCTTTTTATTTTTTGCTCGCCTTTGGCGACCAATTCGTCCTTTGTGTACTGTCCCATGTAGGATGCGACGGCAAGCCTGATTTTACGGGTTTTTTGGAACAGCTCTTCGTAAAAAGCCGTGTCGGCCGCATCGTAGGGAAAGTACGGCGTTATGACAAGCGGTACGGCGGGATCGTCGGCGGTAGCGCAGCGTACGGAACCTATGTGCGAAAAAACGGCTTGCCCCGATTGCAGGCTCTTTTCCAAGCGTGCCGGTTCCGGATCTTTTCGCCGCAACAGGGCGCCCGGTTTTGCTTTTCCGGAAACAAAGGCCGCCGCCGTCGCGAAAATCAAAAATAAAACGATAATTCCCGAACATATAAGGCTTAGCCTCTGGATTTTATTCATGATTCGATTGTATACTGTTGTCGGCATGTATTCAAGAGTTCGCGAATTCGTGCCGATAATAAGAAGGACGGCGATTATTGTCGGCATGTCTTTTGTTGCTTTGCGTTCGCTTGTGGATGTTTTAGCGCTTTTTTAGATATTTTTTAACACAAATTCTTTCGGTGTTCGCTGTGCCGGAATTTTGAGGTAGGGATTGACTTCGGGGCAAAAGGTTGCAGTCAGTTTATTAATTTCGATTTTCATATTTGCCGCTTTTACCGTTGCGGCTTTTTCCGGGTTGTTTTCCGTAATGGAAACCCGGTTCTATCAGCCTGCCCTTGTCCGCGGAATAAGCGAACGGCTCGACGCTGCATCGAAGACTCTGGACGATTATCTTAATTCGACCGAAAAAACTTTTTACGATGATTTTGTTCAAAATGAATACGTAAAAAAAAGCTTTGCGTTCGAGCAGCTTTCCGAAGATATTAAAGGCAGGGAAGATGCGTCCGGCGCTTTGTTTTCCGCCGTTCCGTCCTTAACCGGCATACGTATTATAGAAAGCGGCGGAAAAAGAATCCATTACAGTACAATCGCGCAGGACATACTTCAGCGCAGCGAAAAACTCGTTTCGTACCGCATGTACAAGGACGCAGGCGATTTGGATTACGCGGATATTGAAAGTTCCTATAGCGGCACAAAGGGGGAGTCAAGCGGCGCCGGTTCCGCCGCAGGACAAGTCCGCGGGCAAGCCCTCATAATCTGCGACCCTGACCGTGACCGCATCTTATTCAGCTTTCCGTTTTACGATTCGTATTCGGTATACCGCGGGACGATTGTTTTTTATACGGCCGCTTCGGCTTTTTCGCGGGAACTGGTAAAACTCAACCTTCTTGCGATGACCGATAATGTGATTTTTACCGGAACGGCCGAGCGTCCCGTATTCGTGTTGGATTTTCCGAATACCGGCCGGAATATTTTGCAGGATATTTTAATTAAAAAATTCTCGGGCGATGTTTCGTTTACCGAAAAAATCATGGAAAGCGACGAAAGCGATGTGTGGCTGCTTTTTTCAAAAAAGAGCGCTTCGAACATATACGTATCGCGTGTGTACGAAGAAAACCTATTCGTTTTTTCCGACACGGTTCGGAGCCTGCTTTTGGCCAGCGTTTTTATTACCGCCTATCTTATCATTTTTTTGATTTTTAACGTAAAGCAGGACGACATGCTGCTTATCCGCGAGCGGATAAAACGCTTTCAGTTTGCGGTTATAAACGATTATTTGGCGGCAAAAGAAGAAGTCGATTGGAACGCCGTGTATGCGGATATGAATCGGCGTAGAGCCGAAATCAACGGCGCGATCAAAAAAAGTTTGGGAAGCAAAGCCAAGCGCCATGCGCAGGAAACCGACCTTTTGCTGGATAAAAGCTGGGACGAAATTCTGTCTGCCCTGCACCGGCAAAGCGCCGCAAAAGAAAAGCCAAACCTTGATACGCTGACGGCCGAATTAAAAGAAATGATGGGAAAAATCATTTCGAGCCGCGACTTTGCCCCCACCGTACATTCCGTGTTTCCTGCCGTTTCGCCGCAGCCTGCCCCGAAAGCAGTGCTCGACGCAGAGCCCGTACTTGAAGCGGAATCTGCGGACGAAGCCGAACCTATATCCGAAGCCGAGCCTGTGCTTGAAGCGGAGCCTGCCGCGCCTGACGTAAGCGCAGGCGCCTCAACGGGCGCCGGCTCAACGGCCGCAGGCGATGTGCCCGCCGAAGAGCCGGAAGCACTTGAAGAATGCGAAGCGGTTGAAAAAATCGAAGAATTGCCTGAAGATATTCCCGCCGCCGCGGAAGTTGAAGAGCTTGAAGAAATCCCGGATGCGGCCGAAGCGGTGGAGGTATCGGCCGACGAGGAATCGGGGCTTGCAAAAGACGAACTTGCGCAAGAGGAACCGGCTGATGCGGACGGCGAAGAAATGTTTATAAAGACCGCAACAACCTCTGTTGGTGTGCCCGCCGAAGAGCCGGAAGCGCTTGAAGAATTGGACGAGGTTGAAGAAGCCGAAGAAATGTCTGAAGATATTCCTGCCGCTGCGGAAGTTGAAGAGCTTGAAGAGATCCCGGCCGCGGCCGAAGCGGTGGAGGTGTCGGACGGCGAAGATATTTTTGCACTCGATTTTGTAAGAGACTCTGCCGTGTTGGCCGGCTTGGAAAATAATGAAGATGAACTGTCCGACATTCCGCAAACGCCGGCGGGCGAAGATAAAACCGACGATTTATTTGACCGAAAGCTTTTTGAACGCATAGGTACAAAAAAAGCCGCAGACGAAAAACGTGCGATAGTTGAAAGCGGTGATGAAGCGGACGACGATATCTTTAACGAAGAATTAAAAATCGGAGAAAGTCAAAGCAAAAAGAATGTCGTGAATGCGGCCGATTCTTCTTCGAATTCCGAAAATGATTTTTCCGATTTTAAAATCGAAAAGCCCGATTTTTCAATACTCGATGAACCCGCTCCCGGCACAATGTCTTCGTCCGATGCGGCGGAAAATACCGCTGCAGCCGTTGACAACTCCGACGCCGAAGTCAAAAACGAACCTGAAGGCGAAGAGGCGGGCGAAGAGGATGAAGTACTTTTTGTAAAACCGCTTCCGTTCAGTTTTACGTTCGGAAAAGTCGGCGAAAAAGCGGCCGATATACATTCGGCGGATGAACCGATTCTCGAACGGGACGGTCTTTTCGTTATCGCAAAAGAAGCCGGCGAAAATGTAATAAAACAAGAGCTCAATGCGGAATTCCAAATGCTTGTCGATTCCGTGTTAAAATAAGCAAAAGGAAGGATGGTATGACCCATACGGCCGAATTGGTTGTGCGCAGTTACGAATGCGATTCTTATAATCACGTGAATAACGCCGTATATTTGAATTACTTGGAATTTGCCCGAATGGAATATTTGCATGCGTGCGGTTTCGACTATCACGGCATAGTTGCGGCAGGATATTATCTGTACGTTACGCACATCGACATTTATTATAAAGCGTCGGCTTTGCTCGACGATAAACTTTTTATCGAAGTAAAACCCGTTAAACTTAAAAATATTTCGGGTGAATTCCGCCAAAAAGTTTATAAAGAAGACGGAACCGTTTGCGCCGAAGCGTCGGTAACTTGGGCCTGCGTTTCTTCGCAAACGGGACGGCCGGCAAAACTTCCCGACGAATTTTTGGTTGAAGGTTTGTATCCGGACGCGCCGCCGAGCGCACGGCCGAGTTCCTCGCCGGGAAACGGGCGCAGTAAAAATTCAGGAGAATAATATGTCCGCTTTACACGGCAGTACTTTTATTTTGCAGCTGCTTAAAAATATCGAGTTTGTTATTTCCGTCGTCAGCGTGCTGATTGTCGTGTACGGTGCGCTTGCAGCGGTCGCAGCCTTGATAAAAACCGAACTGTTCCGCCTAAAATCGAAATACAATGTACAGCGCTTGCGCGTTATCCGCGCCGATTTGGGAACGTATTTGCTTTTGGCGCTCGAAGTGCTGATTGCCGCCGACATTATAAAATCGATCATCGAACCCGACCTTATCGACTTGGGAATTCTTGCTGGCATCGTTACGATCCGCACGGTTCTTTCGGTTTTTTTGAATAAGGAAATTCAGGAAATCGACAAAGAACGCTCCGAAAATCCCGACATGTTTACGGGTTTGTAACGGAAGAACGGAAAATCGGCTCCTCTATAGCGGCGATTTTAAATCGATATTTTCAAGACGATATCTCCTTTGATTTTATCCAAGCCGGAATTTTTAAAAACGAATTCCGTATAGGCGTTTAATCCCGGACGGATGCGTGCCGCTTGCGCGCCCTTTTTCCCCGCCGCCCGTTTTAAAGCAAACTTGAATTTTACCGAACCGGAAAGGGCAGGGTTTTTCCGGTTTTTCGACATAGTGCAGCGGAGTTGTCCTGCGACTGCGGCCGTGCAGTTTATTTTTTGCATGACGGTAAAAGTTCCCGTGCAGCCGCTTTCGGCCTTTACGCCGGACAGTACTTTTTTATGCGCCGGGTACAAGGTTCCTTCTATGCCCGCATTCCATGAAAACGCCGTCTGCCCGTTTTTTCTTCCCTTGAACCGAACGGAACATTCCGGACTCAAGACGGTTTGCCTGGTGCAGGCTGAGTGCAAAAGATTAAGCGGCGCCAAACTTGCCCCGAATTCGGCTTCGAGCGGCGCGGCGTTTATTTTTATGAGTGCTTTTACCGACGACTTCCACGCGTTTTGCCGCCCTAAGGCTGTCTTTTGTGCGGCGTTATCGTCGTACCGAATTCCGGCCGATATTCCCGCACGTACCGATTGTATGGGTACGTTTTTAAAGGGGAGGTGCAGCTGCGGATTTACAAAGAGTTTTATGCGCTCGTTTTCAAACGAACCGTTTTGGTTCAAATAATCGCGCGTACAAAAAAAGGCGAGCGCATTGTACGAAAAAAAGCCGAATCTTTGCGCCGCGTCGAATTGTGCCGAATAAGCGGGCGTTCCGTAGGGGTTGGCGGTACAGCTTGCTTGCAGCGAAAAACGGCTTTGCTCGCCGCGGACGAGCACGTGCTGAATCACTGTGTCGGTGTAAAAGGAGGTAAAAGGCGGGCGCTGCAAAAACCAGCTTTTCGGCTGTTTGTAATCGATAAAGCTTCTTTTCCATGCGGAAGTCCACACGCATCGGATGTAGCGCGGGAAATCTTTTGCGGGAATGCCGATAGTGAAGGGAAGCGAAAGTGCCGCCCCCGCACGCAAAGAATAATCGGTAAGTGAAGGCGGAAAAAGCTTTTCGGCCGCTGCGTTTTTTTCAACACCGATAAAAACCGAAGTTTTTATGCCCGCAAAGTCGGCGTCGGCGGCGATATAAAGCGGAAAAAGTCCCTTATCTGCGTACGATGTGTAAAAAACGTCGGAGGAACGGCCGGTCTTTTTAAGCGGCTGAGGCGCTGCCGGAGCGGCTGACGAAAACGAGCCCCACAAGCCGCCGAACGATAGATTTCCCGCATAAAACGACAGGTTTTGCAGCGGCGCGTATTTGAGCGTAAAAGAACTTTTTGCCGGCGAAAAAACGCTGAAGGCCGCTTTTATGTTTAGGGGCGGATGTTCCGCCGCGGAAAGCCCGGTGCCTGCAAAACGGCAAAGCGATGCGGCCGCAATAAAAAAAGAGAGTATGTATTTCATACTCTCTTTATAGGTTCAGCCGGTGTTTTTTCAGCGTTTTTTTATGATTTTTTTGCGCGCGATAAGCGCACCGAAAATCAGCGCAAAGGCTTTGACGAATTGGTAACGTAGCTTTGCGTGGAACTGAAGTGTTCAATAAGCTTTATGCGGCTGTTCCAATACTGTGCTTCGCTTTCGGTCGTGTAGGGGCCGACGCGCAGACGGTAAAAGGTTTTGCCGTTTTTATCCCGATACGTAAAAACTTCCGCCGGAATTTTTTCGTTTGCCAAAATACTGCGCGCGTTTTCGGCGTTTTCTTTATCGGTAAAAGATGCCGCCTGTACCCAAAAACGATCGGGAACGCTTGCGGTCTTTGCGGCCGCCGC
>CAJPNP010000030.1 GCA_905372025.1 uncultured Treponema sp. | reverse complement strand
TCAGGAGGTTTATATGACATATTTTAAAGGAAGTACCGAATACTTTCCGGGTATCGGTAAAATACCGTTCGAAGGGAAACAATCAAAGAATCCTTTGGCATTCAAATACTACGATGAAAATAAAATCATCTTAGGCAAAAGCATGAAAGAGCATTTGCGCTTTGCAATCGCTTATTGGCATTCCTTTTGTGCTGAAGGAACAGACCCCTTCGGAGCGGGCACAATACAATTCCCGTGGAACAGCAGCACGGACGCGATGACAAATGCCGAAAACAAAGCCGATGCGGCCTTTGAGTTTATCACCAAAATCGGTGCCCCGTACTACTGCTGGCATGACAGGGACATCAGCCCCGAAGGAGCAACGCCGGCCGAAAGCGAAAAAAATCTTATAAAAATTACCGACGGTCTTGCAGAGCGGCAAAAAGAAACCGGCGTAAAACTTTTATGGGGAACGGCAAACGTATTCAGCAATCCGCGCTTTATGAACGGGGCGGCGACAAATCCCCAATTCGACATTGTAGCGCATGCGGCAGCCCAGGTAAAATGCGCCATAGACGCGACGATAAAGCTGGGCGGACAGGGCTACACCTTTTGGGGAGGACGCGAAGGCTATATGTCGCTGTTGAATACCGATATGAAGGCCGAAAAAGAGCACCTTGCCCGTTTTTTAACGATGGCGCGCGACTATGCGAGAAAACAGGGTTTTACCGGCTGTTTTTACATTGAACCCAAGCCGATGGAACCGACAAAACACCAATACGACTTCGATGCCGAAACGGTCATGGGCTTTTTGCGCATCTACGGTTTGGAACAAGACTTTAAGCTGAATATTGAAGCAAATCATGCAGAGCTTGCAGGGCACGACTTTTACCATGAATTGACCGTATGTGCCGATGCGGGCATGCTCGGTTCCATCGATGCCAACCGCGGCGACAGCCGAAACGGCTGGGATACGGATCAATTTCCCGCAAGCATATATGAAACGACCTTGGCTATGCGGGCGGTGCTGCGTATGGGCGGCTTTAAAACGGGCGGCTTAAACTTCGATGCAAAAAGACGGCGCAACTCAACCGCCCCCGAAGACTTATTTATCGCGCACATAGGCGGTATGGATATGTTTGCACTGGGCTTGGAAAAAGCGGCAGCCCTTATTGAAGACGGCAGAGCCGATACTATGCTAAAAGAACGGTATGCCTCTTTTGCAAGCGGAAAAGGTGCCGACTTTGCTTCGGGTAAGATGACGCTTGAAACCCTTGCATCATTGGCGCAATCCTACGATAACCTGCACCCCGCTTCGGGCAAACAGGAATTGTGCGAAAATATCCTCAATGAAGTTATTTTGAATAACTAAGGCACAAGGTTTGCGGCAAGAGATTCAACCGCCGCAAATCAATCGCAGCAAAAGAGCGTAGCGTCGGCCGAACCGGAAGCGAGGTTTTCCAATATGCGCTCTTTGCCGCCGTTTGCCAAAATCATCGGTATGCCGCAGGCGAACATTTTTTCGGCTGCTTGAAGCTTTGTTTCGATGCCGCCGGTGCCGAACGCGTTTGTTTTGCCGATGCTGATATGCTTTTTTAATTCATCTATGTCTGAAACTTTTTGTATCAATTCGGCGCCGGGGTTTTCTTTGGGGTTCGCCGTATACACGCCGTCTATATCGCTGAATAGAATCAATAAGTCGGCCGACCACAATTCGGCGGTAAGCGCGCTCAAATTGTCGTTGTCGCCGATACGGATTTCTTCGACGCACACCGAATCGTTTTCGTTTATAACGGGGAGCACGCCTTCATCGACGAGCGTAAAAAGCGTGTTGCGCATATTCAGCGTTCTGTAGTCGTGGGTAAAATCCTCTTTGGTAAATAAAAGCTGACCGATGTGAATTCCGTACTTAAAAAACGCGGCGCGCCATTGATACATCAGTTCCACCTGCCCGATCGCGCAGAGCGCCTGCCGATAATGAATGTCTTTTTTGCGCGTCCATCTGTTCAGCGCGGACATGCCGGCAACCTGAGCGCCCGAAGACACAATAACAAGCTGTTTGCTCCGTGCAATCAAATCGGAACACTGGGCGGCAAAGCCGTCCATAAAATCGGTATTGATTGTACCGTCCGCCTTTGCAAGCGTATTCGAGCCTATTTTTATAACGATTTTGCGCGCACCGGCTATCGCATCGGCAACATTCATCGAACCTGTCCTTCTCCGTCTATGCAGTATTTTGTCGTTGTAAGCGCGCTTAATCCCATGGGACCGCGCACGTGCAGTTTTTGCGTGCTGATTCCCCATTCGGCGCCGAAGCCGAATTCTCCGCCGTCGGTAAAGCGCGTGGAAGCGTTTACATATACGCATGCGGCATCGACTTGCGTTTGAAAAAAGCGCGCGTTCGCAAGGTTTTCGGTAATGATCGATTCGGAATGTCCGCTGTTGTGCGCATTGATGTGCGCAACGGCTTGTTCAACCGAATCGACGACTTTTACGGCAAGTATATAATCCAAAAACTCGGTACCGAAATCGCCGTCGGACGCAGGCACAAGCTTTGTGTTCCGCACCGAAGAAAGCGCGGCGTTTTGAACGGCGGCATTCAGTATGGGAAAAGAGCGCTCGCAGCAACGCAGTTCCGCCCTGCCGGCAAAACGTTCGGCCAAAGCAGGCAAAAAACATTCGGCAAGGTTTTTGTGCACCAACAGCGTTTCAATCGCATTGCATACGCCGGGGCGCTGCAATTTTGCGTTTTCGGCAACAGCAAGCGCCGCTGCGGTATCGGCGCTTTCGTCGATAAACAAATGGCAAACGCCTGTTCCCGTTTCTATAACGGGCACCGCGGCATTCGCGCACACCGTTTTGATAAGGTTTTTACCGCCGCGCGGAAGCACGACGTCTATTTTCCCGCGCGCTTTAATGATTTGATCGACTTCTTCGTGTCCGCCGCAAGCCAGCTCGAGCGCGTGCGGAATCGGCAGCGCTTTTTTTATTGCGTTTACGAGCGCCTTATTCGATTCAAGCGCGCTCGAACTTCCGCGCAACAGCAGCGCATTGCCGCTCTTCCACGCTAAAGAAAAAGCTTCCGCGGTAACGTTCGGCCGCGATTCGTAAATGATGGCGGCAACGCCCATCGGAACGCAGACCTTTTTTATGTTCAAACCGTTTGCCGTTTTCCAGCCTTCGAGTACGCGCCCGACCGGATCCGGTTGAGCGATGACGGTTTGAATGCTTCGGACTATCGCGCCGAGACGCTCCTCGGTTAAAAGCAAGCGGTCTATCAGAGAATCCTTTATGCCCTCCTTTCGGGCTTTTTCAACGTCAATTTTATTTGCGGCTAAAATTTCGGTTTGCGCATCGCCGATCGATTCGGCCGCTTTCGCAAGGGCCGCATTTTTTTGTGCCGTACAAAGGCCGGCTAAGCCGAAAGAAGCTTCACGTAAATCCGCAAAAACCCGTTCCGCAATCATAGCAGCGCGTCAATAATTTGCCAAAAAGCACATACCCAGCAAAATATACAACCGGGCAAGATTTGCGGAACACTTTTTTTTCGGCGACACGTTTTGCAAAAACTGCCAAAACACGCCGAAGTCGGGATCGATGCGCAAAGCGTATTCGGCAAAATCGTCTTTTTTCGACTGCGGACCGAAAAGCAAATACACAACATCGTGAAGCAACAGCATAAACTGTTCGTAGACGCCGACATAGTCTTCTTTTTCGAGCGCGGAACAAATCCCCTCAATCTGGAAAAGTACCTGATCCTTTAAAGCTTCGTCCGATTTTTCCACCCATGTTTTTTGCACGAGCAAAGCCGAATTACGATGAAAACTTCTTATGAGCCTTTGTTCGGCTTCTTTTCTGATGCCGGAAGCCTTTTCCGTTAAGCGCGCAAATACGTGGTCGGAATCAAAAACGCCGGCAACGACGGAAGCGCTTTTTGCGAGGACTCCTTCATCGCCACTTTGCGAGAAATTTTCCAAGGCAGCGGCAACTTCATTGTTTACGATTTGAGCCAATAGTTTTTTTTGTGTGTATCCGGAATTCCGCATACTTAAGGGTGCCTTTTTCCGGCGGTTTTGTCAAGGGTGCGCCGGCCATTCGCCGATTCTTCGCCGAGCGAACCGCTTCTTGACCCGATTTTTATATTTGTATACTATAATAAGGGTATGAAGATTTTTAAATTAGGCGAAGACGTGCTCAGGCAAAAAGCTCTTCCGGTAGAACATATAAACGACGATATCCGCGCTTTAGCCGCACAAATGCTGACGGCAATGAAAGAAAACAACGGCATCGGACTGGCGGCTCCGCAAGTCGGCATGCCGCTGAGGCTTTTTGTCGTCGATACGGGAGACGGCGTTCAGCGCGTATTTATAAATCCGCAAATAATCGAAACATCCGAAAAAACAAGCCTGTATGAAGAAGGCTGCCTTTCGATTCCGAAAGTATACGAAAAAATCGAGCGCCCCGAAAAGGTAAAGGTTCAAGCCTTTGACGAAAAAGGCGCCCCCTTTACGCTGGACGCCGACGGCCTTTTGGCGCGCGTCATTCAGCACGAATACGACCACTTGGACGGCATTTTGTTCATCGACCGCGGAGATCCGGAATTCAAGCAGGCAACCATAGAAAACTTTAAACGGAGAGAAGAACGCAGACGCGAAAAAGCCGCCCGAAAAGAAGCGCAAGCGCGGAAAATCGCGGCAAAAATCGCTTTCAAAAAACAAACGGCACAAGAGGCGACAAGCCGGTGCTGAATATCGTTTTTGCGGGGAGCCCCGCTATAGCCGCAATTTTGCTGAAGGGTCTTATTGAGTTAAAACAAGTCGGTATTGCCGCCGTTCTTACAAACGCACCCTCTCCGGCCGGGCGCAGCAAAATGCCGGTGAGCACGCCGGTCGCGCAGCTTGCGCTTGAAAGCGGCCTTGCCGTTTTGGAACCTGAAAAGCTCGACGCTTCCGTGCGCGAAAAAGTTGCCGCGCTCAAGCCGGATCTTTTAGTGTGCTTTGCCTACGGCAAAATATTCGGCCCCAAATTTCTTGCGCTTTTTCCGAAAGGCGGCATAAACCTGCATCCGTCGCTTTTGCCCAAATACCGTGGGCCTACGCCCGTTCCTGCGGCAATCCTCGCCGGAGAAACAAAAACCGGCATTACCGTGCAGCGTTTAGCGCAGCGCATGGACAGCGGCGACATCCTCGCCCAAAAAGAAATCGCCCTGTACGAAACCGAAACGGCCGAAGAAGTGCTCATGCATGCCGCGCATGAAGGAGTGCCGCTCGTGTCGGACGTTCTTGCTCAAATTGAATCGGGGAAGGAACGGCCGGTTGCGCAAAACGAAGAAGAAGCGTCGTACTGTAAAGTTTTTTGCAAAGCAGACGGTCTTTTGGACTGGACAAAAAGCGCGGCAAGCCTGTGTGCTCAAGTGCGCGCCTTTCAGCCTTGGCCGGGAACGTTTACCTGCGCGGGAAACGCCAAGCTTTACATTCATACCGCAAGCGTATACCGCGGCGGCTGCACATTCGGCGAAGCTGCGGCGGGGACCGTTATCGGTATAGACAAAGACTGCGGAATTCTGGTACAAACAGGAGACGGAGTTCTTGCAATACAAAAACTGCAAAAAGAAGCTAAAAAAGCCATGCAGTGGAAGGATTTTTTGAACGGCAGCCGGAACTTTATCGGCACGCAGTGTTCGAGCTCTGCGTTCTCGAACGTTCCGTCCGCACAATAAGGAATACAAGATGAATTTAAATCGCTGGAAAAAATTGAGCTCTTTCGGAATCGATTTGGACAAAACCGAAGAAACGATACGCACAAACCGCAAATTGATTTTTACCGTCGCGGCGTTTATGCTTTGCGTTATGTTTTTAGCAGCCCTCGCGGCCTTCTTTATAAGCGTAAAAAGCCCCGAGCGCGTTATGGTTCCCGACGTTACGGGAAAAGATTTGACCGACGCGCTGCAGGAAATGCAGGCGAAAGAACTGTACCCGAAAATACGTTTGCGCTACTCGAAAAGTCCCGAAGAAAAGGGCAGCGTCCTTGAACAAAGTCCTTCCGGCGGAACGATTGTAAAAGCGGGAGAGCGCATAAATCTTACCGTAAGCCAGGGCGTCGTGCTCGACCGTGTGGAAAACTACGTCGGAATGAAAATCGACGACGTGCGCGCACAGCTGCAAACCCTGTTCGCGTCTTCGTCCGTTCAAATGATAAAACTGCCCGATGTTCCGATTTATAAAGAAGATGCGGCCGAAGCCGGTACTATTTTGGAACAAAATCCGCCGCCGAACACAAACCTGAGTTCGCCCGTAACGCTTGAACTGGTCGTTTCCTCCGGCCCCGGCCGCGAAGAAGTACCCGTTCCGAATATCGTCGGGCTTTCGCTGAACGACACCTTGCTGCAAATGAGCCGCAGCAAAATCATCTTTAACTTTACCGCACAGCTCCCCTCCGAAGGCCAGGAAGCCGGAACGGTTATATCGCAGGGACAAAGCGGAGAAAGGCAAACCCTTCGGGCCTATTCGCGCGTAGATGCCGTTATCGCCATACCCGATTCTCCGAAGGGTAATCTTGTTTACGGCATCCTTGACGAAAATCTTCCGCCCTACCCCTACGCCCTTCCGGTTGAACTGCGAGCGGAAACGCCGCAAGGAAACGCGTACAGCATTGTCGTCTTGCAGCATACCGGCAACCGCCTTACGATTCCCTATGCCGTCCCGCGCAACACGCGCCTCATCCTTACCGTTTCCGGAAACGAAATAAGGCGCTTTACCGTGGAATAATCAGCTTTTGCTTACCTTCGGCAAAAAAATCATACCGGCGGTAAAGACAGTCAAAACGGCAGTCCACGAAGCAAGCGGGTTCATAAAGATACCGCCGATGATAAAGCCGGCCAAAGAGCAGCTGGCCGCAAAGAGGGCATAGGGCAGCTGAGTTGCAACATGTTCCAAATGCGGACAAGCGGCGCCCGTCGAAGACAAAATCGTCGTATCGGAAATGGGGGATGCGTGATCGCCGAAAACGGCGCCTCCCAATACGGCCGAAATACAGATAAACACGGCGTTCAAAGCGGCACCGTCGGTTAATCCGGTATCGCCGACGAGTCCGACGGCAATCGGCATAACGAGCGGAATCATAATGCCGAAGGTTCCCCAGCTTGTGCCGGTTGCAAACGCAATAAGGGCAGACAAGACGAACACGATGCCGGGTATAATCCACAGCGGAAAGCCGCTTCCGACAACCGTTTCCGAAAGATAGCGCCCCAGCCCCAACCCGCCGTCCGCAGGCGAAGAGCGTATGACAGTTCCTATTGACCATGCCATTGTCAAAATAATAAGAGCCGGCACCATCGATTTTATGCCGTCGCGGACGGCTTCGCTTGCTTCTTTTAAATTCATAAGGCGGCGCGCAAGATAGTAAATATACGTGAAAAACAGCGTAAAAATAATGGCGTAAAACAGCGCATACGAAGAATCGGTGTTGTTAAAAGCGTCGCGTAAACTCATCGACGAAGCGGCTTGCGCCAAATTCGTAATCGATTCGCCGTCTACGGCATTGAGCCACGACACAATCGGGAAAAAGGCAACGGCAAAAACGATGAGCAGCAAAATAGGAATCAGCATATCCGCCGGTTTAGCCCGCGTAACCTTTTCTTCGCGCAAATCGCCGGAAATAACGCCGTAAACCTTTTCGTTCCACAGCGAGCCGGTTTCTTTCGCCAAAGTATCCGAGCGCTTCATTGCACCGAAATCGCGCTTAAAAAAGATAATCACAAGCACCATGAGGAGCGTCGTAAGCGCATACAGATTATACGGCACGGCGCGGATAAAAAATTCAAAATCGCTTATGCCCAGTTTGTCGAAGCCTTCGGCGTTGCGTACAATCGACATAACCGTAACAACCCAGCTCGACACGGGCGCCAAAATACAAACGGGCGCGGCCGTCGAATCCAAAATATATGCAAGTTTTGCGCGGGCAACACTGTTTTTATCGTTTATGGGCCGCATAACCGTTCCGACCGTCAGCGAGTTAAAATAGTCGTCGATAAATACAATCAAGCCGAATATGAAGGTTGCAAACTGCGAGGCGGTTCCGCTTTTAAGTTTTTTTGACATCCACACGCCGAACGCTTGAGCCGCTCCCGTTTTGGACAACATACCGACCAAGGCTCCGAGCAAGCCGCAAAATAAAAAGATGCGAATATTCCAGCCGTCGGCCAAAGAGCCTGCAAGCAAATCGCTCAAGCTCATTAAAGCCGCCGCGGGATTTCCTCCGGCAACGATAAGACAGCCCGAAACGATTCCCAAAAACAGCGAAACGATAACATCCTTTGTAATAAAGGCGAGCGCAATTGTTAAAACGGGCGGAATGATTCCCCACATTCCGAAATGTTCCATAAGACGAAAACCTCCTCGTAAAGGCTTTTACAAAAATAAAAAGTGTTGTAATATTAGCATATATTCGATATTTTATACAGTGTATACGAAGGAAGATGCATGAAGGCGCCGAAAATATGCCTGTGTTTAACCGGTTCCACTTTAGCCGAAGATTTGACTATTTTAAATAAATACCGTCAATGGATCGATATGGCTGAACTCAGAGCCGATTATTTGAGCGACGATGAACGCTTGTATATACGGCGCTTTCCCGAAATGGCCGGAATGCCGATTATTTTAACCATACGGCGCTTTATCGACGGCGGCACCTATCGCGGAGGAGAGGCGGCGCGCACGGCCCTCATGGCGCGCGGTCTTGCCTTTGCGTCCCAAAACACGCAAAAGAATTTCGCCTACATAGATTTGGAAGAAGACTTGGACGTGCCGAGCATTCAGGATGCCGCCCTCGCCTTCGGAACAAGGGTTATCCGCAGCTTTCACAATATGCAGTCCACTGTAGAAAACCTTCCCGCTAAAATGGCGGCCATACGAAAAACCGGTTTTGAAATTCCGAAAATCGCCTGCATGCCGCAGCATTTGTCCGAGCTTTCAAGGCTGTTTAAAGAAGCGGCTGCCTTGGATTATGAACACATTGTTTGCACCATGGGCGCATACAGCATTCCGTCGCGTATATTGGCCGAACGTACCGGCTCTTTTTTAACCTATTGTTCTCCGCCGTCCCCGGATGCCTCTTTGGCAAAACTCGGCCATGTGGATCCGGTCGGATTGAACAAAACCTACAACTTCCGTTCCATCGACGATAAAACCAAACTCTTCGGCATAACCGGTTATCCGCTGGCGCACACGTCGAGCCCCGAAATACATAATGCAGGCTACCGCAAGCACGGCATGAATGCTGTTTACATTCCGATAAAGTCCGAAACAATCGACGAAGCGCTCGAATTTGCCGAAACAATCGGCATGCGGGGACTTTCGGTAACCGTTCCGCATAAAGAGCGGGTTTTGCCTCTGTTGCAATCGGTGTCGGAAAAGGCGGCGAAGGTCGGCGCATGCAATACGGTTGTGCGCAAAGAAAACGGTTGGGCGGGTTACAACACCGACATCGAAGGTTTAAAAAAAGCGCTGTTGGAATTTATCGGTACGAAAAATCTGCACGGCAAAAAAGTCGCAATCATCGGAGCGGGCGGAGCCGCAAAAGCCGCGGCTTACGTCGTATGGGAATTGAAAGGAAAAGGCTGCGTTTTCAACCGAACGCTCGCATCGGCACGTTCTCTTGCCGAAAAATACGGTTTTGCGTATTCGGGTTTGAGTATGAACGACCAAAAAAAACTCGAAGAATATTCGCACCTTATCATTCAAACGACGCCGGTCGGAATGGGCGCAAAAGAAGAGGATGAAGGAGCGGATCCCATCGAATTTTACGGATTCGGCGGTACGGAACAAGTGTACGACATCATCTATTATCCGGAAAAAACGCCGCTTTTGTGCCGCGCCGAAAAAGCCGGCTGCCGCATCCAAAACGGATATTCTATGCTCATCTATCAAGCGGAAAAACAATTTGAATTATTTACGGGAGAAAAATATGGATAAAAACACCGGTAACGGCGCGGCAAAAACCGTGCAAAAAGGCGGTTTGTCGCAAAAAGAACAAAAAGAACTTGTCGGAAAAACGGCGGTCGACCGCTTGATGGAAAAGGGTCTTATCCGATCCGGTATGAAAATCGGCTTGGGAACCGGCTCGACCGCAATCGTTGCCGTGCTCCGCCTTGCCGAACTTTTGCACGGCGGAGCGCTGAGCGGCATAAAAGCCGTCGTTACGAGTTTTCAAACCGGCATCGCCTGCGAAGAATACGGCATTCCCGTTTTTACGCTGAACAGCAAAGAAATCGGCGGTACGCTCGACCTTGCAATCGACGGCGCCGACGAAATCGACCCGGAAAACAATTTGATAAAGGGCGGCGGCGCGGCGCACGTACAGGAAAAAATCGTCGAATATAATTCAAAATGCTTGGTTATCATTGCCGACGAAAGCAAACTCGTACCGCATTTGGGAACGCGCTTTCCGCTTCCGGTGGAAATTATCGCCGCCGCACGCTTTCCCGTTATCCGCGAAATGCAAAAGCTGGGCGCATCCTGCGTTTTACGCACCTGTGCGGGAAAAGACGGGCCGGTTATCACGGACAACGGCAACCAAATCCTCGACTGCACGTGGCCCGTGCGGGATGACGGCAGTTCGCCGGTAGTCCCTGCCAAAACGGAAGATAGGGTAAACAAAATCACCGGCGTCGTCGAAAACGGCTTTTTTACGAAAAACCGCCCGCTCGTCTTCGTCGCCCGCGCCGACGGCACGGTAGAGGAAAGGTCTTAAAGACTTCCCTGCTTGATTTTTTTATTCATATATTTATTCAGCAGCATGCAAACGAGAATGGATACGGCGCACTGCACCAAAACCGTTCCGGGATTGTCTACCGCAAAGGGCGTCCACCAGTTTTTAGACCACTGCATGGACTGGCCGAGCCACCACGCGATAATCACGCACAAAAAAAACGGATAGATAATTATGCACCAATCGTACCACCTGCCTATTTTAAAGTCGCTGGTCGGATTTATGCATGTTTCGCGGAACTTTTTAATGCCGAAGCGGTATACCGCAAGCGCATAAAACAAACCGCACACGAGCAGCCCTATTCCCCACACCCAATCCTGATTATTGAAAATACGGTTGTCGATTGCCGACGGAAGGCCGAAAACAAAGCATGCCGCCATAATAACGCACACGGCTTTTTTGCGCGACCAGCCGAAGTCGATAAAGTTTTTTACAATAACTTCGGTTTGCGGCAAAAGAGACGTCAGAGCGGATAAAGAAAGGGCTATGAAGAATAAGGCCGCAACTATCGTGCCGCCCTGAATCGAGTTAAACAATTTGGTAAGGCAAATAAAGGTTAAGCCGACGTTTCCCTGCTTTAAGGCATCCAAGGCGGCCGCATCCGATGCCGAAAAAGCGAAAACCGCGGGAAGAACGACCAAGGCCGAAAGCATGGCCCCCACAATATCGCTTCCCGTAATTAAAAAGCCGTTCAGCGTAATGTCTTCGTTCTTTTTCATATAGTTCGCGTAGGTGAGCATCATGCCCCAGCCGGCTCCCGAAGACCATGCGGCCTGCGTATACGCATTGAGCCATATGGACGGCAATTTCAAATTGCTCCACGAAGGCATAAACAAATAGCGTAAGCCGACCGAAGCCCCCGGCTTCGACAAAACGCTGAATACGCAATACAGCAAACACAAAAAAAGCAGAGGAATAAGATATTTTCCGGCTTTTTCAATTCCCTTGTTTACCCCGCGGAATAAAATAAATCCGACGGGAATCAGTGCGATCATTTGAAAAATAACCGCTTCTTTGGGATTGTGGATAAAGGTTTCCCACAATTGCTCGGTATCCTGAACGCGGCGCAAAGTGCCGTTTAAAGCGTATACCAAATAACGCAAAGCCCATGCAAGAACGATAACATAATAAAACGTAATGGCGGCGCATACAAAACCGATCCACAATCCCTGCCAGGTACGTTTTTCTCCGGCAAAGATTTTGAAGGTTCCGACGGTTCCCAGTTTTGTCTGCTTACCTATCGCCAGTTCGGTGATAATAAGCGGTACAACCCAGGTTATATTTGCAATAAGGTAGGCGATTAAAAAACTGCCGCCGCCGTTAATTCCGGCAACGCGAGGGAACCGCCACATATTGCCGGTACCGACGGCCATGCCGACACCGGCCATAATGAACCCTAAACGGGAAGTCCACTGTTCTCGTTCTTGCATAGTTCGTTCCTATAAGCTTTTTGATTTTTTTATACAGGCATCCATAGCTTCAATTACGGAGCTTCTGAACCCGTCGCGCTCCAAAACTCTTACCGCTTCAATCGTCGTGCCGGCCGGCGAACATACCATGTCTTTCAGGTCGCCCGGATGCTTTCCCGTTTCCAGTACCATTTTTGCGCTTCCGAGAACCGCCTGTGCGGCAAAGGTGTAGGCCGAAGAACGCGGGATTCCTCCCATAACGGCGGCATCCGCCATCGCCTCTATAAGCATAAAGACATAAGCCGGAGAGCTGCCGGCGACGGCGACAACCGCATCCATCATATACTCGGCAACCGTTTCCGTTTTTCCGAAACTGTCGAACAAGGTACGTACGCTTTTTAATTCGTCTTCGCTTACCGTTTCGCTGCGGCACAAAGCCGTCATACCCTCGCCGACCAGGGCGGGCGTATTCGGCATAGTGCGCACGATTTTTACCGCTTTGCCGAACAGGGACTCCAGCTTGGCAAGCGTTTGTCCGGGAGCAATCGTAACGATAAGGTGATTTTGCGTAACCTTGTCTTTTATGCCCTTGATGACGTCCGCATAAAACTGCGGTTTAACGGCAAGCACGACGGTGTCGGCAAAAGCGACAATTTCGTCGGCGCTTGCAAGCGCTTTAATGCCCAGTTCTTTTTGAGCGGCTTCCGATGCGCTTTTATACACGTCAAAGGCCGCAACATCCTGCGCGGCAAGCACTTTTCCTTTTAAAATTCCGGAAATCATAGCCTTTGCCATATTTCCGCAACCGATAAAACCCAATTTCATTGTAAACTCCTGCAAGTAACATGTAGTGTAATAGAATGCGGGTACGGAACCGCACAAAAACGTATTTTCGGCGGCCCCGTACCCTTAGAGATTAGGCGAAAGATTGTTCCGTTCTTTCGATGATTTCGTCCTGTAACGCTTTACTTAAATTTCTGAAGTGGTCGCTGTAGCCTGCAACGCGTACAATCAAATCTTTGTATTCTTCAGGGTGCTTTTGCGCTTCGTACAAAACGGCGCGGTCGATAACATTAAACTGGATATGATGACCGTCCATTGTAAAATACGAGGCGACGAAGTCGGCCAAGTGATTCAATCCGTCTTCGCCGGCAACAACGCTCGGCGTAAACTTTTGGTTCAGCAAAGTACCGCCGGTATTCAAGTGGTCCATCTTTGCCGCGGATTTTATTACCGCCGAAGGTCCGTGCGTATCGGCGCCTTTTTCGGGAGAAATACCTTCCGAAACGGGCTTATGCGCAAGCCGTCCGTTCGGACTGGCAAGCATTACATCGCCGAAATACACGTGACAGGTCGTCGGGAGCATGTTGACGCGGTACGTACCGCCTTTTATATTCGGCCGGCCGGTAACCGCTCCCTGATAGAATTCAAATACGGCTTTCATAATCGAATCCGCATAATCGTCGTCGTTGCCGTATTTAGGCGTCTTGTTGCGCACCAAATTGGCAATTACGGGCGAAGATTCGAAGTTCGATTTTAAAGCTGCCGTCAATTCTTTCATCGTGAATTTCTTGTTGTCGTACACGTTGTATTTAATCGCTGCCAGCGAGTCCGTTATGGTTCCGATGCCGACGCCCTGCAGATAATTGGTGTTATAGCGCGCGCCGCCGGCATTGTAGTCCTTGCCTTTTTTGATACAATCGTTTGTGATTATCGACAAAAAAGGTGCGGGCATATAGTCGGCATAGATTTTTTCGATGATGTTGCTGCCTTCAATCTTAATGTCAATCAAATACATAACCTGTTTTTTGTACGCATCGAACAGTTCATCGTAGGTTTTAAAATCTTCCGCGTATCCCAATTTTAAACCGAGCTGCTTTTTGCTTACAGGGTCGAAACCGTTGTTAAGCGTCAGTTCGAGCACTTTGGGCAAGTTAAAATAACCGGTCAAAATATACGCTTCGTTTCCGAACGCGCCCGTTTCGACACAGCCACTGGTTCCGCCGCGGCGGGCGTCTTCTATGGATTTTCCCGCGTTCAGCAATTCCTGCACAATCGCTTCGGTATTGTAAAACGCCGGCTGTCCCCAGCCTTTGCGCGAAATTTCGCATGCACGCTTGAGGAATTTGCGCGGTGTTTTGCGGCTTATCTGGACGTTCGAACTGGGCTGAAGCAGCTTCATTTCATCCATACAATCCAAAATAAGATAACTGACCGGGTTTACGCCGTTGTGCCCGTCGGGGGTTATTCCGCCGGTGTTAATGTTCGCAAAGTCGGTGTACGTGCTGCTTTCCTTGAGCGTAATACCTACCTTGGGCGGCGCAGGCTGGTTGTTGAATTTAACCCACAAGCATTCGAGCAATTCGAGCGCTTTTTTGTCATCCAAGGCTCCGGCTGCGCAGTCTTTTTCGTAAAAGGGGAACAAGTGCTGGTCCAAGCGGCCGGGGCTGTATGCATCCCAGGGGTTCAATTCGGTAGTTACCCCCAAGTGTACAAACCAGTACATTTGAATCGCCTGCCAATAGGTTTCGGGTTTGTGAGCCGGAACGACCTTGCAGTTTTCCGAAATTTGCAAAAGTTCGGCTTTGCGCTTCGGATCTTTTTCTTTTTCGGCCATTTCCGCCGCCAAACGGGCATAGCGCTTACCCAAAATAATAATCGCATCGCAGGCAATATCCATAGCTTTTAATTGCTGGCGGCGCTCAAAAGCTTCGGGATCGTGTAAAAAGTCGAGCTTTTTCAATTCGTGCGCTATGTCTTTTTTATAGTCGGTAAAGCCCTTTTCATAAATCTTGCCGGAGCCGACGGTATGACCGGGGCCGCGCTGTTCCATAAATTCGGTAAAAATACCGGCTGCATAGCAATCCTTCCATTTTTCGCTCATTGAACGTAAAATTCTGCTGCGGATGGAGCGTTCTTTCCAATACGGAATGATTTTCTTTTTTTGCAATTCGAGATCTTCTTCGCTGACTTTAAAACTGATCAAGTCGCGGTCGTTCATAACCTTCATATCTTCAAGCGTATGACAGCACAGTTCGGGGAAGGTCGGCGCCTTTTGCGGACCGTCGCCTTTTTCGCCGACAATCAATTCGCCGTCGTTTATGCACAATTTTTTATGTTCCATGAAGTACTTAAAAGCTATCGCCCGCATTTCCGGTACGGAAACCGAACCCTCGTATTTTAAATACGCATCGGTCATCAAATCCGCACGTTCCATGTACAACCGCGGTTCCGTTTCAACGCTTTGTTGTCTCAATTTTTTAACGCGTGCATTCATTCCTCTTGCTTCCATAAGTCAACCTCCTATCGTGATATTATGAAAACCCTGTTTCTTAAACATTTGCTTTATTTCATTCATCCGTTCGTCGGACGGACGAACCATTAATTCGTCTTCGTAGGGCAAGCGCAAACGCCCGTATTTTACGGAACCCGCATCGTGGTACGGCAGCAAATTGATTTTGCAGGAACTCATTTTGTTCTCTTTAAGCCATGCGCACATCCGCAAAAGTTCTTCGTCGTCCGCGTTCACATTGCCGATTACCGGAATGCGGACATTGATGTTCGCGCCGGTATCGTGCAGTTTTTTTAAATTATCCAGTATGGGTGCGGCAGGCACGCCCGTAAATTTTTTATGGCGTTCGTCGTCCACAAATTTCATATCGTATAAAAATACGTCGACATACGGCATAATCCGTTCGAAATTCGCAAAACTCGTATAGCCGCACGTATCGATTGCGACATTAAAGCCCCTGTCCTTCAGCCGGCGCGTTACATCTTCAAGAAAATCAGCCGACTGCGCCATAACTTCGCCGCCGGAAAGCGTCACTCCGCCACCGGATTCTTCGTATAAAATCTCGTCCTTTGCCGCTTCTTTAAGCAACTCGTCGGCCGTATAAGGTTTTCCGCTTATTTCGCGAGCATTGTTCGGACAAATATCGGTGCATTTTTCGCAAGCAATGCACTTCGAGCCGTCCGTTTCCACAATGCCGCCTTCGGCATAAATTGCATGCGCGGGACATGCGCTCACGCATGCAAGACAACCGCTGCAGCGTTCGATATAATGCATAACCTGCGGCCGAAAAGATTGGCTTTCCGGATTATGGCACCACAGACAGCGCAAAGGGCATCCTTTAAAGAAAAAGGTTGTCCGTATGCCCGGTCCGTCATGCAAAGAAAAACGTTGAATGTTTATCAATAATGCAGTGTGTGCCATTTTTATCCGCGTCCGTTAAAACAGACAAATCAATTTATACAAATAGTTTGCAGCGACACCCGCTACCAAACCGCCCAAAAGCTGGCACAAAATGGCGGGTTTTACGAACTGCGTTTGTTTGAGCGTATCGAGCATACCGATGTGCGTGCTTAAAAATCCGCTCATGCAAATTCCCATACCGGTAAAAGTCGCTACGGTTCCGGCGTTTGCAAAGCCGGCAGCCAAAAAGCCCTTGGTCAAGCCCATTGCGCTTCCTACGGCGCCCAGCGCGGTAAAAGGATAGGCAAGCAGTTCGGGAACGTTAAAGCCCCACAAAAAGCGCGCGACGGGCAAAAAGTATGCACCGATACGCGGAAGCAGTTTTACGCCTTCATAGGCAACACCGAGGTATTCGCCGTTGGCGCCTGCAGGACCGAAGGTTAAAATCATGACGAAGGTACAAATCAAAACGGTACCGGAAGCGCAAGCCAAGCCGAGCGTAACACCGGATTTTGCGCCGTCCATCAAAGCCGACATAAAACGTTCAAATGTACCGCCGCTGCGGATTTTACGCATATTCAGGCCGGCGTCTTTTGTCGTTATTTTGTATTTTCTGTCTTCTTTATAGTACTTTTTTGCAATAAGGAGCATCACGCGTACCGAAAAGATACCGCCGATGATCGCGCCGATATTGCCGATTAACACGGCGGAAAAATACGCTTTGCCCAAACTGAGCATATACGCCGTAACGATAAGCCCCATGCCGAACGTCGTACCGAGGTTCGTATAGGTTGCTTTTTCCGCAGGGGTAAAATACCGGTCAAACTCTTCGTCGGCTGCGAGCGCCAAAATCGCAGGATTGTCGGAAATATACGTTGTAACCGCACCGAGCGCCGCTGCCCCCGGCAAACCGAATAAGGGCCGCATAACCGGCGAAATTATCTTGTTCACCAACGCGATAACGCCGAATTCGGCCATAACGCTGGCAACCGCGCCCGCTAAAATGGCAACCGCCATAATGTAAAAAGATGTATTCATCAATACATCATGGCCTGTTTTCATCATAACGCTGAAAACAATGTCCATTCCCATAACATAACCCAAATAACCGAAAAGCAGTACTATAACCGCCAGCGTTATAAAGGTTTCCAAACCGACGGCCTTTTTAAGGCCTTTTTTCATCTCTGCCGATGCATCTGCCATGATCAGCGCCTCCTTTACCGCGGCAAAACCTATTGCCGTTACAAACTGATTACAATAAAATTGTATCTATAAAAAAGAGTGTATCACACTCTTCGGGATATTTCAATCACAAAAATGAAAAAATCGGCGTTTTTTTTACAAAAAAGATTCACCCTCGTGAAACCCAAATGAATCCTGCCGCCAGACAATATTTCGGCGTCTTTACCGCTTAAAACGGTAAAGATTTCTTGAAAGAAACGGGAAAACGATATATTATTATATAAACATAGAAAAGGATGAATCATGAAGCAAGAAGCCGGAAAATGGCTCAAAAAACTGCGAACCGAAAGGAAAATAACGCTTGAACAGCTGAGTAAAAAAACGGGCTTGTCGGTAGGTTTTTTATCGCAGTTTGAAAGAGGCCTGACATCGATCGCCATAGACACGCTGGAAAAGATAGCGGCGGTATTCAACGTTACAATCGACTATTTTATTTCTCCTCAAAAAACGCAGCCGTCGGTTACGTTGAAAAATTATGCCCTTAAAGTCAGCGATATTATAAGCTCAAATATTATTATTCGGACAATCAACAATAACATTACGGATAAGGTGCTTTTTCCCCGCTTGATCGAAATGCTGCCGCTGCCCGAAAGCGAACCCATAAAAACCTACACGCACGAGGGAGAAGAATTCGTGTATGTTTTGGAGGGGATTCTTACCTTACTGCATAAAAATCAGGAATATACGCTCTATCCGGGAGATTCCGCGCACTATCTGTCTACCGAAAGACACAATTGGGCTAACAAAACAAACAACATCGTAAAGTTTTTATGCGTGAGCACGCCGAACCCTTTTGCAAAATAAATTCGTTTTATCGCTTTCGTACATATAATTCACCTCACAATCTTTGTCAGCACCGTATCTTTTTGGTGCCAGTTTTTTTATTCAGCTTGTGTCCAATCCTCGATTTTCAGATTTTTTATGCGGGAAAACTCGCCGGTATTATTAGTAACAAGAATCAGTTTTTTTGAGAGAGCTTGAGATGCTATGAGCATATCGTAAGAACCGATTATCTTTCCCCGCTTTTTTAGTTCGGAACGGATTTTTCCGAATTGTTCGGCATCGTTATCGTCAAAATTCAAAATATAAAAGGGTGCAAGAAATTGCAGTAATGAAATTTTATTTTTTTCGACATAATCGCTGTTGTATACGCCGAATTGCAGTTCGGCAACGGTTATGCTTGAAATGTAAATTCCGGCATATATGTGTTTTTTTAATTTTTCCAATACTTGAGGCGATTTCCGGTTTTTAAGAAAGATGCATATATTTGTATCCAATAAATACATTATAAGGCCGCTCTTTCCTGCGGTTCGTCCTGTATCCGCCCTTCCGCTAAAAAATCATCGGTAAAGCCGTAGAGTCCCTGCAAAAATATTTCCCATTCTTTATTTTTGGGGAATAAAACAACCGCCTCTCCCGCTTTTTGTATGAGAACATCGTTTCCTTCAAAACAGAATGCTCTCGGCAGCCTAACCGCCTGGCTTCCGCCGTTACGGAATAATTTTGCAGTTTCCATACACACCCCTTGCAAAAAGTATATATCTATATATATACTTTGTCAAGAAAAATAATGGAAAGTATTCCTCCGGCTTTATTTTACCTTGCCGCCGTGGAACAGGCACTCATAGACCTTTACATTTCCGTGGTAGATAACTTCTTTCCCATAAAACCAGTCAAAGTTTCCGGTAACACTACACACATAAGCTTTATCGCCGTTTGTAAATAATTCCGGACCGCGAAAAGGTAAATCGGATTGTACGTTGGACAGCGCTTCTTTTAGAAAATCTGCGGAAAAAGAAGCGTCGAGCACTCTTCCGATATAGTTCATTGCCCAAAACGGCTGTCCGTTTTTCCATAAGCCTTCTTCGCCTGCAAATTTTTCGCTTCCCAAGTAAGAGTCATAATATTCCAAATCGTTTTCAGCGTATTGTAAATCGTGCGAGTTATTTCTTGAAGAAGCGATTTCTTTTCCTTTGCCTGCGTATGTTTTTCTTTTTGCTCTGCAAAGAAAATCTATAATATTATCTATCATGCTGTTGTCATTCATATCTCATCCTACTTTAATATCTTCGCCAGTACCGTGTCTTTTTGGCGCCAGTTTTTATTGACTTTTACCTGTAAGTCCAAGTCGATGCGGTAATCGAAGATGCGGCGCAGCACTTTAATCGATTCAACACGGATACTTTTAATTAAAGAAGCGCCCTTGCCGATAACCATGCCTTTTTGACTTTCACGTTCGACGACCAAAAAGGCGCGCACCCACAGCTCTCTGCCGTCTTTACGGCTTTCCATGTCGGCAATTTCCACATAGACGGCGTGCGGCAGTTCATCGCGCAAACGGTTTACCGCCTGTTCGCGGATAACTTCGGCAATGCGGAAATCGACTTCCTGATCGGTGTAGTATTCTTCGGGATACAGCGCTTCTCCTTCCGGGGCAAGCTCATACAAAGCGGCGAGGACGGCGTCGATTCCTTCACCCGTTTTTGCCGAAATGTTAAAAAGTCTTGCCGCACCGAGCGAGGGAAACTGTTCGGCTATAAAAAGTTTGCACAGTTGCGGTTTAGCTTCGTCGCTGTCGATTTTATTGACGGCAACAACCAGCTTCGAGCTGAAAGGCTGCAAAAGCGACGCAATGAGTTTTTCTTCGCTTCCGGCTTCGCGCGTCGAATCCAAAACGTACAAAAGAAGGTCTGCCGTTTGCAGCGGCTCTTCGGCAATACCTTTGAGTTTGAGGTTCAGTTTTTTGTCGGACTGATGATAGCCGGGCGTATCGATAAACACGAGCTGCCCCTTATCGGTGTTTACAATGCCCCGCACGGCGTTGCGCGTCGTTTGCGGGTGCGGCGACACAATCGAGATTTTTTGATTGCCTGCGGCATTTAAAAAACTTGATTTTCCGGCGGAGGGGCGTCCGATTATCGCGACGACTGCTGTTTTACTCATACGAATCAGTATAACCGAAAGCAAGGGCGCCGTCTATGTAAAAAACCGCTTAAAAAAATCGGAATAAAAATTATTCGCGTTTGCGCCGACAAAATACGGTAATTACCAAACACACAAACACAAAAATACCCGCATATCCTATATAAGGGTAAATAAAATTAATTAGCACGCTGAAAGGCAAACCGCCTATAAAATAGGCGGTAACGGCCAAAGCCGCCGCACAGAGTTTAAATTTCAAGCTTTTATCGTCGGCGGCAATTCTATTGCAAGCCGTCCACAACATGGGAACGGCAGTTGTATAAATGCTCGAATATAAAATAACGGAATAACATATGCCGCCTATATGCGGAAAAAGCAAATCGGCAATGAATACGGCAGGCATCTCTTTGCCCGCCAATGCGGAAATATTACCTAAAAGACTGAAGTTGATAAGCATTGCAATCGTAAAGAATACAAAGCTGCTGAACAGCCCTGTTGTTACCGCCTCTTTTTTACTATTCATTTTACCGCCCAATTCGGCAAGAAAAGGATAAAGCGTCAGTGCGCAAAAAGCGGCATAGTTGATTCCCGACAAAAACCAAAACGGCGAAACTTGCTTTAAACCGTATCCGGCTATAGCGGCCGAAGATGCGCCGGACCAGTCGGCGGTTCTTGCAATGCTGTATACGGAAAGCACAATGATAATCAATATGATAACGTGGCCGATTTTTGCTATTACGCTCACGAGCTTTTCAAAACCAGACAAAACCGTTCCCAAAGACAGAACAAGCATAACCAAACGGCCGATTCTGTTCGGCAAAGAAAAATATTCGGCGGATAAAGTCCCCGCCCCGGAAATCATTACCGCATAAATCGAAAAAAGAATGAACGGAGTCAGCCAAGCGAAAAAAGTCCCGAGATATTTTCCGCAATACACCTTATATATATTATTCGCTTCGCTGATTCGTTTTTTCCGGCCGGTTTCGATAGTTGCAACCGTAACGCAGCAAAATATCAAAAGCATAATAAGAGCCGCCAAACAGCTTTTAACCAAACCGTAGGATGAAAAAAACTGCACTATTTCCTGGCCGCTTGCAAGACCGGAGCCTATTAGATATGCAATCGTAGCGGCGGTATAATTGACTACTTTATAAAATTCTTTTTTCATAGCAAAACCGATGTACCGGACGGTGCTACCCGCCCGGTACGGTTAAGTTAAAACAGCGCGCTCTTTTTATATTTCTATAACGCTGCCGATCTTTGCTTGAACGGCCTTTTCGTATATGCGCTGTCCGGTTACAAGGTCGAGCACGGCACTGCCGGTTGTTTCAAAAAAGGTTATTTCGTCTTGCGATGTTCTTCCCGGTATTTTTCCCGACAACACCGAGCCGAGTTCACCGGTAATTTTGTCAGCGCTGAAAACACCTTTTTTTATCGGCTTTATCAAATCGCCCGACTCTTTTACCGCATCATTCGTATCGACATAAATCTTGTCGGCACCGACGATAATTTTTTCATCGATTTCGGACATCGACGGGGTATAGGAGCCGACAGCGTTTATATGAACGCCTTTTTTTACCAAAGAACCGTCAAAAACGGGCTCGCTCGCAGTCGTTACGGTGGTAATAACATCGGCGTCTTGAACCGCATCCGCGGCAGAAGAAGCGCTCACGATTTTAACGGAGAATTTCGCGCCGAATTTTTGCGTCATCTTTTCGGCAAAGGTTTGAGCGCGCTCTTTGTTTATATCGAACACTTTTACCAGTTCAATGTGCCGGACGTTTAACACGGCTTCCAACTGACTTTCGGCTTGGCCGCCGGTTCCGAAAAGCGCGAACACTTTACTGTCTTTGCGGGCGAGAATATCCGTTGCAGCTCCGGCGACCGCTCCCGTTCTGATTCTGGTTAAGTGCGTACCGTCCATCATACAGTTTACTTCGCCGGTTTCGCAGTTGACTAAAATCATCGTCGCGGGAACGCTCGTCAATCCCTTTTCGATATTATCCGGATATACGGAAACGATTTTAACGCCCGAAGCCTTCGCAGGCTCCGCATAACCGTACATATACAGGGTTTGTCCGTTGTATTTTTGTATGTCCAAATTTGCGCGAAGCGGAATAGTGCTTTTTCCTTCGGAATACAATTGCAGCGCGTCTTTATCGGCTTGAATCGCATCCTTCATTGAAAAGACTTCACTCATTTGACGCGCATTAAGAACCGTAATTTTCATAACGCTTTACTCCTGCGTTTTGCGCGAGCTTAAAAGCATGGTGATTGCACTGTAAATAATGACAGCCGCGACAACCCACTGCAAAGCCGACGTGTTAAGGCTTTTTACGACAAAGACGGCGACAAGTACGCCGAGAACGCCGAGCGTAGAGGTAAAAAATGTAATTTTTCTGCTATAGGAATCCAGTTTAATAAACTGTATCGAACCGACCGGAACGGAAAAGGTACAGGCACCCATCATTATCGGGAACGTTACGCCGGGGTTCAATCCGAGCGCATATACGGTCGCCATTGTCAAAGCATAAGAACCGATACCGATATTGTTCAATGCGCCGTAAATCAAACACAGTACGGCAAAAAGAATCAATTTCCATCCGACAAGGGCGGTTGCATCTCCTCCGGAAGGATAAATGTTGAATTTGTTTGCAAGAATAAGAGCGGCCGCAACTAAAAGTCCTACGGAAATAAAGCGTTTTATGATATTTGCCGGAAGTTTTACGACAAAACGCGGGCTTACGTACGCGCCGATTACCTGACACACGATTGCGATAATCAAGGTTGCCATTCCCACATTGATAGTGGAAATATAACAGAGCGCCATAACCGCAACGGGAACGACACATTCGGTGTTCAGCGTACCGGGAAGTCTTTTTGCATCAACCCATTTAACCTTCGGGTACAAAGCCGACCCGATCGCAAAGTCCGAAATTCCGAATGTAGACAAAAGAAAAATAATGAAAGAAGAAATCGCCATGACAATGGGGTTACCCGGTTCTTTCATAAATTCACCTTTGTGCGTAATTAAATCGCGCACAAAATACACCACGAAAATTCCGTTTACAACGGCAACCAACGCAAGGATGATTGTAACAAGCATCTAATACCTCCTGAAAAATCGGCGGAATCAAGTGCTTAATACTTATTTACGTTCCGCCTTAATTTGAAAAAGAGAACACGTTGCGAAGCGCTTTCATATCTTCGCCGAATTCCGTGGTAACCTGTTTTTTTAAGTGATCAATCAGTTTAAGACTGTAAGCATCGTGGAGCGTGTATTCTTTTGCAAAAAATACCATGCGGCTGTTTTTCGTATACGTTGCATCGACCTTTCCGTTGTCCTTGATGCTCGCAGACAAGGTCTCTCTTCCGTCAACCGTTACGATAAGCCAACGGTTCCCAAGTTCGTCAAGTTTTTCCTGCTCAAACCCGTGCTTGTATACATTCTTTACTTTTGTTTGATACTTTCCCGACAGATCGTATAATACGACAAGTACCTTGCCTAACTCTTTTTGCTTTTTAACAAGACAGTCTTCAATGCAGGGGTCCAACTCGTCGGCCCAAATCTGAATGCAAATTTCCTGAGCTGCACCGTTCAGCATTTTATATATTTTGATTTTTACCGCATCCATCGAATACAGATTCCAAATGTCTTCATTCGATTCGGAATCGTCGATTTTTTCCGCAGCTTCCTTCAGCTTGTTCAGGTTTTCCGTTACTTTCTTTTTGATAACATCCGACACTTCGGAAACCGGCTGCGCATTGTAAAAAATCTTTTTATCGCGTCTTGTTAAAACAATAGCTCCTTTTTGCACCAAGGATTCAAGCACTCCGTATACTTTCGATCTGGGCACGGCGGAAATTTTACTTACCTCGTATCCCGTACACGAACCGCTTTCCAACAATGCAACATAGACCCTGCTTTCGGATTCGGTGAATCCAAAGGTTTTAAGCAAAAAAATCATTTCATCCGTCATTCGAAAAACCTTCCTGCAATTCAAGTTCAGCGAAAGACACTATGAACGGTTTTTACAAGTTATGCAATACCTGTCATAAAACGGATTTCGGCGCCGTGCTTCACAAAAAGCATAGCTACCTTCGGTAACTACTAACCTCCTTTTACAGTATTATACGCCGATACCGTTCGCTTGTAAAGTCTTTTTTTGAATAAATCGGTAAATTTTTCTCAAAAAAATTATTGCGTAGCCGTAGAACTGCGCGAAGACGGAACGCCCGCTTGACCCGCATCCGCTTTTTTATTATAATAAACTATTATTAATACGCCAACTTAGCTCACTTGGCAGAGCAGCTCATTCGTAATGAGCAGGTACAGGGTTCGATTCCCTGAGTTGGCTTTTCCCCGGCAGTTTTTAATCATACTCCGCAACGATGACTCTTAAACCGGCTTGCTCAAGCGCTTTTTTTTGAGAATCGGACACGCCTTTATCCGTAATAAGCGTATTGATACTCGATAACGGAGTAATAAGAGCCGGCGCAACTTTTCCGATTTTCGTATGATCGGCAACGACCCATGTTTCCCTTGCATGATTTATATATAACGATGCCGTATGAGCTTCGGCAATAGTATATGTTGAAATTCCCTGCGTAATCGATATGCCGTCGATTCCTATAAGCGCTATATCAAGATGAAAACGGGAGATCATTTCATCGGCTTCGTGACCGACCAATTCATACGAGCGCGGTCGCAAAGTACCGCCGGTTACAATAACATCGGATATATTCGAAGAAACCAATTCCATGGCTATATTAATGGCATTTGTTAATATCGATATCTTTTTTTCTTTTATAGCTTGAACGACATTCATAACGGTTGTTCCACCAGTACAGCCGACAACCGAGCCTTCGGGAATAAGAGAGGCGGCAGTTATTCCTATTTCTCGTTTTTCTTTTTCGGCAATAGAAATTTTTGAATAAAACGGCTGCTCTTTTTCAGAAGAAACCGTTACTGCTCCGCCGTGAATTCTTTTGAGCGCCCCTTCCTTTTCAAGCACATGAAGATCGCGCCGCACGGTTGCCCGCGACACATTCAGCAAAGAACATATTTCATCGGCATCGATTATACCGTTTTTTAACAATTGAAATTTTATTTGTTCAAACCGTTTTTCGCGTATCATATATCTTCCTTTTGAGTAATATTTTAACCTGCTTTATTCCTAACAGATTATATATGAAAAAAACATCTTAAGGAAGCACAGCAGTGTGCATAAATGACGTTTATTGCTAAAAATAAATAC
>CAJPNP010000029.1 GCA_905372025.1 uncultured Treponema sp. | reverse complement strand
AAAAAGTATTTTTTACTTTGAATAAGTTTTTCTTCCGGTGTATCGGAATCAGGTGATGCCGTAATTTTTATTGAATTTATGGTTATAAAATCATTACAAATATTTTGGGGATTATTCCATAAATATCTATCAGAAGTTTTTTCAAAATCGTCATTTTGATATTCCATAATAACTTTATCAATACTGGCGTTCTGAAATTTCAATTTTCCTTTTTCAAGTATTATTCCTTTATTACATAATGTTTTAATTGCCGCCATATTGTGGCTTACAAACAATACTGTTCTGCCTTGTCCCGTACTCAGTTCATTCATCTTTCCCAAGGCCTTTTTTTGGAATTCCGCATCTCCTACCGCAAGGACTTCGTCGGCTATAAGAATTTCGGAATCCAAGTGGGCGGCAACCGCAAAAGCAAGGCGGACATACATACCGCTTGAATAACGCTTTACGGGCGTATCTATGTGCTGCTCAATCCCTGAAAAATCTATAATTTCGTCGATTTTCCGGTCTACTTCTTTTTTTTTCATACCAAGGATGGCGCCGTTAAGATAGATGTTTTCGCGACCGGTCAATTCCCCGTGAAAACCGGTTCCTACTTCCAATAGGCTTGCAACCCTGCCGCGTATTTTTACCTTTCCTTCGGTCGGGGCGGTTATTCTGCTTAGAATTTTTAACAATGTGGATTTTCCGGCGCCGTTTTTGCCGATTATACCGACTCTGTCGCCGTGTTTAATTTCAAAATTTAAATCATGTAATGCCCAAAACCCGGTAGCATTGCCGACATGCTTATTTTCATCGATTTCGGAATGAGGATCTGTTTTTCCTCGTTTTAATGCTATCCATGTTTGAATATCTTTAAAAAGCATCCCGTTATTTATAACGCCGAGTCTGTAATATTTTGAAAGATGTTCTGCCTTTATTGCTATGTTGCTCATAAGTTTTTTCCTGATTTTATATTCGTTCGCCTATATACTTCAAGTACGTGCCGTATTCGGTTTTATATTCATCGGCCGTTTTTAAAAGTATGGCTTTGTCTATCCAACGGTTTCTATATGCGATTTCTTCAATACACGATACGTACAATCCCTGTCGTTTTTGAATCGTTGCAATAAAGTTTGCCGCTTCCAAAAGCCCGTCGTAAGTACCCGTATCGAGCCATGCCATACCGCGCCCTAAAAGTTCGACATACAGTTTTTTTTCGGAAAGGTAGGCGTTATTTACCGACGTTATTTCGATTTCGCCGCGTGCTGAAGGTTTTACCTGTTTTGCAATTTCAATCACATTATTGTCATAAAAGTATAACCCCGGAACCGCATAGTTGCTTTTAGGCTGTGCGGGCTTTTCTTCGAGTGAGAGCACGCGCTGTGTTCCGTCCGATGAGAATTCGACAACTCCGTATTCCCGCGGATCTTTTACATAATAACCGAATATTTTTGCCCCGCCTTTTTCCGAAATTGTACCTGCGGCGTTTTTTAAGGTTTGACCGAATCCCTGTCCGTAAAAGACGTTATCGCCTAAAATTAGTGCAACGGAATCTTTACCGATAAACTTTTCGCCGACGATAAAAGCATCGGCAAGTCCGCGCGGTTTATCCTGCACGGCATATTCAAAAGACATTCCCAATTGTGTACCGTCTGCAAACAGTTCTTTAAAAAGCGGAATATCTCGCGGGGTTGATATAATCAGCACTTCCCGAATTCCTGCAAGCATAAGAACGGAAAGCGGGTAGTAAATCATCGGTTTATCGTACAGGGGCAGAATTTGTTTCGATACGGCCTTGGTAAGCGGATACAAACGCGTCCCCGCGCCGCCTGCTAAAATAATACCTTTCATAAGTTTCCTCTACGACCTGCTTATTTCCAAGCCCTTGGTATTGAGGCTCATGCCGACAAAGCGCGCACGGGCGTTTACCGGATTTTCTTCAAGCGTGCGCACTATTTTGCGTGCAGCATCCGTATCTTTTGCGCATATGAGCATGTAGCCGCCGCCGCCCGCTCCGGGCAGTTTGTAGCCGGCTGCATAATCGTCTATCATATGTATGATGCGTTCGATATCTTCGTTGCTTGTGCCGCTGTCGAGTTTTTTATTGAGTTGCCAAGAACGCAAAACGGCACGGGCGGCCTGTTCATAGCTCCCTTTTTGAAAGGCGAGGACGCTGTTGTAAGCGTGTTGTTTTATATCGTACAAAATATCGAGCGTTTTTTGTTCGTTTAAAAATATCGATTTTACTATTTCGGCTAAAATGCTTTTTGCCGTTCTCGTAATGCCCGTGTAATATAAAAGCCAACAAGGTGCCGTCTGCGTATCGGTAAAAAGGCGCTCGTTTATCCAGCCGACGCCGATATTGTTTTGAATTCCGTTCGAGCTTTCCAGCAGTTTAAGGCCGCCGAATACCGCTCCGTATTGATCCTGCCAGCCGCCTCCGGTGGTTAAAAGCTGTTCGAGCACAAGGACGCGGTTTGCCGTTTCGTGCCTGCTCCAATTAAGAGAACATGCATTCGAAAGCGTTCCCAAAACGGCGGCCGCAAGCACGGAACTTGTTCCAAGCCCCGAGCCTTTGGGAATAGCGGCCAAAAGGCTTATTTCCAACCCGCCGCCCATCGCGTCAAGCTGTTTTTCAAGCGTATCGAAATGCCGGGTACAAAAATCGGGATAAAATCCGCACAGGCAAAGAGCGGCTTTCGGAATCGCGAATACGGAGCCTACTTGATTAAAGGCTGCAAGACTTTTGTACGTGTGCACTTCTTCGCTTTTCCCGTTGTCGATTGAACGAAGTCTTATGACCTTTTCGGGAATGGAACGCACATACACTTGAACGGGCTGCTGCCCGTTCAAATCGACGGCCGCATTTAAAACAGAGCCGCCGTTTATATTGCAAAAGGGCGGGGTATCGCTCCAGCCGCCGGCTATATCTATGCGTACGGGACTTCTTCCCCAGACGATTTGATCCGAATATAAATCGTAGCGCGGCATAACGGGAAGTGCCGTTTGAACTATAGCTTCACGCAGTATGCCGAATGCTTTATCGCTTTCTTTTTTTACCGACCGCTCATCTTTGCCGCACAATTCGGCGATGCGGCTTCTAAACATAGCGTCGCGCATGCGGTTTATGTATTCCGCATCGGAAGGAAGAGGTGCCGGAAGTTTTAAGCCGTGCTTTGCGTATATTTGCGCGGCGGCTGCCAAGTCGCTTTGATAAAATACGCTTTTTTCCCAGTGCCTTGCCAAAACGGCAATGTTTTCCAGGCAATAGCCGACCCGCTGATTATATAAAAACGGAATATCGCACAAGGAGCCGATTTCATCGGCGCACAGACGTTTTGCTGCAAGCCATTCGGCCGCGGCTTTTCGGCATTCTTGCACGCTTAATTTTTCATCGGGTTTTGACGCAATCATCCAGTTAAGTAAAAGCGGAACCGCTTCTTTTTTTATAACCGGAAAAAGCGGCGCGCTTTGAATATCGGTTTCGGTAAAAATACCCGCATCTTTTGCATCGATGCCGCGCCGGGAAAACCACTTTGCAAGCGGGGCGGAACACCACTGCGTTTTTTCATCGCCGCAGTTTCCGCGGAACAAATCGTTTATGCCGTAGGGGCGAATACACCATTCGATGTTTTCGCCGCTTTGAACGCTGCGGACGGAAACAAAATCAATGCAAATTGAAGAAGGAACGTCAAGCGTCCAATCGTTTACAGGTGCTCCGGTAATAATCGTATTTTCACGCAGCGTCCATTTTTTCCCTACCGTGCTGTTTTCTATCCAAATATTCCGGTGCGTATGATTCCAGTCAACATCGATCCGGGCGTTTTGCGTAAAAATGCTCGGATGCGCTTTTACTTTTTTATGCCAAATTGCGCGCTGATCGGTTACGAAGTTTTGGATTTTTTCGGTCGATGAAATAAGTTCCGCGCTCGTTCCGTAATGATAAAATTCACCCTTGTCGAGGCATACGACGGCTGCGCTCAGTTGAGCGATGTCTTTATCGTGCAGCGTCGGATGAGTTCCCAGCGCAGGACCGAAATCGGAATATAAATCGTAAAAACGGGGAGGGGGATTCGCACCGGAGCCGCAAGATGCACCGGTACCGGTTCTGCCGGTTTGGGGTATGCATTTTTTTTCAAGCACGCTTACCGCTTTATCGCTTAAAATCCATATACCGATATCCATCATATAAAAACGGTTTTGTCCGATTTTTTCAAGCCGGGCAGGGGAAGGCTTTTGCAGCATGCAGTCCAAAATGTCCGGGCTTTCTTTTTTTACGACGAACACGCCGTGCCGGGAAGCCGTTTCCGGTTCCGTCCACATACCGAAACATACGACATCGGCATCGGGTAAGTGTTCGGGAAGCTCGTCGGTGCGCACCAAAATATCACCCGATGCTATAAGCGTGTTTTGGCGTTCCGCCGCTACAGCCATAAGCTTTTCGTACAAACGGCTTTGAATATCCAACAGCGTTTGCGTAATACTTTGACCGATTGCCCATCGGAAAACGGGAATCGGCGTCAGCAATTTTCCCCATACCGCATAAGAAGGAAGCCGCCTGCTTTGTCCGCCTGCGTGAATGATAATGCGTTTTTCAAAACTCGGCGTTTTTATACCGGTGGTTTTAGTTTTGCCGCCCTTATTTTTTGCGCCGGCCCGTGTTTTTTCGCGGCTTTGTTTACAAACTTCCCACTCTTTTTGCAAAAGCCATGCGGTCGCTCCGCCCGAACCTATTTTTTCTCCTTTAGGGTCGGAGGCGGCAAGATACTGCCGATCTTCGGTATCGGGAACAATCGCGTTCCAGCACGAGGCAAGGTTTTCAGGTACGGATAATAAGTACTGCATTAAATAACATCTACAAAGGTGCGTTCGTTGCGGTTAAACAGCACCAAGCCGAAAAACATAAACGTAAGAGTTTCGGCAATGCTGATGATAATCATCGATGCGGGAACATTCCCCGCACCGTAAAACCAGATGCGGAACAGTTCTATGGGCGCACTCATCGGGTTTGCATAAAATACCCACCAAAACTTTTGCGGCGCTTCAGACAGCGGGTAAACAATCGGGGTTGCATACATTGCAAGCGAAAGTCCGAATCCCAAAAGCTGGTTTAAGTCGCGGTACTTTGTTGTGAGCGCCGATATAATCATGCCGAAGCCGGTTCCCATAGCGCCCACCCAAATAACGAGCAGGGGCAGCGCCGCGATCCACCACGAGGGCTGCACGGGCGCTTTTATGATAAGATAGTACACGTAAAAAATCATAAGAGTTGCAAACTGAATGCCGAGCTTTATCATGTGGCCGACGGTTGTGGAAATGGGGACGGTCAAGCGCGGAAAATAGACTTTGCCGAAAATACCCGAATTGGCCGAAAAACAAGCTGCCGCGCTGTTTAGGCAAGCCGTAAAGTACGTCCAGAACATAGTGCCGCCGTAATAAAACAAAAGAAAGGGAACTCCGTCAGTTCCTATTTGCGCGAGATTGCCGAATACAAAGGTATACATAACCGTTGTTACCAAGGGTTGCACAATGTACCACAGCGGCCCTAAAATAGTTTGTTTGTACGCGGTTACAAAATCACGCTTGATAAACATAAATACCAAATCGCGGTAGCGTATCAATTCACGGATTTTCAAATCCAAAAGCCGATTTTTCGGCTCGAGAATCATATCCCAGTGTTCGTCGTTTTTTACAGTAGTTTTCATTTTAAATTTTAATTCCAATGCCGTGCATGTATTCGGTAAGTTTTACGGTAAACGCCCGCATTTCTTCAGGCTGAATATCTCCAATATTGGCGATTCTGAAGGTATTGATATTACCGAGTTTTCCGGGATAAATAGTAAAACTATGTTCGGATGCAAAGTCATGTAAAGCATCAAAACTGTATTTTTCGGTTTTCGGTTCTAATATTGCGGTTATAAAATGACTTTGATGTTCTTCGTTTACCAACATTTGCAAACCGAGTTTTTTAACTACAGCAACCAGTATATTCCAGCATTCGGTATAACGTTCATAACGTTTTTGTACGGTTTCCTGTTTGGTTTCCAACACTGCTTGACGAAGGGCATACATTGTCTGAACGGGTGGGGTAAAGCGGGTTTGATGCGTTTTTGCAAAATAAGCATATTGGTCATAAAGATTTAAATAGTAATTCCGCATGGGATAATCTTTTGTTTTTTCAAGTTCTGCCTTATTGCAAATCACAAAACCGACACCTGCCATACCCTGAATATTTTTATTACTTGTTGATGCCATAAAATCAATACCAAGAGTTTTTAAATCCATCGGCATACCGCAATAGGCGCTTACGGCATCAACAATCGTAACCATGCCGTATTTTTTTGCCAGAGGACAGATGATATGTAAGGGGTTCAGAAGTCCCGTTGTTGTCTCGTGATAAACGCAGGCAAGATGAGTGTATTTTTTTGTTGCAAATTCGGCTTCAAGTTTTTTTAAATCAATCGGTTCATACGTAGAACTTTTATATATCTCCATCGGAATTTTATATACCTGGGCAATTTTTGCCATGCGTGCCCCGTAAGAACCGTTGTCTATTACCAAGAGCTTTCCGGTGTCGGGCACACAAGATGAAACCATTACTTCATCTGCACCGGTCCCCGAACAGCCGAACATAACAGTTTCGTAATCATCGGGATTTGTATTTGGTCCAAGTGCAAACAATTTGAGCTCATCGCAAAGCCATTGCATCAAATTTCCGAATTCTTTTTCACGCGGACAAATATCGGCGGCAACTTGAGCATACTTAACACTATCCGTAGTGGTTGCAGGACCGGGATTGAGAAGAACTTCACGGCGGACTCTACGTAAGTTTTCATTTTCAAGAATATGCGGGTAAATATTTTTTACCGCCGTTTCCAAATGCTCTTCATTATCTATTTCGCGCCAAACGTAATGTTCTATTTTTTTAATTGCAATAGTTTCGCTTTTTGCAATTTCCAAAAGCGCATGTTCATATTCCATTTTCGGTAAATCGTGATGATGAATTTTTGCAAAAGCACACATTTTATCAAGTGTATGTTTTGTTAATTTTGTAATTCCTACAAGTTCTCCGAAAATATTTTTTAAGGTTTCTTTATTTTTAGAAAGGCCTATAAGATAACTATTCTCATCAGCTTCAAGGTATACCTCATCACCGGAGTGTGTAGCGCCGCTTGCTAAAATAAGATTTTTACGATCATCATTTATGAGCGTAAATAAACCGGCTGAATCATAAATCAAATCGGATTCTAAGAGTAAAAAGGAATCGGTCACAAAAGGAGCACACACTTCAAGTGTTCCCATACTGCCGGTATTGGCATAGCGTTCATTTTTTACGGTAAAAATTGCGGAATATTTTTGAGCAAGCTGATCGTAATATTCGCTGCAATGTCCCGTACCGATAATAATTTTTTCAATTCCGCAGGCAAGCAATTTTTGTATCGATTGCTCTACAATTGCAGTGCCGCCTATCTCCAAAAAGCCTTTCGGCATTGTTTTTGTCTTATCTTTTAGACGTGAACCTAAACCGCCGGCTAAAATAACAGCTTGTTTAATCATTTATTTTCCTCCAAAAACTTCATAAAGGCCTTTTTATTTTCGATAGGTGATGACTTAGGTCTGCCTAAATCCGCCCTTGCACCCTTTGATACCAATACTTCTATAAAGAACGTACCGGTATTTGCGGAAAATTCATTTAACGCCGACTTTAAATCTTGCAATGTTTTAACGCAAAGGGCTTTATCATATCCGCAGGCTAAAGCCAGACCGGGAAGATTTATTTTCCGCCCGACTGTGGGCTGACCGCCTACCGAATCATGCGCTCCGTTATTTAAACAAATATGTATTATATTTTTCGGCTTTTTTGTTCCGATTGTACTCAAAGCACCCATGTGCATAATTGCGGCTCCGTCGCCGTCAATACAAAAAATTTTTCTTGCAGGCTTACTTAAGGCAATACCGAGTGCTATCTGTGAGGCATGTCCCATCGAGCCGACTGTTAAAAAGTCACGACTGTGGTTTTGTCCGTGTTTTACGCGTAATTCATATAATTCGCGGGATGCCATACCCGTAGTGGAAACAAAGGCGGCACTTTCAGGCGTATTCATGATAATGGTTTCTATTGCCTCTTCACGACTCATCTTTGCCGGGACTACTTCATTCGACTGTAAGGTGTAGGAATCAAAGGTACCTTTGCGGATAACAAGAGCGTACGGCGCACTTTCCGTTTTTATATACTCATAAGCTTTTTTTACCTGTAAAACCGCAGCTTGTTCTTCGGATTCCAAAACACAATAGGGAATTTGCATCGCATCGAACAGGGAAAGGGTAACTTTTCCTTGTTTGATATGTTGAGGTTCATCATGCACTCCCGGTTCTCCGCGCCAACCGACCAGGAGCAACAGCGGAATTGAATATACTTCTTTGTCCGTGAGAGAAAGAAGGGGGTTGACCGTATTGCCGAGGCCGGAATTCTGCATATAGACAAGCGGAATTGTTCCCGTTGCAAAATAATGTCCCGCAGCAAGAGCTACAGCACAGCCTTCATTTGCTGCAATGATATGATGTTTGTCTTCTACCGTATCGGTCAAATAGGCACAAAAATTCTTCAATAGTGAATCGGGGACACCTGCAAAAAAGTCGGTACCATTTTCTTTCAGCATTTTGTAAAAAAATTGAGGATGTATCATTTATTTTGTTCCCGGAATTAATTCCAAAATATTTTTTATCGAAAGACATAAATCATTTACTTCCAATGAACGCTCTGCTTCTAAAATGGTTTTTGCAACTTTATACATTGCAGGATAAGAAGCACGCAGCATATGGTTTGCATAGATAATGACGTTTGCCCCCCACGAAGCCAATTCCTTTTCAGTAAACTGATTGTAAGTTGTGGGAACCAGAACTATAGGAATTTTTTCATACTCTCTTCTAAAACGACAGCAGAATTCTTTAATGTCTTGGCCGTCTTTTTCTTTGCTGTGAATCATAACGCCGTCCGCCCCCGCCTTTACATAGGCAAGAGCACGCTCCAAGGCTTCATCAACCGAATGCCCTGCGATAAGGGATTCAAGGCGGGCGATAATCATAAATTCTTTTGTAACCTGAGCCTTTTTCCCTTCCGATATTTTATGGCAAAAATCTTCAACAGAGGCCAATTCCTGCTTTGCTTCCGTACCGAATAAACTGTTTTTTTTCAAGCCGACCTTATCTTCAACGATAACAGCTGAAATACCGTTACGTTCAAGAGTACGTACGGTAAACACAAAGTGTTCCGGTTTCCCTCCCGTATCTCCGTCATAAATAATCGGTTTTGTAGTGCATTCAAGAATATCGGTAAGCGTTTGAAGACGTGTCGTAAGGTCTACGGCTTCTATATCCGGCTTTCCTTTACTAGTCGAATCGGTTAAACTGGAAGACCACATTCCGTCGTAACGATGAATACCGTCATCTTTTTCAATTTCCAAATTTTCGATGATAAGTCCTGAGAGTCCCGAGTGAGCTTCCATAATTCGTACTATCTTCTTTGCCTCTATTAGACGGCGAAGCGTTTTCATCCTGATTTCGGGAGTAGTACCTATATTGTGCATATTTGCTGCAAGCTTTGATGAATTAATACCTTGTGTATATGGTATCTCTATAATTTTACCGTTCCATTCCTTAATTGCTTCAATAACTTCCTCTCGTATTTTACTCAACGAGCCTGTTTTCCAGTCATCGCCGTGAATAATAAAATCGGGTTTTATTTTTTTAAGATTGGGGACATAAGACCATTCTTCTTGCGGGATAACCTTACTCACACCTTTTATATTTTCCAGAACCTGTTTTCGTTGTTCATAAGTAAGGTATGGCAGCCTCTTATGCGAAACAATAGCATTGTCGGTTAATAGACCTATAATCAAGTTACCGTGTTTTGCGCCTTCACTGATAATATTTACGATCCCCGGGTGGATAATATCACCGGTAAGACCTAAGTAGACAATTTTTTCCATGTTGTTAATTCCTTCTATATTTTCTCAAAAATGAATTTACAAAAAGTTTTTATGCGGTTTATAAATGAGGTTTCTATGCGCTCGCGTAAAAAAAAGACGCTCGGCGCATTGACGCCGCCGATACCGTACAAAACGATAAAATCGTTGTATACGAACGCGTATACAAACGACTGCATTTTTTCGGGACGCACAACGGTCATATTATTGTATGTAACGCCGCTTGTATTTTTCATTCGGTAAAAAAGTTCGGAATCGTTGCTTGTTAAACTTATGTTGACGTTTATATTGCCGAAGGGATTCATAACCAAATCGACATTCATATTGCCGTCGTTTTCAGAAATATCGCTGCGCACAATCGATGCGCTTGAATATAAATCGTAAAAGCGCTGATTCCGTTCCGACCAATACGGAATACCGACATAGCCTTCAATGTCGAGCAAAAGCGGCTTAAGTTTTTTAAGAAAATCCTCATTACCGCTTACAGGAAGCACTTGAATAACTTCGGCCAAATACGAAGGTTTTAATTTCGTAACGCGTTCGATAAGATGTGCCGCTTGTGCTGTTACGGGATTCAAGCAGACGTTTTTCGCTTTGCCGATATTCCGTATGAGGATTTCGCCGTTTTCAAGTTTTTGCCTTTCGGCCGCAGTTAAATTGGCGTTAAACAGCGCTTGCGAAAAAACGGGAAGCGCGGCGGTAAAAAAAAGTCCGAAAAAAAGGCCGAAAACAAAAAAACGAAGCGTTTTATTTTTTTGCATGCATTCTCCTAAACGAGCAGCGATTCGGCGGAACGCAAAATGCCGATTACCGTCGTGCAGTGCTCTTCAAAATCCGAAAAACCGTCCGTTTGCGCAAAAGCTTCATAGCGGTTTTCATCTGAAAATACAATAACGGCATCGTCGGTTACAAAAAAACGGTCGTTAAAAAAATGCTCACTGTCGATTTTTATAAAAGCAAGTTTGCAAAAGCGGCATGCATAATCGAATAAAAATTCCAAATCATTATCGCCGACTAAAACGAGCGTTTTGCAGCCGCGCTCTGCGGCTGAATGCACAAAATCGCGTATACAGCCCTGATATTTGTTCATAAGGCGGGCGGTGTTTTTAAAATAGCGCTTCGAACGCACGGCCAATTCTTTCATACCCTGCGGCGTCAGCACATATTGAATGTTTCGCTTGGAAATCTTTTTCATGTACAGCCAGCCCTTGTCGGCGAAGCGGCGTAAAAGCGCGTTGGTCATTCCAAGCGATAAATTGCTGTATGCGGCAAGTTCGCGCTGGTTTGCTTCGCTGTTTTTGCTGAGTGCGTGGTGTACGTTTGAAAGAAATTGAAGTTCGGAATCCTGTTCCATAAAAATGCATTTTTTTTCTTTTTTGCATTTATCGAACAATGCAAAAAAGATCGGAAAAGGTGAATGACGAGGGGCTTGTCTTTGCCGCCGAAACAGGCTAAAGGGCGCTCCGTCAATTGTTCATAACATGAACAATATATCACATCTGTCTTCATATGGCAAGCGGAAACGGACTTTTTTTTATGCGTATCTTCCGCTAATACGATTTGTATGGTATACTGATTACCGGTAGATAAACGTGCGGGAGGAAGGCATGGCTGTAGCCGAAACCGTAAAAGCGAAAATGTTGGGGCGCGCAAATGCCGGCATACGCGGTATGTTCGAAACGGGACTTTTGCTGAAAAAGCGGTTCGGTGAAGAAAACGTATACGATTTCAGTTTGGGAAATCCCGACCTTGAACCGCCGGCTCTTCTTTCGGACATTATACACCGTGTTGCCGCCGACCTTTTGCCCGGCCGCCATGCGTATATGCCGAATGCGGGTTTGATCGAATGCCGCAAAGCCGTAGCGGCGCGGGTTGAAAAAGAGCAGGGTATAGGCGGAGGTAAAGCCCTCGGGGCCGAAAACGTTATTATGAGCTGCGGAGCGGCAGGCGCGCTGAACGTATTTTTAAAGGCCGTTTTAAATCCGCAGGAACGGGTATTGGTTTCCGTTCCTTTTTTCCCCGAATACGCCCACTATGCCGACAACCACGGTGGAGTTCTGATTCCCGTTCCGTGCAAAGCCGATATGTCGCTTAACCTTGCCGCCTTCGAAGAAGCGTTTTTTGAAGGCGAAACCGAAGGCAAAGCCGTTGCCGCCGTCATCGTCAATTCGCCGAACAATCCGTCCGGAAAAGTCTACGATGCGCAGTCTGTGGCCGATTTGACATCGATAATGCGGTCTTACGGCAAAAAAACGGGGAAAAAGCCCTACCTTATTTGCGACGAACCTTACCGCGATATCGTATACGACGGCGTACAAGTTCCGTCCGTTTTTCCTCTATATGACGAAAGCCTTGTCGTCAGTTCCTTTGCAAAGAATTTCAGTTTGCCCGGCGAACGGATCGGTTATATCGCTTTGAATCCGGTTATGGAAAATGCCGGTGAAGTGTTTCAAGCCTGCGCCTTCGCGAACCGCATATTGGGTTTTGTAAACGCCCCCGCGTTTTTTCAGCGGGTGATTGCGCGCTCGCAGGGTATTGAAGGCGATTATTCGACCTATGAAAAAAAACGCCGCTTAATGACCGACGCGGCCTGCGCTGCCGGCTTGGAGTACATAAAGCCCGAGGGCGCTTTTTACCTTTTTTGCAAGGTGCCGGCTCCCGGCAGTAAGACGGGCGAGGGCGGTAAAGAGGTATCTGACGGCAAAGAAGACGCGGATAACAAAGAGGATTCCGGAGACGACCTTGCCTTTTGCGCGCACTTGCAAAAATTCCGCATACTCTGCGTACCGGGCAGCGTGTTCGGATGCCCCGGATGGTTCCGCGCGGCCTATTGCACGAATGAAAAAACAATAATAAACTGTAAAGAGCCGCTCAAACAAGCCTGTGCCCAATGGACGGATAAGGGAGGGGATCTGTGAAAATTTTAATGGTAAGCGCGGAAGCGTTTCCCTTTGCAAAAACGGGCGGCCTTGCCGATGCCGTATCCGCTTTGGCCGTCGCGCTGCACAAACAAGGCTGCGATGTGCGCATCGTTATGCCGCGCTATTACGGCATAAATAAAGACAGTCTGCAAAAACTCGAAGGTCCCTTGGGAATCCCCTGCGGCTACAAAGAAGAGTGGGCCGCCGTTTACACCGCTTGTATGCCGCCGACCGATTCTTTACCGGTATATTTTATCGATCACGAACAGGCATTCGGCCGCGACGGCGTGTACGGCAGCGCCGACGAAAGCGATTTTCACGATAATCCGTTCCGCTTTGCCGTATTGTGCCAGTCGGTTTTTCAGCTGTGCCGAAAGCTGTCGTGGTTTCCGGACATCATTCACGCGCACGATTGGTCGGCGTCCCTCGCTCCCGTCCTGCTGCGCTTTAACGAACGCCGCGGCGAATTTGCGCATACGGCAAGCGTTTTAACCGTTCACAATTTGGGTTATCAGGGAATTTACGGCAAGCATCTGTATCCGTCCATGGGACTCGCGTGGGAACATTTTTATTCGTCCGGGTTTGAAGATTGGGATAAAATGAATTTTTTAAAAGCCGGCCTTACAAGCGCCGACGTACTGTCAACCGTATCGCCGACCTATGCGCGCGAAATTCAAACCGCCGAACAGGGCTTCCGTATGGACGGTCTTTTAAAAAGCCGGCAAAAAGATTTGTTCGGTATTTTGAACGGCGTAGATACGGACGTGTGGAATCCGGCGTCCGATAAAAAAATCGCCGAACGTTACACGGCTAAAACAATCGAAAAAAAGTGCGAAAACAAAGCCGCCCTGCAGCGCCTTATGGGATTGGACGTAAACCCGGATATTCCGCTTGTCGTCATGATAAGCCGCCTTGCCGACCAAAAGGGAATAGGCGAATTGTTCGGGCCTTCTTACGGCTGCGCGTACAGCCTGTGTTCGGATATAAGACTGCAGTTTGCGGTTTTGGGTTCCGGCGAAAAATGGTGCGAACGCGAACTTCTTGCCTTGCAGGATAAACTGCCGAATTTCCGCTGCCGCATCGGCTACGACGACGCTTTAAGCCATTTGATGGAAGCGGGTGCGGATTTTTTCCTTATGCCGAGCCGCTATGAGCCCTGCGGATTAAATCAAATGTATTCGCTTTTATACGGGACGCTTCCCATCGTGCGGCGCACCGGCGGTCTTGCCGACACGGTCGAAAACTACGACGAGCAAACGGGAGAAGGGACGGGCTTTATGTTCGACGATTTAACGCCGAAAAGTATTTACAATACCGTCGGCTGGGCGGTGTACGCATGGTACAATAAAAAAAGTCATATCGAAAAAATGAAAAAACGGGCTATGGGCCGGCATTTCGGCTGGAGTGAGTCCGCAAAAAAATATGAAGAGCTGTATAAAACGGCTTTATCGAAACTGTAAAACGGAGAAAGTATGATTTCGTACATTGTAAAACTGCTTAAAGCGCTCAATACGAATTCGCATCCGGGAGAAATCGCTCACGCCGTTGCGATCGGGATGCTGCTCGGCTTTATGCCGAAAAATAACGCGCTGTGGTACCTGCTGTTTGTGTTTTTTCTTTTTGTGCGCGTGCATAAGGGCGCTTTGTTACTTGCGGTACTGGCTGCAAGTTTACTTGCCCGGCTTTTCGATCCGCTGTTCGACGCGATAGGCTATGCCGTACTGACGTTTTCGCCTTTGGAGCCGGTCTATGCCGCTTTACTCGACATTCCCTTTGTCGCTTTTACGAAATTCAACAATACGATAGTTGCGGGTTCTCTTATATTTAGCTTGATACTGTATATTCCCGTATACATCTTGATAAGGATTTTAACTAAATCGTGGCGTACGTATCTTGCGCCGGCTCTTATACGGAGCAAATTCATGCAGGCTTTTTACCAAACACCCCTTATCGCAAAAATTGCCGGCTTTTTTACCGAGGTATAAATATGAAAAAAGAACAAAAGAAGATTCCGTCCAAAAAACTTCCGTCGATTTTTAAAAAGACATACACGGAGAAGTCGCTCGAAAAAAAACTGCTTAAAAAGCTCTATATACCCGCCGACCGCGAATTCGTTGCATCGCAGTTTTCCCCCGACGAAAAAGATCCCGCCAAAAGGCGGATTGTCCGCACCGAATACGATGCAAAGGATTTTAAACGCCTAAAAATGCTGTGTAAGCAGATAAAGCGGCAAAAAGGACGCTTTAACCTTGTGCCCCTTGCCGCCGCTGCGGCTTTTGTTGCCGCCGTTGTGCTTGCCGTGCTTATATTTAAAGATCCGCTTGCAAAACGCGCTTTAAAGGCGGGCTTGCAAAAAATCACGGGCGCCAAAGTCGATATCGCTTCGGTTCATGTCGGCATTTTGGATTCATCGGTTACCGTGCGCGCTCTTGCCGCCGCCGATAAAAATTCGCCGATGAAAAACGTTTTTGAAGCGCAAAAAATCCAGCTCGATTTTAATTTAACGCAGCTTTTAAAAAAGCGTTTTGTGTGCCAAAACCTCGAAGTTTCCGGCATGGCGTTCGGAACCGAGCGCAAAACGTCGGGTGAACTTCCGGCCGCCGTAAAAAAGGCGAAAAAAGAAAAGGCGCGCGATAAAGACGACGGTAAAACGGCTTTGCGTATAAAAGAGCGCCAAAAAGACGCGCTCGAACAAAGCAAAAAAATTGTTTCGTCGATGTTTGAAAGTTTGAATCCGCAAAACTTTTTGGACAACGCGCTTAAGCAGCTGCAAACGCCCGCTGCATCGCAAAAAGCGCAGGAAACCGTCGCTCAAATTGTGGCGGCGTGGGAAAAGCGTCCTGCGGAACTGGAAGCTGCCGTAAACGATTTTAGAAAAAGTTCGGAAAAAGTCGCCGCGCGCGATTATCAGGCGATTAAAGATCTTGCCGAATTGAAAGCGGCTTTGGAAGAACTGAATGCTGCGATAAAGGACGGCCAAAAGCTTGCGGTTTTAAGCGACACGACGGTTAAGGATTTGCAAAAAGACGGTAAAACCGTGCGGCTTGCGGCAAAAGAAGCTTCCGATGCGGTAAAAAAGGATACCGATTTTGTCAACGGGGAAATCAATAAAATCCGCTCGTTTACGGTTGCCGACGGGAAAAATATTTTTGCGCAAACCGTAAAAGCCGCTTCGTACAGCGTGCTCGGAAAATACTATCCGTATGCGGAAAAAGCGCTTAATGCCGCGCTCAATTCGAACAAGGGAGCAAACAAAAACGCACAGGCAAAAAAGGCGGCAAAAAAACAAAAAACGCGGCAAAAGGCCGGACGGCTCCCCGGCAGAACGATCGAATACCGCGCCGACATATATCCGTCGTTTTTAATTCAGCAAATGCTTGCAAGCGGAACAGGTTTTGAAGGCCGCATAAACGATATTTCCAACGATCCTGACCGCTGGGGAAAGCCCGCATCGTTCAGCGCCCGTTTTGACGAAAGCGCTTTTTCCGAAAACAAGCGCATACACAGCGGAGAAGGAACCGTAAATATCGGAGAAAAACTCGACTATCCCTTATTGAAAATGCAGTATACCGGAAGCGGTTATAAGGCTTCGTTTAATCCGTCTTCGGCTTTGCAGACGCTCGACGCTTCCGCGCTCGATGTTGCAGGCATTCCGTCTTTTGCGGGCCGGGCAAAAATACAGGCGGGCGTGCGGGCAGACCGCGACGGACGTGTCGGTATCGATGCGGATTTTGACTTCGACCAAGTGCTTCTTACCGCCGATTCGTTCGAACCGGATTTTATTTCGCGTATTTACAACGAGTCGCTCGCGGCGGTTAAAAACATGCGGTTTAAAATCAAAGCGGAAGTTTCGCAGTCGGACTTGCATATGGATGTTGCAACCGACGCGGACAAGGTTTTTATCGCCGCGCTGCAAACGGGAATCAACAAAGAGCTTTCGGCCATAAAGCAAAAATCGCTTAAAGAAGCTCAAGCCGAATTGGAAAAATACACCGGGCCTTTAAACGAAAAACTGGGCGACTTCGCCGGCATTGAAAAAGGCGTTATGAATCAAAAACAAGCCGTCGATATTTTGCAAAAAAAGCTGGAAGAAAGCAAAGCCGAAGTTATAAAGCGCATCGAGCAGGCGGGAAAAGATGCACTCAAAGATGCGGCCGGCAGCGCCTTAAAAGGCTTATTCGGGATGTAACTATTGACACATATTTTTTAGAGTCATATAGTTATTCTATAAACTGAAAGCGGTTTTTGACCGCACCAAGGGAGAATGCGAGTATGAAAACAACCCAAAAACATATTACGTTTTTATTCATCCTGATTCCGGTTTTTATTATTATAGGTTGTACAGGTAATATTAAAAACGGTACGTATATCGGATCGGGAAGTGGTTACGGTGGAGCATTACAGGTTGAAGTTTCTTTTGATGGTGGGAGAATTTCCGATTTAGAATTGAAAGAAAACAATGAAACCGAGGAAATTGCCGAAAGAGCGTTTCCAGTAATTAGAAAACGTATTTTGGATGCGAACAATCCGGAAACCGACTGCGTAAGCGGTGCTACGTTTACCAGCTTTGCAGTAAAAACCGCGGTTGCCGATGCTCTCGTTAAAGCCGGCGGTAAGAAAATAGCTGTTTCGCGTAAAACCGGTATGGAAAACCTAGACATCAAAGCCCTGAAAAAAGGCGGAGATCTTAAAACGAAGCTTCTTATCGTAGGTGCGGGCGGCTCGGGATTGACCGCTGCCATTGCCGCAAAGCGTGAAGGTTTGGATGATATACTTGTTATTGAAAAGATGGATATACTCGGCGGTAATGCAAAATTTGACGATAACTTTTTTGATCTTCCGAACAGCGAGGCTATGAAAAAAAACGGGGTTGTCATTTCTAAAGATGAGTTTAAAGAAACGCTTATTGATCACGGGGCGCATGAAAGCGAAGAGCGCATAAACCGTTGGATAGAAGAAGGCTGGGGGCTGGATGCGTGGCTGCGCAATTTAGGTATAAAACTTGATTACAACTGGAATTGGGAAGGCGTGGACGGGCCGATGAGCCATATGCCCTCACGTGAAGCTTTTGCCGGAAACTATATTATGACTCGTATGGAAGCACAAGTAAAAAATGCCGGTATAATGACGCTTACCGGTACAAAGATGGTAGATTTAATCTACAGCGATATGGACGAAGTAAAGGGGATTAAAGTTATAGACCGGAATACAAAATATAATATTTACGCCGACGTCGTATTGGTCGCTACCGGAGGTTTTTCCGCAAATCCCGAAAAGTTGAAAAAGTATACACCGGGTGTTGAAGACATAGGACATAGCAATCAAATCGGAGCACAGGGCGATTTTGTTGATATTGCTTTGAATCACGGTATCGCATTCGGTCATATGGATAGTTTGGTAGTTTACCCGACCCTACTTATCCCGCGTCGCGATTTAACAGGCGGATCAAACAGACCGAGCATTTTAGTTAACGATCAAGGAAAACGCTTTATGGATGAAAATATAGGCTTGCTTGAAGACTATGAAGACGGTTTAGCTCGTGTCAATATTTTAAAAGAAAAGACGGGCGGGCAGTCCTATTTTGTATTTGATCAAAGCTATCGTGAAGATGCTGCCATGCCGGAAATTCAAATCAAGCTGGGGTATTTCACCGAAGGGGCAACTGCACGGGAATTGGCGGAAAAACTCGGCTTTAATCCCGACGTATTTTTAGCTGAAATTGAAACTTTTAATAAGGCAGTTGAAGCTGGGAAAGGAGATCCGTTTCTTGCTGAAATAGGAACGGAAAAATTAAATCCGAACGATCGCATGTATGCAACTAAAGTGTTTACCGGTGTGCATATGACAATGGGCGGTGTTGTTGTAGATGAAATCGGAAGAGTAATTGATAACAAAGGTAATATTGTGCCGAATTTGTTTGCCGCAGGAGAAGTAACGGATCAGTCCGGTTTTTTTGTTTGTTCGGTAATTTTCGGTAAGGTTGCCGGTCAGGAAGCCGCAAAGTGTGTTATGGGTAATAAATAGTAGCAACTATTCTATAATGCTTTCGATAAGTTCGCTGCGGCCGAGAAGATAGAAGTTTTCGTAGAGTTTGTGCGAATCGACCCTTTGCGCAACGGCTTCCCTTGTGTACGGGATGCCGCGCAGCGCTTGTTCGGCCGCCGCAACGTTTCCCGATTCGAAAAAATCGCCGAAGATTTTACAGTCTTCGATTATGCCGTTTACGACGTTCAATTTAACTTGAACGCCGCCTGCGGTAAAGCGTTTTTTGCGTTCGATACCGAATGCGGGCGAACGGCCGTAATTCCATTCCCATGTGCGGAATTTGGAATCGGCGATTTGTTCTATGCGCTTTATGTCGCTTAAGCTCGGCTTATAGCGCCGGTCGTCAGAACGCAAAATTCCTTCAACCATGAGCGTTTTAAATGCTTCGGCCGATACGGGAACACGCAAGTGCTCGGCGACATTCGTAACGTGTTCTCGCACCGATTTTATTCCCTTTGAAATTATTTTGTCTTTCGATACGTTTAAGCTTTCGGTGAGAGCCGATAAATCCGTATCGAATAAAACGGAACCGTGGTGGATCATCGCGTTTTGTTTGCGGTACTGAGCGTTGCCCGAAAATTTTTTACCGCCGATCATTAAATCGTTTCTGCTGCCGAATTCCGCTTGTATGCCTATTTTTTTTAAACAATCGGCTATGGGGCGCGTAAACGACTGAAACGAGATTTCGCTTTGCGCGTAATTTTTGATGATAAACGAAAACTGCCATGCGCCTTCGTCGGTGTAAATCGTTCCGCCGCCGGAATTGCGCCGTACAACGGCAATGCCGTGCTCGCGCACATAACTTTGGTTGATTTCTTCTACCGTATTTTGAAAGCGCCCGACCATAAGCGTAGGCTTTGTACGCCAAAACATAAAAAGACTGTCGTCGCCGACGTCTTTTTCGTCCATAAAATATTCTTCGGCGGCAAAGTTAAAACAGGGGTCGGTATTGTCATGATCGATGTATGTCATAGGCTGCCGCATAAAAACGCTTCGGCGGCGTTGTAAGAACTGCGCACAAAGGGTGCGCTTGCAACGTAGCGGAAGCCTTTTTGCATTCCCGTTTCTTTATATTTTTTAAACTTGTCGGGATGAACATATTCGGCGACTGCAATGTGATTCGGGGTCGGGCGCAGGTATTGGCCTATTGTTAAAATATCGCAGCCTGTATCCAATACGTCATCCATCAGCTTAAAAACTTCATCTTCGGTTTCGCCCAAGCCGACCATAATACCGGTTTTCGTAACGGACGCGTATTTTTCTTTTGCGTAGCGCAGCACGTCAAGCGATCGGCGGTACTTTGCCTGCGGGCGTACGGCGCCGTACAGCCGTTCGATGGTTTCCATATTGTGATTCAATACGTCCGGCTTTGCGCTAAGCACGATGTCGAGCAGTTCGGGTTTTGCATGCATATCGGGAATAAGTACTTCGACTTTTACGTCCGGGCAAAGCGATTTTATCGCCCGAATCGTTTGCGCAAAGTGAACGGCACCTTCGTCGGGCAAATCGTCGCGCGTAACGCTCGTAATAACCGAATACTTTAGCTGCAGCTTTTCAACGGCTTGAGCGACATGTTCCGGTTCGGCCGGATCCGGCGCAAGGGGGCTGCCGCTTTCGACATTGCAAAAGGGGCAGCTCCTTGTGCACCTGCTTCCCAGTATCATAAAAGTTGCGGTTCCCTTTTTGTAGCATTCGCCCATATTGGGGCAATTCGCTTCGCGGCACACCGTGTTGAGCGAATACCTTTTCATCAAAAGGGAAACTTCGGAATGAGAAGTTTCGGTATATTTTAACTTCAGCCATTCGGGCTTTCGTGCGTACATAAAAAATCGCGCATGCGGCCGGAACGCTTTTTATTCAATCCCCTGTAAATCATCGGCTTTCAGCAATTTGGCAAAGCCGTAAGTATCGGTTACCATAACGCCGTCGGCGGTAACGGTGATCGGAGTTGCCGGCATAACCGCTACGTTCGATTTTAAAACCTGTTTTAAATTGCCGTCGTATTTTGCGGCAACATAGTTTTTCCCGTCTTGAATGACGACGTAGTAAAAAGCTCCGTCTTTTACGAGTACCGAATTCGCTGCAAGGATTTCATCGCTTTGGGCGACTATTTCCATATTTTTTTCGTCGAGCTTTACGAGCCTGACTGCCGCATTGCCGCCTGTTTTTCCTGCAACGGCGATATATTCTTTTCCTGCAGGATAGACAACGCGGTTTCTGATAACCGTAACCGGCGATTCTTTTACCGTGCGCCCCGTTTTTTTATCGACAAGTACCAAGCCGGAAAGTTGTTCCCTTTCATCGGTAATCTTTAAGCCGTAGGCGGCGTTTATAATTGCATCCAAACCGGCGCTTTCGCGGATAAGCTGCTGCTGATCTTTGGCGATTTCTATGCGCTCTTTTTGAGCTTCAGACTGTTTTTTATCGGCGATAATCTGTTCGGCTTCGGCCTTTTTTACAAGGGTATCGGCCTTCTTTTCTGCCGTATCGGCTTTCTTTTCGGCTTCGCCGGCCTTCTTTTCTGCCGTATCGGCTTTCTTTTCGGCTTCGGCAACTTTTTCTTCTTGTTTTGCGGCTTCTTTTTTAGTTTCGGCAGCCTTTTTTTGCGCTTCGGCATCTTTAGGATTTTCCGCAGCCTTTTGTTTGGCGGTTTCCGCTTCTTTTTTAGATTCTTCCAGTTTTTGCTTTTCGACAGTTACGACCTTTTTAGCTTCGGTTGCTTCTTTTTTAGCTTCGGTTGCTTCTTTTTTAGCTTCGGTTGCTTCTTTTTTAGCTTCGGTTGCCTGTTTTTGCGACTGTTCGGCTTTCGCCTGCGAACGTTCGGCTTCTTTTTCTTTTATCGTTACCATGCTTTTGCGTTGCTCGATATTTTTATCCGGCTCTTTTTTCATCGATTCGATGACTTTCGTATCCGAAATAACGCTTGTATCGACGGTGCTCAGGCCGCCCGAACGCAGGTCCGACAGCGGAATGACAATCTGAGTTTTGCCGGGCCATTCGGCATAATTGAGCGCAAGGCCGGCTTTATCCGCCGTTAAATTTTTTGTAACGACGGTTTTATATTTTTGCTTAAAGACGTCGAGTTTACCGCGGTACACGGCGTTGTATACGGTAACAAATACGGCGAGCGTTTGCGAATCTTGCCGGCTGTAACCGTACGCGCTTTCCAAATATGCGGCGATAATGCGGCGCAAGTTGTCGATGTGGTCCACGATAGCCTGCTCGCCTAAAATCAATATATCCGCGTCGAGTTTTTCGGTTGTTGAAGGATCGACCGCGTGGATAACATAATAGCGCGTCGCTTGTCCGGCTCTGCTTTCACGGGCTGAATTTGCGGATATACTGCGGCCCAATCCGGAGCCGATGCTGCGGATTTGTTCTACGGTATTTATAATTTGATGGGGCCCCGTATAGTTGATAAATACGACGGAATTGGCGCCTGCCGATTGCAGTTCCGCTCTGTCAACTTCCAGTGCCGATGCGAAAAATGCGGTGCCTGCAAAAAATACTGCGGCAACAAGGAAAACAAGTTTTTTCATATATTCCTCCGAACCTCTTCAGTATAATGCAAAAGGGCGTAAAGCGCTAGCCCTTTTACTTTGTTTTGCCGGGATTTTCAAGTTCTATAAAGCGGAGCATAACCGCGCGGACCTTTTGCTGTAGTATTCCTTTGGTACCGGAAAACATATCCGACAGGACGGCTTTTCCACGTTTTATAAAAGCGGGGCGGCCCATGTAGCGGCAAATTTCGTATACGGCTTCGGCCAATTCAACCAAAGCGGCATCGCCGAGCTTTGTCCGTTTAGATAAATAAACATGTTCGATAGACGCAAGCATTTTTCCGTCCGGATCGTAGCCGATGCCGCCTGCCGCCCGTAGAGTCGCCGCGATTAAAACAGGGTCTTCTTCATGCTGCAAAAACAGCGGCACGGCGTAGTTAAAATCGGTTGTTTCAAAATGCTCGATAAGAAAAAGCGTATTGTTTTTTTCGGTGACGTTTGCCGTGCGGGTGTTTGACGAAAGATATTCGTCCGAATAGTCGGCCACAGCGTTTTCTATGCGCCTCTTATAACCGTATTCTTTTATGCCGAAATCGCCCGAACTCAAACTTTCGGCAATATCGGCGACGCTTTCGTACCGTGCGTCCGTAACCGTTTGTCCGTTTTCCTGCGCGCACGATTTTATGCTGTTCGTAAAGGCACCGTATGTTTGTGCCGTTTGCGGCCGGAACTCGTATTTTTCTGCCGGAAGCTCTTCGTTTTTATTGAGTAACGAATAGGCCGTTACAACCCATTTATCGTTGCAAACGATTAAATGAAGCGAGGGTGTAATAATCGGAAAGCGGCTGCCTCTTTCGGTGAGTATTATTTTTTCGCGTAAAATTTTTCCAGCTTCCGTTTTTGTGCCCGCAGCGGCATAAGAAACGGCGTAGCTTTGCGAACTTGACGTTGCGGCAAAAAGGTAGGAAGTTCCGTCGAAAAACGAAAAAAAGTTTTTTCCCGCTTTAAGCTTGTTGTTTTTTACCCTCCACAAAACTTTACGGGTTTTAAAATCGTATTCGCATAAGCTTGAATCCGAATACAGCACGCAAAACCCCTCGCTCCCCGGTATAATCAATTCCGGGACGAAACCGGTTTTAGAAGGCGAAATCGACCACAGAGTTTGCGTTGTCGCCCCTGCCGATGAATCGGCGGTGCCGGCTTTAGGAGCGGGGGCGGGAACGACGGCTGCACAGCCGACCGTTCCCGTCGTAAAGCCGATAACGGGGCCGTTTACATGCGGGAAAATCGAAGATATTTTTGCGGTAAATACGATATCTTCCAGTTTTTCACCGTAGGGCGACAAGCGTATTCCCATGCTCGCCCCGTTTTTTGTCGCGGCGGGAATATACAATAAACTACCGTCGTTCATTTCCATAAGCGGAAAGTCGGAGGATTCGGGGAGCGAAACGCTCCATTTGCGTGTTCCCTGAGTGCCGTAACAGCTTACCGAATTTTTGCCGGCAATAAAAACTCGGCCGTCGCGGCCTGCAAGCGGTTCTCCGGAAGCCTTTTCTTCCAATTCCGTTTGCCACAGCATAATTCCGTCGGGACTGTATAAGGCAAGTTTTTTCCCCGACGACGAGACAATGTATATAAAATCTTTGTCGGTAACGCAGTACCACTGCGAAGGCATATCGGGCAGGCTGCGTCGCCAAATGACGGTGCCGGTTCCCGTACACGCGCTTAAAATCCGTCCTTCGCTTACGCTCACAAATCCGTAGCTTGTCCGCTTGGGAGAAGCTGCCGCATCGCCTCCCAAAACGGACTGCCATTCGCTTTCGGTAACGGTGTCGATTTGTGCGGCTATCGGAGCGCATATTGAAAAGGTAAAAATTACAGCCAAAACCGTTATCGGTAAAAAATAAACGGCACAATTCCCGCGTTTTTTTATGTTCATTACAATTTCCTTTCCGGTTTATTTTTTGTAAAAGTCAAACGGGCAAGCGTTTCAATATGAGACGTTTGCGGATAAAAATCAAGCAGGTAAAAATCGCTTATTGTATAACCTGCGCAAAGGAGCTTTTTCAAATCGCGCGCGTGGGTTGCAGGATCACAGGAAAGCGAGCGTATGACGGGAGGTTTTGCCGCGCACAGATAATCGATCACGCCGTTTTCGATTCCCGTACGCGGGGGATCGACGATTACCGCATCGAAGAGGCCTGCCGTTTGCGCACGGCGTTTTGCCCAAATTTTTCCGTGCATTGCGCGCGTAAGAGGAGCTTCGGCGATGCCGTTTTCTTTGTAATTGCGTTTTGCAAGCGCAAGCGGCTTTTCGTCGGATTCGACAATCGTAACTTCTTCGAATTTATCGGCGGCAAAGAGGGAAAGAACGCCCGTTCCGCCGTACATGTCGAGCAGGCGTTTGCCGTACAAGCCGTCGGTAATGAGGGGAAGGGCTTGTTCGAGCACAAAAAGATTCGATTGAAAAAATCCGTTTACATCGAAAAAAATGCGCTTTCCGGCTATATCGGCCGAACGCACCGTTTGCGCATCGCGCCCCGTAACGACCGTATCGCCTGCGGCACATACGCTCACGCGTTCGGCCGGAAATACGGAATTTTTTAAAACGTTTTTGTGACGCAAAAAATCGCGCAACACGGGAACGGCGCACGGACAATCGTCGATAAAAACAATCGAATCGGCATTCCGCTTTTTTAACCCGCCGTTATGAAGCTGAAAACGGCTGCGGTATTCTTTTTCGGGTCCGGAAACGATTTTGATGTCCGGCAGCTGCGGGAAAGCGCCGGCACGAGCCGTATCGCGTTCATGCGGTACGGAGCCGAACGAACGCGCAAGTAATTCTTCTACGATACGCTTTTTCAGTTCGAGCTGTAAAGCGTAATCGGCATGCTGAAAATTGCATCCGCCGCAGGTACCGTAAAAATCGCAAAAAGCTTCGCGCCGTGCGGCATCGGGTGCAAGGATTTTTTTTACAAGCGCCCGGTCGTAGTCTTTTTTTGAAACGACCGTTTCGACTTCGGCTTTTTCGCCGGGTAAAATTCCGCCTTCAACAAAGACCGTTTTCCCGTCGATTTTTGCGATGCAGTCTCCCCCAAAAACCATTTTTTGTGCTATAATGCAATTCACAACAAAAGTATAGCAAAAATTGCAAGGTAGGAAAAGACATGAAAAAAGACGACGCAAAAACCGTTTTCATCGATACAACCGCTTCCGACGGCGTGCAAATTGCATTACACATGTGGTTTCCGGCCGGCTCTCAGTCCGGTTCTCCGGTCAAAACAGCGGTTGTACTGAGCCACGGTATGGCCGAACATGCGATGCGGTATGAGGGTTTTGCGCGTTTTTTATGCGAAAACGGTATCGCTTTTTATTCGCACGACCACCGCGGACACGGACAAACCGCAGGAAATGCCGACGAATTGGGGTTTTTGGCCGAAAAAGACGGCTTTCAAGCGGTCGTGCTTGATCTGCGAAGCGTTATCGAACGATGCCGCTCCGATTTGCCGAATGCAAAGATTATCCTGCTCGGCCATTCGTTCGGTTCGTTTGTTGCCCAATCGTTTATCGAACAGTTCGGAAACAAAGTGGACGGCTGCATATTGTCGGGAACGGCGGGACCTCGCCGCCTGCTCAGCGCGGCAGGGAACCGCATGGCCGCCTTGGTAAAGCTTTTTAAAGGCGCTCGTTACCGCTCGAAGTTTTTGGATAAGGCAAGTTTTTCTTCATATCTTGATAAAATACCGGATGCCCGAAGTCCCTTTGCGTGGCTGTCGCGCGACGATGAGCAGGTAGCCCTGTACGAAAAAGATCCTTTGTGCGGCTTTTTGTGCACGGCAGGCTTTTTTTACGATTTAACCGCAGGTTTAAGCCGCATTCACCGCGAAAAAAATATGAAGCGCATTCCGAAAAATCTTCCCGTATTGTTTTTTGCAGGAACGGGCGATCCGGTCGGCGGCTATACGAAAACGATTCGCGCCCTTGCCGATCGGTACCGCAAAAACGGCATGACCGATGTGTCCGAAATCTATTACGAGGGCGGTCGGCACGAAATGCTCAACGAAACGAATTGCGTTCAAGTACAAAACGATATTTTGGAATGGATACAAAAACACAGAGAAATATTAAGCGTGTGAAAAATACCGACATTGACAGGGAAACAGCCGAACGCAAGGCAGCGGAACTGCCGCCGAAACGCTCTGACCGTTGGCAAGCAAAATTTCATAGAAATTTTGCGCAGTCCGATACC
>CAJPNP010000028.1 GCA_905372025.1 uncultured Treponema sp. | reverse complement strand
GCGAATTTTTCTTTATGCTGATTGCCGTTGAGCGCAAGCAGGCGATTGTCAATTATCCGGCGCAAACGGGAAGCGAAACTTTTAAGCCCAACGGGTATGATATTTGTTATGACAACGTATCGTTTTCGTACACTGAACAGGACCGCGGGGCGGGAGAGGACACGGTCAGTGGGATCGACTTTACCGCAAAGCAGGGCGAAATTACCGCCCTCGTCGGACACTCGGGTTGCGGTAAATCTACGATTGCCCGCTTGGCTGCACGCTTTTGGGATGCTTCATCGGGCACGGTGAGCGTCGGCGGCGTCGATGTTTCCACGGTGGAACCTGAAACTTTGCTCGGGGCTTTTTCGATTGTGTTTCAAGATGTCGTGCTCTTTAATGACACGGTATACAACAATATTTTAATCGGCAACCGTAATGCCTCAAAGGAACAAGTACTCGCTGCCGCGAAGGCTGCACAGTGCGACTCTTTTATCGAAAAACTGCCGCAAGGCTATGACACGGAAATCGGCGAAAACGGTTATACCCTTTCAGGCGGAGAACGTCAGCGGCTTTCCATCGCCCGCGCCCTCCTCAAAGACGCGCCGATCATCCTCTTGGACGAAGCAACTGCCGCCCTCGACCCCGAAAACGAAACGCTCATCCAACATGCTATCGGCACACTTATAAAGGGCAAAACCGTTATCGTCATCGCTCACCGCCTGCGCACCGTCGAAAACGCCGACAAGATTATCGTACTCAACAAGGGTATGATTGCCGAAACCGGCACCCACTCCGAGTTGATGGAAAAGGACGGCATTTATCGACAGATGTATCGGCTGCAGCGGGAAAGCGAGCAGTGGTCGGCTTAAAAAATGTTAATGAGTAATCGGGAGAATTATTAGTATATGAATGAAATAAACAAACAACCGGCTGAAAATTCGGCACGGGACAAAAAATCGATACAGCAAAACGCTGAACGCAATCCTGCAAAACAGCAGACTATCAAGCGGCTTTTAAGCTACGCGGGAAAGAGCAGAGGACTGTTGTCGCTGTCGCTTGTGCTTTCCGGCTTGAGCGCCCTCGTCAGTTTTGTGCCGTACATCATGGTGTTTTTTGTTATGCGCGATGTGATTGGCGCAGTTGCGGCAAAAGAGGCGGTAAACGCCGCCGCCCTTGCGCGTTACGGACTGTGGGCCGTCGGTTCGGCTGCGGCGGGCTTTGTGCTGTATTATGCGGCGCTCATGCTTTCGCACGCGACCGCGTTTACGATTCAGGAAAACCTTTCGATTCGGATGACCGAAGCGCTTGCGGAACTTCCGATAGGCTGGCATATCACGCATGTGAGCGGCAAGGTGCGCAAGGTGTTTGAAAAAAACGTCAACCAGCTTGAAACGCTGATAGCTCATAACCTGCCGGATACGGCACAAAATATGGTTTCTCCTTTTGCGATACTCGTTCTTATGCTGGTGTTCGATTGGCGGCTCGGCCTTATTTCTCTGTTGCCGCTCGTGCTTGCATTCGTGCTGCAAACGGTTTTGATGCGGATCAGCTCGAACTCGGGCTTTATGCAAAAGTACGAAGACGCACTCGAACAGATGAATAATGCCGGTACCGAATATGTACGCGGTATTTCGGTTATAAAAACCTTTAATCAGTCCGTCTATTATTTTAAAAATTTTTATACTTCGATTATGAACTACAAAGAGTTTGTGCACAAATATTCGAAGTCGTGGGAAAACGGTTATTCAATTTTTCTTGCGCTTATTAAAGCGGGTTTTCTATTCTTGCTGCCTGCCGCGCTGTTGATAGCGGGCAGTGCGACGCTCGATCCTCGCTTTTTTTACAGCTTTGTGTTTTACCTTGCCTTTGCGCCGGTTACCTACACCATGCTGATAAAAATTATGTACGCAAATTCATTCAATCAGCGTTCAAACGATGCGCTCAACCGTATTGAAGATATTTTGCAAGCGCCGCTGACCAAAGAACCGGAAAAGTCCGTGCTGCCCGAAAAGTACGATATAGAATTTAAAGACGTAGTGTTTTCGTATAAAACTGAAACGGCGGGATCTGCGGAAACGGGGAACACAAACCCCGACGGCGATAAAATGCCGCAAACCACCGGCCGCATTGCAGTGAACGGTATTAGTTTGCACATTCCGGAGCATTCGCTTACTGCACTGGTCGGTCCCTCAGGCGGCGGCAAAACGACCCTCGTCAATTTGCTCGGCCGTTTTTGGGAAGTGGATTCGGGTTCAATCAGTATCGGCGGCATCGATATCCGCGACATTAAAACAAGCGACCTTTTGCACATCGTCGGCTTTGTGTTCCAAGAAAATAAGCTCTTTAAAGAAAGTATTTTTGAAAACATCCGCTACGGCAAAAAAGACGCAAGCCGCGAGGAAGTACTGGAAGCGCTCCGTAAAGCCGAGTGTATGGACATCATCGAAAAACTGCCCGCCGGTATCGACACCGTGTACGGCACCAAGGGCACATACGTATCAGGCGGAGAAGCGCAGCGGCTTGCCATTGCCCGCGCCCTGTTGCAAGACGCACCGATTATCGTGCTCGATGAAGCGACCGCCTTTGCCGACGCCGAAAACGAATACAAAATCAAAAAGACATTCGACGTGCTGCTCAAAGACAAAACCGTCATTATGATTGCCCACCGCCTCTCGTCGGTTGTCAACGCCGATAAAATCTGCGTTATCGATGAGGGCAGGATTGCCGAAACGGGAACGCATACCGAGCTGCTCGCACGCAAAGACCTTTATGCCGGTATGTGGGAGAACTTCAAAAAAGGCATTGAGTGGAAGGTGTAGATGATTGGCAATGGAGTGGGGAAGAATGAAATGGCACAGAATAGGAAAATAAACGTACAGGGAAATGAAATTACGATTATCGGCGATAAGGGGCACGAATATATTTCTCTGACCGATATGCTGAAAGCAAAAGACGGCGACTTTTTTATATCCGACTGGTTGCGTAATAGAAACACCGTCGAATATCTCGGTATCTGGGAAAGCGTCTATAATCCAGCTTTTAATTATGGCGAATTCGACGTAATTAAAAGTCAAGCAGGTTTGAACAGTTATAGATTGAGTGTAAAAGAGTGGGTCGAAAAAACTAATGCAATAGGTTTGAAAGCTGCGGCGGGCAGATATGGCGGCACCTATGCACATCCCGATATTGCATTTGAGTTTGGGATGTGGATTAGTCCGCAGTTCAAGATTTACCTTATCAAAGAGTTTCAGCGGCTCAAAGAAGACGAAAATAACCGCCTCAAACTTGAATGGAACTTGCAGCGTACTCTTGCAAAAATCAATTATCACATTCATACAAATGCGATAAAAGAGACTCTTATTCCGAAAGAGGTAAACAAACGTCAGGCGGCTCTTATCTATGCCGACGAGGCGGACTTGCTTAATACGGCGCTGTTCGGGCTTACCGCAAAAGAGTGGCGGGAGCGTAATCCCGACAAAAGCGGCAACATACGGGACTATGCCGAGCTTGAACAGTTGGTAGTGCTCAGCAATTTGGAAAGCATAAATGCCCTGCTCATAAAACAAGGGCTTTTGCAAAGGGAGAGGCTCATTCAGCTCAACAAAACGGCTATTACGCAAATGAAAACATTGGTCGAAAACAGGGCAATCAAGAAATTAAAATAAAACTAAAGGAGACAGGTTGAAGCTCACGGTACAAATAGTACCGTGAGCTTCAACGCCGAGTTTTAGGTTTACCGCCTAAAACATCGCACTATTGATTGCGCTTTCTCACGCTAAAGCGTTGCGAAGGTGCGTAAAAAAGTCAACATCGGAAGTTGAGACTTCCTCATTGACTTTTTATGGAGGTTTTTATGGAACAAACACAGTTGCAATCCGGCGGAAAGAACCGCCTTGTGTTAAAGGATTTGGTTAATATCGGTATTTTCTCCGTTATTTATTTTGTAGGACTTTTTGTAATCGGAATGCCGTTCGGCTTTTTAGTAGTAACGTATTTGTTTTTCCCCTTTGCGGCAAGTTTGCTTTTGGGTATCGTTGCCTTGTTCTTTTTGGCTAAAACGCCGAAGCCCTTTGCGCTGTTTATCTTTGCAGCCCTTCCCGGCTGTCTTATGACATTGATGGGGCACACGCCGGTGGTAGCGGTTCACTCGCTTATCGTTGCAACACTTGCAGAACTTGTGCGCAAAGCAATCGGCTATAAAACCGTCAAGGGCAGCATTGTAGGCTATGCACTTATGTCCCTGGGGCTGTGCGGCGCTTTTTGGCAGATTTATATCTTAAAAGATCAGTACTATGCCCTAACCGAAAAGATGATAGGAGCCGAATACGCAACGCAGCTTGTCAGCCTTCCGATATGGATTATGCCTATTCTGTATGTAAGTACTTTTGCCGGCGGTCTTCTCGGCGGTCTTTTGGGCGCCAAGGTGTTAAAAAAGCATTTTGTAAAAGCGGGGCTGGTGTAATTGGAACAACAGGCAAAACTCGTTCTTGACCCGCGTACAAAACTTTTTTTGGTGCTGTGCATGGGGCTTTCGATTGCGCTTCCCGTTCCGATGTATGTTGAAGCGGTCAATATAACGTTTTTCGCTTGTTTGTTTTTCTTAAACGGACAGGCAAAAACGGCAGTAAAACTGCTACTCTTTTTCGGCGTACTGGCCGCGCTCTCGTATGTGCCGCAAGATGCAGGCTTTTGGGGCGTCATCGTATTGCCGGCGGCATTTATGGTACGGCGTTTTATGCTGCCGATTGTCGCGGGAAAATACTTAATCGATTCCACGCCGATCGGCCTTTTGATGAGCGCACTGGAAAAGCTGAAAATGCCTGCAAATATCGTCATTACGTTGTCGGTGATGTTCCGCTTTTTCCCGACACTTGGCGAAGAATACCGCTGCATAAAAAATGCGATGAAAATGCGCGGTATCGGTTTGAATGCGATGAACGTTATGAGGCACCCGCTTATGACACTCGAATACGTTATGGTGCCGCTGTTATCGTCGGCCTCGCGCATCGGCGATGAGCTTGCAGCGGCAGGACACACCAAAGGCGTCGATTCGCCGGGCAAAAAAATCCGCTACAAAACCGCCCGCTTCGGCATAGCCGACATCTTTGCATCTCTGTATATTATCGCCGGCTTTTGCGCGGTAATCGGCACTCGGCTGCATACGTGGTAAATATTGATTATGCATACCGTGAATAAGGACGGCTTTTCTGCGGCGGAAACCCCGTTTGCGGCCGAAATAGAAAATATCATCTTCAACTATGCGGCACAAAATGACGCTGCGGCAATAAACGATGTGTCCTTTCAGGTGCGCAAAGGCGAATGTCTGTTGCTTACCGGACTTTCCGGCTGCGGCAAAACGAGTATTTTACGCCTCTTGAACGGTTTAATCCCGCGCTATTACGAAGGCGCTCTTTCGGGCAACATACTTATCGGCCGCAAAAACATCGTGAATTTGCCCATTTATGAAGTGTCGAAAAAGGCCGCAACGGTGTTTCAAAATCCCAAATCGCAGTTTTTCAATTTGGATACCACCTCAGAAATACTCTTTTTTCTTGAAAACACGGGAACGCCGTTCGACCTCATGCGTGAGCGCCTTGGAGAGATCGCATCGTTTTTGCATATTGAGCATTTGCTTGACCGCAACATTTTCAACCTTTCGGGCGGAGAAAAACAGATGATTGCGATTGCGTCTGCCCTTGCCTCCGATACCGACATTATTTTGTTCGACGAGCCGACTTCCAATTTGGATGTGTTTTATATCGAAAAGATTGCTCAGGTTTTGCGCAAATTGAAGGCGGCGGGAAAGACGATTATTATCAGCGAACACCGCTTGTATTTTCTTAAAGACATTATCGACCGCGCGCTCATTCTCAAAGACGGGAAAATTGCGCATTCGCTTTCGGCTGCCGAATTTGCCGGCTTAACCGAAAAAAGACGCAAAGAGCTTTTGCTGCGTCCGGTTATGCTCGATGGCCGAGTTTTTGCGCGGGATCCTCAGACAGGCGGCAAACCGTCCGCCGGTGATAGTGCCGCGCAATCCACACAGCGGGCACAAATGCTGTATATCGAACGGCTTCTTTACCGCTTTCCGAAAGAAAAGAATCCTGTTGTCGCAGTCGAAAACCTTTCACTTGGTTTCGGCAATATAACCGCCCTTGTCGGAAAAAGCGGGCAGGGCAAAAGCACCTTTGTACACTGTCTTGCAGGTCTTACAAACCCGAACAAAGAAGCGGTTTTTATCGGCGGCAAAAAACTGTCGGCAGCCAAGCGCCTTGAACTTTCTTACCTTGTAATGCAGGACGTCGGCTATCAGCTTTTTACCGAAAGCGTTGCCGACGAAATTGCGCTCGGAAAAAACAAACACAACCGTGCGCTTGATACCGACCATGTTCTTTCGGCTTTAAATCTTACACAATTAAAAGAGCGCCATCCGTTAAGTCTTTCGGGCGGACAAAAACAGCGCGTGTCGATCGGCGCTGCCGTTGCCTCGGGTGCGCAACTTCTCATCTTCGATGAACCGACCAGCGGTATGGATTATTTCCACATGAAAGAAACAGCTTCGCTCATTAAATCCGTACGTGCTCCCGACCGGCTGATTCTCATCATCAGCCACGACTTTGAATTTTTAAGCCTTGTTGCCGACGAAATGCTTTTAATGGAAAAAGGAACGATCGTTTCGCAAACCGCATTTAGCGCAGCGCAGGCTGAAAAGATTTTTGAACAACTGCGCTCGGACGGGGAAAAGGGAAAAGGCCTGCTCTAGCGCAAAACGCGCAAATTCCCTATAATTACCTATACTTGCAGGTTTCCCGTACATCCGTGTGCGGACAAAGATAACAACGGGTATTGTCTGCACGTGCAAACGTCGCATACATACGGCTTTAAGTTCGCAATTCTGAAGAATTGCTCGCACTTAAAGATATATTGAGCATACAGTTTGAGGGAGTGAAGGTGGCAGGATGCCTATACGGGAAAAAGTATGTCGAGTATTTTGTGTAAGCAAAATACTCGATGCACAAGGGTGTACATTCTTGTGCGGGTTTCCTCTCTCTCCCTTCAGGAGTAACTATGGGTTTAGGTGATAATTTTAAAAAGCCTGCGGGCTTTATCGGTAAAATGATTGTCGCGGGGATGAATTCGGGGCACGCGCATATGGCCGAATGGGGCTTTTCGCATTTGGATGGAAAGATTGCGGGAAACGGTCTTGATATCGGCTGCGGGGGCGGCGCGAACGTTAAGCGTCTTCTCGAACGCGGCTGCGATAAAGTGACCGGCATAGATTATTCGGACGTGTGCGTTGCGCAATCAACAAAATTCAATAAAAAATATATCGAGCGGGGCAGCTGCCGTATAATGCAAGCGAGCGTTTCTTCTTTGCCCTTCGAAGACGGCTCGTTCGATATTGCGACCGCATTCGAAACCGTCTACTTTTGGCCGGAAATAGAAAAATCATTTAGAGAAGTCTTCCGCGTGCTTAAAAAGGGCGGACTCTTTTTTATCTGCAATGAGGTGGACGGTCTTCATAAAGGCGATGAAAAATGGACTGAAAGAATTAGCGGCATGAAAATCTATACCGGTGAACAGTTGAGCGTACTCTTGGCCAGGGCGGGCTTTACCGGTATACAAACCGATTCGCTTTTTAAGAAAAAATATCTGTGCGTCAGTGCCTGTACATAAATGTACGCATAAATGTGCACATAAAATTCTACGGAGGTAAAACATGTCAATCTACGATTATTCGGTGCAGGATGCGGAGGGAAACGATATTCCGCTTAAAAATTACAAAGGAAAAGTTTTGCTGATTGTAAATACCGCAACGAAATGCGGCTTTACGCCGCAGTACAAAGAACTCGAACACATGCACGAAACATATCACGACAAAGGCTTGGAGATAATCGATGTGCCGTGCAATCAATTCGGAGAGCAGGCGCCGGGCACGAATCAAGAAATCAGCGAATTCTGTACGCTCAATTACAACACGAAATTTCCGCAAATGAAAAAGTCCGACGTAAACGGCGAGAACGAATTGCCGCTTTATGCGTATTTGAAAACGCAAAAAAAATTTGAAGGTTTCGGCGAAAGTAAAACGGCGCAGATGCTGCATGACCATATTACCAAAAACAATCCCGATTATAAAAACAATTCCGACATCAAATGGAACTTTACCAAATTTGTTGTTGCGCGCGACGGCACCGTCGTTGCCCGTTTTGAGCCGCCTGCGCCCATGGCTGATGTCGAAGCATGCATTGCAAAGTGTATATAAGGGATTGAGGCTTTTATGAAAACTACCGCGGAAAAACAAGGCGGATTCAAATTGGGATTGCTGCCGCAGCTGTGCTTGGGAATTATTGCGGGCGTGGTGTTGGGGCTGCTTGTGAATGCTCCCGTCATGGGCGTTATTGCGACAATCAGGAAAGTGCTCGGATCGCTTATCTTTTTTGCGGTTCCGTTGGTTATCTTCGGATTTATCGCTCCGGCAATTTGCGATTTAAAAGCGAACGCGGGCAAAATGCTCGGCGCGTTTTTGCTCATGTCGTATTTATCCGCAGTGGGCGCTTCGCTTTTTTCAACCGCAGCAGGCTATATACTCATTCCGTTTTTGAACATTCCGGCTCAGGCTGCCGAATTGGTCGAAGTGCCCGTTACTCCGTTTTCACTGAATATCGAGCCGATTATGCCGGTTATGACCGCGCTGGTATTGGCGGTTTTAACGGGCATCGCGGTTATTTGGACAAAGGCCGCTGTCGTCGAAAAACTGTTAAAAGAGATTCAGGCGATTGTGCTTGCGATCGTAAACCGCGTTATTGTGCCGGTACTGCCGTTTTTTATCGCGACAACCTTCGTAGAACTTGCTTACAGCGGCAGTTTGACGCGCCAGCTTCCCGTATTTTTAAAAGTCATTATTATCGTGCTCATCGGTCATTTTGTTTGGATGACGCTGCTCTACCTTATCGGCGGCGCGGTTTCGCGGAAAAATCCGCTTGAAGTCGTTAAGCATTACGGTCCCGCTTATGCGACCGCCGTCGGCACGATGTCGAGCGCGGCCACTTTGCCCGTGGCTTTGCGCTGCGCGCATAAGTCCTCGGTTTTGCCGCCGGACATTGTCGACTTTGCAATTCCGCTCGGAGCGACGACGCACTTGTGCGGTTCCGTGCTGACGGAAACTTTTTTTGCAATAACCATTTCGCAAATGCTGTACGGTTCGGTTCCCTCGGTCGGAATGATGATTTTGTTTTCGTTTTTGTTCGGCGTGTTCGCGGTCGGTGCGCCCGGCGTACCCGGCGGAACGGTTATGGCTTCTTTGGGCATTGTTATCAGCGTACTCGGTTTTGACGCGGTCGGCACGGCGCTTTTGATCGCCATTTTCGCTTTGCAGGACAGTTTCGGTACCGCATGCAACGTAACCGGCGACGGTGCGCTCGCGCTCATTTTGCGCGGTCTTTTTTACAAACCGGACGGAACGCCGAAAAAGGTTTAAGGTATGGAACTGACCGATTCCGACTGTAGCCGTTTTATTGCAATTCTTGAAGAAGAATTGGTACCCGCCCTGGGGTGTACCGAACCGATTGCCATAGCCTATGCGGGCGCACACGCCCGCAGGCTGCTCGGAAAAATTCCGGACACTGTGTGTATTAAAAGCAGCGGGAACATTATTAAAAACGTAAAAAGCGTTATCGTTCCCAATTCCGGAAACATGAAAGGAGTTCAGGCTGCAGCGGCAATCGGTATTATCGGCGGCAATCCGGATAAGGGGCTTGAAGTTCTTGCCGATATAACCGAAGACGATATCGAGCGCACAAAGGAATTTTTGCAAAAGATTCCCTGCAAGGTTTCTCTGTTGAATTCGGCAGCCGCGCTCCATTTTATTATCGAAGTGTGTGCCGGAAGCGAGAGCGCTTCGGTTGAAATTATCCATCAGCATACGAATATCGTACATACGACCAAAAACGGAAAAGACGTACTGCGCCTTCCGTTTGATCCCGCCGGCGCAAATGCGGCGCTCACCGACCGTTCCGTGCTTTCGGTAAAAAAAATTCTTGAATTTGCCGATACGGTCAACCTTGAGCGCGTTCGCGCCATGCTGGAACGCCAAATCGAGTACAACAGCCGCATTTCCCGCCGCGGCTTGGAGCACCGCTACGGAATCAATGCGGGCTCGAATCTTTTGGAAGCGGCTAAGGCGGAAAATGCGGTTACGTTAAAAGTCCGCGCAGCCGCTTTGGCCGCGGCCGGCTCCGATGCGCGCATGAGCGGCTGTACTTTGCCGGTCGTTACGAATTCGGGCAGCGGAAATCAGGGCATAACCGCATCGATGCCGGTAATCGTTTTTGCTCAAGAAAAAAAACTTTCGCATGAACGTTTGCTGCGCGGACTTTTGGTAAGCAACCTTGTCGCGATTCATCAAAAGACGCGCATAGGAAGGCTTTCGGCTTACTGCGGGGCGGTGAGCGCCGCTTGCGGAAGCGGCGCCGCCATAACCTACCTTGCCGGCGGCAGCTGCGAACAGATTTGCGAAACGATAACGAATACGCTTGCCGTCGTGTCGGGAATTTTGTGCGACGGCGCAAAACCTTCGTGTGCCGCAAAAATAGTTTCGGCCGTTGATGCGGCGATAAACGCACATTATCTTGCGATGAAGCACACGGCTTTTCAGGCGGGCGACGGGATCGTAAAGGAGGACATAGAAAAAACCATCGCCGGAGTAGGCGCAATTGCCGCCGACGGCATGCGCCAAACCGATAAAGTCATTTTGAACATCATGGTTAACGACGATTACGTAAAAGTGTAATTTTAAACTCGGCGCTCTTACATCTCCGTGTTTTGTGCGGCGAACACTTCCACATTGCGCTTTGATGCGGCGATGTGTTCGTTCATTGCGGTAACGGCATCTTCCGTGCTGTGCGCTTCGAGCGCTTGCAGTATTTTTTTGTGCCGTGTAATCGCATCGTCTATGCCGCCTGCGATGAGAACTCCTTTTCCCATATAATCGGTGAGCAAAGAAATCAGTACGTCGATGAATATTTCAAGCAAGGCGTTGCCGGACGCTTTCGCTATGAGATTGTGGAAGCGGCAGTCCAGCACGACGCGCTCCGCAGGCGAAAGCGTTTTATCCGAAAACGCTTCGATATTGTGCCGCAGCTCTTTAAGCTGTTCTTTGCCGATATTCGCTGCGGCAAGACGGGCTGCGTTTACTTCGAGCATCGCGCGCATTTGCGTTAAATCGTCGTCGCAAATATTATTCATGTGCATGATTCTGCTTACGGCGGAAAACACAGTTGTATTTTTCGGCTTTGTAACGAAGGCGCCGAGTCCGTTTTTAAGCGTAACCAAGCCCCGTTCCCGCAAAACTTTTAAGGCTTCACGGATAACGGGGCGGGATACGCCGTAGCGCTCGGCAAGCTGCTGCTCCGAAGGCAGTTTTTCGCTTACGGGAAAGGCATCCGAATTGACAATAGTATCTTCCAACAGGTCGGCGATTTGAGTGCTTAAATTCTCTCGTACCAAGTTAAAGCTATTGTCGTTCATCGTTCTATCCTGCAAGACCGAGTTCGGCCCGAATTTCTTTTTCCATACGGATAAGGCTTTCTATTTCGTGCCGCGCATTTTCGTTCAATATGGAAACGTCCTTACTCCTTGTTGTGAGCGACATGGGAACGCCGGTAAGACTGTAGTGGAACTTCGCATTTACCGGGTACGCGCGTGCTTCGGATACCGCCGCGACCGTTAAAAAGTCGCTTATTCGGCGCGCTTTTTCCGGCTCGGTTTTAAAGTGATCGTACATCCATTTATAAATGTCGATGTGGAAATTCGCCATGACGCCGTTGTAGCCGTCGTAGCCTGCGATAAGCGAATCGAGCAGCGTGGACGTATTTGCGTTAAACAGCGCGAGTTTTGTTCCGGCGGTAAGTTTGACGCGGCGCACTTCTATTTCGTTTGAACAGCTCACGTCTTTTAAAAAGACCAATTTACCCGTGCGCGCGCAGTCGGCAAGAAAGTCGTCGGTAAGCAGGCGCAAATACGGATACGGACATTCATACAAACCGAAGGTAACATTCGGAAGCTGGCGGAAAATATCTTCGGCATTTTTATTGAAGACATCCGCTCCTTCGTTTTGTTTTGCCATGCGGTTCGCAACAAGCACAACCGCATCGGCACCCGTTTGCGCCATGGCGCCCAGTTCGTCGATTTGTTCCGCATGGTCGTCGGCCGTGTGTCCCGACGCAATTACTTTAATTCTGCCGGCATTTGCATCGACGACGGCTTTTACTATATCGAGCTTTTCCTGCTTTGAAAGAAAAAACATTTCGCTCGATTGGCAGACGGCAAAAATTCCGTCGGCGCCGTGAGCGATATACCATTCGACAAGTTTTTTAATCGCATCGAAATCCACCGTATTGTTTTCCGTAAACGGCGTGATCATTGTAGGCCAGCAGCCGTGATATTCTTTCATATAAACCTCTTATATTTTAGCATTAAAGTTGTATCATTAAAGCAATCCCGCAAGTTTCGGCAGAAACAGTACCGTTTCCGGCAAATACGTTATGATTATAAGCACGAGCAGCATCGCCGCAAGCGGCCAGACAATTTCTTTCATAATGCCTTTAAGCGGCGTTCCCGATATGCCGCTCGTAATAAACAAGAGCATGCCGAACGGCGGTGTGGAAAGTCCTACCATCATGTTGAACGTTACGACAAGGCCGAAGTGAATCATATCGATGCCGAGCGCCTGCGCAACGGGAATCATAATCGGAACGAAAACGAGCTGAATCGTCGACGTGTCGATAAACATGCCGAGGAACAGTATGACGATATTCACCAAGAGCAAAAATTGATACTTGCTCGATGTAATCGAAAGGATCCAATTGCCGATGTGTACCGCAAGCTGTTCGCGCGCAACGATATAACTGATAATCGTCGCAGCCCCTATCATAAGCGAAGTTGCGCCGACGTCTTTTACCGTCGTTTTAACAACTTCGAACAAGTCTTTCCAGCCCATCGCGCGGTATGCGATAACGGAGATAATCAGTGCGTACAATCCCGCGACAGCGCCCGCTTCCGTCGGCGTCATAACGCCCGTGTAAATACCCACGAGGAGGATGACGGGCGTAAGCAGCGACGGAAGCGCTTTGAGCGTAAAGGCGATAAATTCGTGCAGTACGATTTTATCGCCGCGCGGATAGTTACGCTTTTTTGCAACGACGGCGACGTATACCATAAGGAATATCGTAAGCATGACGGCGGGAATCATACCGCCCATAAACAGAGCGCCGACGGACGTGCTGCTGAGCATTGCATAAATAACCAGCGGAATCGACGGCGGGAATATGGGACCGATCGTCGCCGACGCGGCGGTGATTGCGCAGCTGAATTCGTCGTCGAAGCCTTTTTGGCGCATTGCCTGAATTTCGATTTTGCCCAAGCCGGCCGCATCGGCTATTGCCGAACCGGTCATGCCGGAAAAAATAAGGGACGCAAGAACATTTACATGGCCGAGCGCACCTCTCATGCGTCCGCACAAGCCGCCTGCGAATTTAAAGACCATGTCGGTAATTTTTCCCGAATTCATTACGTTCGCCGTAAAGATAAAAAGAGGAACCGCGATAATAACGTAGTTCGTGTAAAACGTGTTCATTACCTGATTGACGACAAGGCTTAAATCCCGGCCGGTTATTAAAAGATAACACACGGCGGCGCTGAGCATACCGAGCGCAATCGGCATACGTAAAATAAAAATTAAAACGAATACGATAAGAGCTGCTGCAAGTCCGGGACTCATACGCTGCCTCCGTCTGCGGCTTTTCCGATCACCGCTGCATTTTCTTTGTCCGCCTTATGGTCGGCCGAATCGTCAAGTTTGCCGCGGATTACGTTTATATCTTCGATGCACGGCTTAATACTGTAGCCGATAACCGAAAGTAAAAAATATGCAAAGGGTATGAATACCCAGGTAAGACTTACGCGAAGAACCGCCGTCCGCTGAAATCCCTGAAAGAGTGAAAAATTGACTGAAGGGATAAACAGCGCGGCAAAGGTTAAAATAATAATGATATTGCCGGCCAAGCGTGCCGCCGCGGCAACTTTCGGGCTGTACATATCGTACAGCATTGTAAACTGTACGTGAGCGCGCTTTCGCATCGTATAGCATGCGCCGAGAATAACCGTCCAGCAAAAACCCAGTACGATAAGATCGTTTGTCATGATGATCGGACGGTTAAAAACGTAGCGTGAAACGACTTGCAAAATAAACGCAATAAACATTACGGAAAAGGAAATAATCGGAATATACACTTCCATACAATTCCGCAAAAATAATAACATCTTTTTCATGGCATCTCCGTTGCGCCCCGAAGCGGCGCTCACCGTACGGCAAAAGCATGGAGCTTTGCCGTACGCGTCAGGTAATCAGTTGCCGGCAGCTTGAACCTTGTCGAACAAATCTCTATCCCACGATTTTGCATAATCGCTTGCAAGATATTTGCCGAGGACTTCTTTGCTGAATGTGTCGAGGTCGGCTTCGTACACTTTAAGCCCCTCCGATTTGAAAAAGTCGATAAGCTCGGCTTCGGCTGCGCGGTTCGTTTTGTCGCAGAATTCGATGCCCGCTTTTACGCCTTCCATAATCCAGCCCTGCTGTTCTTTGGTAAGCGACTGCCATTTTTTTTCGTTGATTGCGGGCCACACGCTGTCTACAACGTGATTCGTAATCGTAATCGATTTCGTTACTTCGTAGAATTTCGCGTTTTTGTCGGTCGGCAGCGGGTTTTCCTGGCCGTCGACGGTTTTGGTTTGCAGCGCCATATACAGTTCCGAAAACGAAACCGGCGTCGGATTTGCGCCGAGCGCTTTGCCGAGGAATATCCACGAATCGGAATTCGGCATGCGCAGTTTTACGCCTTTAAGATCGGCGGGCGTCCGAATAGCTTTATCCTCGACCATGTTCATTTGGCGCGTACCCAAATATTGTGCGCCGAGCGGACGAATTCCCTGTTCTTTTGCAATGCGGTCGAATACTTCCTGTCCGATCGGGCCGTTCATAACCTTTGTCATGTGATCATAGCTTTTAAAGATGTAGCCGGCCGTAAACATCGATACCCACGGAGAACCGTCGGTAAGCCATGCGGCCGCGGTTGCGGTCATGTCGGCCTGTCCCGTTTTTACGGCGCTCAGCTCCTGCTCCTGTTTGAACAAGGAGGCCGAATCGTAGGTGAGCACTTTAATTGTCCCGCCGGAAAGCTTTTCGACCGTTTCTTTAAAAACCATCATTGCTTTCGTGTGCGCATCGGTCGGAACGGCCGTCATCGTATACGTCAATTCGACGGTTTTCTTTTCCTGCGGCCGGCAGCCTGTAAAGATTACCGACAGCAGTGTCAACGCGGCAAGCGTCATACCGAGTATTTTTTTCATACTGAACTCCTGCAAGGCCGTCCGAAAAGGCAGCTTCTTTAAGCATATCGGCCGGCCCTTAAATTTTAATACCGGCAGCATACGCTCCGGCTTATTACCATATTACCTGTCTAACAGGTTTACAGGTAATATGGTAGCACGAGTTTTTGCGGATGTCAAATTGTTTTTTTGCGAAAAGTGAATTTTTTTTATACTTTTTGCTTTGTTCCGACGCTGCAAATGTAGGCGAGGTCTTTTTTGTGTCCGTTGAAAAAGCGGAACATTTGCCGGAACATCGCTTTGTTTTCTTTTTTCATCGCGTTGCGTATGATTTTCAGCGCGCCGGCAAGGCCCTCGTCACGGATCATGCCGCGCGGGCTCATCAGCGTCATATCTCCGCATTTTTGCGTAACGGTAAAGCCGTTTTTACGGAAGAGCGCTTCCCAACCGACGGCATCGAGCGGCTCAACGCTCACGTTTATGGCTTTGCTTAAAGCGCTCCGCAACTCTTTTTGTGCGGCCGGTTCGGATGTCCTGAGAGCAACGTCATGCGTCAAAAGCAGTCCTCCCGGCTTGAGTACGCGAAAATATTCTTTGAGCGCTTTGTCCTTTTTGTCGCCGATAAGCATCGTCAGCATCGCTTCGTTGACAACGATGTCGAAACTTGCGTCTTCAAACGGCAGCGCGAGCGCATCGCCGTGAATCAACGTCAGCTTATCTTCAAGATGATTTTTCTTAATGTTTGCTTCCGCTTTTTTGAGCGCGTCTTTATCGAGATCCACGCCGGTGATCTTGCAGCCGAATTTTTTCGACAGCTGAATCATCGTCCTTCCCATATTGCACGCGACTTCAAGAATCTTTGTGTCGCTTTTTATATTTGCCTGTTCGATGAGCCATGCGGTCGCATCGATTCCTCCGGGGCGCAGCGTGGTTTTGCCCAGCTTTGCCAAAAATATATGACCCGCTTCGTAATACATAATGCCTCCTTTGGGAGGGAGGAAAAAACCTTGTTCAGAGCAAGGTCTTTCCCTCCCTCCCAAGCCCTCCCTCTCTTTTCCCACACTGCTTAAGGCTCCGCCTTAAGAATCCGGTAGAATAACAGGAGAGCGAATTTCCTGTATAGGGCTGTCTTAAAAGTCCGTTACTTTTCCGACAGCCGACCGAGTTTAAAATTAAAGCTGTTTATACTGTACAGACCCGATTTTAAACATTGCACCGTAAATCTCCGTGCCGCAAACTGCGGTTAGTCGCGGACGAGCAGCAAGGCCATTTTGAATTTGCCTTCCGCTTTGACGTAGTGCTTGCCGTTTTTATCGAACTTGAAGTTTTCGCCTTCGCGAATGCGGTACTCTTTTCCTTCGTATCCGATAATACCTTCGCCGTCCAGGCAGAAGATGATCGCGTCTCCCGGTGCGGAATGTTCGGGTAATCCCGTTCCCGCATCGAAAGCCATGATCACAAATTTGGTTTTGTCGCTGTCGACGAGGTCCATGTTTACAATCTTTCCGTCTTTATAGGGAAGAAGATCTTTTAATGCGAAAACTTTCGCGCTTTTTAAAATGTCGTTCATAATACACTCCTTATCTAAAAATATTTCCGCATATATACATCCCGTTTTGCTTTGTATGCCGACGGGAATATTCTGCGGTACGATAAAAATGTCGCCGCGCGTAAGTTCCTGCGTTTCCGCCGTCAAATACAGCACTTCGGCGCTGCCTTCTTCGATCTTCCAAATTTTCGGATAGTCGTAGCTTTCGGGGCTGATGTTCGTGCCTGCCGCGATTGAAAAAACGATCATACTGCACGCGCTGCCCTGCAGCACTTTTTCCGAAACCGTACACCCTTCTACCGGTACATTGTCTTTTGCGATGGAAAATATATGTTTGCTTTTCAGCATATCGGCCTCCATTAATTATCTGTAACTAACATACTGTAAATCCGATGCGGAATCCGTTGCTCCGGCAACAAATTATTCAAAAATAGGGGAATTTACCGCGAAAGCTTGTTTAAAAGTCCGTTTTTTGCTCGCCTGTGCCTTTTGGCATAAGCGTTATCGTTTTTCCTTCAATTTGAATAATTCCTTCACGATTCATGCGGCTCAGCTCGCGCGAGACGGCACTCCTGTCCGCCGATATGAATTGCGCGAGTTTTTCGCGTGTAAACGGCAGCGTAAACGAATCGCGGTGCAGCGCATTTTGCGTGAGATGCAGATAAAACAAAAGCTTGTCGCGGAGCGTCGGCTGTGCCAAAAGCTGAATTTTCATATTGAGGTGCTGAATGTTGTGTGCCATTTCGTGCAACAGATTTTCGAGCACGATTATACGGTAGGGGCAGCCGCACCGATTGGTACCGTCTTCCGAGGGAAGTTGAATGAACAAAACCTTTGTCTTTTCCGCGCTGATAATGCGCAAAAACGGGTTTGCCTGTCTGAGACAGCACAGCGCTTCTCCGAAAGATTCTCCTCGTCCGATTTCTTTGAGCAGCACGGTTTTGCCGTCTACACCGATTTGTTCGGCGTGAACGCTTCCTTCGACGACGATTCCCGCATGAGAAACGATGTCGCAGGAACGATATATTTCCTGCCCGCACTCGAACGATTTATAAGATCCGTGCAGGCAGGAGATCGCTTTGTCTATGTCTTTGGCGGGAATCCCTTTGAATATCGCCGTTCGCGCTAAAAACGACGTATAAAAATTCAGCATTTTTTCCCCGTTTGTTGCAGCGGCAACGGAATTTATTATTAGTTTATGCTAACTTTTAGACAGTGTCAATCATCCGGAGGTATCAGAGATGAAAAAAATAGTGTTTGCCGCGGCCGCGCTGTTTATTGCGCTTAACTGTGCCGCCTTTGCAAAGGAACAGGTGATCCGCATCGGTATGCCGAAAGCGCCGCCCGCTTTGCCCGTTTTGCGCATGATCGAATCGAATGCGCTCGGCGAAAACGTCAAAATCGAATATACGATTTGGGATGCGCCGGAAAAACTTATCGCGATGGTGCAGAGCGGCGATTTCGATATGTTTGCGTTTCCACTGACGGTCGTCGCAAAGCTGTACAACAAGGGCGTTCCCGTAACGCTGACGAATGTGGACACGTGGGGCGTTTCGTATTTTTTGACGACCGATCCCGCGCTTAAAAACTGGTCGGACTTAAAAGGAAAGACCGTGTATGTTCCGCTGCAGTCTTCTCCGCCCGACGTTATCACGCAGTTTTTTATGAAAAAAGCAGGCCTTACGCCGAAAAAAGACGTAACAATTATCTACTCTTCGCGTCCGGAAATCGCGCAGATGATGGCTGCCGGAAAAATTCAATATGCGACGATGATCGAGCCGCAGGTTACGGCGATTTTAATGCAGAATAAAAATGCGCGTGTCGCGTTTTCGTTCGAAGAAGAATGGAAAAAAATTACCGACGACAACACGATTATTCCGAATGCGGGCTTCGGCGCAAAATCGAAATTCATAAAAGACAATGCCGAACTTGTCGCACGCTTTGAAGCGGAATACGAAAAGGCGCTGAACTGGGTGCTGCAAAATCCCGACAAGGCGGCTGCTCTTGCCGATTCGAAGCTCGGCATGAAAGCGCAGGTTGTGCAAAGAGCGATTCCGCGCATGGGGCTTATCTATAAAAACGCATACGATGCGAAAGCCGACTTGCAGCAGTTTTGGCAGCTTTTAGTCGATTTTGATCCGGCGACGATCGGCGGAAAAGTTCCCGATGAAAAAATCCTCTATAAAAAATAACTGCATAGCGGCGCTCGCCATGCTTGCACTGTGGCAGGTACTCTCTTTGGCGTACCCGCCGCTTGTAGTGCCGCCGATTCCGGCCGTCGGTAAAATACTTGCGCGCATTTTGTCCGCTCCCGATCTTTTGCGGGAAGCGGCAAAAACTTTGGGCAGGCTTGGCGCGGGGCTTTTTTTCGGCGTTGCGGCGGGCTGCCTCGTCGGCTATGTGTGCGGCGTATGTAAAACGTGCCGGGAACTGTGCAAACCGGTTCTCGGCGTGCTGCAGGTTGTGCCGCCCGTTGCGCTGCTCGTACTTGCAATCATCTGGTTCGGTTTTAACGGAAAGCCCGCCGTCCTTATCGTCGCGGTTGCGATTTTTCCGATCATCGCGATTTCGGTGCAGGATGCGGTTTTGCATGTAGACCGAAAACTGCTTGAGATGGGGACCGTCTTCAAATATGCGAAAAAGCGGCGCTTTTTTTTAATCACGTGGCCGTCCGTAAAGCCGCAGTTTTATTCGGGTTTGCGGATCGCCTTGGGTACCGCATCCAAAACGGTCGTTATGGGCGAAGTGCTGACGACTTCTTCCGGCATCGGCGGGCAAATTGTGAACGCGCGTTTGAACATCGAACCGGAAGCGATTATCGCGTGGACGGTCGTGTCGGTGTGCATGTACTATGTGCTGGAAGCCGCCGTCGCTCTGCTGTTTGTGCCGAAGGAACAAAAATATGCTCAGCGTAAACAATCTTAAAAAAATCTACAACGGCAAAACGGTTATCGACCGTCTTTCTTTTTCGGTGCGCGGCGGCGACATTGCGGTTATCGTCGGGCCTTCCGGCTGCGGAAAGTCGACGCTGCTCAATATTGTCGCCGGTCTTGATACGAATTTTGAAGGCTCGCTGCAAACGGGCGGCAAAAAAATCGGCTATGTGTTTCAGGAAGACAGGATTCTTCCGTGGCTGACCGTCGCGCAAAATATCAAATCGGTAAATCCCGAGGGCGATGATAAAGAAGTGCAGCGTTTTATCGATATGGCGGGCCTTACCGGCTGTGAGCGTTATTATCCTGACGAACTGAGCGGCGGTATGAAGCAGCGCTGTTCGATTGCGCGCGCGCTCTATTACGGCAGCGAGCTTTTGCTTATGGACGAACCGTTCAAGTCGCTCGACTACGGCATCAGACATAAGATGATTGCCGATTTGCTTGCGATCCATCAAAAAGAAAAAAATACGATTTTATTCGTTACGCACGACATCGAAGAAGCGCTTTCGGTTGCCGACGTTATTTTCGTGTGCAAAAAAAATCCGATGCGCCTTGCCGACACGCTCGACCTGCACGACAAAAGCGGACTTACGCCCGCAAAAAAGCAGGAATTAAAAGACGGGATTTTAAAGATAATCACCGCGTGACGGAAGCACGCGGTGATAAAATCGTGCGATGATGAAGGGCGCGGAACCGGAAAAGGTCCGCATATTCCCTTTTCCGGCCGCCCGGCACACTGAACGTTTTAAACTTCAGCGCGCGTATTCGACAATCCGGGTTTCGCGTATCATCGTCAGCTTTATGCGGCCGGGATACTGCAAATCCGTTTCTATTTGCTTGGCGATTTTCCGCGCCAATTCTTTTACTTCCCCATCGGGAATCTTTTCGTTGTTTACCAAAACTCGAAGTTCGCGGCCGGCTTGGATCGCATACGCTTTTTCGACGCCGGCAAAACTTTCGGCAAGGTTTTCAAGATTTTCGAGGCGCTTAACGTAATTATCCATCGTTTCGCGCCGTGCGCCCGGCCGCGCTGCGGAAACCGCGTCGGCAATTTGCACGATAACGGCTTCGATGCTTTCCGGTTCAATATCGTTATGGTGGGCGCCGACCGCATTGACAATTCTCGGATCTTCGCCCATTTTGCGTGCCATTTCCATACCGACTTCGGCGTGGTTTTGATCGGAATCGGTTTCCGCGCCTTTTCCGATGTCATGCAAAAGAGCGCTGCGCTTGGCCAGTTCGCGGTTGGCGCCGATTTCGGCGGCAATCATACCGGCAATAACGGCGACTTCCTTTGAATGGTACAATACGTTTTGGCCGTAGCTTGTTCTGAAATACAGTCTGCCGAGCGCACGCACGCCGTCCTGATTCATATTGTGAATGCCCAAATCGAACAAAACTTTTTCGCCTTCTTCGTAAATTTTTTGCTGGGTTTCGCGCGTTACCTTTTGCACGATTTCTTCAATACGGGCGGGATGAATCCGTCCGTCCGCTATGAGCCGTTCAAGCGAGGTTTTCGCGATTTCTTTGCGCACCGGATCGAAGCACGAAATAACGACCGCTTCGGGAGTATCGTCAATAATGATATCGACTCCCGTGAGCGTTTCGAGGGCACGGATATTCCGCCCTTCGCGGCCGATGATGCGCCCTTTCATTTCGTCGCTGGGCAGTGATACCGTCGCAACCGTTATATCACCGGTCGTTTCGGTTGCAATGCGCTGAATTGTCGTAACGAGAATGTCGCGCGCTTTTTTTTCGGCAGTCAACTGCGCTTCCTGTTCAATCTTGTTCAAAAGAGCTTGAGCATCGTGCTTTGCGTCGTTTTCAAGATCTTTAATAATCAGCTTTTTCGCGTCTTCGGCGGTTAAGCCCGAAATGCGTTCGAGCTCTTTGCGGTAATGTTCGCCTTCTTGCGCGAGTTCCGTTTCGCGGCGCGTAATCAGCTGTTCTCTGTGAATAAATTCGGCTTCCTGTTTATCGAAATTCTGCGACCGTTTATCGAGCGCTTCTTCTTTTAATGCAAGCCTTCGTTCTTGACGCTGCAATTCTCCGCGTCTTTCCCTATTCTCCCGTTCCTGTTGATTTCGTTCTCGAATGAGTTGATCTTTCGCTTCCAGTAGAATTTCTTTTTTTTGAGCTTCAGCTTCTTTAATAGCGTCTTGCTTTACACGTTCCGCCCTCTGTTCCGATGCAGATAGTTGAAATCTGGCATACAGCCATCGAATAATCCATCCAAGAATAAGCCCAGTCAGCGGGAGACCAATGTACAATAATACCGGCATAATGCGGCCTCCAAACTAGCATAATTCAGTTTAAAAGTACCATAAGAAGCTATTCTTGTCAAATGCTTGAAGCAAAATATCTCGTAATATTGTAAAAAAATGCATGTTTACCCATGATGAAGCTCCGGGAGTTTTAATACGAAAGAGTACTTGATTTCTTTTCTGTACATTTTTCCGTACAATGATTATAATAACAATATGAAAAATTCCTCACATAAATCCGTATGTTCCAAGCTGAATCCATTTAAAATCGCCGCGGTATGCGCCGCTTCGTTAATCGGTGCCGTTGTGTGTTTATTAAGTGTTTTCTTGTTTGTGCTCAGCATAACCGAGTACCGCCCCGCTCAAACGGAGGCCGCCGCCGTTATTGAAAGCGCTGCCGGTAAAGCGGGTTTTGCGGACGCGGTTTTTGCTGCGGGACAAAGCGTGCGCGTTATCAGTTGGAATATCGGCTACGGCGCTTTGGGCGCAAAGCAGGATTTTTTTATGGACGGTGGCACTATGGTGCGTCCGGAAAATAAGGCGGCGGTGGAAGAAAACCTTACCGGCATTGCCGATTTTATAAAAGCGCACGAAGCCGATATGTGGTTTTTGCAGGAACTGGATGTCGATTCGGCGCGTTCGTTTTATGTTGATGAAGGCCGCGTTCTTTCGCAGGCGACGGCACTCGGAGGAAATTTTGCGTACAATTATAAAAGCCTGTTTGTGCCCTTTCCGATTCCGCCGCTCGGACGTGTTGCAGGCGGTCTTGCAACGCTCACGCAATTTGTGCCGAAAAGTTCGATACGTTATGCGCTTCCCGTTCCGTTTAAATGGCCGGTGCGCCTTGCAAACCTCAAACGTTGCCTGCTTGTCAACCGGTTTTCTTTGCCTTCCGGGAAAGAACTTGTCGCGGTGAATTTGCATTTGGAAGCCTACGATGAAGGCGAGGGGAAGGTCGCGCAAACAAAGGCGCTCATGGATTTTTTAACCGCCGAATACGAAAAAGGAAACTATGTAATTGCAGGCGGCGATTTTAACCAAACCTTCCCCGATTTGAATATGGCGCCGTATCCCGCGCACGAAGACCTTTGGCAGGCCGGCACATTGGATGCGGCCATGTTGCCGGTAGGCTGGCGCTGTGCCGCCGATGATGCGGTGCCCTCGTGCCGGCTGGACAACGGCGTATACGAAAGCGCTCTGCACGACGAAACCGTGCGCAAAAATTGGCAGTACTACATTATCGACGGTTTTATTTTATCGCCGAACGTCGAGCTGCAATCGGTGAGTACCTTCGACGAATCCTTTGTATACTCCGATCACAATCCCGTGGAATTGACCGTGTACTTAAAGCCGTGATAAGGAGTAATTCAAACGCAGTTATAGCTGTATGTTTTATCAATCGATTTCCAAGATGCGGTACTCCGACGGCAGTACGCCTGTGTATTTTTTGAATTGGACGGAAAAATTGCCCGCATTTTTATAGCCGAGCCGATAAGCGATTTCCGCAACATAGAGATTGCTGTGCGTTAGCAGTTTGCACGCACACTCCATCTTTTTTTGCGTTATGTAGTCGGAAAAGGTTTGCCCTGTAACCGCTTTGAACACATACTTGAATTTTGAAACGCTCATATATGCCTCGGCTGCCAGCTCGGACAATAAAAAGTTTTTCGACAAATGCGTATTCACATATTCTGTAATTCTTGCAACGGTACGCCTGTCGGAAGCTATAATTTTCCTGTTCTCCGGCAAACGGAACTCTTCCGCTTTTTGAATAAGGATTGCAGTAAGTTCATCGATCTTGCTTTTGAAAAAGAGCCGTGTACTGAGTTCACTCCCGTTAAAGCTGCGTATCTTGTTAAATATCGCTGCAATTTCAGGAATTACAACACCATGCGGAAATACCTGTAAGTCTTTTTTCAAATCGATACCTTTTATACCGAACTCTTTTTTAAGATACGTTTCATAATAATCCGGCAACAGCTGAATACCAATCACCTTTGCAGGAACGTTCTTTTTAATGACATACCGATAGGTTTGGTTATCCGGTGCATAATCGATGTACTGCATTCCCGTCAAAACATTTCCCTGCGGATAACGCCGGTCGGAATCGATAGAATCGTATTGCTGTATGACGATGGCATCCTCTACCGGCACGGCATATTCAAAATCCCTGGAGTATGAATGCTCCGCAATGCAAATACTCGCATAGGAATCGATTTCGTATACGGCGGTGAACCCTTTACCGTAGCCGGAAGAGAATTGATAGGTGTCAAAATACTCGTTCAGCAGCGTACTTTTTTTTGCGATTGTGCTGCCGGTATGGTCTATAAAACTTTGATAGCTTTTGGTCACTTTTGAAGGTTCCTTTATGAATGCGGCTAATATAGTTAGATAAATTTCCATTTTACTTAAATTATTTATTTTTGCAAGATGCAATTAGCCTCTGAATTTATATCAGGGCTTCAGTATGAAAAAAATCTTGGGCAATTACAGCAAAACAGGAGATTTTCTAATAAAGCCGGTGCGGATTTTTGAATTTCTCTGTCCTGAAAGCATTCAAAAATCCGTATTTTTTTAATAAGAACATGGATTCAGCATGAATAAAAACAACAAAAAACCAGAATATATCAGAAAAGTGTGAAAAAAAGAGGTTTGTGGATGGCCCTTGAGCGAAACAAAAGTGCCTGAACGCCCTCTTTTTTTTCACGCGGGCTGTCACATAAAACGATATTTTTCTCTTATTTTCCTTTTATGCTGAAGCCCTGGAATTTATATTATATCGTATAGGAAGAATTGGTAAAATATGATATAATATCTATGATGTCCATGACAAGAATAAAAATGTGGTATAGAGGAATATTGAAGATGACAACTGTTACGGATTTGGCAAGAGACCTAGATATTTCTAAGTCATATATATATAAATTAATAGATAGAGAGAGTATTCCAATCCCAAGAAGTAAAACGGGAAGATACTTTTGGAATGAAAATACAATTACAACTATAAAAAGATCTTCACATACAAATGTAAAAGATATAAATGGTGTCGATCTCCTTATATCTAAATTGGGTTTAAAACGCTCCTTTATAAATAACAGGAGATATTTAGGAAATAAATATTCTCTTTCAGATTTTATAAGAAGAACAGTTGATGAAAACTGTAAGGGCGTAAATATTGTTGTTGATATATTTAGCGGAACAGGAGCTGTAGCGAATACCTTTAAGGATAAAGTGCTTATCACAAATGATCTGTTATATAGTAACTATATTTCCAACTATGCATGGTTTGGTTACGAAAACTATTCAGATCAAAAGATAATTGAAATAATATATGAATATAATCAAATAAAGACAAGTGAAAATAACTATATGAGAGAAAATTTTGCTGATACATTTTTCTCTGCTGATGATTGTAGCAAAATAGGGCATATAAGAGATGATATAGAAAAAAAGTATAAAAATAAAAAGATAAACTTTAAAGAGTATGCAATTTTAATCACCTCTTTGTTATACGCGATGGATAAGATTGCAAATACAGTTGGACATTATGATGCATACAGAAAGAATATAAAATTTGAAAAAGAATTGATATTGAATGTTTTATTACCTGAAAAAACGATTAACCCTAATAATGTTTGCCATAATACTTATGCAAATGAATTAATCAAAAGTATTAAGAGTGATTTGTTATATTTGGATCCCCCCTATAACTCAAGACAATATTGTGATGCATACCATTTGTTGGAAAACGTAGCAAAATGGGAAAAACCTGAAGTACATGGTGTTGCAAGAAAAATGGATAGGACTGTACTTAAGAGTGATTATTGTACGACCACAGCTACAAAAGCATTCCAAGAATTGATTGAAAAGGCTGCTACAAAATATATTCTACTGTCATATAACAATATGTCTGATAAAGGTAATGACAGATCAAATGCTAAAATATCCGATAAAGATATTATGAGAATTCTTAGCAAAAAGGGAAAAGTGACCGTATTTGAATCCGACTATAAGAGCTTTTCTACGGGAAAGTCAAATATCAAAAATAATAAAGAAAGATTGTTTTTATGTGCAGTATATGGTGAAAAGAAAAAAGCAAATATATCTTGCCCGTTTAACTATATTGGTGGAAAGTTCAAGTTATTGAAACAGATTCAACCTTATTTTGCTGAAAAAGAAGTGTTTTTAGATTTATTCGCCGGCGGTGGTAATGTCGGCATAAATTCATCATCTTCAAGAATTATTTTTAATGATTCAAATGAAAGATTGATTGATTTAATGAAATTTATCAGAGATACCGATACAAAAATTTTATTAGATAAGTTAGATAGTATCATTGACGAATATGGTTTATCTAATACTTCATTATACGGATATTCGTATTATGATTGCAATAGCAATAAAGGGTTAGCCGGATATAATAAAGATAATTTTTTAAAATTAAGAGCTGATTTTAATTCTAAAGCTTTTTCAGGGCAAATAGATTTTGCAATATTGTATGTACTAATGATTTATTCTTTTAATAATCAGATTCGATTTAATCGTAAAGGAGCATTTAATCTTCCTGTTGGGAAAAGAGATTTTAACTCAAAAATGAGAAGTAAGTTAGTTTTATTTTCTGAAGAACTTAAAAATAAAGATGCTCAATTTATGCGAAATGACTTTAGAAAAATTTCCTTAGATGATCTTGCACCGAATACTTTTATATATTGTGATCCACCTTATTTAATTACAAATGCGACTTACAATGAAAATGGGAGGTGGACAGAATCAGATGAAAAAGATTTACTTAGCTTTTTGGATTCAGCGAACCAAAAGGGATTTCTCTTCGCTTTATCTAATGTTTTAGAAAGTAAAAATAAAAAGAATAATATTCTTTATAAGTGGGTCAAAGAAAAGGAATACTACTGCAATTACTTAAATAAAAGTTATTCCAATAGTAACTATCATAGAAAAAATAAAGACAGTATATCTAAAGAAGTTTTAATCACTAATTATGCTGCTGATATGGGAGAATAGTTGAATGAACAAGAAAAGTATTCCGTATCAAAGTTTCTGTTGGGTTATTGGAACTACTAGTTTTAGAACAGCAAAACTGAATTTAAAAATTGAAGAGCAACTATTATTGCTTGATGAATTTTATAGGACTGAGTCAAAGAAAACCACATGGAAGTGGAATAATAATTTACAAGAAAGATACTATAATTTTATGAAGGACAAAGGTTTTTTGTATGGAGAAGCTGAAAGAAAAGATAAAGATGCAAGAGAGAAGACCTCCGGATTGGTCGATATAGGATTGATTACTTCTGATAGATTGATAACTGATGCAGGTAGAGAACTATTGAATATTGCAAATGAGGGCATTTTTGATGTAAATAATCTTTTCAATATAGACAAAGATAGTTTTGTATACTTAAAACAGTTATTAAAGACAACGATAAATGTGAACAATAATATTGTACGCCCATTTTTAGTTACTATAAAATCTTTATTGGAGCTTGATTTTTTAACTTACGATGAATTTACTTATTTTCTTCCCCTCATTAGCGACAAGAAGAGTGCAGAAGAAATAATAGGGAGTATTCGGTTATACAGAGAAAATAAAATAAAACGAGAAGATGTGATATACCGAAGATTGATTTCCATGGAAAATTATCAAGCAGCATTTGCGGAGTTGATTAATAATGAAGCAAACGAAGATTTAGTTTGTCTTATTGGTATGAACAGAAAAAGCAAAAGTTATGATAAGCCGTATTTTGAGCTTTATAAACAAATAAAAGCTATTTTTATTGATAAAAAAAGCAACTATGAAAAATTACTTATTGCAGCTAAAAAGATCAACCAAAAGCCAGGAATATTATGGAGAGGCTTATTATTTAAAACAACCAATATTGGTGTTGTAAGAAAAAATGGGAACACTTCAATTCACCAACAATGCCCATTTATAAACTGCAAAAATGAGACAGAACTAAAAGAAATGTTTTTCAAGTATTTGCATGTATTTAAAGCAATGGCAACTTTGTCAGACTATTTTGATTTAAACCGAAGATATTTCAACATTACAAATATCTTAATTTTTGAAGATCAATTGATAAAATTAGACACACTGCCTACGTATTATTTTAAAGAAATAATGAAAGAGCTATATGCAGAAGCATTTACTGAATGTTCTAAACTAACGTATAGTATTCCTTTGGTTGAAATTTCAGAAATATTTGACATTGACATAAATAAAGTATACGCAGTGCTAAGTAAAGATCTAGGTATTCAAGTTAAGACCGCTGATCAGGCTTCAACATTTATTAACGATGAGAGATACAAAAGATTTAATAACTTAATTGATAAGAAATTTAATGACACAGTGCTTCTAGAATTATTAAATTGTTTTGAAAAACGTGATGATAAGAGAATTGAAGAGCTTGTTACAGACGAAGCTGCCATACCGACTATTTTTGAGTATGTTTTAGGGATTATCTGGTACAAAATAAGCAAAAGACAAGGTAATATCTTGGGTTTTATGAAGTTATCTTTGGAAGCAAATCTATTACCTAAAACTCATGCTGCCGGAGGTTATGCGGATATTATTTATGAATATCAAGCGTGTGCTTCTTATCCCAAACATTCTTTGCTGCTTGAAGCAACACTTACGGATGGTACTAACCAGAGAAGGATGGAAATGGAGCCCGTTTCAAGACACTTAGGAGATTATAGGATTAAATTTAATAATCCGTTTGATTACAGCCTATTCGTGAGTACTTACTTGGATAAAAATGTCATTTCTGATTTTAGGTATAGAAAGATAATCCCATATACCAGAGATGAAGAAACT
>CAJPNP010000027.1 GCA_905372025.1 uncultured Treponema sp. | reverse complement strand
CCTCCTATAAAAACTTTTGCAGAAAGCGTCAGCTTTCGAAAAAGTTTTTAGCCGCGCTTTCGCAAACGACAGTTGAGAAAGCGCAATAAATAAACGAGTTTGCACCGCAAACTCGGCATAAAAAGCGCCGGCACCATTTCTGACGGCACTTTTTATCGCTCCTCCTATAAAAACTTTTGCAGAAAGCGTCAGCTTTCGAAAAAGTTTTTAGCCGCATATATACCATTGTATAGTTTTTACCGCCGATGTTTCAAGTGCGCGGAAGACCAGAAGCGGAATAATAATGTATCGCTGCCGATATAAAAAACGAAACAGATTGTATCACGATTGTGCAGATTTTTGAATAATTCAAGCCGAACCTGACTCAAAAATTCTCAAACTCGCTAGCGAGGCGAAGCCGAACGACAATTGCCTGAGCGCCCTTCGTTTTCACGCTTTATCGGGAAAATCGTTTTTTTGCCTTTTTTGTCATGGCGAATCCCTATTTGATTTTTATAGACACTCGGTTCTCCTTTTGATATAATCGCGGAATATAAGGAAAATACCGCAATGCCTTTTACTCCGCAGGAAATCATTCAGCTCGCAAAAAAACAAAATATCCGCTTTGTGCGTTTGCAGTTTACCGATATTCTCGGTTCGCTTAAAAACGTGGCAATCACCGTCAGTCAGCTGGAAAAAGCTTTGAACAATCAATGCATGTTCGACGGCTCTTCAATTGAAGGCTTTGTCCGCATCGAAGAATCGGATATGTATTTGCGCCCGGACGTAACAAGTTATGTGCATTTTCCGTGGCGCCCCCAACCCGACGGCGTTGCCCGCCTTATCTGCGATGTATACAATACAGATGGAACTCCATTTGAAGGCTGCCCGCGCCGCGTGTTGCGCAAAGTACTCGACGAAGCCTCTGCAATGGGCTACACTTTCAATGTCGGGCCGGAATGCGAATTCTTTTTATTCCGCACAAACAAAAAAGGAAAACCGACTTTAAAAACCTTCGACGATGCAGGCTACTTCGATATCGGCCCCATAGACCCGGGCGAAAACGTGAGGCGCGACATCGTGTTGAATTTGGAAGAGATGGGTTTTGAAATAGAAGCCTCGCACCACGAATGTGCACCCGGTCAGCACGAAATAGACTTTAAATACGGCGGCGCCTTGGAAACAGCAGACCGCGTTATGACATTCAAATTGGCCGTAAAAACAATCGCGCACAAGCACGGCCTGCACGCAACCTTTATGCCCAAACCGATTTTCGGCATTGCCGGAAGCGGCATGCACGTAAACCTTTCGCTCGCAAAAAACGGTAAGAATGTTTTTTATAATGCCGCAGACACAAACGGGTTAAGCGCGCAAGCCTACAGTTTTATCGCGGGCATAATGGCGCACATAAAAGGTATGACGGCCGTATTAAATCCGCTGGTCAATTCGTATAAGCGTTTGGTTCCCGGGCAGGAAGCCCCCGTCCACATAGCCTGGTCGGCGCAAAACCGCAGCCCGCTTATCAGAATTCCTTCTTCGCGCGGGAACTCGACACGTATAGAGCTTCGTTCGCCCGACCCGTCAACAAATCCCTATCTTGCGCTCGCCGTTATTTTGGCGGCCGGACTGGACGGCGTAAAAAACAATTTGACGCCTCCCGATGCGGTTAACGGCAATATTTATAAAATGAGCGCCGAAGACCGAAGCCGGCAAAAAGTGGAAAGTCTTCCTTCGTGTTTGGAAGATGCGGTAAAAGAACTCGAAAAGGATCCGTTCATTTTGAACGTACTCGGAGCGCACATAAGCGAAAAATACATTAAAGCAAAAAAGCTCGAATGCCGCGAATACAACACCCGCGTCAGCCAATGGGAAATCGACCGGTACTTAAAAAAATACTAAACGATGTAAACGCCGAGTTTTATTTCAGCATAAATAAAATATAGTCAGCCAAGGCCTTTGTCTGTACTCGCCGCGGTTGCGCTTTTCGGGTAAAACAACCCGAAAAGCGCACAAAGATGCTCCTCAGGTGTTCCCTGCTTCTCACGCTCCCGTGAGGAAGCGTGAATTGGAACATTCTTTGCAAGGGGTGTCAGCCAGTAACAAAAAAACGAATCCACGGAAAATTCCGCCGGCATCAGATTTACAATAGTATTGACGAATTTTTTCTTTTTGTATATATTTATTTATATAAAATCATACCCAAAGGAGATTCAAATGGGCGTTATGAATTTTTCGGTGCCGAGAGAGATTATCTACGGCGAAAAAGCGATGGAACATTTGGCAAAATTAAAAGGCAAAAAGGCCGCTATCGTTACCGGCGGCAGTTCCATGAAAAAATTCGGCTTTCTTGACAAAGCGGTGAAGCTGCTTAAAAAAGCCGGAATTGAATCGATCATTATCGACGGAGTGGAGCCGAATCCGTCGGTTAAAACCGTCCTTGACGGCGGCAAAAAGATGAAAGCTTTCGGCCCGGACTGGATTGTAGCAGTCGGCGGCGGTTCCGCATTGGATGCGGCAAAGGTTATGTGGTGCTTTTACGAACACCCGAATATTGCTTTTAAAGACATCATAAAACCCGGTTCGATGCCGCCCTTGCGCAATAAGGCAAGGCTTATCTGCATTCCGTCGACAAGCGGTACTGCCAGCGAAATTACGGCTTTTTCGGTTATCACCGACACGGACAATCACATCAAATACCCGATCGTAGCGGCCGATATGGTTCCCGATATTGCAATTTTGGATCCCGCACTGCCCGCTTGTATGCCGCCGCACATTACGGCAAACACCGGTATGGACGTTTTCGCGCATGCAATCGAAGCGTTTGCATCTACGGCGGCGACATCCTTTACCGACCCCTATGCGATCGAAGCGCTGCGCCTCGTTATCGGCAATCTTCCGACCGCCTATGCCGACGGAAAAAATATTGAAGCGCGCATAAACATGCACAACGCATCCTGCTTAGCCGGTATGGCTTTTACAAACGCGTCCCTCGGTTTGGTTCACTCGCTCGCGCATAAAATCGGCGGCGAATTCGGCGTTACGCACGGCTTGGCAAACGCTATCCTTTTGCCCTACATTATCGACTTTAACCGCAAATTCTCGGATAAATACGATTTGGCCGAAAAGCGGCTGGGAGTAAAAGACATCGCCGAAACCGTGCGCAAATTGAACAAAAAACTCAATATTCCGTTGACATTTAAAGACTGCACCGAAGTCGATTTCAGCGAAGACAAATTCAAAAAAGTGCTGGACAGGATGAGCAAAAACGCACACGGCGATCCGTGTACGCTTACCAATCCCGGAAAGCCGACCGTTGCCGACGTAAAAATGATTTACGAAAGCGCCTACTACGGCAAAAAAATCAACTAAACTTTTTGTAAATCGAAAGGGGCTGTCCCGGAAGTTATTAAAAACTTCGGAAAGGACAGCCTTTTTTTTATTTTTTTTACTTGCGTTTTATTTAATTTCGTAATATAATCGAAAGTGAAACGAAAGGATTGCACGATGATTCAGGAATTATCAGAACGCGAACACAGTATTTTAAACCGTCTTATGGTACAGGGCGCGGTTTCCGTCGCCGATCTGAGTTCCGAGCTTGCGGTATCCGAAGTAACGATCCGTTCCGACTTAAGCAGTTTGGAAGAGCGCGGTCTTTTAAGCCGTACTCACGGCGGTGCGCTTCCGTCCATCCACCCGCATATTTTTCAGCGGCAAAACATGAACATCGAAGAAAAGCACCGCATCGCCAAAGCCGCCGCCGACTTGGTGGAAGACGGAGATGCAATCATGATTGAAGCGGGAACGACGACTTCTCTTTTGCCGCGTTATTTGGCGGGGAAAAGGGATATTCTTATCATCACCAATTCGATTCCCGCATTCGAGTCGGCAAAGTCGAACCCGGCGCTGAAAATAACCCTGGTCGGCGGGGAATTCCGCGACAGCACGGATTCCTTTGTCGGAAGGATCACGCTCGATACGATCCGTCGTTTTAACGTGCGCTGCGCCTTCGTCGGTACCGACGGCTTCAGTTTGAAGTCCGGGATTACGACGCATTTAATTGAAGGCGGCGATGTTATTTCGGTTATGCGCGAACGCGCGGAAAATCTCGTACTTTTGGCGGATTCGTCAAAATACGGAAAAACGGGCGTCGTAACGATTTTGCCCTTGTCGCAAATAAACACGCTGATTACCGACACGGGCTTGCCCGATGCGGCAAAAGAAGAATTAAACCAAATTCCCCTGCACATTATTGCGTGCTGAGGATGAACAGAAATAGGAGAAGCGATAAAAAGCGCCGTCTGAAATGACGCTTTTTGCAAAAGTTTTTATAGGAGGAAACATGGCGCATGTTTTGATTATGCCCCGGCAGGGTAACACGGTAGAATCCTGCATTATCGTGGAATGGAAAAAAAAAGAAGGCGATACGGTCGATTCGGAAACGGTCGTGTGTGAAGTCGAAACGGATAAAGCGACGTTTGAAGTTCCGGCCGGAGAAGCGGGAACTATTTTAAAGATTTTATATGCGGAAGGCGACGACGTTCCCGTTTTGCAGCCGATTATGGTTGTCGGAAAGCCCGGCGAAAAATGGGAAGATTCGGTAAAAGCGCCGCCTCAAACGGAAGCGCCGAAAGAAACGCAAACGGCTTCGGAACCCGCGTCGGCCGCAGGCAAGCCCGCAGCCGACATGCCGGCAGCAAGCTCAGCGGCGGAAAAAACGCAAGCCGAAAAGGCCGCGCCCGCCGCCCCCTCGGCGGCACTCGGCGCACATTTGGCGATTTCGCCGCGGGCAAGAGCCGCCGCATTTAAAGAAGCCGTCGACGTGCGGGGTTTAAGCGGAAGCGGTGCCGAAGGGCGTATTATAGAAGCGGATGTGCTGCGCGCCGCAGCCGAAAGGCCGCCGCTTACGGCGGCGGCAAAAGAAGCGCTGCGTTCGGGCGGTTCGCTCCCGGCGGCCGGAAGCGGCATCGGCGGGCGCGTTACGCTTGCCGACATTCAAGCGGTTGCCGACGGAAGTGCGGCAGCCTTTGCGCCGGCCTCGGGCTCGAGCGCAGGAGCGGACAGGGCGCTTGCAGCCTGCGCGGCGGCCGACGAATACACGGATACGCCGATTAAAGGCATACGAAAAGTTATTGCCGAGCGCATGATGAACTCTTTGGCAACGGCCGCTCAGTTCACCTTAAACGCAAGCGCCGAAGCGGTCCGTATGCAGGCACTTCGCGAACGCTTTAAGGCAAGCGATCCGGCGATGGGTTTATCGAAGGTAACCGTAAACGATTTGGTGTTATTCCTCGTTTCCCGCCTGCTCAAAGAATTCCCCTTCTTAAACGGCATAAAAACAAACGGTACAATCCGTCTGTATAAAAACGTTCACTTGGGTATGGCCGTGGACACTCCGCGCGGCCTTATGGTTCCCGTCATCCGCAACGCCGATCGAATGTCGCTCGCACAAATATCGGCTCAGGCAAAACAGCTTGCCGCCGACTGCCAAGCCGGTTCGATAAGCCCCGACCTGTTAAGCGGCTCGACCTTCACCGTAACCAATTTGGGCAATACGGGAATCGAAAGCTTTACGCCCGTCATCAATGCGCCGGAAATCGCTATTTTAGGCGTGTGCGGCATTCAGCCCAAGCCTGCCGCCGACGGACAGGGCGGCTACGCGATACTGCCCCATCTTTCGTTCAGTTTAACCATAGACCACGCGGTTGTGGACGGCGCTCCTGCGGCAAAATTCGTAAAAGCATTGTGCGCAGCCTTAAAAGACATTGATATTTGGATTGCCAAATAAGAGGTACGGTATGTATGATGTAATTATAATCGGAGGCGGACCGGGCGGATACCTTGCCGCCGAAAGGCTCGCGCAGCGGAAAAAACAGGTTTTGCTCATCGAAAAACAGTATCTGGGCGGAACCTGTTTGAACGTCGGCTGCATTCCCACAAAAACGCTTTTGAATTCGGCAAAGCATTACCTGCACGCGCAGGAAGCGCCTCAATTCGGCGTTCATGCCGATAACATCCGGTTCGACATGGCCGAAATGGCCGCATGGAAAAAGAAAACGGTCGAAACGCTGTGTTCCGGCGTCGCTTCGCTTATGAAGCGATTGAAAGTCGATGTCGTTATGGGAACGGGAGAACTTGTCGCGGCGGGAAAGGTAAAGATCGCCGAAACGGGCGAAGTGCACGAAGCGAAAGCCGTGATCATTGCGGCAGGTTCGGTTCCCGCAATGCCGCCGATTCCCGGAACAAAGGACAATAAAAAACTGCTGGATTCAACCGCGCTTTTGGAACTGACACAGGTTCCCGAAAACCTGTGCGTTATCGGCGGCGGCGTTATCGGCATTGAATTTGCAAGCTTGTTCGGAACGCTCGGCAGCAAGGTAACGGTTATCGAAATGATGGACGAAATAATTCCGCCGATGGACAAAGAGCTTGCGCCGCTTTTGCGCAAACATCTTAAAAACACCGAATTCCGTTTGGGCTGCCGCGTCGAAAAACTCGACGGCGGAACCGTCTTTTATAAAACAAAAGAAGGCAAAGACGAATCCGTAAAAGCGGACATCGTCCTTATGGCCGTCGGGCGCAAATGCCAAACCGAAAGCTGGAACGGCAAAGCTGCCGGAATCGACATAACGCCCAAGGGCGTCGCGGTGGACGAGCGCATGCGCACGAATGTGAGCGGCGTATGGGCAATCGGGGACGTAAACGGCAAAAGCATGCTTGCGCACTCGGCGTACCGCATGGCCGAAGTCGCCGTCAACGACATTTGTTCCGTTTTGGACGGAACGCCGAGCCGCGACCGCATGAGATACGATGCCGTTCCGTGGGTCGTCTATTCCATACCCGAAGCGTCCGGCTGCGGCATAACCGAACAGGAAGCGCGTGCTAAAAACATCGGTGTAAAAACGGCGACCGTGCCGATGATCGTTTCGGGACGCTTTGTCGCCGAAAACGGCGTAAAAGCCGCCGGAACGGTAAAAGTGATTGCGGATGAAAAAAACGGCCGCATCCTCGGCGTTCATATTTTGGGCTCCTATGCTTCCGAAATGATTTGGGGAGCTTCGGCCCTTATCGAAAATGAAATGCGCGTAGAAGACGTCAAGCAATTGATCTTCCCGCATCCGACCGTATGCGAAGCGATCCGCGAAGCGGTGTGGGCTTTATAAAAGCCGTATGCAAAAGTCATATTATTGAAAAGGAGTATATAGTATGCCGAAATCATTATTCGTAGACCCTAAAAAGGTAAGAAAAGCGGAAATGTTGAAAATAAAAGACATTCCGGTAAATCAGTATCAAAGCGATTTTGAAAAAGAATTAAAAACCTATGGAGCCGAAAAACTTAAACGGATTTTGTACGATATGCAGACAATCCGCGCCTTCGAAAACATGCTCAACACGTTTAAAACGCAGGGCGCATGGGAAAACATCGAATACAACCACAAAGGCCCGGCCCACCTTTCGATGGGACAGGAAGCGGCCGCCGTCGGTCAGTGCGTCAATTTGGGAATCGACGACTTTATTTTCGGTTCGCACCGCAGCCACGGCGAAATTTTGGCAAAGTGCTATTCGGCGGTTGAAAAATTAAGCGAAAAAGAACTCGAAAAAATCATGAAAGAATTTTTAGGCGGCGATACGCTTAAGATGGCCGAAAAAATTTCGTATAAAAACGTAAAAGATTTGGCCGAAAACTTCGTTTTGTACGGAACCCTTGCCGAAATTTTTGCACGCAACGCGGGTTTTAACCGCGGCTTGGGCGGCTCCATGCACGCCTACTTTTTGCCCTTCGGTTCAATGCCGAATAACGCAATCGTAGGCGGTTCGGCCGACATAGCGACGGGAGCCGCGCTTTTCAAACGCATCAATAAAAAAAGCGGCATTGTCGTTTCCAATGTGGGAGACGCGGCCTTGGGCTGCGGTCCGGTATGGGAAGCGATGATGATGGCCGCAATGGATCAATACAAAACGCTGTGGCCCGAATCGGCCGGAGGCGCGCCGCCTATTTTGTTTAACTTTTTCAACAACTTTTACGGTATGGGCGGACAAACCTGCGGCGAAACGATGGGCTACGGTTATGTTGCGCGGGTCGGCGCGGGCGTCAATCCGAAAAACATGCACGCCGAGCGCGTAGACGGCTACAATCCGCTCGCCGTTGCGGACGCAATCGCGCGCAAAAAAGCGATTTTGCTTAAAGGCGACGGTCCCGTACTCTTGGACACAATCACCTACCGCGTATCGGGACACTCGCCTTCGGACGCTTCAAGCTACCGCACAAAAGAAGAAATCGACGCTTGGCAAAAAGCGGACGCGATTGAAGAATACAAAGCCTATCTTATAAAGAACAAACTTATCACAAAGGCCGACGCCGAAAAGCAGGAAAATTCAATCCGCGAAAAACTGATTCAGGTTGTAAAGCTGGCGACGGACGACAAAGAAAGTCCGCGCGCGAGCGCCGCGTTTATAGAATCGGTTATGTTTTCGAACACAAAGGCCGACAAATTGGCCGACGGAAAACCCGACGTGCTCGACGTCAGTCCCGAAACGAACGTGCGCTTAAAAGCGATTTCCGGAAAAATCAGAAGCGCATTCGACGCGGACGGCAAACTGCTTTCGAAAAACAAAATGTTCCAGTACCGCGACGGTTTGTTCGAAGCGATGTTCCACCGCTTTGTAACCGATCCGACGATGGCCGCATGGGGCGAAGAAAACCGCGATTGGGGCGGAGCTTTCGCCGTGTACCGCGGCTTAACCGAAGCGCTGCCGTACAACCGCCTTTTCAACAGCCCCATTTCCGAAGCGGCGATTGTCGGCGCGGGAGTCGGCTATGCGATGAGCGGCGGACGCGCGGTTGTGGAATTGATGTACTGCGATTTTATGGGACGCGCGGGAGACGAAATATTCAATCAAGCTTCAAAATGGCAGTCGATGTCCGCAGGACTTTTGAAAATGCCGCTTACCGTACGCGTTTCGGTCGGCAACAAATACGGCGCCCAGCACAGTCAGGACTGGAGCGCTCTGGTCGCCGCAATTCCCGGCCTTAAAGCGGTGTTCCCCGCAACGCCCTACGACGCAAAGGGTATGCTGAACTACGCGCTGCGCGGCACGGATCCGGTTATTTTCTTCGAAAGCCAAAAGCTCTATGATAAAGGCGAAGAATTCGAAAAAGAAGTTCCGGCCGGTTACTACGAAATCCCGGAAGGAGAACCGGCAATCCGCAAAACCGGCACAGACATCACGATCGCAACACTGGGTGCCACGCTGTACACCGCAATGAACGCCGCGAAAACGCTTAAAGAACAATACGGCATGGATGCCGAAATTATCGACATCCGCTGGATCAACCCGCTGAACTACGAAAAAATCGTCGAATCGGTAAAGAAAACCGGTAAACTTTTGCTCGTAAGCGATGCGGCCGAACGCGGCTCTTTTATGCACACGGTTGCTTCGAATATGAGTGCGCTCGCTTTCGACTATTTGGACGCTCCGGTTGCCGTGCTGGGAAGCCGCAACTGGATAACGCCCGCTCCCGAATGCGAACACTATTATTTCCCGAGCGTCGATTGGATTTTGGATACGATTCACGAGCGCATTATTCCCTTAAAAGGATATACGCCCACATCGGTTCAAACGACAATGGATATTTTGCGCAAAAACCGTCAGGGAGTCTAAACCTCGCGTGTAAAACACCGGTAAAAGTGGCTGCCGGGAACACGGATTTTCGGCGGCCTCCTGTGCGCAATTATTGCGTAATTATAATGTAAGGAAAACTATGAACGATTACGGAAAAATAAACGATTCCAAACTGTCCGGCGAAAAACGACTTGCCGCACTCAAAACGTGGCTCGAAAAAAACGGCGGGGAGCTTCCTCCGCTGAACGTCCAGACAAACAATCACATTCATACCGTATACAGCTTCAGCCCCTACACGCCGGCAATGGCCGCTTTAAAAGCGCGCGAAGCGGGCCTTGCGGTTGCAGGTTCCGTAGACCATGATTCCGTATCGGCAGCCGAAGAAATGACCGAAGCTTGCGGTCTTTTGGGTATGGGAGTCGTTACGGGCTTTGAAGTGCGCGTAAGTTTTAAACATACGCGTTTTGCCGACGTAAAACTGAACAATCCCGATTCCAAGGGTATTGCATACATGACGGTGCAGGGCATTCCCTCATCAAAAAGAAAACTCGCCGCTTTATTTTTGCAGCCGATTTGCAAAGCGCGCAAAAAGCGCAATATCGCGATGACCGCTTCTTTAAACGAAATTATCACGGAAGCCGGTCTTAAGCCGCTGTCGTACGAAAAAGACATAGAGCCCTTGTCAAAATCCGACGAAGGGGGAAGCGTTACCGAACGGCATATTTTATACGCGCTCGCGCACCGTTTTATCGACACTTACGGAACGGGCGAAGAACTTTTAAAGAATTTAAAAGCGCGCTTTAATCTGTACATCGGCGGGAAAACCGCGGAGCGCCTCGCCGACGCTTCAAATCCGCATTATGGGTACGATTTACTCGGCGCGCTAAAAAGCGAATTTTTGCCGCGCATCTTCATTCAGCCCGACAGCAGCGAATGCATTCCTGCCGAAACCGTTACCGCGTTTGCCCAAGCAATAGGAGCCGTTCCCGCATACGCATATTTGGGCGACATAACCGAATCGCCTACCGGCGACAAAAAAGCCGAAAAATTCGAAGACGATTTTTTGGACGATTTATTCCCCGTGCTCAAAGAGTTGGGCTACCTCGCCGTAACGTACATGCCGCCGCGCAACACAAAGCAGCAGCTTTTGCGTTTGCGCAAATTGTGCGAAAAATACGGTTTTATGGAAATATCCGGCGTCGACATAAACAGTTCGCGTCAGGATTTTTCGTGTCCCGAATTGCTCGAAAAAGAATTCGAAAATCTTATCGACGCGACATGGGCTTTGGCGGCGCATGAAAAACTTGCCTCATACAAAAACGAATACGGCTTGTTTTCCGTCGAAAATCCTTTGGCGCACGAAACGCTCGCCAAGCGCCTTGCCGTATATGCCGACTTGGGCAAAAAACTTGAACCGGCGGGAACGCTGAGCGCCGAACAGGCGGCTTTATCATTAACGGAGGAGCGATAAAAGAAATATGACAAACGCAGCATTTTTTGCGCCGATTATCCGCGGCGCGATTATAAACCTTGTGCAAAAACCGTGGATCGTACAAAGCGTCGGTTTAGCGCAATCCGCACAAAAAGAACGTAAAGCTTCGTTGCGCATCGCTTTTGAAGGCGCGCCGAACGACGAAAAAGAAGCGGCCGCAGCCGTAAAAAAGGCTTTCGCTTCGGTGCATAAGGGCACCGTTCCCTCATGCATTGAACTTTCGGTTGAAGGAAAAACCGAGCTCTTTTTAACGGCGCCCGACACGCTCTCTCTTGCGCAAGCCGAAAGCGGTGCGGTAAACGAATGGAACTGCGCTTGCGCGTCTTGCGCTTCGCGTGCCGACGTCGTAAAAAACAAAACAGCCCTCGTAACCGGCGGCGCACAGGGCTTCGGCGAAGAGCTGGTGCGCGGTTTGGTAAAGCAGGGCGCCGTCGTCTTTATTGCCGATTTAAACCTTGAAGGCGCCGAAAAACTTGCGGCCGCTTTAAACGCCGAAGAAAAAAAACAAACAGCCTTTGCCGTTAAAGTAAACGTCGCCGATGAAGAATCCGTCGAAAATATGTTCGAAACGGCCGCCCTTACCTGCGGCGGCTTGGATTTATGCATAAGCAATGCGGGCGTCCTTCGCGCTTCAAGCATTTTGGAGCAGGACATGGCCTCGTTCCGCTTCGTTACCGATATAAACTACACGGCCTTTGCCGTCGTAACGAAGCACTGCGCACGCCTTATGAAGCGCCAATACGCGGCCGCCCCTTCATGGCCGACCGACATCATTCAAATCAATTCAAAGTCGGGCTTGGAAGGCTCGAATAAAAACGGTTCGTATGCCGGAGGCAAATTCGGCGGCATAGGATTGGTTGAAAGTTTTGCGCTGGAATTGGTCGCCTACGGTATTAAAGTGAACGCAATATGCCCCGGAAACTTTTTCGACGGGCCGCTGTGGTCGGATCCGGAAAAAGGCTTGTTCGTGCAGTACTTAAAAGCCGGCAAAGTTCCCGGCGCACAAACGGTTGCCGACGTAAAAGCTTTTTACGAAGCAAAGGTTCCGATGAACAGAGGCTGTTCCGGCCCGGACGTTTTAAAAGCCGTGCTCTACCTTGTCGAACAGACATACGAAACGGGCCAAGCACTTCCGGTAACCGGCGGACAGGTTATGCTGCATTAAATAAGGAGAGCGATAAAAAGCGCCGTCTAAAATAGCGCCGGCGCTTTTTATGCCGAGTTTGCCTTTCGGCAAACATCGTTTTATTTACTGCGCTTTCTCAACTGACGTTTGCGAAAGCGCGAAAAAACTTTTTCGGAAGCCCAAGCTTCCTGCAAAAGTTTTTTTAGGAGAAGTTATGAGCTATGCTGTTGCCGTTATAGACATCGGCATGACGAACAAAAAAGTTGCCGTATACGATGAAAATCTGCATCAACTCGATGCGGTGTACAAAACGTTTGAGCCTCTGAAAGTCCGCGAGCCGAATACGGACGCTCAAGTCGAAGCGCACGATTTGGCGGGAATGGAAGATTGGTTTTTCGAGCAATTGCGCACCTTCGCGCAAAAGTATCCGATTAAAGCGCTGTCAGTAACGACGCACGGGGCAACCTTTGTCTGCATCGATAAGGACGGAAAAGTGTGCGTTCCGTCGATTCTTTACACGCACGAGCCGGGCGCACAATTCCAAAACGAATTTTATAAAAAATGCGGAAGCAAAGCCGACTTGCAGCGCAGCACGTATACGCCGCCGTTCGGGTCGCTCATAAATCCCGCAAAGGGCATTATGTATTTGCAAAAACATTTTGCCGCGGAATTCGCCAAAACACGCACTATTTTGAATTTCCCCCAGTATTGGGGCTACGTGTTTACCGGCATTGCGGGAACCGAACCGACTTATTGCGGCTGTCACAGCTATTTGTGGGACCACAAAAAAAGCGATTGGTCGCCCGTAACCGACACGCTGGGAATCCGGACGCTTCTTCCGACGAATTACAAAAACACATGCGAAGCGCTCGGCACACTGACCGAGGAGGCGGCAAAACGCTCCGGCCTCGACCGATCGACCGTCGTAACCATGGGAATCCACGATTCAAACGCATCGCTTTTGCCCTACTTTGCAAAAGACGACACGGGCGACTTTGTGCTCAATTCGACGGGTACTTGGTGCGTGTGTATGCACCCGCAGGACGAATTGGCGTTTAACGAGGACGACATCGGAAAAATCGTCTTTTTCAACCAATCGGCGTTCCGCCGTCCCATAAAAACCGCCATCTTTGTGGGCGGCATGGAATTCGACACGTATATAAGTTTGTATAAAAAAGTACACAATACGGAACAATTTCCCTCGTTCGATTTCGGCAAAACGCAGGAAGTATTGAACGCAAAAGACACCTTCCTTATGCCCGAAATCGTTGCGGGTTCCGGGCAGTTCACCGGTTCAAAGCCGGGCATCCGCGAACGCGGCACCTTTTATTCCCTTGAAGACATGCAAAAGGGCGCAAAATTACCCCACATTATACGGGATGAACAGCGCTTTTTTGCCCTGCTCGATTTATCGCTGGTTATACAAACCGAAACCGCGCTTCGGCGTTCGGGACTAAGAAAAGGCACGAAGGTCTTTACGGAAGGAGGTTTCCGCAAAAACAAATTATACAACGCCCTGCTTGCTTCGGCGCTTCCGGAAAACGAAATATTTTTAACCGGTATTGCCGAAGCGACCGCATGCGGTGCGGCGATAGCGGCTGTTATGGCTTTAAGCGGCAAACCGATACGCGAACTCGGCAAAAACGCCGACATAGCCTACACGGCGGTCGAAAAGGCACCCGTAACCGGCTACGAAGCGTATAAAAAAGCATGGATGAATGAAACAATACGGGCTTGAAAATCGTACATCCGTGTACGATTTTCAACTCGAGTTTTTGAAAGCCTCACGGCTTTGCAAAAACATCGGTTACATATAGCGTTCCCGGCGTCCATGCCGGAACGGATAAAAGGTTTATTTTGGAGAGAAAGTTCAGGCAGGATGCCCGTACAGGGAAAAGTACAGCGAGTTTTCGACAGAAAACTCGGGATAAAAAGCATACACGGACGTATGCTTTTTATCGGGTTCTTAGGGCGAGAGCCCTTAAGCGTCATTTGGAAGATGGTATGAGAATTGCACCTCCGTGTGCAATTCTCAACTCGAGTTTGCTCTGCAAACTCGGAACATATAGCTTTCCCGACCTCGTGTCGGAACAATAGCTGTACGTCGGGGGTTTTAGGGGCAGAGCCCCTAAACAGTGCGGGAAGGAGAGAGAGGGTTTAGGGAGAGAGAGTACAGCCAGCGCAGCTTCGAGGCTAAACCCTGCCCTGAACGGGGTTTCCTTTCTCTCCCTAAGAAAATATTTTTATAGGAGTATGTATGAAAACAAAAGCTGTACGTTTATACGGTGTAAACGATTTGAGGCTGGAAGAATTCGAACTTCCGCCCATTAAAGACGACGAAATCCTTGCGGAAGTCGTTTCCGATTCGGTGTGTATGTCGAGCCACAAGCTTGCCATGCAGGGCGACGCCCATAAGCGCGTGCGTGCAAAGCTGTCCGAAAATCCGGTTATTATCGGGCACGAATTTTGCGGAACCCTGGTTGAAGTCGGCAAAAAATGGCAGCACCAATTTAAGGCGGGGCAAAAGTTCGCCATACAGCCCGCACTGAACAAAGACGGCACGCTGTGGGCGCCCGGCTATTCATACGCCCATATCGGAGGCGATGCGACCTATATCATTATTCCTGCCGAAGTTATGGAGCTGGGCTGCCTTTTGGAATACAAGGCCGACAACTTTTTTATGGGCTCGCTTTCGGAGCCGGTATCCTGTGTTGTCGGAGCCTTCCACGCACAGTACCACACCACGGCGGGAAGCTACGAACACCGCATGGGAATCGTCGAAGGCGGCTCTCTTGCTTTGCTTGCCGGCGTCGGTCCTATGGGCCTGACTGCAATCGATTATGCTGTTCACAATCCGCGCAAACCCGGTTTTTTGGTTGTAACCGACATCGACGATGCGCGCTTAAAGCGGGCTGAAAGCTTACTGCCCCCCTCGGAAGCGGCAAAGTACGGAGTAAAACTCGTGTATGTGAACACGCGCGATATAGCAAATCCCGTTGAAAAATTAAAAGAACTTAACGACGGCAAACTCTACGACGACGTATTCGTGTTTGCGCCCGTAAAGCCCGTTGTGGAACTGGGCGACAGTCTGTGCGGCAAAGACGGTTGTTTGAACTTTTTTGCAGGCCCCACCGACCCGTCGTTCAGCGCGATGTACAACTTTTACAACGTGCACTACGAAGCCCACCACGTAGTCGGAACTTCAGGCGGCAATACCGACGACATAAAAGAATCTTTGCACATGATGGCCAAAGGCGAACTGAATCCTGTTACGATGATTACGCACGTAGGCGGACTCGACCAAGTGGGTGAAACGGTTATCAATTTGGATAAGATTCCCGGCGGCAAAAAGCTGATTTATACGCATAAAAAGCTGCCGCTGACCGCTTTAACCGATTTTGAAGAAAAAGGCAAAACCGATCCCCTGTTCGCCGCGCTGGCAAAAATCGTGCAAAAAAGCGATATGCTGTGGTCAAAAGAAGCCGAGGATTACCTCTTAAAACATGCGCCGGATCTGTAAATCGATAAAAATTTTTTGATTTAAATCTGGACAAAAATATTTGAAAAAATTATAATATGACTCGAAAGCGGTGCGCGCTGCCGCGTGCCGCTTTTTTTATACTTATTCGTTTAAAAGCACAAAAGTGCAAGGAATTTCATAGGAGGTTTTTATGAAATTATCGGACAACCGCATGGCATCAAAAATTGCGGTTTTATCTGTTTGTTTGGTCACGGTACTTCTGTTGGCTGCAGGATGCGGCAACGGTACTGCAAAAGTTAAATGGGACTACCAAGCCGACGTCGTTATCATCGGAGCAGGCGGTGCGGGTTTGCCCGCCGGTCTTAAAGCGATCGAAGACGGCGCATCGGTTTTGTTCGTGGAAACGAACTGGGACGTCGGCGGACACGCTGCGGTGAGCGAAGGTCAACTTCACTCGGGCGCAAGCACGGTTTCGCAAAAGGAATGGGGCATCGAAGATTCGGCCGACCTGTATTACTACGATCATACCAGAGGTCAAGCGGTCGATTCGCGCTTTAACGAATTTTCCCAAGTGCGTTCCGTTGCGAACAACATGGCAAAAGCGTACGACTTTATTTTAAAGAACGGCGTTAAGATTTTGGAAATCGAACCGATGGTTCGTAACTACTACCGCGACGGCGGATCGGATCCGGACAGCGTCGGACGCATGACCTATTCCGACAGCGGCGAATGGAAAAACGAATACACCGGCACGACGGCTGCAGGCGTTGCGGTTACCCGCCCGCTCGAAAAATCGCTGCGCGACAAAGGCGCAAAATTCCTTTTGAACTACCACATGGACAAAATCTACCGCGAAGGCGTTCAATCCGGAAAAGTATTGGGCGTACAGGCAAGCTATACGCCGCACATTTTGCCCGGCGAAAGCAAACCGCTTACGAGCCTTATGACGGAAGGAAATATCGACAACACGAAAAAAACGCTGAACATCAAAGCGAACAAAGCCGTTATCATCGCAACCGGCGGTTCGACCGGCAACGTGCAATTCCGTACGATGTTCGACCCGCGCCTCGGCCCCGAATACGACGGACTGGGCGGTATGCCCTTCTCCGATCAGGATGCATCGGGTGAAATCGCCGCAATGGAAATCGGTGCTGCTCTTATGTCGCTTTCGTCCTATCAAATGACCGAAGGCGGCGCGCAGATGAAAGCACCGAACCGCATCGGCTGCCAGTACGGTTACGGACGCGGCTTTATGAAAGACAGCAAACTCTGGGCGCTTTCGAGAGCAACCGGTATCGAAATGGATCTCAACAGCATGATCGTCGTCAATATGCTCGGACAGCGCTTTGCCAACGAAGACGATTACCGCGGAGTATTCCCCGGCCCCGAATATCAGCGCTTTTTTAACAGCGCCGCATCGAGCGTATTCATCGACGCGGACGGCGACGGAAACGCCGAATGCTACGGCGGCCCGGTATGGGCGATCGTGGACGATGCGGCCGCAAAACGCAACGACTGGGTTATGGAACAGGGCGTTCTCGACTTCGAAGGCGGCTATGCGTTCAAAGCGGACACGATTGAAGAACTCGCACAAAAAATCGTCAACAAATACTACGAAAACATCAAGATGGATCCCAAAACCCTCGTCGACACGGTCAACCGCTATAATTCTTTTGTCGCGGCCGGAAAAGACGACGATTGGGGAAAAACCACGCTTCAAAACCAAATCAAAACCGGCCCCTTCTACGCACTGTGGGCGGTGTCGAACATTCACGATACGCTTGCCGGTTTGCGCGTCGACGACAAAATGCAGGTTGTCGACTTGCACGGAAAACTCATTCCGAACCTCTTTTGCGCGGGCGAATCCGCCGGCGGTATGAGAGTACACGGTTTGGGCCGCGTCATCACGGCAGGTTATATCGCAGGCCGCTCCGCCGCTTCCGTTGACAAAGACGGATTTGCGACGGCAAGCACGGCGCTCGATCCCGCATTCGCCGGTGACGAAACGAACTACAAGACGAAGACCGACAAAGCTTCGTACTTTTCGCTCCGCGGTTCCACGCGCGCAACGAAAACGCATTCCGAAAAAGAAGCCGAGTTGAAGGCTATCGCTGCGGGCAAAAAGACGAGCGCCGCATCCGGTTCCATTTTCAACTATACGAGCATGTCGGGAGCCGCGAACAATACCTTTACGGGCGCATCCGATAAGGGTATGGGCGGAACGGTCCGCGTTCAGATTACCGTTAAAGACGGCAAGATCACGGACATCAAAGTGGTTAAGCACTCCGAAACGCCCGGCATCGGCCCCGAAGCGATCGCAAAACTGACCGAGCAGGCGCTGCAAAAACAAAGTGCCGAGCTCGACACGGTTTCCGGCGCCACGATGACGTCGAACGCGTTTAAAGAAGCGCTTGCGACGGCAATGAAAAAAGCGAATTTAATAAAATAAAGAAAAAGAGCCGGGAAACCGATGGTTAAAGAAAAAGAGCCGGGAAACCGATGGTTCCCGGCTCGCTTAACATGCCGCTTTGCCGCCGCTTTCGGCGACGGTAAAGCAAGCGGCCGCCCGACAGGCGGCCTTTTTTATACGGGACAGGCCTTCCCTATGCGGATGGTCGCTCCGTCCTCCGTCATTATGCGGTATTCCTGCCGTGCCTGTTCGTTGTGTTTTACTGCCTGTATCATCGTTTCTATCCTCCCGATTCATCTATACACCGTTGAGCAGTGCCCGATTTCGATGCGGGTTACAGATTTTCAATTTCGGCTTTGGTAAGACCGGTTGCTTGAGTGATAATATCGATTGAAACACCGAGCCGTTTTAAATTACCTGCATCCTCTAAGGCTTTTTGGTGAGAGCCGTTGGCAAAGCCTCTCGCTTCGCCTTGCTGTATTCCTTGTGCTATACCTTCCCGTCTGCCTTCCAATCTACCCATCCGTTTTGCATCGGCTTCAAAGGCTGTCATTATCATATAATCGTGCCTCCTTTGGTCGTTGTCTTTTATCTCTGCTATTCTCTGTTCCAGTTCCGTGACAAACTCATTTTCGCTTTTTTTGCCGTTTATGTATTCCAAAAACGCTTTAAGCTCCGGATTTTTTTCTTTGCCGGAGGCCTTACTATTAAGTATAACCTTTGTTGTGCCGTCAGGCAACTGTAAATGTGCGTTTTGCGTACAAACTGTTCTAAAAGTATACATCGGCAGCTCTGCATTTAAATAATCAAACGGACAAAAGAAAATAATAAAGGTATCATGTAAATCGTTGTAGTCGCTGCCTTTGCTCAAGGTACTCACATCGATTGTGGATTGATAATAGCGCCGTCAAAAGTGCACATCCTGAGTACACTTTTGACTTACGAATTTCGTCTGCACCGAAACATCGCGTCTATTCAGCTTGAGCGACATCCGTGCCGCTTCGTTTAGGGCCGGCAGGACGCCGGGCAAGTTGCATGTATGCGAGTTTTGAGCGCAGCATATAATTTTTACACGCTTGCTCTTTTTGACCTTTTTCGCTATACTATACTGCATTAGATGTTTTTATACTGAAAATCTTTGCAGATTCTGCAAAACCAGTAAGAGAGAGGTACTAAAACTATGAGTTTTGATATTTCAAAGATGAGAAATATCGGTATCAGTGCCCATATTGACTCGGGAAAAACAACTCTGTCCGAACGCATTCTTTTTTATTGCGACAAAATTCATGCCATCCATGAAGTACGCGGAAAAGACGGAGTCGGTGCCGTAATGGACAATATGGAACTGGAGCGGGAACGCGGTATTACGATTCAGTCCGCATCCACGCAGGTTAAATGGAAAGATTACACCGTTAATGTTATCGATACGCCCGGCCACGTCGACTTTACCGTTGAAGTTGAACGTTCTTTGCGCGTTTTGGACGGAGCCATTTTGGTTTTGTGTTCCGTCGGCGGCGTTCAGTCGCAGTCAATAACCGTCGATCGCCAATTAAAGCGCTACCATGTTCCGAGAATCGCCTTTGTCAACAAATGCGACCGCACGGGTGCAAACCCTTTTAAAGTGCGCATGCAGCTGCGGGAAAAACTCGGCCTTAACGCGTACATGATGGAAATTCCGATCGGACTGGAAGACAAGCTCGAAGGCGTTGTCGATCTTATTACGATGAAGGCGATTTATTTCGAAGGCGACAACGGTACCGAATTGCGTTACGCCGAAATCCCCGCGCACTTGCAAGCCGATGCGGCAAAATACCGCGAAGAACTTTTGGATGCCGCGTCCATGTTCGACGACGAACTTATGGAAGCCATGCTCGAAGGTAAGGAAACGCAGGAAATGATCGAACGGGCAATCCGCAAAGGAACCTTGAGCGAACAGTTCGTCGGCGTATTCCTCGGTTCGGCGTATAAAAACAAGGGTATTCAGCCGCTTTTGGACGGCGTCATCAAATACCTTCCGAACCCGACCGAAGTAAAAAACATCGCTTTGGATTTGGACAACAACGAAACGCCGGTCGAATTAAAAGCCGACGAAAAACTTCCCTGCGTGTCTTTGGGCTTTAAGCTTGAAGACGGACAATACGGCCAGCTCACCTACGTCCGTATATACCAGGGCTGCTTGAAAAAAGGCGACGAACTTTTAAATACGAGGGCGCGTAAAAAATTCAAAGTGGGCCGTTTGGTGCGCATGAACTCTTCTTCAATGGAAGACATCAACGAAGGTTCTCCGGGCGACATTGTCGCACTGTTCGGTATAGACTGCGCATCCGGTGATACCTTCTGCCATCCGAGCTTAAACTATGCGATGACTTCAATGTACGTGCCCGATCCGGTTATTTCGCTCGCCATTACGCCCAAAGACAAAAAATCGGCCGACCAAATGGCAAAGGCTTTGAACCGCTTTACAAAAGAAGACCCCACGTTCCAATCGTATGTGGACCCCGAATCGAACCAAACGATTATCAAGGGTATGGGCGAGCTTCACTTGGAAGTGTACATCGAACGCATGAGACGCGAATACAAGTGCGAAGTCGAAACGGGTATGCCGCAGGTTGCCTACCGCGAAACGATTACCCAGCATGCCGACTTCAACTATACGCATAAAAAGCAAACCGGAGGTTCCGGACAATACGGCCGCGTAGCCGGCTTCCTCGAACCGCTGGAAGGCAAAGATTACGAGTTTGTGGATGCCATAAAAGGCGGCGCGATTCCGAACGAATTTATCCCGTCGTGCGATAAAGGCTTTAAAGCTTCGATGACAAAGGGCGCCCTTATCGGCTTCCCCATCGTCGGCATTAAGGCAACGATAAACGACGGCCAATCGCACCCCGTAGACTCTTCCGATATTGCGTTCCAGCAAGCGGCCATCGGCGGTTTCCGCGAAGCGTACTTAAAAGCAAAGCCGGTCATTTTGGAACCGATTATGAAGGTTTCGATCGAAGGCCCGACCGAATTCCAGGGAAACATTTTTGCCGTCATCAATCAAAGGCGTGGCATTATTATTTCGTCCACCGAAGACGGCAATTTCAGCCGCGTCGATGCCGAAGTTCCCTTAAGTGAAATGTTCGGTTTTTCGACGGTTTTGCGCTCTTTAACTCAGGGCAAGGCGGAATTTTCGATGGAATTCGAAAAATACGGAAAAGTTCCGATGAGCGTTGCCGAAACGCTGATAAAAGAATACGAAGAAAAGCGTAAAAAGAATCAATAACTAAAGGAGAGCATAAAAAGCGCCGTCTGCAATAGCGCCGCCGCTTTTTATGCCGAGTTTGCGTCGCAAACTCGTTTATTTATTTATAGGAGTAGCACATGAAACAAACTCTTATTGATCGCAGCCCTGTGCGTTTTTTCGATCAGGCGACAAACGGCGGCTTAAAAGCCGGAGAAATGGGAATCCTGACTTCGAAAAAAGGTTTGGGTAAAACGGCCGTTCTGGTTCAAATAGGACTCGATATGCTGCTGCAGGAAAAACAAGTCGTCCACGTTTCTTTTAATCAGCACACCAATGCGATTATAACATGGTATGAAGATATTTTTTGGGAAATGGCAAAAAAGAAAAATCTGAAAAACCCCGAGGAAATAAAAGACACCTTGATCAGCAAGCGTATCATTTTGAATTTCAATCAAAACACCGTTTCCGCTGTTCAGATTGTAAACACGCTCAAAGCCTTGCTTTCGGGCGGAATTCCGACGGCATGCTTAATTATCGACGGATTGAATTTTTCCAAAGTAAAAGCCGAAGATATAAAAGCTTTAAAAGATTATGCCGCCGAAGCAGGATTCTTTATCTGGGCGACATGCAACTGCGAAGACGAAGATCCGTGCACGGTTATGGATTCGGCAACCGCCGAACAAATAAATACGATTGTGTATTTGGAACAAAAGAGCGACACGATCGATATGAAAGTGCTTAAAATGCATTCGGCGCCGGTAAAAGGAATCAACTTAAAGCTCGATACAAAAACCTTGCTTATGGTTGAAAAATAACGAAAAAACGGAATGTCTTAAGGGCGGGTTGCCGATAAAGTTTGCGCTTTGCGGCAGCCCGTTTTTTATTTTTATAGGAACGGTTTAACGGCGGCCGCTGAAATGGCGCGGCCGCCGTTAAGCGCCGAGTTTCGGCTTGCAGCCTTGTGTTGCCGAAACATCGCTTATTTATAGGAAGGGCTATGTCGCTGAATTGCACAGAAATCGATATCGTTTTATCGGAACTCGACGCGCAGGGCGCATTCATTCAGGACATTGTTCAGCCCGGCTATGACAGCATCGCTTTATATCTGTATAAAACTTCGTACAATCGGGCAAAATGCCTGTACATATGCCTTGCGCCGAACGAGTGCCGCCTGCACGAAACGATGCGCGCGATACCGAAAAACAAAACGCCGCTCCGTTTTATGGAATTTTTAAAAAGCCGCATAAAGGGCGCAAAAATCCGAAGCATCGAGCAAACAGGTCAAGAGCGCATTGTGTGCATACGGGCCGTCCAAGCAGAGGTTCCGTATAACCTGTTCGTACGTTTATGGAGCGGCGCGGCGAACATTGTCGTTACCGACGACTCGATGCACATATTGGACGTGTTTTATCGGCGCCCCAAACGCGGCGAAATAAGCGGCGGAACGTTCCGCCTGCCCGATACGCGCCAAGCGCATTCACAAGCGGAACAAAGCGCTCCGCACAAGGAGTTTCAAAAGCGCGACTTTACGCAAAGCGAATATGCCGAATGTTTTGTCGGCACCGACGTAAAAAGCCTTTCGTTTAACGAACAGCTCGACAAATGGTACGCCGAATACGGAAAAACCTCTTCGCGCACGCTCTTATTGGCGCAAGCGCACAAAGCGTACGAGCAAAGAGTCGGCCGCATACAAAGCGCCGTTCTCCGGCTCGAAGAAAAACGCCGAAGTTTTTTGCACGCCGATTTATGGAAGCGCCAAGGCGACCTTATATTGGCGAACGCACACCTGTTCAATGAACAAAGCGCGCTCGCGCAACAGCATACGGAGGAGCGCGCATATAAAGAATCCGTGCCGATCGAATGTTTCGATTACGAAAGCGGAAAACCCGTGAGTATCCGCATAGACCCGAAAAAAAGCGCCGCCGAAAATGCGGCCGACCGTTACGCGCAGTATAAAAAAGCACGCAGCGGTTTGGCCGATTTGGAAAAAGATATTCGGGACTTAAAAGAAGAGCTTGAAGACGTACAGGCTTCTTATGAAGAAATCAAATCCGAAGGAAATCCCCTCCGCATACGGCAATTTTTGCAAAAAAAGGAACAAACGCAAAAACCGCACGAAAAAAAGAGGCCGGGCGTCGGCTTTGTAATCGGAGAATGGCAACTTTTCGCCGGAAGAAGCGCGGCGGAAAACGACGAGCTTTTGCGCCGGCACGTAAACGGGCTCGACCTATGGCTGCACACCCGCGATTGGAGCGGCGGTTACGTATTTATAAAAAACCGACGCGGTAAAACCGTTCCTCTCGACATCCTCATAGACGCGGGCAACCTCGCCGTTTTTTATTCAAAGGCGCGAAAAGCCAAAACCGCCGACGTCTATTATACACAGGTAAAATATCTGCGCCGCGCAAAGGGCGCTCCCAAGGGAACCGTCTTGCCGACTCACGAAAAAAATATTACAATTACACTGGATGATGAGCGCATCCGCAAAATGGAGAAGATGAAAACACATGACTGACATGACCGAAGGAAAGCCCGCAAAACTTATAACGCGCTTTGCAATCCCCATGCTTTTGGGAAACATTTTACAGCAAATGTACAACATTGTGGACAGCATTGTTGTGGGAAACTTTATCGGCAAAGAAGCCCTCGCCGCAGTCGGCAACTCCTTTGTCGTCATCTTTTTGCTCGTGTCGCTGTTTGTGGGAGCCGCAACCGGAGCCGTCATCCTCATATCGCAGTTTTTCGGCTCAAAGCAAAACGAAAAGCTCAAACTCGCAGTCGATACGATTTATATCGGCATGATTTTCGCCTCGATCATCATTAGCCTTGCCGGCGTTGCCGCAGCCCGTCCTTTTTTGCGCTTTATGCATACTCCCGCGGGCGATACGATGGAGATGTCGGCAACCTATCTGCAAACGGTATTTGCCGGATCGGTTCTCATGTTCGGCTACAACGTCAACACCGCCATCCTGCAGGGCGTCGGCGACAGCAAATCGTCACTGCTGTTTTTGGCGATCGCGACCGCCGTAAACATCGCCCTCGATTTGATCTTCGTTACCGTATTCGACATGGGCGTCTTCGGGGTTGCCCTGGCGACCGTTATAGCACAGGGCGTCGCCTTTGCCTTCGGCGTATGGTATATAAACCGCAAAGTAAAACTGTTCAAACTGTTTTCGCGCAATATGAAGTTCAGCGGGAAAGTTCTTTTGCAAATGTTTCAAATCGGGCTTCCGGCGGGAATTCAAAACGTACTGTTTTCGGTCGGAACCATCGTTTTGCAGCGCCTGGTCAACAGTTACGGCAGCGCTTTTATGGCAGGCTACGGCGCCACAAACAAAGTCGACGCCTTCGTCTTTATGCCCATCGTCAGCTTTGCAACCGCGGTCAGTGCCTTTGTCGGACAAAACATCGGTGCGCGCAGGCTCGACCGCGTAAAACAGGGCGTACGGAGCGCCGTCATCATTTCAGTCGGTATCGCCGTCATCAGCAGCGTTTTGGTTATGATTTTCGGCCGTTACCTGCTCATGGCCTTTACGCAGGATGCGGACGTTTTGCGCACCGGAACGGAATTCATCAAGCGCCTTATGCCGCCTTACTTTTTGCTCGCAATTATCTTTATGCTCAATTCGGCCGTGCGCGGCGCAGGTCAATCCGTGATTCCGATGATTGCGACGCTCATTTCGCTTTTGGGCGCACGCGTTCCGCTTGCCTATCTTTTCGATCATCTGGGCGGAAAATACAATATATTTTGGTGCTATGCGGCAGGCTGGCTCGTCGGCGTGCTGATTATCGTTCCGTATTATCTGAGCGGACACTGGAAAAAGAACGCGTTCCGCTTTTTGGACGAAAGAAAATAAGCGCCTTTGCACCAGAATAAAAGCCTGTGTGCCGGACAGACGGTTTATCCGGCCGGCACTTTGCCAAATATATCGCCTTTTAAATGCTTTGCATGACGTCGCGGTAAAAGCGCACGCCGCGTTCAAAGTTCTCAATTTCGAGGTGTTCGTCGACGCCGTGGACGCTGCCGCGCTGGGCATCGGTCATTTCGAACGGAGTGAACCGATACACAGCCGGACACAGTTTGCAATAATGCCGCGCATCGCTTGCGGCAAGCATAATATACGGAACCGCACTTACGCCGGGAAACTGCGCGTCGAGCGCTTTGCACAAAATATCCCAACCGCGGTTCAATACCGATTCCGGGGACGCTTCGTGGCCGCGGATCAGTTCCGCCCGAACGCCGTATTTTGCCGCCCGCTTTTGCAAAGAATCCATTACCGAGTCGATCGTATCGCCGCCTGAAATGCGCAAGTTTGCCGTAAGGAAGGCGCTTGCGGGCAGCACGTTTACCGCGTCGGAACCTTGGGCCATCGTAAAGGCGCAGGACGTTTGCACGAGGGCGCGCGCAGCTCCCCCGAACGCCTTAAAGACCGTCCGAATAAGCGGCGCAAAAAAATGCGGAAAGCGAAATAAAACGTTCAGAGGAAAGCTCATTCGGCGCGACAACACGCTCAGCATGCGCGCCAAAGCGCCGGTCATATGCGTTTTTAAAGGCGATTTTTTTTCTACGGAAGACGCGAATGCGCCGAGTGCACCCAAGGGACTTTGCTTTGGGGGCGTACTCGCGTGCCCTCCGGTGCTGCGCGCGCAAAAGCGGACGTCCGCAACGCCTTTTTCGGTAATGCCGATCATGGCCGCCTTTCCCTTCATAAGGGGCAGGGGCTTTTCCACGACGGCGCCTCCTTCGTCCAGCACAAAGAGCGGCTTAACGCCGCGCCTTTCCAATTCGTCGGCAATGGCGCGGGCGCCCCAGCCCATCGTTTCTTCATTATGCGAAAAGCAAAGGTAAATGTCGCACGAAGGTGTAAAATTTTCGGCAGCCAAACTTTCGCAGGCTTCAAAAATCGCGCACAGGCTGCCCTTGTCGTCGAGAGCGCCGCGCCCCCACACCGCACCTTCGGCTATTGTGCCCGCAAAGGGTTCGTGCTTCCAGCGCTCGGCATGCTCGGCTGCCGGCACCACATCCTGGTGCGCGGCAAACACAACCGAAGCCGAAAAATCCTTTCCCTTCCAGCGCAGCACAAGCGGATAGCGCCCGACTTTTATGCGCTCGCATGCTTTAAATACCGCAGGATAGTTTTTTTTCAGCTCGGCATGAAAACGATCGAACACATCGCTTTGCATATCGTTTTGCTGCGTGTCTTTGTCGGCCGGCAAAGATACGGTCGGGCAGCGGATAAGAGAAGCAAAGCGTTCCGCGGCGGAAACTGCCGCAGTTGATTTTGTAGATCTTACAGCCGCAGCGGATTTTTTTTCGGCGGGAGTTTTTTCGTTCATAATCAGACCATATTCCTTTTATACAAGATGCGGGCTCCCGCGACCGTTACCAAAACCGACACGGGGATCAAAGCGCCCGAAACGGTTTGCGCCGTTTGAGCCGGAAGCAGCGTGTACAGCGCCGCCACAAAAACAAGCGGAAGCACGGCGATTTTCCAGTTTTGCGATATAAACATATAGCCCAAGGCGCCGAACAAAGCCGGAATAACGTTTGCAAAGGCAGGCGCCAACACGAGAGAAGACAAAAGCGGCGTAAGCGGTACCAAAAGCAGCACGGCAATGCACAGCATAAGGTTCGTTACAAGTGTGGAAACGGCAACCGACAAGGTTGAAAGAATATCGCTTTCAGCCGTTCCGCTTTGAACTTCGGCGCTTTCTATAGCGTTAAGCGCGCACGGGATTTTCAAGTTCGTCAAATTCCCCGTAATAAATGCCAAATATGAAGCGCCCGAGCCCAAAATCGGTGCGAAGGTTACCGCTTCTATAATACCGATCGGAATGTAAATGATTCCGACCTTCAAAATCCCCGCCAACACAAGCTTTGCATCCGGCCACACGCCGAAGTATACGCATATTGCAACGGGAACCGCACAAATAACCAACAGCGATAAAGCCGTCCACAAACGGCCGACAAAATGAATATCCGTAAAATTCGATTTTACTTTCATTTCCGCACCTCAAAATAAAACGGCAAACGCCATTCCCGCGATCATGCTGACCGGAAGCGCAAAACCTTCAAACGCTTTCAGCTTACCCTTTTTGACGGCGAAACTGCACAGCGCCATAACCGCAGCCGACACAAACATAACAAGCAAGGCTGTTTTCCCGCGGTTCGGCTCGAGGCGCAGCGCGATAATCGGGTTTCCCAAAAACGTACAAATCATTCCCATAAACATCGAATCGACGACGAGGTGTCCCCAGCGGTTGTCTTTTTGCTGCATGTTTTTTACGCCGGCATTATAGCGTTTAAGAAAAAACAAATTGAACAGGGGGCCGGAAATAATGCAGGCGGTCATAACGACGGCGATCGAAACAAAAACGCGCGGCGTGAGTGAATCCAAAAGCAGTGCGGGAATTCCTGCAGCCGAAGCGGCGGCGTTTGCCGCTATCAATTCGTACTGCACCGCGCCGATAACCGAAAGCCGTATCCACGAAAGCGGAACCCCCAAGCCTCCGGCCATCGTAACAAGGCCGAGCAGAATCGCGGTTGAAGGAATCAGCGTAAATACCGCACTTGAGCGGATAACCGAGCGGATCGCCTTTTTGTCGATGCCGGCTACAACGGCGGCACGGTACGAGCGCACGGCAAACACAATCGATACCAGCGTAATTAAGGCGGCAACTGCCGCGCCGATACCGTACATAAAAGCGGAATTGGCCGAAGCGGCCAAGCCTTCCGCATGAACAGCGTTCATACAACCTCCGGAATGACTTAACTTAAAATAACGCATTAATATTGAGGGAATCCGCCGAGACTTCTGTTTTCGGGCAACCCCTAATAATCGGCTTTCTAAAGCCCGGCAGCGATTTTTGCCGTTTTCAACCGTCTTTTTTTTAGCGATAATAATCCGGTAATCTTCCCCAACGCGCCGCAATCGGATATACTACCTGCACACTATATAAACGGAGGCAGTATGAAAAAGCAAATAACGAGCGCGCATGCGCCGGCAGCGATCGGACCCTATTCACAGGCGGTACAAGCCGGCCCCTTTGTTTTTACATCGGGACAACTTCCCATAGACCCGAAAACGGGCGCTTTTGCGGGAAGCACCATCGAAGAGCAGACAAGACAGTCGCTGAAAAATATAGAAGCCGTGCTTAAAGAAGCCGGCCTTACGATGGACGCCGTCGTAAAGACGACGGTCTTTTTAAGCGACATGAACAACTTTACCGCCATGAACGGCGTTTATGCCGAATTCTTCGGGACGGGCGTTTTCCCCGCCCGTTCGGCGATTCAAGTCGCAAGGCTGCCGAAAGACAGCCTTGTCGAAATCGAAGCCGTGGCGCTAATAAGCTAAGCCCTGCTCGTTAAAATCAGGCGCAGTATAAAGACGACGAACAAAACCCACGTAATAACCGGAATCGATTTTGCTTTACCCGTTGCGGCTTTCATAAACACGTAAGTAATGATTCCCCACACGATACCTTCGGCAATCGAATAAGCAAAGGGCATCATAACGATCGTAATAAAGGCCGACAAGCCTTCGGTTACATCGTTAAAGTTGATGCCGGTTACCGCTTTGAGCATCAAAAAGCCGACGATAATCAGCGCGGGTGCGGTTGCGGCTCCGGGCACGAGCAAAAACAGCGGACTTAAAAATAACGCCAAAAGGAACAAAACGCCCGTTGCCAGTGCCGTCATACCGGTGCGTCCGCCCGCGGCAACGCCTGCGGTGCTTTCAACATAGCTCGTAACGGTTGACGTTCCCAAACAGGCACCCGCCACCGTACCGATTGCGTCGGATAAAAGCGCTTGCTTTACGCGCGGTACATTGCCGTTTGCGTCCATAATGTGTGCTTCCGAACTGACGCCCACAAGGGTGCCGACCGTATCGAAAATATCGACAAACAAAAAGGTAAAGAACACGGCAAAAAAATCAAGCGTGAATATGCTCGAAAAATCGAATTGAAACAACAGCGGAGCTGCGGGCATGCTGACGGGAGTCCAGTTTGCCGGAACCGACGTAACTCCGAACGGAATACCGATAACGGTCGTAATCAAAATGCCGATAAGGATGGAACCGGGAATTTTAAGCGCGTATAAAACCGCGGTAAGGGCAAGTCCGATCATCGCGACGGCGGCGGACCCCTGCGTCAAATTACCCAAACCGACCAAGGTGGCATCGTTGTTTACGATAATACCCGCGTTTTGAAAACCGATAAAACAAATAAACAAGCCGATACCCGCCGCAACCGCTTTTTTTAAGTTGGACGGAATCGCTTTTATAATAGCTTCGCGGACGTTAAAAAACGACAAAACAACGAATAAAATGCCTTCAAGGAATACGGCCGTCAGCGCGGTTTTCCATGAAATGCCCATACCTAAAACAACAGTAAAAGCAAAAAAAGCGTTTAAGCCCATACCCGGTGCAAGCGCAATCGGCAGATTTGCCGTAAATGCCATAACGAGCGTTGCAATACAGGCAGCCAAAGCCGTAGCCGTAAAAACGCCGCCTGCATCCATTCCGGCATTGGCGAGCATTTTGGGGTTTACCGCCAAAATATACGCCATTGCCAAAAAGGTCGTAAGACCAGCTACAATCTCACGCCGAACATTCGTCCCGCGCGCGTTCATTTTAAACAACTTTTCCATCCGTATCCCCCTCCCCGACACGGGTAAAAAAATTCCCCGCAATCGGGTCTAAAAAAAATATGGTCTTATTATATCATAAATAAAAAAAGGGGACAAGAGTATAAAATAGTAAAAGCGACCGGTCTTTCCCTTGCCGAAATAGAAAAACTGTAGCGCCCGTTTTTATGACCGTCGGTGCCGGACGGTTACGCTGCAATACAACCGACCGACATCGATAAAAAGCCGCAGAAAAAAGCCTTAACATAAAAAAAGCCCCGCGCAAGCGGGGCTTTATGTTTTGCGGCGTTCAGGTGAACACCGCATACGGTATCTTAGGTTTTAGAAGCTGATCTTTGCTTTAATACCCAACAGACCTTTGTTGGTTTCGTAAACCGAAACTTTCTCCTGATCGCCTAACACGGGATGCTTGAACGCTTTTTGAGCGCCCTTGCCGAAAGCGGCGCTTTCCCAGAAAACCGAAAGAGTGGTGTTCTGAATCAGGCCCTTAACGTCAACATTGATTTTGGCTTTCAGCTGATCAGCGGCTATCTTTGAACCGTCTTCGCCTTTCAACGAACCGTGCGTCCACAATGCGCCGGCGGCAGGAACAATAGTCATATCGCCAAGGACAACATCGTAGCTGGCAGCAAGACCGGCCTGCAAACCTTTGGCTGCGATCATCGTGTCATACATTTTGCGGCTCAACCCCATTGCCCACTTGTTGCCGGCGGGATTGTCTTTCTGTTTGGTAACTTCGCTCGCATCTTTGGCAACGTTTGCTTTGACCAAAGCATAGGCTTTCAGACCCTTTACGATCTCGCCGGAATATGCGGTAAGCATAATGGGCAGCTGCGTTTCCATCGCTTTGTCCGTAAGATCAAAAGAAGCGAACAAGCTTACACCGGGAAGCAGGGTATCGTCACCCTTATCGTTCGTGCTTGTTTCATACGCAAGGCTGCTTTGACCGAAGAAATCGTACAGCAACGAGTTGCCGGTTGAACTTGCACTCTTTGCAAAGCCGAAGCGCACGCCGGTATTGAGCATATTGGTTTTTAAATTCTTTGCATATTCGCCTTTTTCTTTCGCTGCGTTCCATACCCAGTCGGCATACATCGTGTATGTAACGGACGGCTGAATAAAGAAGTCCTCGTTCAGGTTATAGCGGTAATCCGCTCCGGCAAAGAAGGTTATATCGCCTTTGTTGTCGTTATCCTGAACCGTTTTTGCGGATTTGCCGAGGTCGCCGAGCGCATAACCGGCACCCACGCCCACTCTCAAATCTTTAATCGGCGTTGCTTCGCCGTATGCGCCGAGCGCGTACTTATTCGTCCAGAAGTTGGATTTGTCGTCTTTCATGACGCGCTGGAAAGCTTCCATATCGGCTTTTACTTTCTTTACGTCGGTTTTACCCGGGATGGGATCAACGGCCGCACTGTTGAAAATATCATTGGCTGAACCACCGGTATAAGCACTAATAGCATCCGTATAGAATTCACCCGCTTTAATTTCGGCATCTTTTTTCAAAATGACATGTTCTACCTTATCGAATTTCTTCGGCGTATCTTTTTGACTGCGCATAGCAACTTCGACTTTGAACAAGCCTTCTTTCTCATAGCCGAATACCAAGCCCTGATCGTAACCGAGTTCCGTTGCAGGTTTACGGGTCAGCTCATCTTTGCTGTCTTTGTAGTTAAGCGCATTGGGATACCAAAAATCTCCGCCGTAGTCAAAATCGCCGGACTGAATTCCCATATACATGGGACCGAAATGGATTTTCGCCGTATCGATTTCCACGCGGATATCATCTTCGGCATCATTGTCTTTTTTTTCGTTTATGGCAAAATTTTTATTGTGTTTCGCCCTGATTTGAAGTGCGTCGATTGTGATTTTGAGTTCACCCCACACGCCGTCGCCGGTTGTAGAACGATCGCCGCCGTTCATCAAATTGAACTTTAAACTACCGCTCGTTTCGTTTTTAAAACCGGTTCCGCCGTTATTTAAATCGGCACCGAACATAACGGACGCATTGCCTTTAAATTCGGCTACTTTAGTTTCGGCAGCAGGTTCGTCTGCAAAAACGGAACCGATCATCGCCAAAGTAATAAAAAATACAAGAGCTTTTTTCATTCTTGAAAACCCTCCTTAAATATTCAAAACCGCGCCAAAGCAACGCTTTTATTACGGCACGGCTTATCTTACTCTTCGAGGGTACCACAATTTTATACAGCCGTCAAGTATTTTGTTCTATTTTGGCTATCATTTTTACACTTTTCGTATAAAATGTCAGAATGTAAAGGCTTTTTTATTCAATTCGTCCACTTGTTCGCGCAAAGCTTCCCTGCCCGTAATTTCAAACAACGATTCAAGCTGTGAAGGCGAAAAATACAGGTGCACCGCGGGTGATTGAGCCGAAGAATCTTCTTTATCGTCGGCGGGTTCGGCGGTAAGCAAAAAATACGGCTTGTTTTTTTCCAAAAATTCGTAATTGGTGCGGAACGAACTCTTTCCGTTCCGTGCGGCGGCGGTAACCCCCCACGCGACGGAAACGCTTCCCGTGTTGAATACGTTCTTTTTTGTCGGTTTACGTACCGGCATTGCATTGGCAGTTCCGGACGAATAGTCGCCGTAAGAAGCGGCATATAAAGCGCCCGCCTCGCCTATCGTATTGCGGGCATTTTCGTCGAACATAAGCACAAACGCATTCATGCCGTCGCGAAAATGCGCTTCAACGATGTTCGTGCGCGGTACAAAATACAGGCGCAACACCGTCGGCTTTATTTTACCGAACACCTTACGCAGCGCCATGGCGTCTTCAAGCCGTATCGGATCAAAATCGCCGATAAAATTCGGATCGGCTTCGGCTTTATCGGCGCCCCCCCCTTTTATGGTCGCACACGAAGCAAAAACGGTAAGCAATGCCGTGAAAGCGATACATATAATCACATTGCCGTGTTTTTTTATAACTGTCATACTCTTCCCCCTTTCGGTTTTATTTTAATCCGCTTCTATTTTAATCCGGTTTGATTTTAAGTTACCGAATTTTCCGCGGCTCTTAGTTCCTGAGAATTCAAAAAATCCGACCCGCGAAAAGTTACAGAGCGTCAGCTACAGATTGGCGATTTCGGCTTCGGAAAGACCGGTAGCTTGCATTATCTTTTGCACGGGGTCGCCCAACTGCTTTAATATACGCGCTGTTTCGAGCGCTTTTTGGTGCGAGCCACGCTCTTCCCCTTCTTCTCTGGCTTCGGCACGTTCAAGGGCGATATATGTTTGATAATTTTCTTCGGATAATTCACGTGCTATGCGCCGCTCTT
>CAJPNP010000026.1 GCA_905372025.1 uncultured Treponema sp. | reverse complement strand
AGACCAGTGCTGCACCGAGCGTCAGTACAATCAGTGCGGCTGTAACGAGCGCCGCGGCTCTTTTCTTCTTGCTCAAGGCAAATGCCTTAGTCTTTGAATTACTTGTTTTCATAGTAATCCTCCTTTTGCGGTAAAAATAAAAAACGCACGGGGACGGTGTTCCTGTCCTGTGCGTGTGGTGTGAGAAGATTGAAAAGAGAGTACGTTTCGGCATGGACGCCAGCAGAGTTGTTCGCTCTGCGTCTTTTACGCCCCGTGCAAAAAGCGTACTGACACAGCAAAAAAACATTTGTGCCGAAAGACTTGGTACGGACACGGACGTACGGAAATAGCGCATGAAATCGGCGGAAGGCGAGGCTCCGCCTGCGAGGCGTTTCCCTCTGCATGCCCCGGCATGTTTGCCGTTGTGCGTTCGTTCGTGTAAAGCGGACACTAAACTGCATAAAAATAGAAAGGCTGTGGCGAATGTGGAGTTCCGAGCCCGCAAAAAATTCTGCACAAGCGAAGGAGGCTTGCCGACTGAGCGCGGAAGCCTTTTTGCGGGACGGGTTTCCACATTCGCCCCTGTTTGTTTGTTATTTACGGATTTTGTGTTTTTGGTATAGTTTACGCTACGCGAACGAACGAACGAACGAACGATTATGCATCGTTCGAACGCTTTGTCAAGTACTTGCGGCTGTCTCGGCGGAATTTGTGTTACTTTGTTTTGCTCAAAAGAGGCATGATCATGGAGCGGAATACTGTTTGCGCTACGGTATTGTTCCATAGGTATTATTATAACCTGCTTTTCGGCAGATTTCAACCTTTGGGGGAGGTTTTTAATATGAAACGGTTATTGAACAAGTAAAAATACTCCCGGAGCCGCTTTAACCCAAGTATCCAAAAAATCCATTTGTTCTTCCGTATGAAACCAATATTCGCCCTTATCAAAAATCGTTAAGCTCGCGTTTATTGTATGTGCAAAATTCGTTATTGTTTCCAAAGAAGTCATATCGTCTTTTTTCCCGTAAAGAATGCCGGTAGGAATGTTCCATACTATAGGATTTTTTCTGACAAAAGAAAGGTATTCCCACGATAAAACTTCGCCGAAAGAAGTACCGATTACTTTTTTTGCTTTCAGTTCTTCTTCGGATATCTTTGCCTTTTTCATCATAGTTGAAATTAGATTTTCCATATCGACAATGGGAGAAATAAGTAAGGCACGGCTTATCGACTTTTCCGATAAAGAAATCAGAGAAAAATAAGCTCCTATACTGTTTGCAATTAATAAGATTTCATTGTATTGCAGAATAATTAAGTCAAAATAGTTTTGAAATTCTTCCTTCGCTTGCCACGGCAATTCCGCTTTATAATCGAAACCTAAAACTTCATAATCGTCATTAAAAAGTTTTTTATAATGATCGGCTTCGTCTGCGGAACCGCCTTTTCCGTGTATATATATAACAGCATTTTTCATTTAAGAGTGCTCCTATGTCAGCATGTATAAATCCGAACCGGCAAATCATTTTAAAAAATCTTCCCAATCGCGCCAACTGACATAGGATGTGCCGCCTATGTTCATACTATTGTCGGACAGATAAAAAACCACATTTTTCGCCGTTTTATCATTCAGTAACTGCAGATATTTTTTTGTATTGGCGGACAGCTTTGCCTCCGAGTTGCCGGCACTTTTTATTTCAATCGCAAAAGTACGGTTCCAATCTGCAATCGTATCTACTTCCAATCCCTTGTTATCTCTAAAAAATGTAAGGTTTGCTTTTTTCGCCTGATTCATACGGTGTTTGAGTAATTCTGCAACAGCAAAAGTTTCCACCGCGGGTCCCTTATATCTGCTGAGCAGCAAATCCTCTTTCGTTTCCAGCCGGAGAAGATGACACATCAACCCTGAATCCACAAAATAGAGCTTCGGCGTTTTAACAATACTTCTGCCCAAATTATTGGTACACGGTTCAAGAAAATGAATAATAAAAGAGGCTTCTAAGATAGAAAGCCAGCTCTTTACTGTCGGTGCTGAAATTCCAACCTCTCTTGCAATACTGTCCATAGAAAGCAGTTGTCCGCTATGCAGGGCACATATTTGAACAAACTTCTTAAATAGAGAAAGATTACCGGGATTAATTTGATCCCTTATGTCCAAATCTAAATAGGTATCTATGTAGCTTTCATACCAATCCTCAGGAATAAAGTGCCTATCTTTATCATACAGAGGGGGATATTGTCCCGAAAAAATCAGTTCATACGGATTTTTCGGAAGGATTTCGGCAGTTTTTAGCTCGTGAATGGAAAACGGAAGCAGTTTCAAAAATGCAGCCCTGCCTGCCAGGCTATCCGTCATATTTTCTTTTAAGCGGAACTGACTTGAACCGGTCAATATAAATTTTCCGGGAGCACTGTGTTCCTGATCCACATGCAGTTTTATTGCATCAAAAATTTCCGGTACTTTTTGTGCCTCATCAATAACAGCACCGTTCGGAAACGCCATGATAAAGTCATGCGGATTTGACTGTGCAAGGTTACGCATCGTCCGGTCATCAAAAGTAACATATTTTTTATCGGAAAAAACGGCTTTTGCCAATGTTGACTTTCCGCTTTGTCTTGGTCCGGTTATACCGACTACAGGAAACTGGGAAGCCAATCGGCACAAAGCATCTTCTGCGGTTCTTTTAATCATATCGCGTCTTCCTTTGGTAATAATCCAAAGTATAATACAGGAAAAATCCAAAGTCAATGTATGGAAAATTCTAAAGCATTTTTTAAGAGAAAAATAGACATGTCCGTTTGTACAGACTAAGTTCCGGTTGATCTTGACTGCAGTCCGAACAGGCATACGGTTCAAAGTACAGACGCCGATGTGTTCGGAAAGTAAAGCTTATGTCAGCTTTAGTATGCCGTCCCAGCCGCAGTTAAAAAAAACGGCAAGCTCTTTAATGTACTCAAACGCTTTTTTACGGCTCATATCGTGAACTACCGTTTCGAACACGGCGGTAAAATACGCACTTGTAATCATGTGGTGCAATTCGCGGCTTACCGTGCCTTCAATCTTTCCGAGTTTTCGCAAAAGGCGGTAATATGTTTCGGTGGCGGATACATCCAGCTCAACCAAATCATGAATATAGTGTTCATACTTGGTTCCCGCAGAACGGCAAATCACCAGTTTAAATGCGTCGAAATTATCGTAAATATAATCTATAAATGTTTGAAGATATTCGGTAGACAGTTTTCTGCTGAACCGGGTTTCGCCCTTTTTAATTAAATCGAAGTGAGCTTTTTGCGCACTTTTAAATCGCTCAGCCAAACCGTCGGCGGCTTCGCAAACCAGCGCGGTAAACAGCGCTTCTTTATCGGGATAATAGCCGTAAAAGGCTCCTTGCGTAAAGCCTGCTTCCTTTACAATTCCGCGCAAAGACGCATCTTTAAAACCTTTTGCAAGGAACTCACGCTTGCCGACTTCCAGAATTTTTTTTTGTGTTTCCGACATTTCGTTCATCAGCTTTTCCCTTTCGGTATAATAAACGTATATATCAGCGGTATATTTTGACCGTATAGTATAGATTCGGAAAGAGAATGTCAACCCGATTTTTTTTGTCAGCGCGCTCTTGTCCGCCCCTTGCGCGGAACGGTTAAATCGTCTACGATACGGCCGGAAGAAGTTTTCCCGGAGGTGCGTATGAAAAAAGAGGGGAGCGGGATGCCGCATGCCGTACGCGTGTTGTGTATAAAAATCGGAGCGGTAATTTTGTGTACAGCGCTTATCGCTGCCGCCCTGCTGTATACGTACAAACAATACGAAAAGTATAAATTCACCGCTTTGTCCGCTTTAATTTCGAGCGAGCTTATGTACTGCGCCGAGCTTACGACCGTAAAGGCCGTATACAGCGACGTCGTAACCCTCAAGCGGAGCCAAGTGCTCGGTTTGGCAAAAAGCTACAGCATTGTGCGCTATTCGGGCGTCATACGGGCGGGCATTGCGGATATGGGCGGTTTAACGTTTTCGCTCGGCAGCGACCGCACGTCTGTTACCGTACGGCTTCCGAGCGTTCAAATAATCGGAAACGACATCTCTTCCATGGAAGTATTCGACGAGTATAAAAACATCTTTGCGCCGATCTCTTCGCAGGAAGTGTTTACCGAAATTCTTGCCGCAAAAGAAAAAGCCGAGCAGTCTTTTATTGCGCGCGGATTGCTTCAGGATGCGGAACTGCAATCGCTGCTTGTCGTCAGACGGGTGCTGTCGGCTATGGGCTTTAAACACATAGCGGTCGGCTTTGCGGAGTAACGGTTATTTTTATACCTTATATTTTCCGATGCGGTTGAGCCTGCCGACTTTTAGTTATGTTGTGTTTTTGTTCGGACTGTGTTATAGTCGGCGTCATGAACATACATAAAAGTATCGCTACATTGATGGGAAACACTCCCCTTGTGGAGCTTGTACGTATAAAAGAGCGGTACGGTTTTGCGGCAACCCTTGTCGTAAAGATCGAATTTTTGAATCCCGGCGGCAGCGTTAAAGACAGGGCGGCGCTTTTTATGTTGGAAGAAGCGGAAAAAAACGGAACGATCCGCAAGGGTTCGGTTTTAATCGAACCTACCAGCGGCAATACCGGAATCGCTTTGGCGGCCCTGTGCGCCCGTAGAGGTTATAAGTTGATTTTAACCATGCCCGAAAACATGAGCCTTGAGCGGCGCATGCTGCTTAAAGCCTACGGGGCGGAACTCGTGTTAACCGACGCGGCGCAGGGAATGGGAGGCGCAATCGCAAAAGCCGAAGAATTGGTGCGTACAATGCCGTCGGCTTTTATGCCTTCGCAGTTTACCAATCCGGCAAATCCGCGCGCGCACTTTACGACGACCGGGCCCGAAATATGGAACGATACCGACGGAAAAGTCGATATCTTTGTTGCGGGTGTCGGAACGGGCGGCACGCTGAGCGGAACCGGAAAGTACCTTAAATCGAAAAAAGATTCCGTACGCGTATATGCAGTCGAGCCTGAAAATTCGGCCGTTCTTTCGGGAAAGTCTAGGGGAAAGCACGGCATTCAGGGAATCGGCGCGGGCTTTATTCCCGACAACCTCGACAAAGGCGTTTATACCGGCGTTATTGCCGTAAGTGACGAGGATGCAAGATCGGCCGCCTGCGAGCTTGCACAAACGGAAGGTTTGCTGTGCGGTATTTCTTCCGGAGCCGCTTTGTGCGCGGGAATTAAACTTGCCCGAAAAGAAGAAAATGCGGGTAAACTTATCGTTGCTCTCTTGCCTGACGGCGGTGAGCGCTATTTGTCGGCCGGTTTGTTCGGAGCATAATATGATTTTTCCCGACAGAAATGCGATTGTCCGTATCATAAAGGACTTAAAACCCATTCTTTTCCCGCGCCATTTTACGGAACAAAAATACGGACTTCCGGTTCTTAAAAAAGAGCTGCAAAAACAAATACAAACCGCTTTAAGCGACGTCCCCGATTTATGCGCTACGGCCGCCTCCGGAGATGTGTCCGCCTCCGGCAGTGCGCCTGCCTCCGGCGGTGCGGATAAAAAAAGGCCGGATAAAACGGATGAGCAAAATGCCGATAAAGCGGCGCGGATAACCGATGCGTTTTTTTCGTCGCTTGATCGTACACGCGAAAAGCTTATGCTCGATGCGCAAGCCGCATTCGACGGAGACCCCGCAGCGTACAGCATAGACGAAGTTATTTTAACGTATCCGGGATTTTACGCCATTTATATATACCGCCTTGCGCACGAACTGTATAAAGCCGGCGTTCCTTATATTCCCCGTTTTATGAGCGAATATGCGCACGGGAAAACTGGCATAGATATAAATCCCGGTGCGCAAATAGGCGAATATTTTTGTATCGACCACGGAACCGGCATCGTTATCGGAGAAACCGCCGTCATAGGCAGGGGCGTAAAAATTTATCAGGGCGTTACGCTCGGCGCTTTATCCACGCGGGGAGGGCGGCAGTTAAAAAACGTGCGACGCCACCCGATAGTCGAAGACAATGTAACCGTGTACGCGGGAGCGACAATTCTCGGCGGGCAAACGCGCATCGGAGAAAATTCAGTTATCGGCGGCAACGCCTTTATAACCGAATCGGTGCCCGCAAACTCGAAAGTGTATATGAGGTAACTTTTGAATAAGTGTGTTTCGCGCTGACTTTTTGCGCTGAAGCCTTGCCGATATTCGTGCACCCGTCTTCAGCCGAAACGCTGAGCCGGGCTTACGACCCATAGGGCCTTCATAACACCGCTTCCGACGTTCGACAGTGTATGCGGTACCGACGCCGAAAACGAAATGCTGTCGCCTTCTTCGAGCGTGTAGGTTTGCGATTCGTATTTAAATCCTGCTTTGCCTTCCATAATAAAGCCGAATTCGGTACCCAAGTGTCCGTAAGAGCCGCGGTGCGTGTGATCGCCTTCGGGAATGGTGATAACGTACGATTCTATCGAATGTATGCCTTCGGTTTCGGAAGGCTTTGCAAGTTCTTCGTAGCAAACGGTATCTTCTTCTATTTTGCGCCGCTGATCGCCGCGGATGATTTTTACCGGACGGCTGCGCCTGAATTCGTCAAACAGAAATTCGACGTTTATGTCCAACACGTCGGCAAGGGTTAAAAGCGTATCGATTGCGGGCGACACCTTGTTGCGTTCTATTTGTGACACAAGACTTTCGCTGACGCCTGCGCGCGAAGCGACAACCTTTAAAGTATAGCCCTTGCGTTCGCGCACTTGGCGCAGTTTTTCGCCGAAGCGGTACGGTATTTTTTTTTGCGTTTCGTTTTTTTCCATATTACGGCCCTCGGATTATCCTTGTTCCTTTTGGGTTTCCAATATAAAGCGCATGTAATGGTCTTCGAGCGTGTAGTGCGGGCCGGGCAAATTGAGCCTTAACCGAGCACGCGCATTGTCGCGCCGTACCGAGTACAAAAGATAAAAATCGCGCGGTTCAAATACGTCGGTTTTCGGCTTAAAGGCGTCGGCAGGCCTTCCCAAAATATGGGCGGCTTCTTTGCTGTCTATGGCGCTTACCTTTTTATCGCAAATTCTTTGTTTTACCTTTTGAATTTCTTCCCATGAAATACCGAACAGGAATTCTTCCATTGCCATGGCGGCATCTTCGTTTCCCATGCGTGAAGAAATAAAGCGGCACCATTGGTCGTCCATTGCCATCGACAAAATCAAAAGCTCGCTTGTACCGACCATTGTGCCGAAGGCGGGGGCAAGATTGCGCCGCGCATTCCATACGGCATCCAAAACGGGCGCCATTTCGATTACCTTTTCGTCGCTGCGGTGTTCCCACAGCATGATAAGTTCGTAGGCGATTTTTTTGCGTATGCTTATGGCGATGGTTTCGTTGTCGAGCAGGCTCAAATACACGTCTTCGGCCATTATCGTAAACAGGATGCCCAAACAAGCCCTTCGGAGCCTTTTCAGCAGGGTATCGGGAAAATTCGACGAGGCGGCGATTTTTTCCATGGCGGCAAAGGTGTGGAATTTGGCGACGGAAAATCCTTTACCCAAAATAGCCTTTGACGGCAAATGAAGCGTGCGGTCGCCTTCGCGCCGTATAAGCAAGGCTTCCACGAGCGTGTTCATGCTGCGGACTGCCGAACCTTGTTCCTGCGTTTGTTTTAAAGACGGAAAGTGGGCGATGTTTAAAGTGAGCTTTTCGAGGTCGGCCAAGCGGTCGGCCAATACGACCAGCGTTTCCGGCGACACCGTCCTTAATCGTTCGAATACGGAATTGACCAAGTCCTGTTCCGTGTTCGTAAGAACGATGATGTTTGTAGAGCTTTCCTTTTGTGCTCGGGATATTTCGTCTTCGTCGTAAAACTCTTCAAGCGGCACCCGAGTAAATCCGTCTCGTGCGGAGTTATCTTCATAAGTTGTCACAATTATATATAGTATATCACAAAGTTCAAAAAAATCACACCGCAACTGTATAAATAATGCATTTTTTTACCGATAATAAAGTATGCTCCGCAGTAAAAAAGTATTTGCCTTTTTTTTTCTGTTTTTTTTCGCGTGCCGCGCCGGTTTTCGGAATGACTGTGCAAACGGAGCCTTCGCACAACCGGTAAACGCCTCTGTTCGGACGGACGGCTCGGCCGGCGAACGTTCCGGCGAAAATCCGGCGTTAAAACTGAGTCTTTCGGATCTCCTGTTAAAAACCGACGCCGAAGGCTGGCACTTGTACGTGCGGCACAAAGAAGGACTTTCTTCGGTACTGTTGACCGAAACAACAAAGGATCCTGAAGGAAGGGCCGACAGCTATGCGTACCGCGCCCTTGAATTCAACGAAATAAACGGAAACGAAAAGCGGCTTTTAAACGGCGTTTTTTTGGATTCCGAATTCGGCCGCTACGGTATAATCGATTCGACGCCGGAAAAAGAAGCGGATTTCGGAAACGCCTTTCATCTTTTTATTCCGAAAAAACTCGTGTACGGCTATCCGTGGAGCCGAAGCGGCGAAGTTACCGTTGAAGAGGGAACCTTTATAAATATCCGCACGTTTGAAAAACCCTATGCCGATTACAGCGGCGGCTATGCGGACAATCCGTTTATGTTCGGCTTTAACGCCGCGCTCACCGACGAATACAGCCCCGCCGCTGCCGAAGCTTTTAAAGATATTGCAAGCGGCATAATGATTTATTCGCACGGCCCCGATACGATCGTCGAAGACGTTATGCGTTCATTCGGAGAACTGCCGAAAGATCAAAACGCCGACGTCGTTTTTGCCGTCGATGCAACCGGCAGCATGTGGGATGATATACAAAAACTGCAAAAAGAATTGATACCCGCTTTGGCTTCCGAACTGAAAGAGCGTTCCGACGTGCGGCTGGGGCTTTTGTTTTACCGCGATTATACCGACGATTTTCGATTCCGCGGACTCCCCGTTCAGTTCAACGATTTTACGCGGGATGCCGAAGCGTTTTTTTCGAAACTGAACGCGATGCACATTCCGCAGCATTCGCTTATCGGCGGCGATACGCCCGAAGCGGTGTACGAAGCTTTGTACGCATCGCTGGAATTTTACCGTTGGAGCCCTTTTGCGCAAAAGAAAATCATTTTAATAGGAGACGCCGAGCCGCATCCTTCGCCGCGTGCCGGCAAGGGCATATCAAAGAAATTGGTCGAAGATACGGCGCGCAAAAAAGAGGTTACAATAGACTGTATTATTATTCCCGACGGTAAAGCCGGCCGCCGTTAATCCGCGTCCTCGCACTTTTTCAAATCGATTTGCGCAAGCTTTTTATACGCCGGAGGTAAAAGCGCGGCGTTTTGCGGATTGTTATAATACGACAGGATTTTTTCCAGTGCGGGTTTTGCTTCTTTATAGTGCCGTCTTTTAACCGAAATGTGGGCGAGCTCGTACTCGGCTTGGACTGTTGAACTTATATTTGAACCGTACAATTCTATTACTTTGTTGTAGTAAAATTCGGCCGCTTTATAATTACCGTTGTCGAACGAGTTTTGCCCCAGCTGCAAAAGTTCGGCTTCGCTTATGCCATCTGCAACCTTCGTCGGAACCGAATAACACGACATAAAGCCGAACGCCGCAAAAGTCGATATATACAAACAAATCACAAGTGCTGTCTTTTTCATAACCGGTACTGTATCATGTCTTTGCGCTTTATGCAATCAGGGATTCAGCATGAACAAAAATCGGTAAAAGAAACTATCTACTTCCGAATAGACGCGTGAAAAAAAGAGACCGTTCAGGCAATTCACTTCGTTCATAAGCCGTTCTCGGTCTCTTTTTTTCACACATTTTTCATAAACGTGTTTTCTTTTACGGCCTTTAGTCATGCCGAAGCCCTGTCCTCTTATACGGGAAAGAAGAATTTCTCATTCAAAATCTACGCAATTCAGACTCAAAAAGTTCTATCCTTTTGTCTTATGCTATACCAAACTTTTCATGCTGAATCCCTGTTTATGCAATCGGTAAAGCCCTGTTGTTGCCCTGTACCTTTTTCAGCGTACGGTGTATAGTAGGCAAAGGGGGCATTATGCGCTTATACTTAAAGAATCTTTTCAGCCTTAAATCGACATTCGTGCTTATGTATTTATCTTTGTTTTCTCTTGCGCTTACGGTTGCGCGAATTGCCTTTACGCAAAAAAACGTTTTTCTTTTTATGGCATGGAACCTGTTTTTAGCCTTTGTCCCGTGGCTGCTTTCTTCGTTTTTATACTTTCACAAAATCAAAAAGAATCTGCTATGTGCCCTAATCATTTTTGTATGGATGCTTTTTTTCCCGAATGCGCCTTACGTGCTCACCGATTTGCTGCATTTGCGCAAAGACCTTTCGGTTCCCGTGTGGTACGATTTTATCATGCTGTTAAGCTACGCTTTTACCGGCCTCTTGTACGCTTTTGTGAGCTTGAATTTTATTGAAGTCCGGCTCAATGAAAAATATAAGCCGGCCGTAATTAAAATACTGATTTGTCTTATGATATACGTGTCGTGCTTCGGTGTATACATCGGCCGCTTTTTGCGCTGGAACAGCTGGGACGTGTTTGCAAATCCCGTTTCGCTTTTCGGCGACGTATACGAACGCATAGCCAGTCCCGTCCGGCACTTGTCCGCATGGCTGTTTACCTTTTTGCTCGGTACCCTTTTGAACCTCGTATATGCCGCGTTTAAGCAAACGGGAAGGATAGCTTAACGGCGGCCGCTGAAATGGCGCGGCCGCCGTTAAGCGTCAAGTTTTGGCGGTGTTTTATACTTCTGCCGGTAAACTGACAACAAACGTACATCCTTTGGTACGATTGTTATGAGCGGCTAAAATTCCCCGGTATTTTTCAACAATGGAATAGCAAATCGATAAACCTAATCCCATATTATTTTCTTTACCGTCCTTTTTGGAATAAAACGGCATAAAAACATTTTGTATATCGGCTTCGATTAATCCTTCGCCCTCGTCTATTATATGTAATTCCGCATATGTTTTTTTATGTATGCGTTTCTTTAGTGTTTTTATAATAATATCCCCTCCGTCCGGCATCGCTTCAATACTGTTTTTTAATAAATTTAAAATCACCTGTCTGATTTCATTTTTGTTTGCCGAAATTCGCGGAATATTATTTCCTTCCGAAAAAATCAAATCAATGTATTTGTAATTTGCATTAAATTTTATTAAACCTATAATATCTTTGCATAGTTCGTTTAAATCCAAATACTCGTTATGCTCCGTTTTTTTGTCGGAAAAACTAACTAAATTGCTTACAATACCCGAAATATTCAAAATTTCATCCGATATTTTTTCTACAACAGATAAAAGTTTTTCATTATTGTAATTATAGCGTAAAAAAGTCAAATAATTATAAATTATTTCCAGTGGATTGTTTATTTCGTGTGCGACTCCTGCCGCCAGCATCCCTACCGAAGCAAGTTTTTCGGAAAGGATAACTTGTTTTTGTAATTGTTCTTGTTCCGTTACATCTTCCATGGTAATAATATAGCCTATTATCTTTTTTGCATCTGTAATAGGGTGAACTTGAATATTTGCTACGCTTTGCTTACCGGATAAGGACACACCTACATGCAAAAAGTTTTTTTCCCCGGTTTTTGAGATTGCTTCGTCAATGAGTGTACTCAGATTTTTATTTTGTTCAGACAAACATTCTTTTATGTCTTTTCCGATATGGTTTGAGTCCCATGAAAACATTGTACGGCACATATCATTTAAAAGCCGAATCTTTTTATCTTTGCCGATAACAATTAAACCTAAGGGAAGTTTTTTTATAATTGCTTCATTATATTTTAGAAATTCATGAAAGGATTTTGATGAAATAACTTCCGCATTTTCCTTTGAGATTTGCGTGTACGTCAGCCGGATAAGGCTCATTTTGTCTATGTTGTGCGTTTTATCCGTGATGAGGATGGCTCCGTTTCTTATTATACTTACTCTATCTGCAATCAAATATACGTCGTCTATTTTATGTGTGATGAACAGAACGGACATCCCCTTTGCTTTGTGCTGTTTTAAAATATATATGATTTTGTTGTACGAATCGGTGGCAAGGTTATCCAAGCCTTCGTCTATTATTAAAAGTTCTGTATCCGTAGAAAGGCAGCGCAGAATTTCTATAATTGTTCGTTCAGATAAATTTAATGTTTTTATAAGACGCGACGGGGAAATGGCAAAACCGTTTTTCTGTAGCATTTTTTCCGCAGCCGAATACATCTTTCGTTTGCTTATCCAAAACGAAGAATTAACCGATTTATTGGCATAATAAAGACTTTCTGCTACGGTAAAGTTTTCGTTTTGCAATATTTGTTGGTATACTGTTTTTATTCGGTTTTTTAATGCAAGCTTTATATTCCAATTTTCTACTTGCTTATCTTTTAGAAATATTTTTCCTGTATTTGTGACAAGTTCTCCGCTGATTATTGCTGCAATGCTCGATTTTCCTGCTCCATGCTCACCTACAAGTGCATGCATTTCTCCTCGTCGAATCAATAAATCGATCCCGGTTAAAGCTCGTACGGTACCGTAATTTAATTGAATATTATCAAGTTTTATAAAAACGTTTTTATGTGAGCTTGTCATCAATATTATAAATCCTCAGTTTCCTATACAGTGTATTACGACTTAATCCGAGTTTTTCCGCCGTTTGGCGTTTATTTCCGTGCATTGTTTTTAAGGTTGTGATAATTGTCTTTTTTTCAATTTCCTGCATGGTAGAAGGCGGTGTATTGATTTTATCTATATCTTTTGATGAAGTGAAAATCGGAGGCAGGGTTTCAATAGTAATTGTGTTTGTCTTTGAAATTGCGGCAATATACATTATGGTATTTCTCAATTCTCTGACATTGCCGGGCCATCTGTATTGCATAAAACAATTTAGAACATCGTCGTTAACGGTTTTCCTTGGAACGGAATTTTTAAATGAATATTCGTTTAAAAAACATTCGACAAGTTCTGTAATATCTTCTTTTCTTTCACGTAATGGGGGAATATGCAATGTTGCGGCATTTAGTCTGTAATAGAGATCCTCTCTAAAACGGCCGTTTTTTATCATGGATTCAATATCTTTGTTTGTCGCCGCTAAAAAACGTACATCGATTGATACGGTATCCGTACCTCCGATACGCCTGATTTCATTATTTTGCAGAGTACGAAGTATTTTTGCTTGGATTGTAAGCGGCATATCTCCTATTTCATCAAGCAATAAAGTTCCACCGTTTGCTTGTTCAAATATCCCTTTGAAATTACCGGCGGCACCGGTGTATGCTCCTTTTTCATGGCCGAACAATTCGTTGTCTAAAAGGCTTTCCGGAAATGCAGCGCAATTTATTTTAAAAATTTTTTCTTTTGCTCTGCATGAGTTTTGATGAATAATATCGGCAAGCATCTCTTTGCCAGTTCCGTTTTCTCCGGTAATAAGTACGGGGAGTTTCGTGTTTGAAATAAGCATTGTTTTATCGAGCAAAGCTTGCATAAGCGGACTACTGTATTTAAATATGCTTTCCAGTTTTCCCAACAAGGGTTGTTTTGCAGTATCCGCATGTTCACCTACGGCTTTATCGATTGTTTTGGTGAGGTTTTCAAAATTAAGCGGTTTTTTCAGATAGTCGAATGCGCCCAGTTTCATGGCCTCAACGGCGCTGTCTACCGTTGCATAGCCGGTAATCATAATAACGGGTAATTGCGGCTTTTCTTTAAGTATTGCGCGTAAACATTCTATACCGTCTTCGCTGCCGAGCCGTATATCCAATAGTGCGGCGTCTGTTTTTTCGGTTTTTACTATTGCAACCGCTTCTCTTGTATTTAAAGCTGAATAGACGGAGTATCCTAACGGGATAAGCAGTTCCGACAAACTTTCGATGACCCGACGGTTATCATCGACGATTAGAATGTGGCGTTTCATATGAATGTCCTTATTTGACTCATGTAACTATGAGAGGTGTTCAATATTGGTACATTGAATGTATTATAAAGACGAAATTCCGATTCTGTCAAGTTAAAATTCTGATGCCTCGGTGTTCGGGTTTAGCAAAAATTGATATGAAATATATATTCCGAACGTTACGGAACGAAAAAGGCTGAAAAAATACGATAATGATTATACAAATTAAAAGTTGGCATACTTTATGCTTTGTTATTAACGGAGGCGGGCATGGATGATGTCTTTTTAAAAGTACATGAAGTTTCAAAAAATTTTATCGGTGTGCCCGCATTAAAAAAGGTTTCGTTTATTTTAAAAAAGGGCAGCGTACATGCTTTGTGCGGAGAAAACGGAGCCGGAAAGTCCACCCTTATGAACATTCTTATGGGTACACTGCCTCGCGACGGCGGTGAAATCTTTTTGCGCGGCCGTCCGATACATTTTACAAGTCCGAGACAAGCTCTTGCCGCAGGCATTTCCATTATAGAACAGGAATTATCTCCCGTTCCCGAAATGAGTATAGCCGAAAATATTTTTCTCGGCAGAGAACCGAAAAAACTGGGTGTTTTTATAGATTACGGCACTCTTAATAACCGTGCAAAAAATATTTTAAATCAAATGGACGTGAATATTGATCCCAGAATAAAAATGAAGCGTTTGAAGATTGCTCAAATACAACTTATTGAAATTGCGAAAGCGTTATCTTATGATTCCGATATAATTATTATGGATGAACCTACTTCAGCGCTCGGCGAAAAAGAGGTAGATAAATTATTTGAAGTAATACAAAAGATAAAAGGCAGAGGAAAATCGGTAATATATATTTCACATAGAATACAGGAAGTTTTTGCCATAGCTGATGAAATTACGGTTTTTAGAGACGGAAGGCGGATAAACAGCGGAAAAAAGAGCGAATTCGATAGGAAACAGCTTATCAGTATGATGATCGGCAGAGAGTTGGAAGGCGAATATGTTAAAGAAAATACCCCGCAAAAAGAAATTGCGCTTGAAGTGTCACATTTAAGCAGAAAAAAAGAATTTCAAAATATCGATTTTACCGTTAAAAAAGGTGAAATAGTCGGTGTATTCGGTTTAATGGGATCGGGACGCAGCGAATTGCTTGACAGTTTGTTCGGTGTAACAAAGTATTTGCAAGGGAACATATGTCTGTACGGCAAACCTATAAATATAAAAAAAACTAAAGATGCCGTTCTTGCAGGCTTTGCATATATTACCGAAGACAGAAAAAAAAGCGGCTTGGTTCTTAATCAATCCGTCGGCGATAATATTACCATTTCATCTCTAAAAGAGTTTACCGAATTCGGTTTTATTAATTCTAAAAAAGAGAAAAAAGCGGTTTCCGAAGTAATTGATGAGTTTAAAATAAAAACATTTTCGACAAAACAACTCGTTAAAACATTGTCGGGTGGAAATCAGCAAAAGGTTGTTTTCGGAAGATGGATTTTAACAAAGCCGAAAATACTTTTACTGGATGAACCTACACGGGGTATTGATGTCGGTGCAAAACGGGAAATTTATAAATTTATGTCGCGGTATGCGGAACAAGGGAATTCGATCATTATGATTTCGTCCGAACTGCCTGAGATATTGGGAATGAGTGATAGGATTGTTGTATTTAAAGAAGGAACGGTGTCGGGAATAGTGAATCGGGAAGAGGCGAATCAGGAAAAGCTTATGTATTTGGCGACTTAATATACTTAATAAAATCTCGGAGGCTATTTAATATGGAGAATGCTGCAAAAACCGAATCTGTACACAAGGAAACACATTCTTATACTCTAAAGAATTTTATGAGCGATTTCGGCATTATACTTGTTTTTTTCTTTTTTTGTATAATCCTTGCCATAATAAATCCTTATTTTTTAAAACCGCGGAACCTTATTAACGTTTTGCGACAAATATCCATAAACGGTCTTTTATCCATAGGTATGACCTTTGTTATTTTAACAGGGGGAATAGATTTATCGGTAGGCTCAATGCTGGCGTTTAGCGGTGTGGTGGCCGCAAGCTTTGTAAGTCCCGCTTTCGGCGGGTCCGTTCATTCTGTGTCTTTGGCTATTCTATTAAGTTTACTGGCTGGTCTTGCTATGGGAGCGGTAAACGGCGGGTTAATCGCAAAATGGAAAGTTCCGCCTTTTGTGGCTACGCTCGGCATGTTGAGCATAGCTCGGGGCGTTACCTTTATATATTCCGACGGTATGCCCATTCCTAACATCGATACCCGTTTTTTATTTATCGGACAAGGCGAGATTGGCGGCATACCGTTTCCCGTTTTAATCTTTGCCGTCGTTTTTTGTTTGTCTTGGATTGTTTTATATAAAACACGGTTCGGCCGCTATGTATATGCCGTCGGAGGCAACGAAAAAAGCGCTAAAATTTCCGGTGTTAATACGCGTCTAATAATTTTCTTTACATATATTATAAGCGGCATATTATCGGCCTTGGGCGGATTGATTTTAACGGCGCGTACCACAGCCGGCCTTCCTCAAGCGGGCGTAAGCTACGAATTGGATGCTATAGCCGCCGTTGTAATCGGCGGTACCAGTTTGTCGGGCGGACAGGGAGATTTAGTTGGTACTTTGTTCGGTGCACTTATTATGGGGGTAATAAATAACGGTCTTGATCTTATGGGCGTATCTTCTTATTACCAGCAAGTAATCAAGGGTACCATTATTATCGGTGCGATACTTTTGGATTCGCTTCGCAAAGAAAAAGAATAAAAGTGTCTTGTTGAAGATACTTAAAAAACAGGAGGTGTTTTGTATGAAAAAGGGGCTGTGTTTTATCGTAATGACGGTACTTTTTTTGCAGTTCGGTTTTGCCGCAGGGGGCAAAGAAAATGCCAAAAACCAGTATAAAATCGGTGCCGCCGTGTACGGATTGAAAGGCGAGTACATGCGTTTGTGGGCTACGGCCTTGGAACGTCATCCCGCCGTAACATCCGGTCGTGTAAAAATTACCGTGTTTGACGGGAATTACGATGCATCGGTACAGCAATCGCAATTCGAAAATATGGTTACGCAAGGTTTTGATGCAATTTTATTCGTTCCGATCGATATTGAGGCGGGAGCCGCAGCCGTTGAAATTGCCGCCAAAGCCGGCATTCCGGTAATCGGTTCAAATACACGGGTAAACAGTCCGAAATTAACCAGCTATATAGGTTCCGATGACGTTTTATCGGGAAAAATGGAAGCTGAAATAGTGGCAAAATCTATAGGCGGTTCCGGCGGCGTAGTTATTATCGAAGGACCTATCGGGCAGTCCGCACAAATCGAAAGAAGAAAGGGAAATCTTGAAGCACTTAAAAATTATCCCAATATAAAAGTTCTGGAAATGAAAACGGCTAATTGGTCCCGTGCGGAAGCCTTGAGTTTAATGGAAAACTGGCTTAATGCATATCCGGGACAAATAAAAGGGATTATCGGCCAAAACGATGAAATGGCGTTGGGAGCTATTCAAGCGGTAAAACAAGCGGGGTTGCGCATAAAAGATTTTCCTGCCGCCGGTATAGACGGAGTTACCGATGCAATGCTTGCCGTTAAAGCCGGTGAAATGACTTCCATTTTACAGGATGCAACCGGTCAAGCTCAAGGAGCTTTGGATCTTGCGCTTCGCAAACTTATAGGAGAAACTTACGAACCGCAAGCCGAATGCTGGAAGTCTATGGAGTGGGGTACTTCTTTAAAACCCGTTTACAATGTTCCGTGGGTGCCTATTACGAGTGAAAATGTCGACAAGCTTTTGCAGGAACGTAAAGCATTGACTACGCGATAGCGGCGAAAAGTTAAGGTTTATCACCGATTAGTTTGTAATCGGATTAATCGGTGATTTTTTAAAGCGAATTTCGGATGTAAGCTGCCTGCCGGCACAAATTTTTATTTAGGAGGATAGTATGGAGTTTACGGGATTTGATGTAAATTTTTCTTTACAGGGAAAAGTTGCATTGGTTACGGGGGCTGCAAAAGGAATCGGTAAAGCCATAGCATTGCTGTATGCCGAAAAAGGTGCGGATGTTATTTTGATGGATATAAGCGATGAAGTTTTAAATGTTGAAAAAGATATTCAAAAATTAGGCCGGAAAACACTGGTTTTAAAAACCGATCTTACAAAACGCGATAAGGTTACGGAGTCGGTTGCTCATGCCGTAGATATGTTCGGCCGGCTTGATATTCTCGTAAATTGTGCAGGGGTTGTTTTTCTTGATGATGCCGAAAATCTTTCGGATGAATATTGGGATACTACAATAGCGGTAAATTTAAAAGCGCCTTTTGTTTTATCACAACTTACGGCACGCCAAATGATTAAACAAAAATCCGGATGTATTATCAATATCGCCAGTCAAGCCGGATTTATTGCGCTTGATAAACATATAGCATATACGGCAAGTAAGGCGGCCATTATAGGGATAACAAAAGTTATGGCCGCCGAATGGGCGGAGTACGGTATACGGGTAAACGCTGTATCTCCCACTGTTATATTAACCGAACTCGGCAAAAAAGCTTGGGCAGGTGCCGTCGGCGATGCTATGAAAAAGAAAATTCCGGCAGGACGTTTCGGTTATCCTGAAGAAGTGGCTGCCTGTGCGGTCTTTTTAGCCAGTGATGCTGCAGGTATGATAACCGGTTCAAATTTGGTTATTGACGGCGGTTACACGATTCAATAGGGGGCTTGTAGTGACTATAGCTATCGGTTGCGATGAAGCCGCCTATGATTTAAAAGAAGAGTTAAAGACTTTTGTTACACAACTGGGACATAAAATTATCGACTGCGGAACTTTCAACAAAGAAAAGGTTTTGTATCCAGATATTGCCGTAAAAGTGGCATACGAAATAGCAAATAAAGCCGCAGAACGGGGAATCCTGTGCTGCGGTACCGGTATAGGGATGGCAATGACGGCGAATAAGTTTCCGGGAATTCGAGCAGCTCAATGTCATGATACCTATTCTGCGGAAAGAGCCGTAAAAAGTAATAACGCTCAAATTATTACTATGGGAGCACGGGTCATAGGAATTGAATTGGCTAAGTCGATTGTTCGTACTTTTTTGTGTGCCGAATTTATTGACGGACCTTCTACTCCTAAAGTAAATAAAATGAGTGAATATGATGAAATATTCAGAATAAAAGACGGGAGGATAACAAATGCAACGAATAATTAACGATCCTAATTCAGTTGTAGAGGATATGCTTAAAGGCTTCGGAAAAGCTCATGCAAACTTGGTATCAGCTACGGACAATCCGCGCGTTTATAAATGGATACAATCGCCTAAAAAAGGAAAAGTAGGCATTGTTACCGGCGGCGGTTCGGGGCACAAACCGGCATTTATAGGTTACGTCGGACGCAATATGGTTGATGCGGTTGCCGTCGGAGAGATTTTTTCTTCACCTACGGCGCGTTCTTTTTACGATGCTTTTAAAGCCGCCGACGGGGGCAAGGGAGTCGCTTGCTTATATGGTAATTATGCCGGTGATAATATGAATGTCAAAATGGCTGTAGAAGAGGCCGCAGATGACGGTTTGATTGTAAAAACCGTTGTGGCAAACGATGATGCAGCTTCCGCTCCTAAAACCGAAAAAGACAAACGGCGAGGGGTAGCCGGCGAAGTTTTGATGTGGAAAGTAGGCGGTGCTAAAGCCGCTTTGGACGGTTCGCTGGAAGAAGTTATTGCTGTCGCTCAAAAAGCCATCGATAATACTAGGAGCGTCGGTATCGGATTAACCGCTTGTACCATCCCTGCCGTGGGAAAGCCGAATTTTCATATTGAGCCGGGAACAATGGAAATAGGCATAGGACACCACGGAGAACCGGGAGTAAAAATAGATAAGTTAAAATCCGCCGATGAAATTGCGCAGCAGTGTTTGGATATTATTTTACCGGATTTGCCTTTTTGCGCGGGAGATGAAACGGTTGTTTTAGTGTCGGGCTTGGGCAGTACTCCTGTAATGGAACAGTATATTTTTTATAATCATGTTGCCGAAATACTTAATGAAAAGAAAATACGCGTTCATCGCGCATATGTCGGGAATTATTTTACCTCTTTGGAAATGATGGGGATTACTCTTACGCTCATGAAAGTCGACGATGAATTAAAAAAACTTATAGATCTTGATTGTGAATGTATGGGCTTAACGCAATTCGGAGCTGCTGTATGAACGCTTTTAAAAATGCCGACGGTAAAATAATCGTTGAAAATTTGATCGATACTATACAAAAAAATATGGCTTATTTAAGTGAAGTAGACGGAGCCATAGGCGACGGCGATCACGGAATTAACATGAATAAGGGCTTTTCTTTGTGTGCAAAAGCGATAGAAGGTAAAGCTCTGTCCTTTTCCGACGCTGCCATGATTTTAGGAAAAACATTGTTAATGGAAATAGGCGGTTCAATGGGACCGCTATACGGATGTTTTTTTAAGGAAATTGCAAAAGCAAGCATGTCAAAGGATGTAATTGACGCACCAACTTTTTCCGTAATAATCGATTCGGGTATTGCTGGTATACAAAGTATCGGTAAAGCGAAAGTGGGAGATAAAACTCTTTTGGATACCCTAATACCCGCAGCATCTGCTTTTAAAAAGGCTGTTGACGACGGAGAAACCTTTGAACGAGCTCTAAAAAAAATGTCGGAAAAGGCAGAACAGGGAATGCTTTCAACAAAAGATATGATTGCAAAAGTCGGCCGGGCGAGCCGCTTAGGAGAAAGATCAAGAGGAGTTTTGGATGCGGGGGCCGTATCGAGTTATCTTTTAATTCGTTCTATGGCCGAGTCGATTCAGGCTCTTCTTTCCGCCGAATAAGGTTCCGTCTCGAAAAAAAAGGGCTTCAACATGAATAAAGCGCCTGGAAGAGCGCATGCGTAAGGCAAACTCGCTTATTTAAAGCTTTTTCGTCATCCCTGCCGGTACAACTTGAAGGTTGCGGTACGGACGTTGCAAAAGTTATAAGTACACGATGTTTTAGGCGCAAGCCTAAAACTCGCGATGAAAAACGTACAAGGATGTACGATTTTCATCCCTCTCTGGACAAAAATCTTTCAGATGTATAAAATAAGGCTTTCATAAAGAGGTTTTTATGTCGGAACTGTGGCCGGCCGGTCCATATGAGAGCGCGCTTTCGGTGCGAGAAACGGAACACGCCATTGTCATGATTAAGGATTTTTTTCAGCTTGCCTTATCGACTGAATTGAATTTAACCCGCGTTACCGCACCGCTTTTTGTGCAGTCGGGTACGGGCTTGAACGATGATTTGAACGGCGTGGAAAAACCTGTTTCGTTTACCGCGCCGGGCATGAATAATGCGCGCATGGAAATCGTGCATTCGCTTGCAAAATGGAAGCGCATAAAACTTGCCGATTTGAAGCTGAAAGAGGGATTCGGCATTTATACCGACATGAACGCAATCCGCGCAAGCGAAGAGCTGGACGCCGTTCATTCGTTGTACGTCGATCAATGGGATTGGGAAACGGTTATCGGCGAAAACGACCGCACAATCTTTTTTTTGCGCGATACGGTTAAAAAAATTTACCGCTGCCTTAAACGGACCGAATTTTATATCTACGACCATTTTCCGGTTATCGCGCCCGTACTGCCGGAAAAGCTTACCTTTGTGTTTTCCGAAGATTTGCAAAAACGCTATCCCGATTTGACGCCTAAAGAACGCGAAAACGCGGTTTGCCGCGAATACGGCGCCGTTTTTATCGCCGGCATCGGAGCCCCGCTTGCCGACGGCAAACCCCACGACGGGCGCGCCCCCGACTACGACGATTGGATAACCGAAACGGGCGACGGGCACTGCGGCTTAAACGGCGACCTTTTGGTGTGGAACCCCGTTTTGCAAAACGCGCTCGAACTTTCTTCGATGGGAATCCGCGTGTCGCCCGAAACGCTGAACCTTCAGCTTGAGCAGCGCGGCTGCACCGAACGCAAAAAATTATACTTTCATAAACGCCTTTTGGCCGGAGAATTACCCCTGTGCGCAGGCGGCGGCATCGGGCAATCGCGGCTGTGCATGTATTTTTTACGCAAAGCTCACATCGGCGAAGTGCAAGTTAGTTCGTGGCCGGACGATATGATAAAAAAATGCAAAAAACGGGGCATTCCGCTTTTGTAGCGGTTTGCGGCAAAAAAATCCCGTTTGCTGTTGACGATAAGCCCTTACCGTTAGTACCTTAAAAGTATCATTATACATTAGGATTTGTAATGAGCACAAAAGAAACGAAACACAAAGAAAACGAAGAAACCGTAACCGAAAATCCGCAAACGGCGTCTGAAACGCAAAGTGCGGACGCAAACGGACAAACTTCAAAAGAACAAACCGCCGAAGAACGCATCGCCGCTCTCGAAGCGGAAAACGCCGACTTGCAGGATAAATATCTTCGTAAATCGGCCGATTTTGAAAATTACCGCAAGCGCATGGTTAAAGAAAAACAGGAAATCTTCGATTATGCGAACGCCAATCTGCTTACCGACTTAATCGGCATACTCGACGATTTTGACCGCGCCCTTGCGGCCGGAGTAGACGCCGAAGGCAAACCGCTTGCCGACCTCAAGCCGGTTGTCGACGGTATCGGCATGATCAACAAGCAAATGCACAGTTTGCTCGAAACGAAGTATGACTTGAGCGTCTACGGCGAAAAGGGCGACCTGTTCGATCACGACAAACACGAAGCGATTGCGACGAACAAGGGACCGGTTGCCGAATCGGTTTGTTCGGAAGTATATTTAAAAGGATATATGTTAAAAGATCGGGTTATCCGCCACGCAAAAGTGATGGTTACAACGCCCGACGGCACGCAAAAAGAAACCGGCGCATCCTGCGAAAGCGATTCCGCTCAAACGTCCGATTCCGGTTCGGCTGCCGAACAATAATAAAATAAATCAGTTTGTAGGAGAAAAAGACTATGGGAAAAATTATCGGTATTGACTTGGGAACGACCAATTCCTGTGTAGCCGTTATGGAAGGCGGCGAGCCTGTCGTTATTCAGAATTCGGAAGGCGGAAGAACAACCCCGTCCATTGTCGGCTTTACATCAAAGGGTGAGCGCATTGTCGGTCAACCTGCAAAAAACCAAATGATTACAAACCCCGAAAACACGGTATATTCGATTAAACGCTTTATCGGCCACCGCTACAGCGAATTGTCCGGAGAAGCAAAATTGGTACCGTATAAGGTTGTCGATCACGGCGAAGACGTGAGAATCGATATTGAAGGAAAAGAATATTCGCCGCAGGAAATCAGCGCGTTTATTTTGCAAAAAATGAAAAAAACCGCCGAAGACTATTTGGGCGAAACCGTTACCGAAGCGGTAATCACCGTTCCGGCATATTTTAACGACGCGCAGCGCCAAGCGACCAAAGACGCGGGAAAAATCGCGGGTCTCGACGTAAAGCGCATTATCAACGAACCGACCGCCGCTTCTTTGGCCTACGGTTTCAGCAAAGAACAAAAAAGCGAAAAGATGATCGCCGTTTACGACTTGGGCGGCGGCACCTTCGATATTTCCATACTTGAATTGGGTGACGGCGTATTCGAAGTAAAATCGACAAACGGCGACACCCACTTAGGCGGCGACGATTTCGACCGCAAAATAATCAACTGGCTCACCGACGAGTTCAAAGCCGACACGGGCATCGATTTGTCGAAAGACCGCATGGCTTTGCAGCGTTTGCGCGAAGCCGCCGAAAAGGCGAAAATCGAGCTTTCGTCGCAGTCGTCGACCGAAATCAATCTGCCCTTTATTACGGCGGATTCGTCCGGTCCCAAGCACTTGCAAAAGTCTTTGACCCGCGCAAAATTCGAACAAATGACCGAAGATTTGCTTGAGCGCACCAAAGAACCCTGCCGCAAAGCTTTGGCCGATGCGGGAATCGACGCGTCGAAAATCGACGAAGTGCTTTTGGTCGGCGGATCGACCCGTATGCCTAAAGTTATGCAGACGGTAAAAGAGATCTTCGGCAAAGAAGGTTCAAAGGGGGTAAACCCCGACGAAGCCGTTGCCGTAGGCGCGGCAATACAGGGCGGTATTTTGGGCGGCGATGTAAAAGACATCCTGTTGCTCGACGTTACGCCGCTGTCGCTCGGTATCGAAACGATGGGCGCTGTCTTTACAAAACTTATTCCGCGCAACACGACAATTCCTACGCGCAAAAGTCAAATCTTTTCGACTGCCGCCGACGGACAAACCGCCGTATCGATCCACGTATTGCAGGGCGAGCGCGAAATGGCCGCTCAAAACCGTACGCTCGGGCGCTTTGACTTGGTAGGAATTCCTCCCGCACCGCGCGGTGTTCCGCAAATTGAAGTAACCTTCGACATCGATGCGAACGGTATTGTGCACGTATCCGCAAAAGATTTGGGTACGGGAAAAGAGCAAAGCGTGCGCATCGAATCTTCGAGCGGTTTGAGCGAAAGCGAAATCGATCGCATGGTAAAAGAAGCCGAAGCGAATGCCGAAGCGGATAAAAAAGAACGCGAAAAAGTCGATGCGCGCAACGAAGGCGATTCGATGGTGTACGCAACCGAAAAAACGCTTAAAGAATTGGGCGACAAGGTGAACGCCGCCGAAAAGCAAAAGATAGAAGATGCCGTCGCAGCCCTTAAACAGGCGCTTGCGGGCGACAACGTTGAAGATATCAAAGCCAAAACCGAAGCTTTAAAGCAGGCGTCGTATAAGATTGCCGAAGAAGTGTACAAGCAGCAGGCGGCTCAAGGTGCCGGTGCTCAAGGTGCGGCTCAAGGCGGTGCCGACGGTACTGCAGGTTCGGCGGATTCTTCCGGTTCAGGCAATAGCGGCGCCGCTTCAGGCAAAGCCGACGATGTTGATTACGAAGTGGTAGACGACGACAAATAAATGGCAAAGCGCGATTATTACGAAGTTCTTGGCGTCCAAAAGGGCGCCACGAAAGAGGAAATTAAAAAAGGCTACCGCAAGCTGGCTGTCATGTATCATCCCGATAAAAATCCCGGCAATAAAGAAGCCGAGGATAAGTTTAAGGAAGCTACCGAAGCATACGAAGTGCTTTCGGACGACCAAAAACGTCAGATATACGACCAATACGGCTTTGCGGGCCTTGAAGGCATGGCGGGCGGAGGCGGAGGTCAGGGATTTTCGCACGCCTTCCATGACTTTGAAGACTTGTTCGGCGGTTTCGGCGATGTGTTCGAAAACCTTTTCGGCGGAGGCGCAAGTTCAAGCCGGCGCAGAAGCGGAGGTCCCGATCACGGGGCCTCTTTGCGTTACGACCTTGAAATCTCGTTTAAAGACGCCGTGTTCGGCACTAAAGCCGAAATATCGTTTCAGCACAACGAAGTATGCGAAAGCTGCCGGGGAACCGGCGGCGCCGAAGGTTCAAAACGCAAAACCTGCCCGTCGTGCGGCGGTGCGGGACAGATTCGGCGCAGCGCGGGATTTTTCAGCGTAGCGCAAACATGCCCGACCTGTCAGGGCGAGGGAACGGTTGTCGACAACCCCTGCAAGGCTTGCGGCGGTTCCGGTTTGCAAAAAAAACGCAAAAAAATTGTCGTTACGATTCCTCCCGGAGTCGACAACGGCAAGCGCATAGCCGTTCCCAACCAAGGGGACGCCGGGCGCGGCGGCGGTCCTTCGGGCGATTTGGTGATTATTCTCCATGTGGCGCCTCACCGCTATTTTGAGCGCAACGGACAGGATTTGTACTGCGCGATTCCCGTTTCGATGACGCAGGCCGCCTTGGGCTCGGAGATTACCGTAACGTCGTTGGACGATAAAAAAATCAAGCTGCGGATTCCCGCCGGCACTCAGCACGGAAAGCTTTTGCGCTTACGCGACGAAGGCGTACCCTACGGCAACAGCGGCCGCAAAGGCGATATGTACATTAAGGTTTTAATTACCGTACCGACCAAACTTTCGGCAAAGGCAAAACAGCTTTTGGAAGAAGTGGCCGCCGTTCAAGGCGAAGATGCCAATCCCAAACCCGTCGCCATCTCCGATTTGGCAAATTAAAACCGCCGGATAAAAATAGTGCGGACTTTGTATTTATTTTGAAAGTTGTGATACAATAACAAAGTATACAGATGAAAATCGTAGGCGAATGTACGATTTTCATCCGTATCTTGTTATTTTCCCCTTACAATGTTATAATTAATGCGTTGAAAATATCTAAAAGTACAAATTCTTTTCCGGGATTTTAAACTTGGAGTCGATATGCTTAAAACAAAACAGGTTTTAGTGAAAATCGGATTATTTATCAGTGCATGCGTTTCTTTTGCGGTTGTCGCTTTCTTTTTAACATGGAATAGCGGTATCCTCTTTTCGTTTACGGTGGCCTCCCTTATTGTATGCATATTTTTTATCGCTCGTACGGCTGCGGACAAATTTTTTTCCGAACGCATCGAGCGGAAAGGTTTGTACGGCGGCGAAACGGGATTGCTTTCGCGGTTTATCGAGCGCCTGCGTTTTTCGTATACGCTCGACGACTTTATACAGGCTGTGCGCGATGTTTGCGAAGATCGGGGCGGTATTTCGGTTTTGTACGTTGATAAGGACGAAAGCAGAATTTTATACAACAGCCCCTCGCATATCGCATCCGACAGGCAGACTATCGAAAGGCTGACGATGAATTTCGGTGCGGATTGGGAGGAAGGCTGTTACTTTTTTGACGGAGAATTGGGGCTTGTTTCGGATCCCGCCGCTGCGCGCGGCTTTTTCATTGCTGCCGACCGTCGGCACATTTACTTTTTTTGCCGTTATACCCGCCTTTTTGATCCGGTTATTTTTTCCAAATTGCTTGACGAATTCAAGCGTTTCCAACTGTGTGAAAAAACGATTGCAAAAATGTCGGAAATCAGCTCCCTGTCAAAAGAATGGGCGCTTTTGGCCGACACGCAAAAAACCTTTTTACCGCAGACAATGCCGAAAATAAAGCGGCTCGATATCGCTTCTTATTACCGGCCGCTCGTAAACGTGTCCGGCGACTATTATACGGTGCTTCCGGTTACAAACGAAAAAACGCTGGTTATGCTCGGCGACGTGTCCGGTAAGGGCTTGTCGGCCGCCCTCATCATGGGTTTGGTTATGAATACCGTTAAAACCATAAAAAACAAAGAGAATTTAAGCCTGCTCGTATCGTCGGTCGATAAGGCCATCAAGAGTATGAGCCTCGAAGATAAATATACGGTTTTATTCGTCGGAATTATCGATACGCGCCAGATGACTATGGAATACGTAAATGCGTCGATGGCAGACCCCGTTCTTATTTCGCGTTCCCCCGACGGAGGAAGGCTGCGTGCTTTAAAGTCGAATGCAAGCCTCGTCGGTATTATCGATATGGAAGAAATAACGCCGAAAGTGCAAAAGCTGTATACCGGCGACATGCTGTTCATCGCTTCCGACGGCGTTTCCGAAGCGATGAACGAAAGCGGTGTCGAACTTGGAAACACCGAACAATACGAGCGGCTTTTAAAGAAGAGCTTTGTAAAATCGGCGCGAGCTTTTATAACCGATGTGTCCGATTTGGTTCTTGCGTTCAGCGGCGACGGGCGCATACGTGACGATATAACAATGCTTGCGATTAAAGTGGGGGAGGCCGTATGATTTTTTTTGTATTGAACCTTTTGTGCACGGTTGCGGTTTTTTCGCTTTCCTTTTTAATGGATCTCTCCCTTGCCGACAGCAGGACAAGGTCTTTTGTCAACATGCTTTTGCTGCAAGCCTTGTCTTCTCTGGTCGGAGCATTGTGCGTTTTATTTATACTCTTTAATCAACAGGGTCTTACCGCCTCTTTCGGCCGCTTTTTTATTTGGCTTCCGTCCATAGAAGCGGTACTTGTTTTTGTGTGGTGCTGCCGTTTTCCCACTTTTAAGCGTGATGCATTGTGGCGTGCCGTCATATTGGCAGCGACGGCTCTTTCTTTTTATGTTGTATTTTTTCTGTTCGATTCTTTTTCTTTTGATGCAGGACACAATCTTGTCGTTTTAAGCAAACCTATTTGGTTTTTACCTATAACGTGGTTTTCATTTTATAGGGCGATGGTTGTCTACGTACTGCCTTTTGCATCGATTCTTGTGCTGCTTTTTAAATACGAACTGTTTGCGCGCCGTATTCTGCGTCAGCAAGCCTTACTTTTTGCCGGCTCGCTGATTGCAGGACAGTTGTTTTTTCTTTTAATTCATAGAGCAAATACGATGCCGGGACACGGTTTGTTTGTCATGCTTTTGCCGTTCGCCTATGCGTTCGTACTCTTTTTGTTTTACCGCATACAGCAGAATTTCGTATTACTCAATATTTCCGCCGTTTTCCGTGAAACGGGCTTTTTTGCTTTGATGTATATCCTGCCGTCCGCGGCAACGGGCTTTGCCTTTACATTGCTTTTACCGTTTATTAAAAATAACCGTCCCGCTTTTTTTCTGTTTGCGATAGCATCGGCGGCGGTATTGTTTTTTATCGCGCACAGTATACGTATTTTACTGTTTCAGTCGGATCGGTACGGCGTTTCGTCTTATGCCGACCGAATGGAAGAGGAATTTGCGGCTTTGGACTTCGGCGATATAGACATGCAGATTGACATGCGCTTTGCGCATATTCTGCAAAAAAATCTGAATGCGACGAACGTTGTGCTTTTAACCGAAAACGACGAGCGCAAATTAACGACCCGCTATTCGTCGAACGACAGTAAAATCGAACTGGATGTAAACAATCCCGTTTTTTCGGCTTTGCTGAATATTCAGCGGCGCGTAGTATTCAAAACGCACTGCGACACTGTCCACGCGATTTCTCCCTTTGCGTCCAAACTGTACGACATATTCGAGCAAACCGACAGCGAAGTTATGATTTTGCTGAACGAAGGTGCGTACTTGTTCGGCATGGTGCTGCTCGGAGCGAAAAAAATGGAACAGCCGTACACCGATTACGATTACGAAACCTTTAACGCCTTGTATTCGCGCTTTTTCTTAACCGGTTATTATCTTAAAAACATTGCAAACGAAGAACTTGTAAACCTTGTCGGCCGCGAAATCCGCTTTTCTTCGCAGGTTATTCAAGCACTGCATAAAAAAACGGACGTTCCTTCACTTGCCGGCTGCGACGCCGATTCTTTTTCGTTGAGCGCCCGTTCTTTGGGAAGCGGATTCACCGATTTTATAAAACTCGACGCGCACCGGTACATCGGCGTTATCGGCGATTTGAGCGGCAGAGGTCTTAACGCCAGTATGCTTATGGCAATCTTAAAAACGATGATTCCCGTCTTTTTGGCGGAAACCAAAGATTTTAAAGCGCTCATACAAAAGGTGAATTCGTTTATCAGGGAAAATCTGCCGCGCGGTACTTATTTTGCCGGCATGTTTTGCCTGATTGATATGCAGTCGAAAAGCGTATACTACGCGAACTGCGCGCTTCCCGCTTTGTTTATGTACAATAAAACATATAACAATATGATTGAAATTCAGGGTGAAGGAAGGGTTTTGGGCTTTGCCGAAGATATTTCTTCGCTCATAAAGGTTAAAAAAGTACAGCTGGCTTCGGGCGACCTTCTTGTCGGCGTTACAAACGGCTTAATCGAAACAAAGTCGATGCGCGGCGAGTCGTTCGGTAAAGCCCGTATCCAGCGCGTTGTGCTGGACAATATCAAACAACCCGCCGAAAAGCTGTGCGGTTTTTTGAGCACTGCCGTGCGGGAATTCGTTGATAAAGAAATGGAAGAAGACGCAAGTGCTCTTATTGTAAAGATTGTATGATGAATTGAGGATTGATATATGGAACAACTGATTATTCAGGAAAAAAATGCACCGAACTATATTTTGCTCGAATTGACCGGGCCTGTGAACTCGTATACCTTTGCCGAATTCGAAAAGCGTGCGTATGAAATTATTAAAGAAACACATTTGGTACTGGATATGTCGAAGGTGAACGCGATCGATTCGTGCGGTTTGAGCGTACTGTTCGGCTGTTTTAACGACGGAAAGCCCAAAAACCGCACCGTTTTTTTGCTTAAACCTTCGGCGGCGGTTATGGACGCTCTAGCTGCAACCGGCTTTGACGATACGTTCAGGCGCATACATTCGGTAACGGAGATCGGATGATGAAAGCCTTTAGTTTTTGTTCCCTTGTCTTTCCCCGTTATGCGGGATTTCCCGGCGTACTTTTGTGTGCGCTTTTAAGCGCGTGCGCACTGCTGCTGTGTTTTTCCGCCTGTTCGCCGCGCAAAAGCGGTGCGACCGCTTTTGCGCAAACGCCCGCGCATTCGCCCGTGCAAAGTTCCCCGCAAAGTTCCGACGAGCAAAAGCTCGTAAAAATCTTAACGGCGGACAATCTTCCGTTTTCCGATGCGAAGGGGGAAGCCTCAACGCTTGCCGAGCGCATCCTTGCGAACCGTTCGCTGTTTTTAGCCGATTTACGCGCCGTACTCGATGCCGATACCGACAATCTTTTAATCCGCGTGGATAAAACAGTGCTGCTCGACGAAAACTTTGTGCCGCCGTCTCTTGTGCCGCTTACCGCTGAAAGTGCCCGCGCGGGCGCCTACGTTATAAACCGCAACGACCTTTCTTTGCGTTCGGACGTTGAAAAAGCGCTTTCGCACATGGCGCATGCCGCCCGCGATCAGGGAATAACGCTTGTGGTCAGTTCAACTTACCGCTCTTACGCTTATCAAAAAAGGGTGTACGAACGGAACGTTGCGCAAATGGGAAAAGAAGCCGCCGACCGTGAATCGGCTCGGCCCGGTGCGAGCCAGCACCAACTTGGAACGGTAATCGATTTCGGTTCGATTACCGACGAGTACGCAAAAACGAGCGCGGGAAAATGGCTTACCGCCAATGCGGGAAAATACGGCTGGTCGCTTTCGTTTCCCGACGGCTACGAATTTATTACCGGCTACCGCTGGGAGTGCTGGCACTACCGCTATGTGGGGCCGCTTGCCGTGCGCTTTCAGCAAAAGTGGTTTAACGACGTGCAACAGTACATGATCGAATTTATCCACGCGTGGAACGCGGCCGAAAATTCATAACAAAAAGAAAGGCGGCTAAGGCGGATTCGGACGATTGCGGCTTAGGGGCGCACAACAATGTTTACGAGCTTGTTCGGTACGACGATAAGCTTTGCGGGCGTTTTGCCTTCAAGATAGCGCTTGGCGCCTTCGGTTGCCAAAGCCGTCTTTTCAAGATTTTCTTTGCTTTCGTTCACATCCGCTTCGAATTTATCGCGGATTTTGCCGTTTACCTGCACGACGATGGTGCATGTGTTGTCTTTGCACAGTTCTTCGTTCCATTTCGGCCAGCGCTCATACGAAACGCTTTCTTTTCCGCCGGCTTTTTGCCACAATTCTTCGCCCAAGTGGGGCGCATATGCGGACAGCATAACGACAAAGTCTTTCCACGCCGCTTCCGGCAATTCGTTCAGCTTTGAAAGTTCGTTGACGAATATCATCATTTGGCTTATTGCCGTGTTAAAATTGAGCGATGCGGTGTCGGCGCTTACCTTTTTAATTGTTTTGTGCAGAAGTTTGGTCAAGTCGGCGCCCGCTTCGTTTTTTGACAGCGGTTTTTCGCCGAGCGCCCACACTTTTTCCAAAAAGCGGTGAATGCCGATAAGACCCTGCGTACTCCACGGTTTTGAAACTTCCAGCGGGCCCATGAACATTTCGTACATGCGCACCGAATCGGCCCCGTATTCTTTTATAACTTCATCGGGATTTATGACGTTTTTAAGCGACTTCGACATTTTGGCAATGACGCGTTCGAGTATTTCGCCCGTTGCGATTTCTTCAAATACGCCGCTTTTGCCCGGAACTTCGCGCACTTCATCGGTAGGGACGAGAGTTTTGTTTTTCCGCTGAAACGCGTAGGACGTTATCATTCCCTGATTGATAAGGCGCCGGAACGGTTCGGTTGTGTTTACCAAGCCCACATCGTACAGCACTTTGTGCCAAAAGCGCGCATACAGCAAGTGCAAAACCGCGTGTTCGGCGCCGCCGACATATAAATCTACGGGCATCCAGTATTCTATTTTGTCCTTTGCGGCAAACTCTTTTGTATTGTGCGGATCCAAATAGCGAAGATAGTACCAGCACGAACCGGCCCACTGCGGCATCGTATTCGTTTCGCGCTTTGCTTTTCCGCCGCAGCGGGGGCACGTGCAGTGTACCCACCCGCTTACGTGGGCGAGGGGACTTTCGCCGGTGCCGGTCGGCTGGTACGACTGTACTTCCGGCTGCACGAGCGGAAGGTCTTTTTCGTTCAAGGGTACGCAGCCGCATTCGGGACAGTGCACGAGCGGAATCGGTTCGCCCCAATAGCGCTGGCGGCTGAAAATCCAGTCGCGCAGTTTGTAATTCACCGCTTTTTTGCCGAATCCTTTTTGCGCAAGTCGTTCGGTTACGGTTTCTTTGCTTTTTTGCGTCGGAAGTCCGGTGAGCATGCCGCTGTTTATACTGTAGCCGTCGGCTGCGGTGCAACGATCGGGCACCGAAAAAATCTCGGGAAAGCGCTTTTTTAAATCCTCGTAAGAGGAGCTCTCTCCCGCTTCCGCTTTTTGTGCGGCTTCGCGCAAGATAGCGGCGCCCCGTGCTTCGTCACCGTCTCCGATACGGGCGACTTCTTCGGTTGACGCGACCGTTTTGATAATCGGTAAATCGAACGCTTTTGCAAAATCCCAGTCGCGTTCATCGTGGGCGGGAACGGCCATAACCGCGCCGGTTCCGTAGGAAATCAAAACGTAATCCGACACCCATACCGGGATTTTTGCGCCGTTTACGGGGTTTATAACGTAAGAGCCGGTAAAAACGCCGGTTTTGGTTTTTGCCAAATCGGTGCGCTCCAAGTCGCTTTTTTTTGCCGCTTGGTCAACGTAGGCTTCGACGGCTTTTTTTTGCGCGCTTGAAGTGAGTTTTTCCACCAGTTTATGTTCCGGCGCGATAACCATGTACGTTGCGCCGAAAAGGGTATCGGCCCGCGTGGTGTAGACGGTAATCGTATCGTTTTCGCTGCCGTCGATTTTAAAGTCAACTTCGGCACCTTCGCTTTTTCCGATCCAGTTTCTTTGCATAGCCTTGACGGATTCCGGCCAATCCAAGCCGTCCAAATCCTGTAAAAGGCGTTCGGCGTATGCGGTGATTTTAAGAATCCACTGGCGTATCGTTTTGCGCGTAACGGGCGTTCCGCAGCGCTCGCATTTGCCGTCTTTTACTTCTTCGTTTGCAAGCCCCGTTAAACAGCTCGGGCACCAATTGATCGGCGCTTCGGCTTCGTATGCGAGCCCTTTTTTATACAGCTGCAAAAAAATCCACTGCGTCCATTTGTAATAGTCGGGGCTGCAGGTTGAAACGCAGTGTTCCCAGTCGTACGAAAAACCGAAGGCTTTGATTTGCTGCGTAAAATGCTCGATATTGGCATTGGTTGTAATGCTCGGATGCGTGCCGGTTTTTATCGCGTAGTTTTCGGCGGGAAGGCCGAAGGCGTCGAAGCCCATCGGGTGGAGAACGTTGCAGCCGTTCATGCGCAAATAGCGGCAGTAAATGTCGGTAGCCGTATAACCTTCCGGATGCCCGACGTGCAGCCCTTGAGCGGAAGGGTAGGGAAACATGTCCAGCACGTAGGCGCGTTTGTCTTTGGGAACGGCCGGGTCTTCGGTTACGCGGAAAGTTTTATTTTCTTCCCAATAGCGCTGCCATTTGGGTTCAATCGTTTCAAAGGGATATTTTGCCATACAAACCTCGAAGAATGCAATTCTCAAGAATTATAACGCAATATGTAAATGAGAGCAAGCAGGGCGCAACTACCCGAATACTTTGGCTGCACGCCGACGGTTATGGTGCCGGCGGGAACACAAATCTTTTTAAAGGGTCGACAAGGATATCCGATTTTCAGAGACTTTCAACTTCTTCTTTACTCAGCCCGGTAGCCTGCATTATCTTTTGAACGGAATCACCGAACCGTTTTAGTATACGTGCCGTTTCAAGCTTTGCTTGGCGTGAACCGTCGGAAAAACCTTTTTCCCGTGCGTCCATTTCAAACCCCGACATAAAACGGTATTCCTGCCGTGCCTGTTCGTTATTCTTTACTGCCTGTATCATCGTTTCTATCCTCCCGGTATACTCCGTATTCACCGTTCCGGTTTTAACGTACTCCAAAAA